>JAEEVC010000045.1 GCA_016287075.1 Bacteroidales bacterium | reverse complement strand
GAGGAAGTCCTCGGCCGTCGCGATCGTCACCTTCACCGGGCCGCCGACCGGATCCATCAGCACGAGGGCCTTGCGGTCGATCTTGATGGCGTTGGTCGTGGCCTTCACGGACTTCTCGATGGTCGCACCGGCAGCCTGGAGCTCGACCGCGAACTTGTATTCGCCGGTCGGGACCGGGATGTAGAAGGCGGCAGGGTTCGAGCCCGCGGCGAAGGTGACCTTCACCTGGTCGGAGCCCACGCCCGCGGCGATCTTGCCGTCCGCGATCGCGAAGTCACCGGTGATCTTCGCCTCGGCCTTCAGCACCATGGCGTCGGCCTCGGCGGGAATCTCCGCGAAACTGACCTTGATGATACCGCCGAGGTGCTTGAAGCTGTTGACCTCGGTCAGGCTCACCTGGCTGCAGAACATGGCCGCGTTCGTCTGGCCCTCCGCCCAGGCGTACTCCGCCGGGAGCGTCACGGTGGCGTCGTCCTTCGCGATGGCGGCCGGATAGATGGCCACCGTGGCGGAGGTCACGCCCTCGAGGTCGCCGTCAAAAGCCGCGACGGAAGCGCCGGCACCATCCTTCAACGTGAAGGTCTTGAAGCCGGCGTTGGTCGACAGGGCGACCGCGTCGCCCGCCTGCCAGCTGAAAGCGCCTTCGTCGGAGAAAGCGACGCGGGAAGGGGTTTCGATGGCTGCGCGGAAAACCTTGGCGCCCTCGGGGCCCTGGATTTCCCGGTTACATCCTGCGAGCGCCACCGCTGCGGCGGCGACCGCGATGATCCAAGTCTTTCTCATAACGCTACTCCATTTCAAGTTCGTCGAAGAAAGACCACGTGCCGGGCGTCGGCTCGGCATTCTCACCCTCGCCGCTGGCGAGGAAATTCCGCTCCGCGCGGAGGTCCGTCCAACGGAGGGACGGGGAGAGATAATTCAGTTTACGCATTGTACAAGTGTGTATTGAATTAGTGAATTATTGGCAGTTGTACGGTCCGAATACTTTCGAGACCTTGTAGGATTCGTCGCTGTCATCCAGGACATAGACCCAGAATCTGGAGCCCGACGGATGGACGCGGAGGACGATATGGCCGCTGATCGCGGACATCCGGCCGATGTCGAACCCCTGCGAGGCAAGGGTCGCCTTGTTGTTGTCCGTCAGGTTCGTCGTGAAGATCTTGACCTCGGAATTGGCCTTGATGAAGCGGGTCATCGTCTCCGCCCGCGGCTGGACATCCCGCCAGGAGGAAGCGACCAGCACGTCCGGCCGGAGGACGGCCAGCAGTTCGGCGCTGTTGGTATTGGCCGTGCAGTGGTGGTTGGCCTTCATCGCCTCAACCTTCTTCATCACCTTCGCGATCGGGGCTTCGATATCCTTGTAGGCATAGGTGGAGCGGCCGTTGTACTGGCAGTCGCCGCCGGTGAACCAGTCGAAAGCGCCCAGCCGGACATGGAGCGCAACGCTCATCACGTTTTCGCCGCACTGGCCCGCGTCGCTGGAACCCATCTTTTTCAATTCGGCCGTGGAAGGAAGCCTGGTGGCGCTTTCCGTCCCCGTTCCCGTCCAGACATAGCCGCCGGCCGCCAGGTTCCGCACTTCGAAGGCATCCGTGGCCGAGGGCTTGTGGACCATCACGATCTGGTCGTTCGCCCCGACGCGGACTTTCTCGCGGACGGTCCCCTGGCTGGTCGCCGCCCACTTGGCGAACTTGACATAATTGTTGTAGTTCGTCGTGGACGAGAACCAGTCGGAGGACGGCGGATCGTCGAATTCGCCGCGGTCCAGCAGTTTCCCGACCTTCAGGGCGGTGCCGACCGCAGCAACGCTGTTCAGCACGAAGCCGCCCGACGGATGGCTCGGGAAGAAGGAGTTGACCGACCCGAAATGATCGCTGTGGTAGTGTGAGACCATCATATAGTCCAGCGCCCCCTTCGAAACCTCCGGGGAGAAATGCTGGATATAATGCAGGATCACGTCGGCCGCCGGGATGTCCTTGTTCGGCTTGGACGGCACGCCGGGGGAATTTCCTTCGCCGTAGTCATGCACCTCTCCCGGCAGCGCGCCGCCGGCATCGAGGAGCATCGTCGTCCCGTCCGGGAAGATGTAGAAATAACTCTCGCCCCGGCCGGTATTGATGGAGTGGATATCCAGGTATCCCTCCGACCAGAGGGGGAGGACCTCCCCGACCTTGGCGTCGGGCGTCTCTTCCGGAACGACGGGCGTAACTTCGGGTTTTTCCTTGCCGGGAACAACGACGGAAGGAAGCCTTTTCTCCCCGCCGCACCCCGAGAGGAGTGCGGCGAGCAGAACAAACGCACAGGTAATTCCTTGATAACGCATCAATAGCCGGGATTCTGGGTCAGGTTCGGGCAGACGACGCGTTCATTCAGCGGGATCGGATGGAGATATTCCCGCGGGACGAAGGCGCGCTTCACGTTGATCGTAAAATAGGTTTTGTAATTCTCGATGTCCGACAGGTCGATCAGCGAGCTCGGCAGCATCTGGGGACGGAAGTCCTTCGGGAACAGCCAGTAACCGGTCTTCTCGTTGGCGGTCCGGTCTCCGTTGGCCGGGAGGCCATAGACCGGACGGGTCAGGGCATCGTCGCAGAGGCGCCAGCGGATCAGGTCATACCAGCGGCGGTTCTCCCACGCCATTTCGATGCGGCGCTCGTTGCGGAGAAGGCGGCGGAGCTGTCCCTGGTCGCCGGCGAGCATGTGCGGATAGGCCTGGCTGTCGACCGCTACGCCATAAGCGCGGGCACGCAGGGCATTGACCGTCGCATCGAGGACAGCCTGGTCGGCCTTCCCCATTTCCATCATCGCTTCGGCGTACATCAGCAGGACGTCGCCGTAACGCATGATCCGGATCGGCGCATCGGTCAGGAGGTCGTCGGTCCATTCTTCGTCCACATGCTTTTTCAGCATCATGCCGTTGTAGGAGCAGTCTTTTGACCCGATCTTGGAGTCGACATTCTTCACCTGCTGGCCCGTCGAGACCTTGAGGGTCGTCGTGGCGCCGACGCGCGGATTGTAGATATAGTCCATGAACTCCTTGTCAAACTCGACGAAGGTCTCCGCACAACGCGGGTCGCGGTTGGCGAACGGATTGGCCGGATCATACAGCGGGGACTCCCAGACGAACTTGCCATCCGTGCACGGGTAGGCGAAGAAGAGTTCCCACGAAGGCTGGGCGACGGACGTACAGCCGTTGTTGCGCGGGCAGAAGGATTTGGTCGACGCCTCTCCGTAGGCATGGATGCCGAGCTCGTTGGAGCAGGGAAGGGCGAAGATCAGTTCCGGAGAGGTCTTCGTCTTGGAGAGGAAGAACTCGCGGAAAGACGGATGGAGGGAATATGCACCGAGGTCCATGCAGGCCTTCGCCGCCGTGGCGCAGGTCTGCCAGTCGTTGAACCAAAGCGCCGTACGGGCCTTCATCGCCAGCGCCGCACCCTTGGTCGGACGGGCGATGCCAGAATAGGAGTCGGGAAGGACAGCCGCCGCATCGTCGAAATCCTTGTAGATCTGCTCGAGGATGTAGTATTTGTCCGTGCGGCCGATCTTGTATGCATCCTCCAGGGAAATATACTCCGTGTAATACGGGATGTCGCCGAAGAGGAAAATCTGATAGGAATAGAAGCATGCGCGGAAGAACTTGGCCTCGCCCGCATACTGGGCGATTTTCTCCTCGGTCATCGTTTCTTTCGCCTTGTTCAGGCTGTACAGGATGGTGTTCGCCCGGGCGATGGCCTTGTAGTGCTGGGCCCAGGCATTCGTCACGTGGCCGGTCGTGCTTTCCAGCGTGCCGCCGACGAATTCGTACAGCTGCGTGCGCTGGTTCCAGTCGTCGGACCAGCGGTCCGTGTGGAACAGGCGGCTGCACTCGGAATACCAGAGGTCCGGATCGTAAAGCGCGTTGAGCGCATAGGAAATCTCCTGCTCGTTGGTAAACCAGTTCTCGCTGGAGCCCTCGGAAAGCGGGGCAAGGTCGAGATTGACGCAGCCCGTAAACAGGACGGCGGCCGCAAAGGCGGTAAATATGTTCTTTTTCATTTTCATCGCGATTCAGGGTTTATTCAACAACGACAATCTTCGGGTTCTCCGGAACCTGCAGGTACTTATCCGATTCCCCGGCATCCGACCACTTGCCCGCGAAGCGGAGCACGTGGGAGGAGGAAATCTTCGCAGCCGGCGTGCCGTCGCCGCACTGGGCGTTCGGCGTTGCCGTGAAGCGGAACTGGGCATAGGGCGTATCGGCGGTCAGTGTCGCCGTCCGGACAATGAAGCAGTTGATCTGCTTGGGATCTTCCGCCGTGCCGGCGCCATTCGAATTGAACGAGAGTTCAACGGTTTCCAGCTCCTTCCAGGCCTCCCCGTCGAGGAATTCGCACTTCCAGTATTTCATGACGCCGGCGTTGTTGGGACGGAGCACGAAATTGATCTGGAACTTGGTCCCGGCGGCAAGCGGGGCGTCCGGAACGGCCGTCCACGTGAAGTAGTCATCGACCCAGCAGCAATAGACACAAGGCTCGCCACGGGTACCGATGCGGCGTTTCTGCTTCGTGGTCGAAACGCTGGACTTGTCGGAACCGTTGTAGTACTCGATCCGTCCGTTGCCGGAAACGTTCGACGGGACATAGATGCCGCCCACGTTCCCGGGGGCATCCTCGGCCGCGATATCGGGATTCGATTCCCAACCGCCGGCCCGCAGGGCCTCCATCTGGGGCGTATCGAACTCCCACTCGGCAAGCACGGTGCCCGGAGCGGGCTTCACGGCCGAAGAGGCTTCCTTGCCGGCAGCCTGGGTAATCGTAATCGTATAGGAAGGAGTCATGACGTCTTCGGCTGTCGTGGCAACCGTGATGTGGACCACCTTCTGCTCCGGAACGGTATTCACCGGGAAGGAGACGGAGATGTTGGCATTGGCGTTGCCGGAAGCCGGCGTAAGCACGAAGTCCGCATTGTCGCTGGTCGCTGTCCACGGGACCTCCGCGGTGACGGAGAACAGGGATTCGGTCTGGTCCGCGCGGACGGAAATCGCGTCCGTGCTGACCGAGAACTTCTTCATGACCTTTGCCGTACCGGCCTGGACGACGTCGATGCTCGTGATGGCGAAATGCGTGTCGGGATCGACGAGGACGACACTGGTCCAGCGCTTCTCCGCAGAGGGGTTGGCCGTCGCGGTGAAGGTGATCTGGTCGGAAGACTTGGCGGCGGTCAGCCAGGTGGCCGTCTTCGCGAGCGAGACCTCGAAGGGAACTTCGGAGCTCACCGTCGCGACGAGGGTTCCGCCCTCGGCGGGAATCGGGTCGGCGGCCATCGTGACCTTGGTCTTGGCGCCGGCGTACTCATCCAGGATCTCCACCTTCTTGACGGATTCGTTGATGCAGCCTGCCAGAAGCAGGACGGCGGCGGAAAGGAGGGTGATATATTTATTCATGATGCCTGCTGTTTACTTGATGATACAAACGGCAACGCGGTTGTCCTCCGGAGAGGCGGAAGCATCGCGGTCGGAGCCGACGGACTTGCAGACGATGCGGTCTGCGGGAATACCGGCCTCGCGCAGCATGGCGGCGACGGCGCCGGCACGTTCCTCGGAGAGCCGCTGGTTGATTTCGGGCGTTCCGGTGGCGGAGTCCGCATAACCGGTCACGACGATCTTCGCGTCGGGGTTGTCCTTCAGGATCTGGCAGATACGGCCCAGCTTGAAGGCCTCTTCCGGACGGAGTTCGGACTTGTTCTTCAGGAAGAAGAGGTCGTCCTCGTATTCGCCCTTGAGCGTGGACACCGGGATTTCGACCGGCTTCTCGACGATCTTCTCCACCTCCACGATCTTCTCCTTGACCACTTCCTTGATGACCTCCCGGATCTCGGGTTCGGCCTTGAGGGCTTTCTTGGTCTCACGGGCGACGCGGGCAGGCGTCTGGGCGCCGGAGACAGGCATGCGGGCCGGAGCCGGGGATTCGGCGACGCGGCCGCCGAAGGCGATCTGCAGGCCGAGGGTGAAGGTCTTCACCATGTAGGCGCTGAGGTTGGTGTAGGATTCCGGATCCCAGCCCTGCGGGAAGTTCGAAATGGAGAACGGATCCGTGGCGCTGGCATATACGCGGAGCGTCTGGAGGTTCAGCTTCCGGGTGATCGCGGACGGAAGCGTGTAGCTCAGGAGCACATTCTTCAGCCGGAAGTAAGCGCCGTTGAAGAGCCAGTAGTCCGTCGTCTGGTCATAGTTGTTCTTGCTCGTATTGGTCAGCGTGGCACGCGGATATTTGGCCCGGAGATTCTGTTCCGGGGTGCGGAGCGCGCTCCAGTACCAGTTGTCGTATTCCACCGGGAACGTGTAGGCGTCACCGTCGCGGTAAACCATCGCCTGGCCCTTCTGGGCGAGGACATACCCGATGCCCTGGAAGGTCATCGAGAGGTTCCAGTTCCTCCAGCCGAGATTGATGTTGCCGCCGTACTGGTAGTGCGGGGAGGAGCTGCCGAGGATGACCCGGTCATAGTCCGGGCTGATCTTGCCGTCGGCCTCACCGTCTGCGCCGCCGAGGTCCTTGTAAGCGATATCACCGGGATGGACGTCCGCAAAGAGGAGGGCGGGCATGCCGTATTCCGGCGCCGTGGCGCGGGCGGCCGCAGCAGCCACATCTTCGTCGGTCTGATACAGGCCGGCGCTCTGGTAGCCATACCAGGCGTTGTATTCGACGCCCTGCTGGATGATCTTCGAACCGAGGCTCTGGTAGCCGCCGAGGTTGCCCATCACGGACTTGTAATCGGACAGGTTGGCGGAAACCGCGTAGGAGAAATCGCCGATGCGGTCGTTCCAGCCCAGCTGGATTTCCCAGCCGCGGGTGTACATGTCACCGATGTTGTCCTTCGGGTCGGAGTAGCCGAGTACATCGGGGAGTTTCCGGGAAAGGAGCATGTTGTAGGTGTTCTTCTGGAAGACGTCGCCGGTGAAAGTCAGGCGGTTCCGGAACATCGTCAGGTCCAGGCCGACGTTCCAGGTCTTGGTGGTCTCCCAGGTGATGTCCGGGATGGCATAGGCCGTCTGGGCCGCCGTGGCGGCGGAGACGATCGTCGTGCCGGAATACATCGGGATCGTTCCCGGAGCGATGGTGGACTGGTAAGGATAGTTACCGATCTTCTCGTTGCCGAGGGTACCGTAGGACGCGCGCAGCTTGAGGAAGTTCAGGGCGCGGAGGTTCAGGGCCTTCATGAAAGGCTCTTCCGTCACCACCCAGCCGAACGATGCGGACGGGAAGAAGGCGCCGCGGTAGGCCTGTGCAAAGCGGGAGGACTGGTCATAACGGGCGTTGAACTGGAACAGGTAGCGGTCCAGGACGTCGAACGTGATGCGGCCGAACCAGGAACGGTAGGCGTTCTCGGAAGCATTGCCCGTCGGGAAGACGATGTTCTGGTCGTCGTCGTAGGAAACCAGGAAGTTGGTATTGGCGAGCTTCATGTACGGGAAGCCTTCCCAGTTCATCTGGTCACTGCCGACCTTCAGGCTCTCGGAAGTGGCGTAATACTGCTCGTAACCGGCCATGTACGTCGTGCGGACGGCCTTCCCGAAGTCCTTCTTGTAGTTGAGGAGGAGCTGCGTCGTGAAATCCTTCGCCTCCGTGCGGCTCTCGATCAGCTTCGTGGAGGGACAGCCGCTCAGCGGGTTCTCGGAAAGGATGCCGGGCTGGCGATAGTAGTAGGTCTTCTGGACATAGTCCTTCTCCTTGCTGTGGCGGAAGGACGGGGCGAAAACACCCGTGATCGTGAAGTCCTTGAAAGGCGTGATGATGAGGGAGGCCTTGCCGTAGAAGGCGTTCCGCTCGGTATTGTCGAAGCCGCCGGCATGGAGGCGGGCCAGGGTGTTGGTACCGTTGTTGCCCGGGCCGTAAGTCCCGTCCGACCAGACGGATACATAGATCGGGTTGTACTTGAACGCCGCCTGGACCGGGTTGACCTGGTTGTTCCGGCTGTACCGGTGGTTGAAGGTCATGTCGATCGACGCCGAGATGAAATCGTTGATCTTGATGTCGTTGTTGAGGCGGGCGTTGTAGTCCTCGCGGCCGCGGCCGTAATAGAGGGCTTCCTCATCCGCATAGGAGAGCATCGCGCGGGATTTGATGTTCTCGTTGCCATAGGTGACGGAGAGACGGTGCTTGTGCTGCGGGGCCACCTTCTCAATCATCAGGGAATCCCAGTCCGTAATCGGATAGTTGTCCGGATCCACGGCATTGTTGGCGATGTAATTGTCGATGTAGCTCTGCTCGTACTGGAAGTCCTCGCGGCCGGCCGGCATGCCGGCGTCGTTCCACTGGGCCTCGTTCTGGAGTTCCATGAAACGGGTGACGCTCACCTGCTTCGGATGCGCCGTCCGGCTCATCAGGGAGAAGCTGCCGTTGTAGTCGATGTGGAGCTGGCCGGTCTTCGCACGCTTGGTCGTGACGAGGAGGACGCCGGCGGAAGCACGGGCACCGTAAATGGCGGCGGAGGCCGCGTCCTTCAGGACGGTGATGTTTTCGATCGCATCGACATCCACGTCGTCGAGGCTGGAGACCGGGACACCGTCCACGATGATGAGCGGGTCGGAGTCGCCGATGGTGGTGATACCGCGGACGCGGATGGTCGCGCTCGCGCCCGGGAGGCCGCTGGTACGCGTGACCTGGACGCCCGGCATCGAGCCCTGGAGCGCCTGGGAGAGGCCTGCGGCCTGGATGGTGGCGATCTTGCCGCCGTCCACCGCGGCGATGGAACCGGTCAGGTCTTTCTTCTTGACCGTACCGTAGCCGATGACCATGACCTCGTCAAGGACCGTGCTGTCCTCCTTCAGGACGACGTCGATCCGGGAACGGGTTCCGACCGGGATCACTTCCGTGACAAAACCCATGAAAGAAACCTCCAGGGAGGCCTGGGGAGAGGATACCGACAGGGAATAGTTGCCGTCGACATCCGTTACCGTGCCGTTCAGCGTTCCCGCTTCGAGGACGCCGGCACCAGCGATGGCTTGTCCGCTCTCGTCAAGAACGGTTCCGGAGACCTGGACCGTCTGCGCGGCGAGCGGCAGGAAAGCCAGGCACAAAGCCATGAGGGTTAGGACAAATCGTTTGTTCATATAGTAGGGTTTGATTGTTATTGTCTGTCCAGACAGGCGCCGCCCTCGAGGAGAGCAGGCCGCAAATCACTGTAATCCAATTGCTTCGGGTCAATTCCCTTCTGCAGGGCAAGGGCAGCGGCGGTGCCGGCGGCCTGGCCGATGGCCATCGCCGGCGGCATGACGCGGATGGCGCCCGCGGCCGCGGAGTCGGCGCTGATGCAGCGGCCGGCGAGGAGCAGGCCGTCCACGTCCTTCGGCAGGAGGGCGCGGTAAGGGACGCTGTAGAAGTCCTTGGTAATCGGCATGTAAAGGCCGCCGGCCGGGCCGCCCATCGCGCCGTGGACGTCGATGGAGTTGGCCGACAGGAGGATGCGGTCGTCATAGATCACGCCGTCGATGAGGTCCTGGACCGGCAGGATGAAGTCCCCGTGGACATGGCGGGACTCGCGGATGCCCATCACGGAGCCCGTGCCCATCAGGGTCGCCTTTTCGCAGCCGGGGACGTACTTGTGGAAGAAATGCATGAGCTCCTGGACCTGCCGGCGGCCCTCCTCCTCGGCGGAGGACAGGCTCTCGGCGTCCGTCGCATCCACGCCGTGGATCCGGGTACAGTTCGCCACCCACTGGTCCTTCTCGACGCTGCGCCAGATGTTGACGGACTTCCGGGCGAGGTCCCATTCCCCCGCCGCCTCGGCCTCGGCCACCCGCCAGTGGAGGCAGCGGTAGCTGACGCCGTTCACGCGGCGGAACTCCGGCAGATGCGGCACGACCTCGGCGATGAGCCGGTCGGTGTCAATGTTGTTCATCCGGAAGAAAAGCGAGGAGGGCTGGACGCGGCCGGCCTCCGGGTCGCCGAAGACGCACGGCGCGCCCGCGCGGAAGGCGACCGTCCCGTCGCCGGTCGCGTCGACGACCAGCTTCGCCTCGGCGGCCTCGAAGCCGCCGGGAGTCAGGAGCACGGCCCCGCGGATGGACCGCCCTTTCATGATCGGACGGGCGAACAGGCTGTTATACAGGACCTTCACCCCCGCTTCCCGGCACATGTGGTCGTAAACAACCTTCAGCAGTTCCGGGTCGAAGGGCGTCACATGGTCGTGGCCCTCGCTGATCCAGGCGGTGAATTCCGTGCCCTGGCGGATGTCCTTCGGATGGAGGGCGCCGCCGACGGCGATGAGCCGGTCCACGACCTCTTCGAACAGGCCGCGGATGATCTGCGTCTCGCCCTTGGCGTCATAGCAGGTCATGAACGGGCCGACGAGGCCCTTCGTGCCCATGCCGCCGAGGCAGTTGCCGGAATCCACCAGCAGCACCTTCGCGCCGAGGCGGGCCGCCGAGATGGCGGCGCATACGCCGGCGGGGCCGCCGCCGACGACCAGGAGGTCGCAGCGGTAGGCGTCCTTCACCGCGACCGACGCCCCGTCCAGATACGGGTCGCCGGCGCGGCAGCTCCCGAGCAGCGGGGCGGCAGCGCCGGACGCGGCCAGGAGGCCGGTGGTCGCAAGAAATTTCCTTCGATCCATATTATACTGATTTATAAGCATTTGAGATAGATTTCACCGTCATCTTCCCGTCCGAATCGCTCAGGACATAGACCCGGTAGGTGGCGCCGCCGTCATAGACGCGGACGACGATGTGGCCATTGCTCCCCTTGACCCGGGAGAACTCCGCATACGAGCCCATCGCGTCGCACACATTCGTGATGTAGGCATCCGTCCCGGGCATCGTGCCCATCACCCCCTCATACACCGGCTGGCGCGGGTGACCGTCCGTCCAGCTGTTGACAATCCAGCAGCGGGGCCGGAGGTAGCGCATCGCCTCGGCCGTCTTTCCTGTCACCGAAGAGGTGAAGCCCGAGCCGTTGGTATTGGTCACGCCGTGGTGGTCCGCCTTCATAACCTCCACGGCGCCAGCCGCTTTCGCGACGGGCGTCTCCATGTCCTTCCACGGGAAGGAGGACATGCCGTTGTACTGGGCGTCGCCGCCCTCGAAGAAGTCAAAGGCGCCGTAGCTGATCTTCATGACGCAGCTGCAATGGTTTTCCGCGGGGCATTTGTCCGCATTGCCCGGATCGGCGGGATTGGCCACCTGGATCTCCGAGGCCGCCGGGAAGGTGGCCGTCGCGGTCGTCGTCTGCCCGCCGTCCCAGATCTCGCCGTTGACGGCGATGTTCCGGAAAACGAAGGAAGGATACGCCGCCGCCTTCCGCTTCAGGACGACCTGGTCCTTCGACCCGGCCACGAAACGCGCCGCCTTGAGGCCCGTATGGGCGGCATGCCACTGGACGGCCTTCACATAATTGTCGATGGCATCGCCGTTGGAGGCCAGTTTCCGGACATCGTACGGATACATGTAGTCCGGCCAGCCGCGGTCCAGGAGCGTGCCGACCGGATAGGTGTCGAGGATTTCCGGAAGGCTCTGCTTCCGGTAGGTATCGGACTTGTCCGAGACGGGCAGCGACTTCGAATAGCCGCCGAAGTGGTCGTTGTGGAAATGGGTGTTGACCACATAGTCGATCTTGTCGTTCCCTGTCCAGGCCATGCATTTCGCGAGGTAGCCGGCGATGAACTTGCCGGTCCGGTAGTCCGGGTCCTTCGTCGGGTCCCAGCGGGCGCGGATGCCCGTGTTCGTGACGGAGGAATTGACCTGGCCGGTCGAGACGAGCGATCCCGCGGCGTCGATGAGGATCTGGGTGCCGTCCGGGGCGATGACAAAGACACACTCGCCGGTCGTCGTATTGATGAAATGGATGTCCATCTGGCCTTCCTGCCAGGCGGAGAGGGGCTCGCCGACCTTCTCGCTGGCGGCCGGGGTTGCCGGAGTCGACGGAGTCGATCCGTTCCCGCCCGCCGGGCCGAGCGGTTTTTCGCCGCAGGCGAGGAGGGTCAGCAGGAGTACAATCAAGGGAATCGTGTTCATTTTCATTTCGTTCCGTGCTTAGGTAAGGAGATGCGATACACGTTGGGGACGATATCGCCTTTGGAGGGGGTATTGGCGTTGAGGTAAATCCAGCGGCCTTTCAGGAACACATCCTCAGGCTCCTGGAGGACGAGGTCGAAGAGGTCGTAACGCGCGGCGATGCGGCCCGTGTCCGTATCATAGACCCGCAGCCCGGCCGGGCGGTTCACTTCGCGGTTGCCGACGCCGAAGCAATAGTAGATCAGGCCGTCATGCATGCAGCCGGCCTGGGTGAAGCCGATGTCGGAGGGGAAGGTCACCTGGCCCAGGATGTCGGCGACGCCCAGATGGACCTCGGGCCCTTCCGAGAGTTTCGGGATGCGGAATTTCGTGGCGACATAGAGATTCTCCCGGGGATCCGGGGTGACCTGCGGGGTCGTCCGGCGGATGGCCGAGAAGACCCACAGGAATCCGCGCTCCCGGTCCACGAGCCAGCTCGGGGAACCGAAGATGGGGGTGTAACCGGCCTCCGCCCATCCCTCGCAGCGGTCGAGGATGATGGTCTGGACGAGTTCGCTGGTCCACACGCCCCGGCGGCGGGTCACGCTCTCCACATAGCAGTTCCACTCAAGGTCGCAGCCGACCTTGCCGATGGAGACATACAGCAGCGGGAAAGAGGCGCCTTTCTTCTTTTCGACGCCGAATTCCGCGTTGTTCGCGTGGTTGTCCTTCGCCGAAGAAGCCAGATCGAAAGCGGCGATCGGCGCGGGAGCGGCCTTGCGGAAATCGTAGATATTGACATGGCCCCGGTCCTCGAGGGAGAAGAGGTAGCGCCCCCAGAGCGCCATGCCCTGCTGGGCGCGGCCGCGGCCTTCCTTGGCGATGAAAACGGAGACCTCCGGTTCCTCAAACGGCGGAAGTTCCTGTGCCGCCGTGTTTTGCGCAACGGCGAGGAAAGGGAGGAGTCCCAGGGTGATGGTCCAGGCAAATCTCATGACGGTCTATCCAAGGAATACGTTCTGCTTCTTCAACTGGGCGAGAAGGTCGCCGGCCTCCAGGCGTTTCGGCGTCGTGCCGCCCTTCGCGGCGAGGGCCGCGGCCACGCCGGCCGCTTCACCCATCGCCATGCACGGCGGCATGACCCGCACGGCACCCGCCGCATCGGACGTAGCCGACAGGCAGCGCCCCGGAATCAGCAGGTTGTCAACGCCCTGCGGCAGGATCGAGCGGTACGGGACCCCGTACCAGTTGCCGCCGGAAATGGTCTTGTATTCCGTGCCCATCGCGCCCGTGCGGCCGTGGACATCGACGGAATTCGATGCCAGGAGGATGCTGTCCTCGGGCACCTGGCAGGTCAGGAGGTCCTCCGCCGTGAGGCGGTATTCGCCCGCGATGTGGCGGGATTCGCGGATGCCGAGGGTCGAAGCGGAGCTCATCAGGGCGGCCTTTTCGCAGCCCGGAACGTATTTGTGGAAGAAATCCATCAGCTCGCGGACCTGCCGGCGGCCCTCCGCCTCCCCGGCGGTGAGGCTTTCGGAATCCGTCGCATCGACGTTCGCGATGCGGGTGCAGTTGACCGCCCATTCGTCCTCGCGGACCCCGCGGTAGATATTGACCGACTTGCGGGCGATGTCCCACTCGCCGGCCTCCTCGGCCTTTTCTACCCACCAGTGGAGCGCCCGGTAACTGACGCCGTCCACCTTGCGGAACTCGTGGATATGGGCCATGACATCGGCCTCCAGCCGCTTGCTGTCCACGCAGTTGATCCGGAAGAACAGCGTCGAGGGCTGGACCTTGCCGAGCTCCGGGTTGCCGAATTCGGAGGGAACGCCCGCCGCCGCGGCCACGTCGCCGTCGCCGGTCGCATCGATAACCATCTCCGCGTCAATCTGTTCCAGGCCCTTCCGGGTCAGCACCACCGCGCCTTTCACGGCCTCCCCCTTGAGGACGGGCCCGGCAAAGGTCGCATGGCAGAGCACTTTCACGCCGGCCTCGGCGCACAGGCGGTCCAGCACGAGCTTCAATGTTTCCGCGTCGAACGGCGTGACGTGGTCATGGCCGGCCGTGATCCAGGCCGAAAAGGCCGTCCCGGCGCGGACGTCCTTCGGGTGGATCGCGCCGCCGAGCCCGACCATCCGGCAGACGATCTCGTCGAAGAGGCCGCGGATGACCTGGACCTCGCCGGAGGCGTCGAAACTGGTCATGAACGGCGCGACAAGGCCGCGCGTGGCCATGCCGCCCAGGCAGCCGCCCTGCTCGACGAGCATCGTGTCCACGCCGAGCCGGGCCGCGGCAATCGCCGCGCACACGCCGGCGGGACCGCCGCCCACCACCAGCACTTTCGTCTTGTATGAGGACTTGACCGTGAGGCCGTTACATGCGCTCCCGCGCCCGCCCGCGTCGCACGAAAAGATCATCGGCGCCGCGGCACCGGCCAGTGCCGCTATTCCGGATTGCTTCAAAAATGACCTTCTGTCCATTGGTTATCAGTTAGTATTGAGGCGAATATACAAATAAACTTGCGGATTTCTACGCCCGCGCGCGTGAATTTTTCTTCCCGGTCCCCCATTTTTCACTGAAAACGTTTTCATAGGCCCGGCCGGGCGGGCAGATTTGGAAACTCGCGGAAAGCTTGTTATTTTTGGTCCGGCAAACATGAAACGCACGACCATCAAAGACCTTGCGGCCCGGCTCTCGCTGTCCGTTTCCACGGTTTCCCGCGCCTTGTCGGGAGACCGGAACATCAACGCGGAGACCCGCGGACGCGTCCTTGCCGCCGCCGAAGAAATGGGGTACACCCCGAATCCGGCGGCGAAAAGCATGCGGGGCGGCCGCTCAGGCGCCATCGGCGTGCTCGTACCCGAAATGGAAACCCACTACACCATCCAGGTCATCAAGGGCATCCAGCACGTCTTCTACCCGAAAGGCATCCGCGTCATCATCGCCGATGCCGCAGAAGACCCGGCAGTGGAACGGGAGAACCTGCTGATGATGGAGCGGTTCATGGTGGACGGCATCATCTTCTGCCAGTGCAGCTACCAGCACAATGCCGACCTGCTCGGGGCCCTGCAGGAGCACGGTCTCCCGATGGTCTCTTTCGGCCGCATCCCCTATGGGCTGGCCGTCTCGCAGGTCCTGGTGGACGATTATGCCAAGTCCTTCTTCGTCGTCGAGAAGATGATCCAGTCCGGCTGCCGGCACATCTGCCATTTCCGGGGCCCGGACAACATCTACAACTCCACCGAACGGGCACGGGGCTTCCGCGACGTGATGGGGAAATACGGCCTTCCCTTCGAAGATCGGCACGGCGGGCTCGGCATGGAGGACGGTTATGTCGCCGTGGACCGGCTGGTCGCCGAGGGGCTGGATGTCGATGGGATCTTCGCCTTCAACGAGGCGGTCGGGGTCGGGGCCATGAACCACCTCCGGGAACTGGGTTTCCGCATTCCCGAAGACATCTCCGTCGCCGCCTTTTCCGGGACGGACCTGTCCAAGGTCGTCTTCCCGCAGCTGACGAGCGTCGAACCGCCCATGTTCGAAATGGGGCGCGCGGCTGCGCAGATGCTCATCGACCAGGTGCTGGACCCCGCGACGCCGGTCCGCACCGTCGTCCTCAACGCCGAGATCAACCTGCGGGGTTCCACCGGAAAAAAATGACAGTCAAATGGATACAATGCATTATGTCGCCGAAATCGAGGTAAAGGCCTCCTATGACGTCCTGGTCGCCGGGG
>JAEEVC010000044.1 GCA_016287075.1 Bacteroidales bacterium | reverse complement strand
AAATTGTTAGATCCTTTCCCATATGATATTTTTCTACAAAGTTACAATTAATCATTTATTAAACGATCCTGACACCAACATATCTAACTTTGTCATTTCACTCGCCTTGATAGAATCCACAATGTCGAGGTAGGGCATCCGCCTTTTTCTCCCTTCTTTTTCCGGGGAGTGCGAAGCTTCTTGCTGTCGCGCATATATGCGACGAACTCCGTCAGCGTGGCTTCCGTCCAGGCGTTCTTCTCACCGCATTCTTTCAGGAACATATCATAGACTTTGAAGAAGTCGTGTTCCTTGGGCTTGCGCTCCTTCTCGGATTCCTGGGCGGGCTTCTGGGGAACAGATCCGTTCAGCCGGTCCTCATACTTCTTCTGAAGTTGAGATGGCGGCGGAATCTCCTGCGGCCCCCCGGCCGCAAAGGCCTTGCGGCCTGCGGCGGTCAAAAGTCAGCCTGCGGGATGGAAGTCCTGGCGAGTGGGAGGGAGCGTAAACGTGGTGGAAGAAGAATTATTGATAACGACGGAGACGGGGCATTCGCGGATAAGTTCGCCGTCGTTCCGGTTATTATCGAAATCGATGGAGAAGGTGACTGTCCCGTCTTTGTTCTCTGTCCCGGATACCGTGGCAAAATCCGGGGCGACGACTTCTTTCACCACATATTTAGGAGCGATGAAATGGATGGACGCCGGTTCGTCGCCGGAGAACACGATCGTGCCTTCATCATCATAATGATAATCCATGCCGAACTGATAGAGGGCGATCGTGTCCCTCTGCTCGTCAGTCAAGAGGGTAATGATGCCGTAGCGGGAGTCCTGGTCGTTGTCCACAGGCCAGATCTTGAGGGTGGTAACCTTCTTTCTATCATAAACGTAGGAAGAAATCTCCTCAACCATGATCCATTCATCGTTATCAACTCTCCACTGCATACCTTCGATGGTCATGATGTCTATCTCATCAGGCGCTTCCAGTCTTGGGAAGATAAGGTAATGGTCGGGGAAGACGAAAGTGGCGCCGCTCTGGCTTACGGTCAGGAGAGCGCTGCGGGATTCGCCGGCCACGAAGGTCAGGGTCGCGATTTCACGGGCCTCAAAACTTTCGTTGGCTTCGACCTCGATGGTGAAACTGCCGGAGCCGATGTGCTCGCCCGGAAGGACTTTGCACCAGGTCTTGTCGCTTTCGATACTCCAGCGGAGCGTCTCGCTGCCGACCTCGATGTCGAGAACCTTCTGAGCGGGACCGTGGGTGAACGACAGGGCCGTCAAGGGGGTCCCGTCCCCGGAAGAGGTAACGGAGAGCGGGGTGCCCGTTCCTAGACTCATACCCGGCACGTCGGTGCCACCTTCATTGTTACACCCGACAGCAAGCAGCGTCACGGCTGCGAGGATAATAAAGGATAGGGATCTTTTCATGGCCATCTGTACGTTCATTCAATGATTTCACCCAACAAAGGTACGAATAATTGCGTCTTCAGGCCAGGGTGCCGGATGAAAGTGTTTTGGAGAACCATAAAATATGACTACATTTACATCCGGCCGTAGGAAAACGGTGCAGCGCTTTAAATGATACACGCCATCCTCATATCTCTTGTCATTGCCGCCCAGACGGTGGTGGGGCTCAGCCCTGTCACCGCCCTCGGACCGGTAAAACCCATGAATGCGGGGAACAACGGTCCCATCGACGGCACAATGGAATCTTACACCGCCCTCCGCGTTCCCTACGCCAGGACGCACGACACGGCCCTGGGCGCCGAATACGGCGGCCACTGCATCGACATCAACCAGATTTTCCCGGATTTCAGGGCCAAGGCCAACCATCCCCGGTCATACGATTTCACCAACAGCGACGTGGTGCTCCAGGATATGTTGAAAGCCGGCACCAAACCCTTCTTCCGGCTTGGGCAGAGCATTGAGCATCAGACCAAAAAGTACGGCATCTATCCGCCCGGGAACAATAAGAAATGGGCCCGCATCTGCGAGCATATCATCCGCCACTACAACGAAGGCTGGGCGGACGGGTACCATATGGGCATCGAATACTGGGAAATCTGGAACGAGCCGGACCTGGACGATCCCGGCGACCGCTGGAAAACGGATCCGCGCACCTGGGGCGGCACCCAGCAGCAGTTCTACGACTTGTACGTCACGGCCGCAAAACACCTCAAAAAGTGTTTCCCCGATTTGAAAATCGGCGGGCCGGCCTTTGCCAATCCACGCAAATACGGTCCCCCTTTCCTGAACTACATAAAGGAGAAAAATGCGCCCCTGGACTTCTTCTCCCACCATATGTACCACCGCAAGCCCGCGCGCATCACGGAGGACGTGCGCATCATTCGTGAAATGCTGGACACCAGGGGCTTCGCTTCCACGGAGTCTATCCTCAACGAATGGAACTATAACCGCAGCTGGGACGAGGCGCCTCCCTTCTACAGCCGGAGAGCCCGTTCCACCGTGAAGGCGGCGGCCTTCGTCGCTGCGGTAATGTGCGAGTGCCAACGCGCACCGCTGGACATGCTCATGTACTACGACCTGCGCCCCAACACCTCCTGGTGCGGCCCGTGGGCGCCTGTCCTGTATGACATCCGTCCTCCCTACTGGGCCCTGTACTACTGGGCCGAACTTGCCGACTACGGCACCCGGATAGAATCCACCTGCGACAACGGAAACATCTACACCTGTGCCGCGAAATCGCCAGACGGGAAAATCCGCCTCCTGATCGCCCGCTACCACGAAGACGACAGCCAAAACACCCCGCGCGATATAACGATACAACTTCCCACTGGGTATGCAGTCTCCTCCATACGGCTCACGGACAGCCTCGGCATGGACCGGAGACCGGACGTCTCCAACGTCATCACGCTGGAATCCAACGCGGTGGCGTTGATTGAGATGGAGATGAAAGCGGAAGCTCAAGCATGACGTTGTATTGAGAGTGCCGCATCCCGCAGCAGCAAGAAACAGGGAGAGGGAGCGTGCGCCATCGCGCAAATTCAATAATTGACCATCTTCCTCATTTTCCCCATATAGCTGTTGTCCCCCAGCGGAATGGAAGGATCCTTCAGGGCCTTTTTGTTCAGCCGCACAAAACGCTTTCTGAGCCTGTCGCTTTCCTGGATGAGCGGTTTCAGCTTCGTCGTGAGTTCTTCTTTGCCGATTTCCCCGGTTTCCCAGGCGCGTTCCACTTCTTTGAACCGGAGATAATGGATCCGGATGTCGGCCATCAGGCACAGATGGGCGTGGTCGCTTTTATTCTTGCGCGGGGAGACGGAACGCACCAATTCGCGCAGCGACAGGGCCCCGTCGAGTTCCGCGTCAATCGCCTGCCGGGAAAAATCCTTTCCGCTGACGCTATGCTGCGGCTGCAAATAATAGCCGGCAAGGGACGCTGCGTCGCGGGGCGCCAGTCCGAAATGGGCGGCAAGGTAATCCGTGATGAAGTCATCCCGAAGGGGCTCCGTCCTTTCAACGGCTTCGAAAAACGCCTGCCAAAGGATATCGAAGGCCTGGGACGGATACACTTCCCGGACGGGGATAATATCTGTAACCGATTTATAATCCATCACATAGCCATATGTCCCCGACGTGGACCAGGAGGTCTGGATGATGCCGGAGAAACCCTTTTCCCGGCAAAAAGGGATATACTCCCGAAGGTTCCGGAAATGTTTATCCCACTGGGTGAGGTAGATGTTGTCGGGGCTGCTGCGCAATGCGGAGGCCCCCCACATCGTAATCCCCTTCTCCAGAAGAGGGTCGATACTCCCGAAGCGGTCCGGGCGCCAGCCATAGTTCCAGTCGACCACGACAAGGTCCGACGGGAGAAGGTCGGCGGCATCGGGATACCGCAGAAGGATGTCCGCCCAGATGACCGGGGTCTTGCCCAGGTCCCTTACGATATCGCACATCAAGGACACGTACTCCACGAACAGACGCGACTTCCCGTGCCTTTCAACATACTCCGCGCACTTTTTGCAATGGCCCAGAAGGAACGTTTCATCACACCCGATGTGTATGTACCTGGACGGGTGGGCGGCGGCGATTTCTGAGAAAATGCTCCGGAAAACCTTTTCCGCCGCTTCTTTCCGGAGCGGACAGACCTGGGACAGGTCCTTTGCGTCTTCCCGGAGTCCCGCATACCGCTCGTGGCGGAGGATGTATTCGGCGTGGCCGAAACAATTCTGGAGCGGGATCACGTCCACCCCCAGCCGCTGGCAGAAATTGATAAAATCCCGGACCTCGGACTTCGAGAAAGCGAAACGGTTGCACAGCGTGGCGTTGTCTTCGAACGGGAAGGTGGCCTCCCATTCCATCACAAGCGCATTCATCCCCCCTTCCGCCGCCTTTTTCGCCAATTGTTCAAGGGCCGGAAGGGTTTGCACCTGGGTGCGGTGGTCCACATAGACGGCCCTGACATCGAACGCGGCCGCGTTCAGGCTCAGCATCAGCGCCAGAAGGATTCCCGGGAGTTTCAGTCTCATATGACAGGATGGCTTTATGCAAATTCAGCGTTGTCCTCCAAAAATACACAAGTTTTTCCAATTATCAGCGGTTTTCTAAAAGCGGCGCGGGAAAAGGTCCCCGGGGAGATCCGCAAATAATCGCTATCTTTGTACATTGTTTTATACCATTTGACATGAAAACGCGTTCAATGATCTGGCTGCTCCTCGCTCTGGCGGCGGTTTCCTGTACCCGGAACCGCGCCGATGCGGACCGGCTTGTGGAGAATTATGCCGAGGTGACCATCCCCGCTCCGGACCTGACGGGGATCACCGACAACGGGAAGGAGGTCCTGCGGCTGTACCGGATGGCCGCCGACGAGGTGGACAAAATCTACTGGCAGCAGTATTTCGGCGACGGGGAGGCCTTCCTGGGCTCCCTGACGGATCCCGGGGAGAGACTGTACGCCGCGATCAACTATGGTCCCTGGGACCGGATCGACGGGAAGCCCTTCCTTCCGGGCTACGGCAGTAAGCCGGACGGGGCCTGTTTCTATCCCTCGGACATGACCGCGGAGGAATTCCAGGCCTGGGAGAATCCGGACAAGAACAGCCCTTATACCCTCGTGCAGCGGGATGCGGACGGCGGCCTCAAGACCGTCTGGTACCACGAGGCTTATGCCGGGGCCATCGACCGGATCGCGGAATATCTCCGGCGGGCCGCCGACGTCACCATCAAGGAGAGCGTGCGGCATTATCTGCTGGAGATGGTCGAAGGGCTCATGACCGATGACTATTACAACAGCAACAAGGCCTGGCTGGAGATGAACGACAGCAAGATGGACCTTGTCATCGGCCCCATCGAGGCGGCGGACGATGCGCTTTACGGGACGAAGGCGTCCTACGGCGCCTATGTCCTCCTGAAGAACCTCCAGCGCACCGAGGAACTCGACGCCCTCTCCGCCCGCATGCCGGAACTGCAGGAAATGCTGCCCGGCGACCCGGCCAACCGCGTTTTCGTCCCGGGCGCCGAGTCCGACATCTTCTCCTGCAACGTGCTCTATTGCAGCGGTTACACCAATGCGGGCTATAAGGTCATCGGCATCAATTTCCCGTATGACGCGAAGGTGCAGGAGGAACTGGGTACCCGCACCATCATCTTCGACAACATCATCCGCGAGAAATTCAACCGGACGGTCCATCCCGTCGGCAGCGCGCTGCTGGAGGAGGTCTATCAGCCCCATGTGGACGCCAGCGCGTTCTACTGGATCATCGTGTTCCGCGAGATCGCGAAGGGCCTGGGCGTGAAGGAGACCGTGAACGGGAAGGGAACGGTCGCCGAGGCGCTTGCGGGCGAGGCCCTCGTCCTGGAGAAGGCGAAATCCAACGTGCTGGGCACCTGGCTCTGCGCCCAGGAGGCCGAGGCCTACCACATCTCGGCGCTTTTCCAGAAGGAGGACGTGCTCACCACCTTTGTCACCAACACCATCCGCTCCACCCGCTTCGGGGCGGCGGACCCGACGGGCATCGCCAACATCATCGTCTATAACTACCTGCTGGAGAGCAAGGCCATCACCTGGAATCCTTCCGGCCGCTACAGCATCGACTATGACAGGACCTGGCAGGCCCTGGAGACCCTCGGCGCCGAGATCCTCCGCATCCAGGCCCACGGCGACATCGAGGCGGCCCGCGCCTGGGCCGCGCGGTATGGCGTCGCCGGCCCCGAGAGCCTGTCCGACAAGCGGGTCCTGGAAAACGCGGGGATTCCCGTGGACATCCGCTTTACCTATGAATAACCCGTCCTTGCTAGCGTAACGATCCTATGTTCAAGAATTTCACCGGATTCAACCTCGTCGAACAGATGCACAGGCTGCGTCAGAGCAACCGGTTCAACCCCGCCATATTAAAAAAGAAAAGCCTCGGCCTCATCTTTGTCGCCCTCACCGTCCTCGTCCTCTGGTTCCTGCCGACGGAATCCTTCGGGATCGACGGACTCACCCCGGTCCAGCAGCGGATCATCGCCATCTTCGTCTATGCGACGCTGATGTGGGTGCTGGAACTGGTCCCCGCCTGGGCCACATCGGTTTCCATCATCGTCTTCCTCCTGCTGTGTGCCTCCGATTCCGGCATCAAATGGATCTGCAATCCCGCTACGGCGGGGCCTCTCCTCAGCTACAAGCAGGTGATGGCCAGTTTCGCCGACCCGGTGGTGATGCTCTTCATCGGCGGCTTCGTCCTCGCCATCGCTACGACCAAAACCGGCCTGGACGTCCACCTGGCGCGGGTACTGCTCACCCCGTTCGGGAAGAAGAGCGAGAACATCCTGCTGGGATTCATGCTGGTGACGGCCCTGTTCTCCATGTTCATCAGCAACACGGCCACCACCGCCATGATGCTCACCTTCCTGACGCCGGTGTTCAAGCAGCTTCCGGAGGCCGGCAAGGGCAGGACCGCCATGGCGCTCAGCATCCCCATCGCCGCCAACTTGGGCGGCATGGGAACGCCCATCGGCACGCCGCCCAACACCATCGCCCTGAAATACCTGAACGACCCGGAGGGACTGAATCTGGGCATCGGCTTCGGCCAGTGGATGCTGTTCATGGTCCCGCTGGTGATCGTCATGATCCTGATCGCCTGGATGCTGCTCCGGAAATTCTTCCCCTTCACCCAGAAGACCATCGAACTGAAGATCGACGGCGAGATGAAGCGCGGCAAGGAAACTACGCTGGTCATCGTCACGATGGTCGTCACCATCCTCCTCTGGATGATGGATACCGTGACCGGGATCAATACCTACACGGTGGCGCTCGTCCCCTTCGCGGTCTTCGCCCTGGCTGGCATCGTCACCAAATACGACCTGGAGGAGATCAACTGGTCGGTCATCTGGATGGTCGCGGGCGGCTTCGCCCTGGGCTACGCCATGAACGGGTCCGGCCTGGCCTCCCTGGTGGTCCGCGCCATTCCTTTCGGCAATTTCCAGCCGATCCTGATCGTCCTGCTCTCTGGCCTGCTGTGCTACGGACTGTCCAACCTGATCTCCCACTCGGCCACCGCGGCACTCCTGATGCCCATCCTGGTAGTGGTCTGCACGGCCATGGGCGATAAGCTGGCGGCCGTCGGCGGGACCTCCACGGTCCTGATCGGCGTGGCCATCGCGTCCAGCAGCGCGATGATTCTGCCCATCTCCACGCCGCCGAATGCGCTGGCCTATGCCACCAATATGATCCAGCAGAAGGACATGGCGCGCATGGGGCTCCTCATCGGCTTCATCAGCATCGTGCTGGGCTACCTGGTGCTGTTCGCGGCCGGGTCGCTGCACATCGTCTAAGCCGGGGGAGACCTTCGCGCCCGAAGCCTACCACCTGGCGGAGAAGGCGGAGGGGGAGATGATGAGCATCACCCATCCCCAGTGCAGCCGGTGCCGGTCTGTCGAGCGCTTGAGGACTTCCATGGTCTTGGTCCCGTACATGAAGGAGTAACCGGCGCTGAGCCGGACGTCCTTTCCAAGTGCGTATCCGACAGCCAGTTCCAGTTCATGGCCCAGGGGCTTGTCGGCATTCCGCAGTTTGGCGGCCGTCGCCAGGAAATGGTAGGAGGCGTCGAGGTCGAGTCCCTTGGCGGGGGCCCATTTCGCCCCGGCGTAGAGGTTCTGGAGGCCGGGCGTGAAGCCGTTGAAATAGGTGGAGACATAGAAGAAATCCATCGCCCCGTAGAAGTTGTGGCGGGAGCCGTACAGGGAGTTGAAGCCCCGGATGGTGTCATGGTGCGTGACGCCGATCATCCCCCCGCTCGGCGTCGCGAAGTTCTCGTCGCCGCTGAGGTAGTCGTAGCCGGCCGAGAGCGAGAACGCCTCCGAAAGGGTCACCGTGGACTTGATGCTGCCCATCCAGGCCAGGATCGGGATGCCGTGTTCATTCTCTCCCCGCTGCCAGTAGGCGGAGGCCTCGGCTGACCAGGTTTTCGGCTTGAAGGAGAGGTAGGTGCCGAAAAGCTGCTGGTGCCGGTTTATTTCATGTTCCCCTTTTTCCCCGTCCTGCATGGTGATGTTCGTCAGGAGGAGGGAGGCGCCGAGGGCGGTCCCGGGCAGGTCCAGGTGGTACCAGAAGGCCTCCATGGCCTTGTAGGGCTGGATGCCGCCCGAATAGAAGGAGCCGCCCGCCATGTTTTCCGGGTTCTGGTTGTAGGCCAGGATGAGGTGGGCCTTCTGGGTCGGCCGCTCCACGCCGATCCGGAGCGCATCATGGGAGATGGCGGTCATGGCCCAGTCGTCGTTGCCGAAAATGCGCTGGTCGTCATAGATGAGGTTCTGCCGGCCGGCCTTGAAGAAAAGGCCCTTTTCCCCTTTCCAGCCGGCCCAGGCCTCGCTGATCTGGAGGCCGCCGAAGCCCGTGCTGCCCCAGACACCGCCCTGCTGGAGGCCGATTTTGGCCGTCAGCCCCGTTCCCTCGTAGGTGAAGCCGAGCCGGGTGCGGCCCAGGACGAAGGCGGCGGGGGGGACTTCCGTGTCCTTTTCCCCGGCGGGGAGTCCGCCGTGACGGATTTCGCCCCGGGACAGGTGGTCGATCTGTGCGGTAAAGCAATTGTCCTTCTGGGCCCGGGCTTCCGGGGCGGCCAGGAGGGCGAGGGCGGCAAGGCCGGCGGTCAGTATCTTCTTCATCATGGGGCAAATGTACGAAATCTCATGGAAAACCTGTTGCCCAAATCCGGGGAAATGCCTAAGTTTGTGGGAAACAATGTGAAATACCGCCATGAGACGACTGTCCCTCCTTTTCCTGCTGCTGTCGCTTCCTTTCCTTGCCGGAGCAGGGGAGCCCGGCCGGAACCTGCTGACATCCAAGTATGAAGCCCCCGGTGTCGCCGCGTCCTTTGTCGCGGGTGCCGACTGGATGCCCTTCCCCGCCTATGCCGACCGCGACGGCTGGGCGGCGCTGTTCGGGGATGCGGCGGAAATCTATATCCGCCGGGGAGAACAGGCCCTGGAGCATCCCTGGAACCATATCCCCGCCTCCGCCTACCTGGCTTACGAGCGGGAGGGCGACCGGAAGGCGATGGAACGGATCGAGAGCGGGAACCGGGGGGCGATGATCTCGCTGCTGCTGGCGGAACTGGCCGAGGGGAAGGGCCGGTTCACCGGCCACCTGGCCGACGGCGCCTGGTTTATGACGGAGCAGACCTCCTGGGTGCTGTCCGCCCACCAGCCGCGGCAGCAGACCAAGCGGTCGCTTCCGGACGCCCGCGAGCAGCTCATCGACCTCGCATCGGGCCGCTCGGGCGCCCTTATCTCTTTGGTTTACTATTTCTTCCACGGGGAGTTCGACAAGATCGACCCGTCGATTTCCGCGGCCGTGGAGCGGGCCGTGAAGCGGAATATCCTGGATTCCTATCTCGACGAGGACGAGCGGGATGCGAACTGGTGGCGGGGGTTCAGCGAGAAAGTAAAGCTGCTGAACAACTGGACGCCCTGGTGCGTGTCGGACGTGACGCTCGCCTTCCTGCTGATGGAAAAGGACCAGGCGCGGCTCGACCAGGCCCTGCGCCAGTCCATGGAGTCCGTGGACGCCTGGTTGGGCTACATCGCCCCGGACGGGGCCTGCGAGGAGGGGCCGAACTACTGGGATGCCTCCGCCGGCAAGCTGTATGACCTCCTGCAGATCCTGTATGACGCTTCCGGCGGCCGGTTCGATCTCTTCGGGGAGGAGCGGTTCCGCCGCATGGGCACCTTCCTTTCCCGCAGTTTCATCGGGGACAAATGGGTGGTCAATTTCGCGGACGGGTCGGCGCGCCTCTCTTCGCCGGCGGTCCTCTCCTGGATTTACGGCCATCAGCTCCATTGCCCGGAAATGGAGCAGTTCGCCCTCTACAACATGGTTTCCAGGAAGACAGGCCGCTTCGAAAAGCCCGCCTCGGGGTTCGGGGAGGCCTATCGCGCCCTGGAGAGCATCCGTTTCCGGCCCCGGATTGCCGCGGCGGTCGATTCCCTGAATCTCCAGCTCGTCTATAATATACAGGAGAAGGTCCTGCAGGGGCTCCGGAAGGATGTTCCTGCGTCGACCTGGTATCCGGAGACGGAGATCTGCTTCCTGCGGGGCGCCGGCGACTGGTTCCTCGGGGCGAAGGGCGGCCACAACGAAGAGAGTCACAACCACAACGATATCGGGTCCTGCATCCTGTTCGCCGGCAACCGGCCGGTGCTGGTGGATGCCGGCGTCGGCACCTATACCCGGGCGACCTTCGGCAAGGAGCGCTACGCGATCTGGAGCATGCAGGGTCAGTGGCACAACCTCCCGATGCCGAACGGCGAGCAACAGGTGAAGGGCCGGGAGTACCATGCGAAAAACTGCTTCTGCGATGCGTCCAGGGGCGTTTTTTCGCTGGACCTGTCCGAGGCCTATCCGGAGGAGGCGGGCGTCGCTTCGCTGAAGCGGAGCTACCGCCTGGCCGTGAAGGGACGTCCCGCGCTGGAAATCACGGACACCTATGCCCTGCGGGAGCGAAAAGCCGCGGACGAGGCGCATTTCCTGGTGCAGGGGGCCGTCGTCCTGCCAGGGGAGACGCATGCGGAGCGGACCGTCGCGCCCGGGACGCTGCTGATCGTCCCGGAAAAAGGCGCGGCCATCCGCCTTCGCTTCCCGAAGGGCATGACGGCTTCCGTGGAGGAGAAGCAACTGGATGACAAGCGCTTGTCGGACGTGTGGGGGCCGTCGCTGCGGCGGATTACCCTCCGCGGGAGGGACAATGCGCCGCGGAAGGGCTCCTATACCTTTGTCCTGGAAGAAGACCAATGACCGTTGCCATGAAAAGAATCGTTCTCCCGTTCCTTCTGGCCGTCCTGCCGCTGCATGCCGCAGCGCAGCCGGCTCCCGTCCCGCCCCTGGAGGCCGTCCGGGCCTCCTTCCGGCAGGCAACCCTCATCGACCATGCCCGCTCGGATGCGGAGCGGCAGCAGTTCATCGCTTACTCCAACCATGGCGAAGCGGCCATCGACGTGCTGCTGATGCAGCTTTACCTGGCCGTCCGCCTGCCCGAGGAGGAGGTCGCCCATGTCCTGTCCCTCTTCCGGGACGACGGTACCTGGAGCGATGTCGATTACGCGGATTTCAGCCGGGGCGGCTGGAAACAGACCCTGCATATTACCCGGATTCTGGCCCTGGCCAAGGCCTATGTCAACCCGGAACATCCTTATTATCAGAATCCTGAACTGAGCCGTGTACTCCACGCCGCTATCGCCTGGTGGACGGCGAACAAGCCGGTCAACCCGAACTGGTGGCACGGGGAGATCGGGGTGCCGAAAAAACTCGCCGAGGCGCTGCTGCTCCTGCGCGATGAACTGACGCCCGCCGAGATCGCGGCCGCACGGCCGGTGCTCGACAAGGCGAAATTCGGCCGCACGGGCCAGAACAAGGTCTGGCTGGCGTCCATCAACCTGATGAAGGGCCTGCTGTACGACGATCCGGCGCTGGTGGCCGAGGCACGGAAGCAGATGGGCGAGGAAATCGCCGTTACGGAGCAGGAGGGCATCCAGCGGGACGGGTCCTTCCACCAGCACGGCCCCCAGATGCAGTTCGGCAACTACGGCCTGGCCTTTGCCGAGAACCTCTCCTTCTGGGCCCGTGTCCTGAAGGATACCCCCTATGCCTTCACGCAGGAGCAGTACGACTGCCTGACCCTGCTGGTGCGGGACGGCCTCTCCTGGACGGTCTGGGAGGGATTCATGGATCCGAGCGCATGCGGCCGCCAGCTGCATGTCGACGGGCTGCGCGGCAAGGGACTGACCGTGGCCGTGACCCGGCGGAACATGGGCCTGGACGGGTATAAGCCCGTCGGCGGAAGATATTATCCCTGTTCGGATTACGGGGTTTACCGGACCCGCGGCTGGTTTGCCTCCGTGCGGATGCAGTCCGCCCGGACCATCGGTTTCGAGTACACAAACAAGGAGAACCTGCTGGCCAATTTCTCCGCGGACGGCGTGCTGCTCCTGCTGCAGGAGGGGTGGGAGTATGACAACATCTTCCCCTTCTGGGACTGGCGGATGCTCCCCGGCGTGACGGCCTATGAGGACGGTCGGCCCATCAAGCAGGCGAAGGACCAGGCGGGGACCCGGAACCCGTCGGCCCATGTGGCCGGAACGGTGGACGGCTCCGTCATGACCACGACGATGGAAGTGGACCGTGACGGGCTTCACGCCTTGAAAACCAATTTCTTCTACCCGGATCTCATCGTCTGTCTCGGCGCGGGGATCCGTCGTTCCCGGGCGGAGATTTCCCGGATTACGACCGCCCTGGACCAGAACCTGCTCGTCGGCGACGTCCGGACGGGCGGGAACTGGGCATGGCACCATGACCGCGGCTATATCAGCCTGGACGGCGCGCAGATCGAGGTTTCCACTGCCCTGCAGGAGGGATCCTGGGAGCAGATGGCTCCGGTTTACAAAGGGAAAGAGGCGTCGGGCCGGGTGTTCAAGGCCTGGATCGAGCATGATCCCGCCGCGGTCGGCAGTTATGCCTACGCCATCCGGCCCTGCTGCAGAGCGGGCACATTCAAGCGCTATGCCCGCTCACGCCGCCTTCCCGTGGTCCTGCTCAACACGGAGCAGATCCAGGCGGTCAGTTACCGGGACGACATCCGCGCCGTCATCCATGTGCCCGGCACCTACCGGATCGCCGGATATGAAATCACCGCCACCAGCCCCTCCTTCTGCAGCATCCGCTCCGGCCGGCCGCAGTTGGAAGCGATGGCCATCTAGCCCTTCTTTCGCAGTATGCTCGGAACAATCGTCAATACCGCCTGCATCATCGCCGGCACCGTCCTCGGGACCCTCTTCAAGAAGGGACTCGGCGAGAAATACCGCACGGTCCTTTTCAATGCGATGGGCCTGGCCTCGCTCGCACTCGGAGCGAATTCCTTCGTCCAGAACATGCCGAAGAGCGAATTTCCCGTGCTGTTCATCCTCAGCCTGGCGCTCGGCGGGGTCGCGGGCACGGCCCTCGACCTCGACGGCCGCGTGAAGCGCCTGCTCGCCCGGCGTGGCGGCGAGTCCTTCGCCAACGGCCTCATTTCCGCCTGCCTGCTCTACTGCATCGGCACGTTTTCCATCGTCGGCCCCGTCCTCAGCGCCCTGCAGGGGGACAATACCTTCCTGTACACCAACTCGACGCTCGACTTCGTCACCTCGATGGTCTTCGCCACCACGTACGGCATCGGCATGATCCTCGCCGCCCCCATCCTTTTCTGCTGGCAGGGGATGTTCTATCTGATTGCGAAGCTGGCTTCCGCCTCGCCCCTCCTCCAGGGCACGCTCGTGAACGAGCTCGCCATCGTCGGCGGCGTCCTCATCATCTCCTCGGGCCTTTCCATCCTCAATATCAAGGACTGCAAGACCCTCAACTACCTCCCGGCCCTCCTTGTTCCGGTCCTGTGGTTCCTCGTGAAGGGGCTGCTGGGGATGTAGGTCAATTCCCGTACAGGCGCAGCATCTCGCTGCCGGCCAGCAGGAAGGCACCCACGCCATAGACGTCGGTGCTGTCGGGGCCGGCAGGGCGCGGGTCGGCGCCGACGGGCTGGATGTAGCCGAGCAGGCCGTCGGGATGGACCGCTTCCACCAGGGCCGCCCAGCCGCGCAGCAGGGCCTTTTCGTACTCATTGCCCTTCAGCAGGCCCGTGCGGAGGCCCCAGCCGAGGCCGTAGCAGAAGAAGGCGGAGGCGCTGTTCTCCGGATCGGGGTAGGAGTCCGGGTCCAGCAGGCTGGCGTGCCAGTGGCCCTGCCGGTCCTGGGCGGCGAGCACGGCCCCGGCCATCTCCCGGAAGATCTGCTCATAGTAGGCGCGGCCGGGGTAGTCGGCCGGCAGGTTCTCCAGGACCTGGGGAATGCCGGCGAAGACCCAGCCGTCGCCGCGGCCCCAGAACTGCTTGGCGCCGTTTTTCTCCCGCTTGGGGATGCGCATGCAGTCCCGGTAGTAGAGATGGGCCTCGCGGTCGTAGAGCGAGTCGGTGGCCTCATGGAATTCCGCCTCCAGGTAGTCGGCGAAGACCTGTTCCCCCGTCAGCGTGTAGAGCGCGGCATAGACTGGCGGGGCCATGAAAAGGGCGTCGCACCAGGACCAGCGGGTGTTCTTCCCGACCTTGTCCTGCTTGCTGAGCGGTGCTGTCGAGGGGTGGCTGGCCACGTAGAAGGCGCGCTCCAGGGTATTCTGGAGCATGGCGGGGTCCTTGTATTTCTTGTAGAGCTTGATCAGGGTCTGGCCGGCGCAGATGTCGTCGGCATGGTAGGCCCGCAGCGGCAGGGCCCAGCGGTTCTTCTTGCCGATGCCCTTCAGGAACGAGAAGATGCGTTCGCTCTCCGTCCGGTCGGCCCATTCGAACATCCCGAGGTACAGGGCGCCGTTGGTCCAGGACATCTCCTTGTGCCTGCACTCGGCAAAATGCCGGATCTGCCATCCCGCGACCGTGTCGCAGACGGTCCGTATGCTCCCGGCCTCCGGCTCGCCGGAAAACGGTCCCACATGCTCCTGCGCCCGCAGGGTCCCGCTCCCGGCCAGCGGTTTGCTGGAAAACGGTCCCGCATGTCCCTGCGCCAGCAGGGTCTCGCCCCCGGCCTCCGGCTCGCCGGAAAACGATCCCACATGCCCCTGCGCCCGCAGGGTCCCGCTCCCGGCCAGTGGTTTGCTGGAAAACGGTCCCGCATGTCCCTGCGCCAGCAGGGTCTCGCCCCCGGCCAGCGCCAGGACGAGCAGGAAGATAACGCTCTTTTTCATCGTGTTACGGTTTTTTAATCCGGGCCTTCCGCCCTTCCGGGACAAAGTTAATAAATCGTTTGCATTTTGGCATCATCCTCGCCCCTCATGCCCCCCGCTCTCCTGCCCTCCTGTCCTCCCGCCCCTCTCTCCTGTCCTCCCGCCCCTCTCTCCCGTCCTCCCTGCCCCTCTCTCCTGCCCCCCGCCCCCTCTGCCCCCCACCCTCCCCGTCCTCCTCGCTCTCCCGCCCCTCTGCCTCCTGCCCTCCTGTCCTCCCCCCCGCTCTCCCTGCCTCCCTGCTCGCTCGCCTCTCATGCCCCGCTGTCCTCCCGCCCTCCCCGCCTCCCTGTCCCTGCCCCCTCTCTTTGGCCGTGGCGGATAAGCTTCTTGTTATCAGTTGTTTCCAAAATTGCGCCCCCTGGAAATGGGCGGACCTCTCATGCTTTATTGATTGATTTTCAGGTGTTTATCTGCCACGGCATAAATGGAGGAAGCGGCAGACCTGCCACTGCGGGGCCCCAGTGGCTTGCTGCAGAAGGGGGAGAAGGGTGATTGCCTGGTCCGCCTGTAGAAAGGTCCTGCGCGCAAGGTCGTACCCATACCGCGCGACGGCACGGCACATTTTAGCGTAAGCGATATCCGATTCTGATTCAAAGACTTCTGCCCTTCTGCTCTCCCGTCCTCTCGCTCTCCCGTCCTCCCGCCCTCCAGCCCCTCTTCCGTCCAGTCCTCCCGCCCCCT
>JAEEVC010000043.1 GCA_016287075.1 Bacteroidales bacterium | reverse complement strand
TGGCACCTTCCGGACGTGCTCCGCAACATGGGCGTCCGGAATGTCAAGATGATCGACGTGTACATCGGCGGCCATCTCCTGCATGAGTACAACACCGAATTCTCCACCGGCACCGCCAACAACGCCTATACCTCCGAACCGGGGCAGATGGCCTGGCACAACGTGACGGGAAAGACCCTCAAGCAGATCTGCGAAAGCGACGACTGGGATGTGATCACCCTCCAGGAGCACACCGGCAACAACGTCGCCTGGAGCTGGACGGACGCCAAGAAGGAGATCATCGGCAGCCTCCTCGACAAGATCAGGGCCACCCAGACGAAGAAGACCCCGAAGTTCTACTACCTGATGAGTCAGTCGTACTACGATTTCGCGAAGATGGCCGGCCAGAAGAGCCACTGGACCTTCACGAACCAGCTCGAGATGTATGACGTCTGCGTCGAATTCGCGAAGAAGGCCGTGGCCGAACTCGGTTTCGACGGCGTCGTCCCTTCCGGGACCTACATGCAGAACATCCGTACCTCCACGGTCAATTCCCCGATGGACATGACCCGTGACGGTTACCACATGGACAATGGTCTCGCCCGGTACGGCGCCGCCTGCACGGTCTATGAGGCCTGCATGAAGCCGTATGTCGGCATTCCGCTCGGCGATGCCTATACTTTCTCCTCGAACACGGTCTCTTCGACCTCCAACACGACACCCGTGAACGTGGAGAACGGGGCGGTCGCCCGCCGGGCGGCGGCCCTTGCGGTCGCCAATCCCTGGAAGATCACGGACATGGGCGGCCGGAAGACCTCCGGCGGCATCTCGAATGCCTGGGAGATGGTCGATTTCGCCCTCGCGGTCAACAACGGCGAGTCGATCGAGCGTTTCTGCGACCCGGTTTCGAACAAGGTCATCCTGAAGAACGACATCGACATGAGCGGGCTCCGCATCTGGATCCCGATCGGGCTCGTGACCCTTTCCGGCAGCGGCAGTTCCCGGGCCGTGAACATCGGGCATGCCTTCACCGGCCATTTCGACGGGCAGGGCCATGTCATCAAGGGACTGAAGATGGTCTGCGACAATGCCATCGCCAACCGTCCCTGGGGCCTGTTCGGCTGCATTGACGGCGGCGGCAGCGTGGAGAATTTCACCCTGGATGAGAGCTGCACCCTGACCGACAAATCGACGGCCGCGACCTTCCTGGATCCCGTCGCGGGCGCGGTCCTGAAGGGTACTGTCACCAATGTTGTCAACAAGATTAAAGAATAGCCGGCCATGAAAAAGATAATTGTTTCCCTTGCGGTCCTTTTCCCGGTCTTCTTCGCGGGCTGTACCCGTGAAATGCCTGTGGCCGGTGATGAACTTGTCACCGTCAGCGCTTCCATCGCGCCGGCGACCCGTGTGGCCTTCACCCCGGAGGAGAATGCCATGAAACTATCCTGGGAGGCCACCGATGCCCTCCGGATCATCTCTTCTTCCCAGAGCGAATCCTACGCGATCGTCAGCGGTTTTACGGCCCATGAGGCCAGTTTCAAGGGCAAGGAGGTCAAGGACGGGCCTTTTACCGTCCTGCTTCCGGGTAAATATGCCTCCCTCGCCGACCTTGAGGCCCGGAGCCTTTCCAACCAGGTGCAGAAGGGCAACGGTTCTGCCGCCCATCTGGAGTACAATGCGGTGCTCACGGGCGTAAAGGACTGTGCTTCTGTCGGTTTCTCTCCGGAATGGGCCACGGCGAACGGGGCGGAATTCCGGGAGAACAGCAGTCTCCGGCTCGCCATCACCCTGCCTTTCGGCACCCACTCGGCCAGCAAACTCACCCTTCAGGCCTCGGAAAAGGTCTTCTACGCCACCAACGCCACGACGGCCGCGACGGATGTCCTGACCCTGGACCTGCAGGATGTGACCGTGTCGGATGAGGACCGCCTGCTGACCTGCTTCCTGGACCTCGGCCTCGCCGGTGCGCGGTTCTCCGCCGCCAGCGTGGTCACGGTGACGGTCGCGACCGATGTCGGCCGCCTGTTCAAGTCCTTCCGTCCCGGAACGAAGATTCTCTCCGGCGGCAAGATGTACACGATCGAACTGAGCGGCGAGCAGTGGAACAGTTCCGATCCCTTCGCCGGCGGCACCGGCACGGAGGCGGATCCTTTCCTGATTGCGAACTACATCCACATGAACAACATCGCCTCCGTCCTCGCCGACGGGGAGAAGAAGTGGTTCAAGATGATTTCCGACGTGGACATGTCCCCGAAATGGGCCGGGAAATGGGACCCGCTCAATGCGGTCAGTCCCTATGACAAGGCCTTGGATTTCAACGGGGACGGCCATGTGATCAAGGGGCTTACCCTGGATGGGAACTACCAGCACGGCGGCTTCGTGTCCATCCTGAACGGCCGTGTCCGCAATGTCACCTTCGAGGACTGCAACTATACCAACGGCTACACGGGCGACAACAACGATACCGGTATCGTCAGCGCCTTCGCCGGCTATGTCTCCGGCGGGCGTGAGCACCATGCCAATATCGAGCATGTCACCGTGAAGAACTGTTCCATCACCACCAGCACGGTTCTCCAGACCGGCGGCGTGGGCTTCGGCGGCATCACCGGCACGTCTGTTTACTGTTCCATCGTGGACTGCACCGTGGACGGCTTCACGATCCATTGCGCCGGCGCCAAGAAGTGCAACATCCATGGCGGCATCGTCGGCCGTTTCTTGTCGAATTTCAGCCAGGTGTACAACAGCAAGGTCGTCAATGCCACGCTGGACGGCAACAGCTTCGTCGGCGGCATCGGCGCCTATGTCAATACGAAATATCCCCCGGAGATCTCCGGCTGCAGTTTCAGCGGCTCCATCAAGGGCAATTCCTTCGTCGGCGGCGTCCTCGGCGCCTCCCGTTACCCGGTGACCATCACGGGCTGTACTTCCGAAGGGACGATCTCGGCGGTCGGCAGCTACTGCGGCGGCATCCTCGGCGGCGGCGACTGTGCGAACAAGCTGGCCAATGACATCGTCGTTTCCGGCTGCAAGTCCTCGGCCGACCTGACCTCCACGAACGTCCGTCTCGGCGGCATCGTGGGGACCCTGCCGACCAACGCGGAATGCTCCGGCGGCCTGGTCGAGCACTGCGAATTCACCGGCAGCCTGACCGGTGCCGCGAACAATGCCGCGGACAAGGCGATGTTCATCGGCGGTATCGTGGGGGTCATCTATAACGGGACTATCAACGACTGCGCGATGAAGGGAACGATCGTCTGCGGCGCCCATGACACCCATTACGGCGGCATCACTTCCTACGCCTCCAACTCGACGGTCTCGTCCTGCACCTTTGCCGGCAAGTTCGAGAATCCCGTCGCTGCGACGGTCGGCGGCATCGCCGGCGCCCTGGTCGGCGTGGACGGGAAGGAAGGGACCTTCATCCACGACAACCTGGTGGAATCGGATGTGGAGGGCACGACCAACGTCGGCGGTGTCTTCGCCCTGGACAATTCGACGGTGGGCAACAAGTCGGTCACGAACAACCTCGTGCTCGGCAGCGTCCGCGGCATCAGCGCCGTGGGCGGCATCGGCGGCCGGATCCAGCCTTCCACCGGCGTCCGCACCCATACCCTGAAGGGAAACCTCATGTACGGCGCCTCCGTGAAGGGCGAACGCGCGCAATCGCTGGAAGAGCAGATGGGCGCGGGCGCCATCGTCGGTGAGATCGACGGCGGCGGATATGTGATTGCGGACAACTTCCATGCGGCCGCCCTGGCCTTCCAGGACGGTGTCGAAGGCGTTGCCGACCGCTTTACTTCCGTCTTTGAGCAGCCCGGGCCGTACGACGCTTCGTCAGCCCCGCTGTCCTGGACCGGAACCGCGGCCCACTATCATCCCTACCATGGCGCCTCCACGACGGAAACGGCTTCCGCCAAGGCCAAGGCCCTGGGCTGGAATCAGGATTACTGGGATCTCTCCGGTTCCGTGCCGGCACGGGTCCCGCTGGCGCAGTAATATGGCAAAGATCCTCGTACTCGGAAGCAGCAATACGGACATGAGCGTCCGTACTGCTGCTTTGCCGTTGCCGGGGCAGTCGCTCATCGGCGGCGACTTCGTCATGGGACCGGGCGGCAAGGGGGCCAACCAGGCCGTCGCCGCCCGGCGCCTCGGCGGAGATGCTGCGCTGGTATGCAAGGTCGGCCGTGACGTGTTCGGCGACAATGCCGTGAAGCACTATGCGGAGGAAGGGCTGGACGTGAGCGGCGTGCTCCGCAGCGACAAGCCCTCCGGCGTGGCGCTGATCACTGTGGATGACAAGGCGGAGAACAGCATCGTCGTCGCCCCGGGGGCCAACATGGACATCACGGAGGCGGACATCGACGCCGTCGCCCCGCTCATCCGTGCGGCCGGGATCCTGCTCTTGCAGCTGGAGATCCCCGTTCCGGCGGTCCTGAAAGCCGCCCGGATCGGCCATGAGGCCGGGGCGCTGGTCGTGCTGAATCCCGCCCCGTATGCGGAGGTTCCGGCGGAGATGTTCCGCTATGTGGACTTGTTCATCCCCAATGAGACAGAACTTTCCGCATATGCCGGCCTGCCGGTGACGGACCGGGAAAGCGCCCTGAAGGCGGCCGACGTGATGGTCTCGCGCGGGGTGAAGACGGTCATCGTGACGCTGGGTTCGAAGGGGTCCCTCATCTATGACGGCCGGTCCGTCAGTGACATCGGTGCCTTCAAGGTGGAGGCGGTCGATACCACGGCCGCGGGCGACACGTACTGCGGCGCCCTCTGCGTCGCCCTCTCCGAGGGTCGGACGCTGCAGGTGGCCGCAGTTTTCGCCAGCAAAGCCTCCGCCTTGTCGGTGACACGGCCGGGTGCCCAGCATTCCATGCCGTATAGAAACGAAATCAATTATTAATCACGAGCTTATGTTTATCGTCAATTCCTACGCGCTTGCGGTGGTCCTCTGCTGTGTCACCATGCTCTGCTGGGGCTCCTGGGGCAACACGCAGAAGCTGGCCGCCAAGAGCTGGCGCTACGAACTCTTCTACTGGGACTATGTCATCGGCATGGTTCTCTTTGCCCTTCTGCTGGCCTTCACGCTCGGGTCCTTCGGCAAGGAAGGCCATCCTTTCCTGGAGAACATCTCCCAGATTTCGTCGCAGGCCTTCTGGAGCATCGTCATCGGCGGTGTCATCTTCAATGCCTCCAACATCCTCCTGAGCGCTTCGATTTCCCTTGCCGGGATGTCGGTCGCGTTCCCGGTCGGCGTGGGCCTTGCCCTCGTCCTCGGTGTGGTCAACAACTACCGGGAGGCGCTCCGGCAGGGGACGGATCCGGGCAATGTGACCCTCCTCGCCATCGGCGTCGCCCTCGTGGTCGCCGCCATCGTCTGCAACGGCATCGCTTCCGCGAAGAAAGGCGGCAGCGAAGTTTCCGCGAAGGATCAGCGCAAGGGCATCGTCCTGGCCGTCCTCGCCGGTCTCATCATGTCTTTCTTCTCCGCCTTCGTCATGCGGGCCATGGACCTCTCCAACTTCGCCGAACCGGCCGCCGGCAAGGCTACGCCTTACACCGCCATCGTCATCTTCACCCTCGCCGTCTTCGCCAGCAACTTCATTATCAATACGATCGTGATGAAGAAACCCTTCGTCGGAGAACCGGTCGCCCTCAGGGAGTATTTCAAGGGCGATGCGAAGACCCATCTCGTGGGCATGCTCGGCGGTGCCATCTGGTGCCTCGGCACGGCCCTGAGCTACATTACGGCCGAGAAGGCGGGCGCCGCCATCTCCTATGCGCTCGGACAGGGCGCTCCGATGGTCGCCGCCATCTGGGGCATCTTCATCTGGAAGGAGTTCAAGGGCGCCAGGAAGGGCGTGGGCGGTCTCCTGACCCTGATGTTCGTCCTCTTCCTCACCGGCCTCGCCTGCATCGTCGCCGCCCGGTAGGGGATTCCCTTTTACAAATGACGCCGGCCTTCCCGAAAAGGAGGGCCGGCGTCTTGTATTTGCAACTGCGGAAGGGGCTTCTTATCGCTCGACGTTTTTGATGCCGGAGCGGTACTTGATCCGGTAGTCGCCGGCATCGATTATCCAGGTCGTCCCGTCGGGCAGGATGAGGAAGGAGGCGTCGCCCTGGCCGGTACCGATGGAGTGGATGTCCATCATGCCTTCCTCCCAGGCGGGAAGGTATTCCGGGCCGCGGGTGGTCTCGGCGACCTCATAGGCCTTGAGGGCATCCGCCTGTTCCCGGGTCAGTGTCAGGATGCGGTGGTTGCCGCCGGGCGTCACGTGGTTGAACCCCTTGTCATCCACCGTGACCGTGACGGGATCGCTGATGTTGAACAGCTCGGGGTGAAGGACATAGGCGACGGAGAGGATGTCCCAGGAAGGGCGGTCGTACGGCTCCTTCCGATAGGCGCGGTAGGCGTCGAAGACGGGATGCGCCCCCTGTTTTTCCACGGCGCTCCAGGGGTACATGACCATTTTGCCGAGTTCAAAGGGATTCTGGACGATCTCGCCGGGCCATTCGGCAAAGACTTTCTGCATCGCGGGGATGTCGTTCACGACGTTGTATTCCGCCCGCTTCTTTGTGCTGTCGAACATCGTGTCGCGGACGCCGTTCACGGGGACCGTATCCTCCGGGCCATAGCTGCCGGCCATGATGGAGAGGTATTTCACCTTCTTTTTGACCAGTTCTTTCCCCGTGTAGCTGCTGAACCGGTCCGGCTGGCTGTCGAGCAGTTGCGCGAGCGTGGTGCCGAAGCCGAGGGAGACGATGACCACCGACTTGTCCGGCTTGCCGGCGAGCAGTTCGCGGTATTTCGCGACCGCCTCGGGGTATTCACCCTCATAGTTGCCGCTCCGTCGCCACGCCGGGTCGTCTTTCAGTACGACCGGAGCCGTGTAATCGCGGTACTGTCCGTTGAAGACCGGCGTCGCGCATTTGGCGACCGTGATTTCCGGATAGCCGTAATACGTGTTCAGGATATCGATGAAATCGGAGGAGGTCAGGCTCTTCTTGTGGTTCGAGACCATCATCAGGTCCAGCTTGCCGTCCTTCACCCCCTGGTAGGCGAGGGCAAGGGCGAGGGCGTCGTCGATGTCGTTGCCCATGTCCGTTTCGATGATCAGGGACTGTCCCTTGAGGTTGTCCGCCGTCTGGGCCAGGGCGGGCCTGACCGCTGCGAGAAGGAGGGCCGCGGCGCTGAGAATTGCCGTGACGCGCATGGAAGCGGTTGTTTTCATATATTTGAGGTTCAATTTGTTCCGTTCAGATAGGCGCGTACTTCTCCGAGCATCCTGTCCACTTTCGGCCCGGAAATGTAGCAGGACGCGTAGCGCAGGCAGTCCCTGGCGGCCAGAACGGCATTCTCGCGGTCGCCGATGGTCCGGTAATAGAAGAAGATCCGGTACCGGGCCGTCAGCCGCCGCGGCACCATCCAGGCGGCGGTGCGGTAGGAGGCGAGGGCCTCCTCTTCGCGCCCGAGCTTGAGCTGGGTGTCCCCGAGGTCGACGAAGAGCTGGGAAGAAGGGATCTCCCGGCTGTATTTTTCCAGGAGGCCGACCGCCTGCGCCGGCTTGGCGGAGCGGAAGACCGCCTGGGCTTCGCGGTCCTTCTCGTTGTCCCTGTTCCATTCCCGGGTGAGGAAGGGGACGAGAACGAGGCCGGCGGCGAGCAGGATGGCTGCCGGGACCGGTTTTGCGCGGTCTTTCCCTTCCGCTTGCGGCACGCAAGACAGGACCCCGAGCGCTACCGCAGTCGCCAGGAGGACCGGCGCCGATTCGACCGGATAGGAACTCAGGGCGAAGATGCAGATACACGCCACGACCGCTCTCGCGAGTCGGGCCTCCTTCACCTTCCAGGAGGTCCGGAAGAGGAAGAAAAGGGCCGTCAGGAGCAGCAGGAGGCCGAAAATGCCCTGTTCGACCAGGACCCGGAGCCAGTCGTTGTACGGGCGGTTGATGTCATCGGCGAAGCGGATGCCCGGCGCGTCGGGATGGGCCTGGAAAAAGGCGCCCTGGGCGAAAGGATAATCGACGGGGAAGGTCTGGATGCCGGATCCCAGGACGGGATGCTCCCTGACAAGGGTCCCGGATACCTGCCAGACGAGCAGCCGGCCCTTGAAGGAGTCAGGGTTGATCCGGTAGAGGAGATAACCGCCTGCCGTGAGGGCGATGACAGCCCCGACGGCCAGTGCGATCCGGTATTTGCGGGGAATCCGGTCGGCGAACAGGACGATGAGGCCCGCGGCCGCCCCGAGGATGGCCGTCCGCGACTGCGAGAGGATGAGCCCGGCGAGGAGGAGGGCGCCGAGGATGCCGGCGGCCCATCTGACCGCTTTCTCCCTGGTCCCGTCTGCCAGTAGATGGACGGCGGCGAGACAACCCGCGGCGAGGAGGCCCCCAAAGAGGGCGGAATGGAACCAGTAAACCTTGACAAAGGCGGCCTTGTAGGGTAATTCAGCCAGCCTTAGCCCGGCCAGCGAGAAGGCCGTCGGCAGGGCGAGGACCATCAAAACAAGCGGCAGGACCGCCTTTCCTTTCCGGGCAAATCGGCCGCAGAGGAATCCGCAAACGAGCAGCGCCACGGTCAGTCCGCCCGCCAGCGAGCGGGCGTGGATACTGCCCGCGAGGAGCAGGAGGGCATAGGCCCCGGCCGTCAGGAGGGCGGGTAATTCCCGTTTGGAAAAGGCGGGTACGCGTGTCATGGTTCCGTTTTACAGTCAGTAACAAAGTTCGCATAAATAATCGGAAATCGCAACAGCGCCCGTGTCCTTGGATTTCCGGTTCTTTTCCGTACATTTGTATGCATCTACATACAATAACGCAAATGATCATGCAACGAACCTTGCTCTGCAATCTGTCTGCCGTCCTGATGTTGGCGGCAGGTCTCCTGTCGGCCTGTGAGAAAGCGCCCCGGGAGGAAAACAAGCAGGAGCCGGCGGACACGCAGCCGGCTCCGAAGGAGAAAAAGTTCATCCTTTCGGTCATGTCCTTCAATGTGGCGGTGGACAACCTGGGCGAAGGGACGGGCTGGCAGTGGCGGAAGTCCGTGGTCAACAGCATGCTGTCTTTTGAAAAGCCGCAGGTCATCGGCTTCCAGGAGGCGCAGGCGCACGAGATTACGGACATGGTCAACGCCCACCCGGAATACGACTGGTACGGCCTGGGCCGCGACACCGGGAAGAAACCGGCCAACACGACGGCATACGATTATGAGGAGTCGATGGCCATCTTCTGGCTGCGGGATGTGCTCGAGGTGCCCCGGTGCGGCACGTTCTGGCTTTCCGAAACGCCCGACGAGGTCAGCAAGGGCTGGGATGCGGCCTACAACCGGACCTGCACCTGGGCGGAATTCGTCGTGAAGGAGACCGGCCAGCATTTCTTCCTCTTCAATACCCACCTCGACAACAAGGGCAAGACCGCCCGGACCAATTCGATGGTCCTGATTGCCAGGAAGATGCTGGAAATCAACAAGGAACATTATCCCACCTTCCTCTCCGCCGACTTCAATACGACCTCGGGCGACGCCATTTTCGCCCCCATCCGGACGGCGATGAAATCGACCCGGGATTACGCGCCGGATTCTGAGAAGGACAAGATGACCTACAATGGCTACAAGGCCCCGAAGAGCCAGATCGACCATATCTTCTACAGCGGGAACGGCCTGGCCCCTCTGACTTTCCGGGTCCTGGACAGTTCCTATGGCGCTTATTTCATCTCGGACCATTATCCGATCATGGCCACGTACCGTTACACGACCACCGAATGATTCCCGTATGCATCGCAAAGTCCTTTCGCTCCTGCTCCTCCTGCTGCCGCTGGGCCTGACCGCTCCGGCGCAGGAGATCGTCGCCCCCGACTATTCGCAGCATATCCTCACGCCGAAGGCGCCCGAAACGCCCCGCATCAACGGGCCGAAGGTGTACGGCGCCCGTCCCGGTCACGAATTCCGCTACCGGATCCCGGCGACCGGCGTCCGCCCGATGACCTTTTCCGCCGAAGGCCTTCCCCGGGGGCTGAAGTTGGACAAGCAGACCGGGATCATTACCGGAAAGGCCAGGAAAAGAGGGACTTATGTGGTGACGCTCCGGGCGGAGAACGCCCTCGGCCGCGACGAACGGCCGTTCCGTGTGATCATCGGCGACAGGATTGCCCTGACCCCGCCCCTCGGCTGGAACTCCTGGAACTGCTGGGGCATCCAGATCGACCAGGACAAGGCCCTCCGTTCCGCGCGGACGATGGTCGAGAAAGGCCTTGCCGATTACGGATGGACCTATGTCAACATCGACGACGGCTGGCAGGGCGTCCGCGGCGGGAAGTGGAATGCCATCCAGACCAACCGGAAATTCCCCGACATGCAGGCCCTCGTGGACGGGATCCATGCCCTGGGCCTGAAGGCCGGCATTTACTCCGGCCCCTGGCAGAGCACCTACGCCAGCCACATCGGCTCCTCCTGCGACAATCTCGACGGAACCTATTGGTGGATCGAACAGGGGATTGTCGATTCCAACTGGCGGCTCGACCGCACGAAGGTCGGAAAGGAGGAGATCCGCACCTTCGGCGAATACTCCTTCGCGGCGAACGACGCCCGGCAGTGGGCCGAATGGGGTTTCGATTACCTCAAATACGACTGGAACATCAACGACCGCTGGTGGCTGGAGGACATGCGGAAGGCCCTCGATGCAACCGGCCGCGACATCGTCTATTCCATTTCCAACTCCTCCCGCGTGGCGCTCGGGCCGGTCCTGGCGGCGAATGCCGAGTGCTGGCGCACGACCAACGACATCCGCGACACCTGGGAGAGCATGTCCTCGATCGGTTTCGACGGCCAGGACCAGTGGGCGCCGTACCGGAGCCCGGGCCACTGGCCGGACGCCGATATGCTCGTGCTCGGAAAGGTCGGCTGGGGCCGCAAGTACCACTGGACGCAACTGACACCCGATGAGCAGTTTACACACATCACCCTGTGGTCCATCCTCTCTTCCCCGATGCTGCTCGGCTGCGACATGGACATGCTGGACGATTTCACCCTCAGTCTCCTGTGCAACAACGAGGTGCTGGACGTCAACCAGGACCCGCTGGGCTACCAGGGGACTTGCTTTGCCCGCACGGACAGCACGGCGGTGTATGTGAAGCCGCTGGAAGACGGCTCGCTTGCCGTGGCCTATTTCAACCTGGGAGGGGAACCGTGCAAAATGGGCGTTACGCCCCGGAAACTGGGGTTGATCGGCGACCAGACGGTCCGTGACCTCTGGCGCCAGCAGGATGTCGCCACCCTTCGCGACAAGATGAAATGGGAGGTGGAGGTCGCCCCGCACGGGACCTGCTTCTTCCGCCTGTCCCCGGGGATTTCTGGGGAAAAACTGAAAGGCTATTACCGCCGTACTGAAGAAATGTAAACCGTTAGATATGAAAAAGTTAATCCTCCTCCTTGCACTGGCGGCGCTTTCACTTCCGGCCGCCCTTCGCGCCCAGGAACCGGCCCCTGACAACAGCCGTTATATCCTGACGCCGGCAGCTCCCGTGACCCCGCGCATCAACGGCCCGAAGATTTACGGCGCCCGTCCCGGTGCGGACTTCCTTTACCGGATTCCGACGACCGGCGAGCGGCCGATCGCCTTCTCGGCCAAAGGTCTTCCGAAGGGCCTGAAACTTGATAAGGAAACCGGCATCATCCGCGGAACCTCCAAGAAAAGAGGAACTTACAAGGTTACGCTCCGTGCGGAGAACCGCCATGGCCGCTGCGAGCGGGAATTCCGCATCGTTATCGGCGACAAGATCGCCCTGACCCCGCCCATGGGGTGGAATTCCTGGAACTGCTGGGGCAACTCGGTCAGTCAGGAAAAGGTCATGAGCTCGGCGAAGGCGATGCTCGAGAAGGGCCTGGCCGACTATGGATGGACCTATATCAACATCGACGACGGCTGGCAGGGCCTCCGCGGCGGAAAATACAAGGGCATCCAGCCGAACAGCAAGTTCCCGGACATGAAGGCCCTCGGCGATTTCCTGCATGAGAACGGCCTCAAGTTCGGCATCTACTCCGGCCCGTGGGTGGCGACCTATGCCGGTCACATCGGGAGTTCCTGCGAGAATCCGGAAGGAACCTACTGGTGGATCGAGAAAGGCATCGTCGACTCGGTCTGGAAACTGGACAGGAGCAAGCTTAAACGCGATTCGCTCTGGTATTTCGGGGCGTATTCCTTCGCGCGGAACGATGCGAAGCAATGGGCGGAATGGGGTGTCGATTACCTCAAATACGACTGGAACGTGAATGATCCCTGGTGGCTCCGCGACATGGCGGACGCCCTCCATGCAACCGGCCGCGACATTGTCTATTCCATCTCCAACCATTCCCGCGTGACCCTCGGCCCCGTCCTGCAGGAGGTGGCGGAATGCTGGCGCACGACCGGGGATATCCGCGACACCTGGAAGAGCATGTCCTCGATCGGGTTCGGCGGCCAGGACCTCTGGGCCGGCTACCGGAGGCCCGGCAACTGGCCGGATGCCGACATGCTGGTCGTCGGAAAGGTCGGCTGGGGCCCGAAGACCCACTGGACCCAGCTCACCCCGGATGAGCAATATACCCACATCTCCCTCTGGTCGGTCCTTGCCTCGCCGATGCTCATCGGCTGCGACATGGCCGACATGGACGACTTTACGGTCAGCCTGCTCTGCAACAGCGAGGTACTGGATGTCCACCAGGATGCGCTCGGCCTCCAGGGCGCCCGCATGTACGGGGATGCGACGTACGCGACCTATGTCAAGCCGCTGGAAGACGGCAGCATCGCGGTCGCGATGTTCAACCTGTCCGAAGAACCGAAACAGATCGGTTTCATCCCTTATTCCATCGGCCTTTACGGCACCCAGACGATCCGCGACCTGTGGCGGCAGCAGGACGTGGCCAAGGTCGGCCAGAAGGAACGCTGGGAGACCGAAGTGGCTCCGCACGGCGTCTGTTTCGTGCGGGTTTATCCCGGCAATACGGGTGAAAAACTCGCCGGCTTTGCAGGCCGGTACCAATAGAAGGATATGAAACGCATCCTGACGCTCGTGGCGGCGCTTCTGCTGTCATCCGCCCTGCTTGCACAGCAGAAGATCCTGGTTGAGGCCGAGCAGTTCGCCTCTTACGGCGGCTGGTCGCTGGACCAGCAGTTCATGGAACAGATGGGCTCCGCCTACCTGCTGGCCCACGGCATGGGCGTCCCGGTCGCCGACGCCGAGACGGAAGTGGACATTCCCCGTGGGGGGCGCTACCATGTCTATGTCCGCACCTATAACTGGACGGCCCCTTTCCAGCGCGGGGAGGGCCCCGGCAAGTTCTGCGTGCGGATCGGCGGGGAGGAATTGGGCCCCGTCGGACATACGGGCGTGCTCTGGGAGTGGCAGCATGTCGGTTCGGTCCGCCTCCCGAAAGGGAAGGCGCCCCTGGCCCTTCATGACCTGACGGGCTTCGAAGGCCGTTGCGACGCCGTCCTGCTGTCCCGGAAGTTTCTGGAGCCCTGGGAGTGCATGCCGCCCCACCTGTCCTTTGCGACGCCGGAGATACAGGAAGCCGGCACATTCGACTTCGTGGTCATCGGTGGCGGCTATTCCGGCATCTGCGCCGCTGTCGCCGCCGCCCGGCAGGGGCTGAAAGTGGCGCTGGTCCAGGACAGGGCCGTTCTCGGCGGCAACAATTCGTCCGAGATCCGGGTCCAGCTGGGCGGCGCGCTCGACTGCGGCCCCTATCCGAACCTGGGCAACCTGCTCAAGGAGTTCGCCCCGACCGAGAAGGGGAATGCCATGCCGCCGTCCTATTACGGGGATGACGCCAAGATGCAGATTGTCCGGAACGAAAAGAATATCAGCCTATTCCTCTTGACAAAGGTCTTGCAGGTCGAGCATATGGGCGAAAATCCGAAGTGGGCCGTCGGGACGGTCCTCAGCAACCGGCCCATCGAAGCCGTCGTCGGGCGGAATGTCGTGACGGGCGAGCGGCTCCGTTTCCGGGCACCCCTTTTCGCGGACTGCACGGGAGACGGGACGGTCGGATTCCTGGCGGGGGCCGCGTACCGTGTGGGGCGTGAATCCCGCGCGGAATATGGCGAGGCGAGTGCGCCCGAGCAGGCGGACAAGATGGTGCTGGGCGCATCCCTCCAGTGGAGTTCCCGGAAAGATGCGGTCCCGAGTGCTTTCCCTGAATTCTCCTACGGCATCGAACTGGACGAGAACAGTTACCAGAAAATGACGAAGGGCTCCTGGACCTGGGAGACGGGCATGTTCAAGGACCAGATCCGGGAAGCGGAGCAGATCCGGGACTATGGGATGCTGGCCATCTATGCCAACTGGTCCTACCTGAAGAACCATGCCGCCTGCCGCGCAGAATTCGCGAAGCGTTCGCTCGAGTGGGTGTCCTTCAACAGCGGGAAACGGGAGTCGCGCCGGCTGGTCGGCGACGTGGTCCTGACGCAGAACCATCTGGAACACAACGTCTATTTCCCGGATGCGACCTGTTCGGCTTCCTGGTCCATCGACATCCATTACCCGGAACCGGAGAATCACCGGTATTTCCCCGGCCGCGAATTCAAGAGCGTCTGCGACCAGGAGGAAATCCCGGTGACGCCGATCCCGTACCGCTGCTTCTATTCGAAGAACATTCCCAACCTGTTCATGGCCGGCCGGGATATCAGCGTGACCCATGTCGCCCTCGCTTCGGTCCGTGTGATGCGGACCTGCGCGATGATGGGCGAGGTCGTCGGACTGGCCGCGAAGGTCTGCCACGACCACTCCTGTAAGCCTGCAGACGTGTTTCCGCGGCATTTCGACGCTCTCCGCGCCCTGATGGCGCGGGGCGCCGGCGATCCTTCCGCACCGAACCTGCAACTGACCAATATCGGCCGCAATGCCCACCACTTCTTCGAGAAGCCGCTCGTCTTGCGGGAGACGCCCGCGCATGATCCCGGTCCCGCCCTGCGGGTCGGGGAGGGCGCTTATGCGGCGGATTACGTCTTCGTCGAAGGCGGGACCTTTGCGATGGGCTCCGACGGGCGCTCCGAGCATCCCTTCGCCGCGGAGCTCCCGGTTCATGACGTGACCCTTTCCTCTTATTATATAGGGCGCCACGAGGTGACGAACGGGCTCTGGAAGGCGGTGATGGGAGCGGATGCGAACCTCAAGGCCTCCGAGGCGACGGATGACCGTTGCCCTGTCCTGCGCAGGACCCGGGCCGAGATTGCCGTGTTCTGCCAGCGGCTCGGCGCCCTGACCGGCCGTTCCTTCCGGCTTCCGACCGAGGCGGAGTGGGAGTATGCGGCCCGCGGCGGCCGCCTGTCGAAGGGTTATCTGTACAGCGGCAGTGACGACTGGGCCGATGTCGCCTGGATCAACCGCACTTCCGGCGGTGTCGTCCATCCGGTCGGCACGAAGCTTCCGAACGAGCTCGGCATCTACGACATGAGCGGAAATGCCTGGGAACTGTGTAGCGACCTGTACGGCCCTTATGCGGCGGGACCGGCCACGGACCCCTCCGGCGCGGAGACCGGCGCCTATGCCGTGGTCCGCGGCGGCGGCATTTTCGGCGGTACGGTCAGCTGCCGTGTGACATACCGCAGTTTTGATGCTCCGCAGAGCAATCTCATTATCAATGGATTCCGTTTGGTGATGGATCCGTAGGCCAATTTTTTCAAAATTTTTCTTAAAAAAGTGTTGCGGAATCGAAAATAATGTGTACCTTTGCAATCCCGTTTGGAAAACGAACGGGATTTTTTGCGGCCCGGCCGTAAGGCGGGCGGCAGAAAATCATGAAGAAGTTCATTGAAAAGACTGGAAGGAAAGTACAAGCAAGTACCGAGAAAGTGTAACAACTTTTCTATACTTTAAACGAGCGTCGATTCCGTAAAGGAAGCGTCAGGGTCAAGCTGAGAGATAAAAATTATACAATGAAGAGTTTGATCCTGGCTCAGGATGAACGCTAGCGGCAGGCTTAACACATGCAAGTCGAGGGGCAGCGGGTCTAGCAATAGATGCCGGCGACCGGCGAAAGGGTGA
>JAEEVC010000061.1 GCA_016287075.1 Bacteroidales bacterium | reverse complement strand
CCAGATGCCGGCATAGGCCAGGACGAACCGGATCCAGAAGATGTCCACCGGATGCAGGCCCGCGGCGATGAGCACCTTCGTGCAGACGAAGGTGACCCCCCACACGAGCACGACGGCCAGTGCAAGCAGATGATACCGGACCCTACGCTCCCCCATCGTACAGTTGCTTGAAACCTCTATACAGGTAATCGACCAGGTCCAGGCTGGCGTAGGCTTCCGCCGTGCGCTCCTCCGTGAGGAGGTCGCCGGCGCGGCCGTGGAGCCACACGGCGAGCGCGGCTGCATCGGGTGCGGCATAGCCGCGCGCGAGAAGCCCGCCCAGAAGACCCGTCAGGACGTCCCCGCTCCCGCCTTTCGCCAGGCCGGGATTGCCGGTCGTATTGACCAGGCAGTCCCCGTCGGGAGTGAAGACTTTCGTATGGAAACCTTTCATCACGAGCGTACACCCGGCGGCGGTGCAAAGCGCCCGTACGAGGCGGTCGCGATCCCCGTCACTCTCCCAGGGCAGCAGACGCCGCAGTTCGCCCAGATGGGGCGTGAGGACTGCATCCGGCGGCAGGCATTCCTGCCAGTGCGGCACTTCAGAAAGGATGTTCAGCGCATCAGCGTCGAGGGCCATCGGCACATTCCGCTCCCGGGCCACTTTCAGCAGCATCAGCAGCGCTTCCTCGGTCTCCGGCCGCCGCCCGAGGCCCGGCCCCACCGCGACTGCGGTGTAGCGGTCCATCGGCACGGGCACGTGGCTGAACGCCCCGCCCGGATCCTCCGACAGCATCGCCGAAGGGAATCGGCCCACCACGGCCTGCAACGCCCGCGACGTGGAATGCAGCGTGACGAGTCCGCATCCGGAGCGCACCGCCGCCCCTGTCGCCAGCACCGCCGCGCCGGGCATCGTCTGGCACCCCGCCACGATCAGCAGGTGCCCAAAGTCGCCCTTGTGGCTCTCCTCCGGCCGCCGCAGCAGCCGGGGACGCAGGTATGCGGGATCGATTGAAGTCATGTCCGGGCACAAAGATACGAAGAATCAGTCTAATCCCAGCAGCGCCTTCGCTTCCGGAGTCAGATACGGGACGAGGTCGGCGAAGGGGATGGTGAAGTTGGGCATGCCGGCCGCGTAGGCGGCAATCTCATACTGCTGGTAGGTAAATACGAGCCCGTCTTCGGAAGGATACGGGGTCCACGCAGGGAGGGGGACGACACCGGTTTCCAGGAAAAGATAGTTGTCCAGTTCTTCCGGGGTTACCTCCATGTCATTTTCGGAAAAATACTGGGTAAGTCCCTTGCGGAGCAGCGGCTGGATGGCGTCCAGGCTGGCGGGATCGATCATTTTAGCCACCAGGATTCCGTCCTTCTTGTCGAAGGTCAGGCCGCCCCGGCCGGTAATCCCGCCGTGAGCGCCGCCCAGATAGACATAATCTTCGGAAAGGAAGACGACATACTTGTCCGTCTCACGGTTTTTCAGCAGGCCGAAATCGTACTCCCAGCCGGGCATCTCGTCGAGAATCTCCTTCCGTTGCCCCTCGGTGAGGCCGTCGTTCTCCTCGATGCTCGCGACGCGTTCGTCATAGTCCTCCTTCGACAGCCTGCCGATCGCCTCCAGCGCCTTGTCCCGGTAATACGTCACCAGGGATTCCGTCTTGCTCATATCGCCCTCGTAGTCGGGGAACAGCCGGTCCTCCTCGTACGTGCCGATATGGCTCAACTGCTCGTCCATCACCTCCACGAGCGCCGCCCGGATGCGGTCCGCCGCGGAACTCTGCCCGTACACAGGCAGTTCCACCTTGATCGACAGGTCCGCATGGGCCGCCGACTCCTCATAGTTCAAAGTTTCGGTTTTCAGGTCCTTCCCGCCGGAAGGACGGCACGCCACGGCCGCCACGATGGCCAGCCCGATGGCGAAGATTGCGTTCACGGTTTTCATCTCTTTGACATTGCAAATGTTTGCAACCTCAAAGATAGCAATCTTTCCGCAGAATTGTATCTACTGGAAACTCTCCGGAAGGCAGATGTTGCCGACGTTCCGTGCCGCCGCGAACAAAGGGGCGATTTCGGCGTCGGCAAAACCGGCGATGCCGCAGCCGATGCGGGTGACATAGAAGAACAGGTCGGGACGGGAACGGGCAAAGTCGATGAACGCGTCGACATAGGGTTTGATGGTCTCCACCCCGCCCTGCATCGTCGGGATGGCGTAGGACTGCCCCTGGAGACCGACTCCGCAGCCCCAGACGGCCCCGAACCGCTCATAGGCCGCCCGGGCCGCTCCTCCCCCGTGCATCCCGGCCAGGTTGGATCCGAAAACGAAGACCTCATCGGCCCGAAGCGCCGTGATCCGCTCCGGCGTAAACTCCGGCCGCGGAAGGTTGTTATAGGTTCTCATGGCAACTTATGTTTGTTCATGATGATGCGTTCGTATTCTTCACAGAGGCGGCGCTTCGCCCGCTTGCTGCGTTCCTGCCAGGGAAAGAGCAGGTCGAAGGCGTGTGTGTTACCCGGATAGACATCCACCCGGGCCTCCACCCCGGCGGCCTGGAGATTCTTCACATAGGAGAGCGTCTCCTCATAGAACGGTTCCCCGTCCAGCACATAGGTATAGCAGGGAGGAAGTCCCGAATAGTCCTTCGCACGGGCGGGAGATGCATAGGCGGGCATATCGGCATTGCCATAGAGATCGCCCAGGTACAGGCGCCAGCCCTTGTGGTTCCGCTTTGTGCCCCAAGTCAGCCCCGGGTTATCGGCCGATGACGCCGTGTCCTCGCAATCCAGCATCGGATAGAGCGGCAACTGGAGGGCGATGGGAACCTCCCCCTTGTCCCGCGCATAGAGGCATACCGCCGCCGTGAGTCCCCCGCCCGCGCTCTCGCCGCCGACGACGATTCTCGACCGGTCGATGCCGAGTTCATCGGCATGCTCATACATCCACACCAGCGCAGCGTAGCAGTCCTCCAAAGCGGCAGGATACGGCGCCTCACCCGCAAGGCGGTATTCGGGGCTGACCACCACCGCGCCATAGCGCTCCGCCAGCATCTTCCCGCAGGACACGAGCACCATATAGTTTCCGCCCGTGATGTATCCCCCACCGTGAATCCAGAGGATTCCCGGGACGGGAGCGTCGGCTTCCTTGGGCTGCAGGACCTTCATTTTCATCTTGCCGCCCCCCGTATCTATCCCGACCGTCCGTAACGCAAGGTCCCTGCCCTGCGAAATCACAGGGATAAGGAAAAACATGACGATTGACAGGATCCGGTTGTGGTTCATCTTCCAAATACAAAGATAGCAAAAAAAGACCTTCA
>JAEEVC010000060.1 GCA_016287075.1 Bacteroidales bacterium | reverse complement strand
CGGCGATGACCGCCGGGACCAGTATTTCAGACCACAGGTTCTTCATCAACCTGCAAATATACGAATAATTCTAGTATTTGACGCGCTTGACGGCGTTCCAGTCGATGTCCTTGGTGCTCTGGGCGACGGGGACGGTCGGGATGACGGCGCCCTTGCGCACGAGGATGACGGCTTCCAGCTTGTCCGTGGTGATGTCGTTCCAGCCGGCCTTGTAGGTTTTGCCGGTCTGGTAGTCGACCCAGGCGCCGCCGGGGAGATAGACCTGGCGGGTCCAGTGCCGCAGGCCGGTGGTCGTGTGCGCGTCATTCTGACCGCGCTGCACGGCGTAATCCTGCGGGGTGTCGAAGATGGGGGCGACCAGGATGTCGCTGCCGAACAGGTACTGGTCCTCGACCATCCAGGCCACGGGGTCGGCGGGATACTCGACGAACAGCGCGCGGACCATCGGTAGGCCCGTCTCCGTGCATTTCCTGGCCTGCTCCAGCACATAGGGCATCAGCTTGTACTTGAGCTCGGCGGAAGCGCGGTAGTAGTCGGTTAATTCCTGGTTGTAGAGCCAGGGCTCGGTGGGCGGGGCGCCGTGGCTGCGGGTGTGCGAGCTCAGGAAGCCGAAAGGCAGCCAGCGGCGGTACAGGTCCTCGGGCGTGGACTGTACGAAACCGCCGATGTCGTGGCTCCAGAACGGGAACCCGGACAGGCCGAAGCTCAGGCCGGCGTGCAGGGTGGACAGCATCGCTTCGTTCGTGTTGGCGGCGTCGCCGCCCCAGTGCAGCGGATAGCGCTGCGAGCCGGCCCAGGCGGAACGGGCCCAGATGACGGCCCCGTCGGGTTTCTGGACGTCCTTGGTCACTTCCCAAACCGCCTTGTTGTAGCGGACGGGATAGAGGTTGTGTTCGTACAGGCCGCCGCGGCCGTTGGCATAGAAGCCGTCGTACGGGGCGCCTTCGCCGAAGTCCGCCTTGATGGCGCCGACGCCCATCTCCAGCAGGCTGCGGAGATGTTCTTGGTACCATTTCACGGTCTCGGGGTTGGTGAAATCGAGGCAGGCGTCCTCATACGGCATCGTACCGTCGGCGTTGCGCACGACGAGGTTCCGGTCGATGAGCTCCTGGTAAAAGACATTGTGCTGCGTGAAGTAAGGAAGCTGCCAGAGGCTGATGTGGAAGCCGTCGTCCAGCAGGTCCTTCACCATCTTGGCCGGATCGGAGAAACGCTCCTCGGAGAACTTGTAGTCGCACTGCCAGTCGACCCCGAACCAGCCGGTGTCGAAATGGATCACGTCCGCCGGGATGCGGTTCCCGCGGAGCTTCGAGGCGATTTCGTAGCCGTCCTCCTGCGTCAGGTAGGTGATACGGCTCATCCAGGTGCCGAAGCTCCAGGTCGGCGGCATCGGGGTCTTGCCGACGACGTCGGTGTAGGCGTCTAGGATCTCCGCCGGCGTGCCGATGAAAAAGAAGAAGTCCAGGTTCTCGTCGGCCATGAACAGCTTCGTCGCGCCGATGTAGGAGGCGCCGAAATCGCAGGTGACGGGCGCCGAGGTGTGCATGAACACCCCATAGCCCCGGTTGGAGAAATAGAAGGGGATGGGCTTGTACATCTCGTCGGTCTCGGGACCCTGGGGGTCGGTGACGAAGAGATTGACCTTCTGGCCCACCTTGTTCAGGCCGGTCGGCGACTCGCCGCATCCGTAGATGCGCTCGCCTGCCTTGAGGCTGAACACGGGAGTGATGCGGCGCGCGTTGTCGATGCCGCCCTTCCTGAAGCCGAACGGGAGGGTCTTGACCTGGCTCACGTCATTGTCGTGGCTGGTCCAGGTCTGGGTGAGGACCTTGCCGGAAGCGTCCTTGAGCACAAGGCGCCAGGGCTGCTTCACTATGGTAAGGGAAGAACCCTCGGGGCTGGTATAGACGATCTCGTTCTCCGTCTGGGTGCATGCCCAGGCGACATGCGGGTCGGAAGCGATGAATTCGGGACTGAACATCACCTCCTCCACAGGCTTGGGCTCCACGAGCGACGTGAGCATCCGCACGCGGACGGTCCTGTCGGAAATGAAGTCCACCTTGAAACGGAACTGGGGGTCGTTCTCATATCCGCTGGAAGGGAAATCCTTCATGCGGAGCTTGTCCATCACCACGGTGTTGGTGTTGAAAGCCTGGCGCGGCTCGAGGCTGTAGCGTCCCCACTGCACCTTTCCCTCGCCTGTCGCGGCGTTGAAATCGGTGAGCTTCTCCGCGAAGAAATAGATAGAGGTCATGTCCACATAGTCGCGGCTGAGGTCAGGAGCCTGGTTCATCAGGCGCTGCGCGGACATGGTGCCGGCCGCCAGAAGCACGCCGGCGCAAAGGAAGAGTCTCTTTAAGTTGCTGGTCATAAATTGGTTATTTGTGGTTCAGTATCCTGTCGGAGGCGAGGACCATGTACATGAAGTGCGTCGTGAGACCGCCCATGCAGTACTCGCCTTCCTGCCAAAGATAAGGAAAATCCAACAATTCCGGAAGGTCCGGACGGATAAGATTGGTGCCGGGGGCCACACCACCGGGGATATAAGACCAGTCCGCACGGTTCGTGCCATAGGCGGCCTTGACGGTATTGGAACCCACTCCCGTCACGAACGACGCGGTATTCTGGCCGGGGTGCATTCCCAGCAGGAACTGCATGGTGCTGAAGATGAACTCGGGCTCGAACAGGTCGGGATAGGACTGGTGCAGGAACACATAGTTGTATCCCAGGCGCTGGGGCTCCCACGATCCGGAGGAGCGGTTGCCCTGGTCGTGCGGCACGCCGTAAGGGGTGCGCGCAGCGACCTCGCGGTACATGTCACGGACCTGGGGAAGGGCCTCGCGGATGGCCTTGCTGAAAGCCGGGTCGTTCACCGCCTTGTCGAAACGGCCTATGTACCACGCGGTCTGGCGTATGCTGCGGGTGATATAATCCTGCTGGCCAAGCACGAAGTCGCGGTACTCCTTACCGCCGGTGGTGAGATAGAGCTCGACGGCGGCCTGGACCTTGCTGCCGGCCAGGCGGGGATTGCTCTCGGCATCTACACCGGCATAAATCTTCCTGGCTATGTCAAGGCAGTCGGCTGCCAGAGCGTCGTTGTGCCCCTTGAGGACACGGCTCATGCAGGCCAGGGAGGCCGCGACGGAAAGCTCCTTCGAAGGATTGTCCTCGGTGAACACCCAGCGGTCGTCTTTTCCGCCGACAATGCCGTCGGTGTGTGCGGCGGCGTCACCCAGATGGGTGTACTGGCGCACAGTCGGGCAGATGATGCCGCGGTAAAGGCGTCCGAGA
>JAEEVC010000003.1 GCA_016287075.1 Bacteroidales bacterium | reverse complement strand
AGGCATACCATGCGCCTCTTTTGAAGAGAAATCCTTCTGAAGAAAGTAGTTTCTTGGCTATCAAGTTGATCGTATTCATTATATGCGGCCTTGGGTCCACCAATATATCTAAACAAAGTTAAGCTATTTTAGTACGATTTGCAAATGACTCGCCTTTATCTCTTCAAGTGTCTTAATAAAGGATTAATCCACTCCTGATTCTCGTCAATGAACTTGACGACTTGGAGGAAATCCCGCCACAGGTTCAACATTTCGCTGTTTCGGGGAGCCAAAGCAGACAAATCATCGGAAACGACGGTTTGTCCGCTTTCTTTTTCTTCGTAACTCCCTGATTTCTCATGGCCATAATGGCTAGACCGGGCTTGGAGACAAACTCATTCAGGGGGCCTAGGACCAGGGTGTCGTCAGTGGTGCTCCGGCTGACACCCCTAACAGCAAAAAGGGGCTTTTTCGTCGTTAGGGGTGCCTCATACGACACCCCTGACAACAGTCTCCGGGCGGCAGACGGAAACCGATCAACGCGTGGCAGCTATCTGTTTGACAATGAACTTTATCCCGAATCATTCGGCCGAACAACCGCACCGAAAAACCACGTGACTTCTTGTAATACAGCCATCTAACCGCCACGCATTGACAGAATCCAGCCGCCGGCGTGCTGCTATGAAACGTGACGCGAGCGCGTTCCCAGCCGCGGCGGGCAGGAGAAGCCGTTTTTGCCCGCGGCGGAAGTCGCTCGCCGGAGCGGCGGGCAGGAGTGGCCGCTTTTGCCTGCGACGGAGAGCGAATGCGGAGAGGGAATGGGAGCGGTTCTGCTGTATTCTGCTGTGAGCGCGATGGTTGCCGATAATTTTTGCGTTCGCAGTACAGAAAGGGCATTCGCCGGTCCTATTTCTGCTTTGAGCGCGAAATACCTGTGCGATAATCCCTTTCGCAGTGAGAAAAGGCGGCAGTCATTAGACGTGGCAGCATCCCGAGGGGCAGATGTAGGGTGGCAGACGGAGGGCGGAAGACGGACGATGGAAGGATCGCTTGAGCTGAGTTTCACTTCGGCGTTTGCTTCAGAGGGCGAAGCAATGACGGGGAGATACCGCCGGTCACCGACGGCCATCTCCATCGACGCTTTCTCTCCGCCGAACCCATCAGTCTGAAACGGGGCGGATGGCCATTCCCAGGACCCGGGAGGCCATGCTTCTCGGTCCCATTCCGTTTACATCGGCAGCCATGAAGTAGGCATAGCCGGCTCCGCCTTCCAAGAGCGATGATGACCAGTATTTACCCTGGTGATTCTGCATTCGGGACAAGTTGGATCCCCACCATTCGTCCGTCCCGGGGAAGAAGAGGGTGTTGCCGTTGGAGGCCGTCAGCAGGAGCCCGTTCCTGCCGTTGACCGATGTCCATTTCCGCTGGCACACCGCTCTCAGGTTGGAGAACTCCTCGTTCGTGGGCATGCGCCATTTGCCTCCCAGGATGACATGGGCCGCGTCATCCTCCGGATCGAGGACACTCTTTCCGTCCGGCTCGCCGCTTCCGCCCCAGTAGCCGGTGCTCTCCTTCCAGCAGTATTTGGAAACGATGGCGTTCTTGTCGCTTTGCTGGCCTTTGAACCACTGATAGGAAGTCCAGGCATACCCTTCGGATTTCCCCTCCTTCCAGACGAGCGGGTCCATGCTGGTATAATACGGCTGAGTCTCGCCCCAGGCGAAATAATCGCCGGTCTCGTTCTGGGTGCCGGCAAAGCCTGTTGCCGTGAGGTTGACCGGTGCCCAATAGACCTTGATTCCCTCCTCAGTCGTCGAGCCCATGTCGATGGCGCCCTCCGGGCAGGGGTTGGATACGAGGACCGTGCAGGTAGCGGAGATTCCGCTGCCGTCCCGGGCCGAGACGATGATGTCGGCCTTGCCGCGGGCGACGGCACTTACCTTGCCGTTTCCGTCCACTTTCGCGATACTTCCATCGCTGGAGGACCAGGAGACCGCCTTGTTTCCGGCATTATCCGGGACGACTGCGGCCGTGAGCGTCGTACCCTCTCCCACGAGGAGCGGCACCGAAGTTTCATTGAGCGTTATTCCCGTCACAAGGACAACCGTCGGTTCGGTCGGCCCGGTCGGTTCGGTCGGCCCGGAAGGTTCCGTCTGTTCAGTCGGTTCCGTCCCGTTTTCCTCGGGATGGCAGGCGGTCCCGCAGCCCAGCAGCGACAGGACAGCGAGGATAGGGATCGTTCTCTTCATGGATAGGCATATTTAACTGAATACAAAGATAGCATTCTTATTGAAGAATCAAGCGATACCCCGCGGAGAATTCATAAATAATTGCTATCTTGCCGACACAAGTCAATAATTATGAAAAAAATCACAATTCTCATCCTCGCAGGATTCGCCGTGCTCTCGACAGCCTGCCTCAACCGGGGTGCAAAGACGAAGGCAACCCCGTCAAACGATGAAGCCGCGGTCGTCATCAATGATGCAGGCGCCGGCGGTACAGGCACCGACGCCAATGCCACCGCCGCCAATTCCCCGCAAGTCCAGGATACAATCGCCCTCGGCAAACTCTGCTTTGTCAACGGCAAGGATGGGGAACAGCCCGTCATGACCGCCCTGAGCCTGTCCGGCAACCACACCGGCAGCACGGAATTCAACAGCAAGCCCTGTGCGACCGAGGGAATCTGCTCCGTCTTCGAGTTGAACGAATGGGTCGAGATCCTTCCGCAAGCCACGGTGGCATCCGGCATCAAGGTAATGGTTTTCCCGCACCATGCGGACCAGGGTTTTTACCTGGAGAATGCCCTGAACGACGAGACACCCGGCTATGTCCAGGAACTGGAACTGAACCAGGATCCCGAAGATGCGACCCTGGCCTGGGGTTCATTCTATCTTCATCCCGAAGAGGTCGGGCCCGGCTGTTACGACCTGGTTTTCCTTCACGGCAACAAGGTATTCGCCATCCTGCCCACCCGTTTCTTCAAAGAGGGCGAAGTCTCCCAAAAGACCGATGCCGAACTGGAAGAGTTGATGGCGCAAAGGCCTTCCTGACCGATTCAAGCCCCCGACACTTTATGTAAACGGATGATGGCCCCTGCCGTCATCCGTTTATGGGATCATAGGGGAAGCCGGGCAGCGCTGATAGGCGAGGCGCTCGTCGCCGGAAGCGAGATAGATGATGCCGCAATAGCGGAAGCCGTTGATTTCCAGGAGATGCTGCATGACGGTGTTGTCACGGTGCGTATCGATGCGGATGTTCGGGCAGCGGGACAGGGCGAAATCCAGCAGGGCGCGGAAGACCCCATGCACATCGGGCAGGCTGCCGATGCGGTGGATGACCAGATAGGGGCTCGCGTCCTCCAGCCAGGCGCCGCCCTCGATGCGCGCATAGGTCGGCTCGGGCGACGGCAGCATCGCGAAATACCCGGCGATGCGGCCTTCATCCACAACCTCGACGACATACCCGCCGCCGCGCCCGATATCCCGCAGGATGTCGGCCTCGAAAGGATAGCCGTCCGCCCATTGATGGCGGTTGCCCGTGGCGCGCATGATGCCTTTGGCCGCCTCCAGTACAGCCAGGATGGCGGGCACATCCTCCTCCCGGGCAGGACGCACCCGCAGCGGGGCACCGGTCCCCGGCGCTCCCAAATGCATATTCCCGTTCTTCCCTTCAGCCATTTTCCAGTTTATCCATTCCGCCCGTCACAAAGATAAGCAATGTCTGCCAAAACCGTATCCCCCGCGCGATTTGTTTGTCCGTTTTCTTTTCTTATCTTTGTGGAAATTGCAATTCATTCATCCTTAAACACCTCTGTACCATGCGCAAAGTATTGATGACCCTCCTCTGCATCGCCGCCATTACGGCCTGCGGCCCCAAGGGAGGCAAGAAAGCCGCCGCCGGAAACGAAGGCGAAGGCAAAGTGAACCTCGAGAAGGTGGCTGAGAACATCGCGAAAGACACCTTCAACGGTGAGAAGAACACCGCCGAAGCGGCCTCTTTCTGGTTCAAGAAACGCTTCAACATCCCCATCGCCGACGTGACGCCCGACTTCGAGTACGGCAAGGAAACCGGCAAGTACGATTTCCTCGGCGAAGAGATGTCCGCCTCCTATGTGACCTTCGTGGCGAAAGACAGCACGCTGAACCGTGACGATTTCATCGCCTACGTGAAGAAGGTCTATGCGGCCACGGCCAAGGCGGCCGACGGCGGCATCAATGTCTACGGATTCACCCAGAAGAGCGATCCCGCCGAGGCGGCGGCCGAGAAGACCCTCGAGGTCGTCCTCGACGAAGGCAAGCCCCAGTCCCTCTTCGGCATCGAACTCTACATGGGCAGCTATTCCTGGAACTTCATCAAGGACGGCACCTATTACATGGTGGATGTCAAGCAGCTCGAGAAGCGGAAAAACGGCGAGGACAAGCCTTTCGCCGCCCGGACCATCATCGGCCAGGGTCTCCAGAAGAGCATGCAGGAGACGATGGACGAAGCGGAAAAGGCGCTCAGTGACCCCGAAGTCCAGAAGCAGATCGAGAAAGCCCTCAAGGACAAGTCCAAATAGTGGACTGGCAACATGACGAAACAGCAGAAGGACCTCCCCGGCCTTCTGCTGTTTCGCTGTCAAGAAAAAACCTGAATTTAACAAACATGACAGACAGAAGAGATTTCCTCAGGAAACTGGCGGGCGCCGGCGCCCTGATCGCGACGGCCCAGCTTCCCTCCTTCGCGGAAGACCGGCCGGAAGTTTTCCCCAGCCGCGGCAAGCGGGAACGCCTTTCCCTCAGTTATTCCACCGTGCACATCGGGCTGGAGAAACCGTTCTCCGTCCTGCACATCTCCGACTCGCACCTGACGGCCGCCTACCCCCACGAGAACGAGAAAAAGCTGATGCTCAACAAGAAACGCACGACCACCTTCGGCGGTCATCAGGAAGAGGCGCTGCAGGACGCGATCGCCTGGGCGAAGCAGCACGTGGATTACCTGGTCCATACGGGCGACCTCATCGACTGGCAGAGCAAGGCGAATTTCGACCTGGTGCGGAAGTATTTCGGCACCGAGTACATCGGGGCGGTCGGCAACCATGAATTCAGCACCGACATGGGCTACAGCGAGCCCAGGGAGGAGCACACGGAGGCCTACAAGGACAACACCCGCGACCTCCTCCAGCAGGTCTATCCCTTCGACATCCGCTTCCAGTCCCAGGTCGCGAACGGAGTGAATTTCATCACCCTGGACGATGTCTATGGCTACGTCACCGAGGACCAGGCCGCCCGTTTCCGGAAGGAAGCGGAAAAAGGGCTCCCGATCGTCCTCTGCATGCATGTCCCCTTCATGACCGAGGACATCTGGCGCGCCAATACCCGCTTCTGGCGGGACAAGGGCCCCATCGATTACACGGAACTGCCCGAAATCGGCGGCAAGACCTACGGCTTCCAGCAGGCTGAAGGCGTCACCCGCGATTTCATCGCCTACCTCAGGCAGGAGCCGCTGCTCAAATGCATCCTATCCGGCCACCTGCACTTCTCCACCGAGGAGCAGTTCTCCCCCACCTGCCGGCAGTATGTCGTCGCAGGCGGGTTCCTGTTCCACGGTCGGGAGGTGATTTTCGTCTAGACTTTCTTCTTGAGCGTCAGGATGTTCCGGTCCTCGACGCGGGCATAGGACACCTCGTCCATGATCTGGCGGACCAGGTGGATGCCGAGGCCGCCGATGGGACGCTGTTCCGCGGACAGCGACGTATCCACCGGCCGGGCAGACGTGGGATCGAAGGGCTTGCCGCTGTCGCTGATGGTGAAGACGAGCCAGCCGTCCCGGACGACCGCCTCGATGTCCACGAGTCCGTCCGTCCCGCCGGGATAGGCATACATGATCACATTCGTCACCGCCTCTTCGACCGCCAGGTTCAACTGCAGCACGTCCGTCTGCCCGAGTGAAGCGTCTTCCCCGACGGATTCCACGAATCCGGCCAGTTGGGAAAGCTGGCGGATGTCGTTGTGCAGGCGCAGCCAGCGCCCCCTCGCGGGGCCTTCGCCGACGCCCTGATACTTGATGGAAAGCATCGTCAGGTCGTCGCTCTGGGGCGCCGTACCGACGTGTCCATGAACGGCATCGACGATATGCGTCACCTGGGCGTGCGCCCCCAGCGGCGCCAGGGATGCGAACGAACCGAGCAGACGCTCTTCCCCGAACAGTTCCTTCCCGGCGTTTTCCGCCTCGGTCAGGCCGTCGGTATAGAGGAAAAGGGTGTCGCCGGGCGCGAGCTGGAATTCCTCGTCCACGAAGAAATAATGGTCGTCAACGCCCAGCGGCAGGTTCGGGAGGACCGACAGGAAGCGGGCCTGCCCGTCCGCCGTGACGGTCAGCGGCGCGTTGTGGCCGGCATTGCAATAGCGCAGCCGTCCCGTGGACAGGTCCAGGATGCCAAGGAACAGGGTCACGAACATACTGCTGTCGTTCATCTCCGCCATCGACTCGTTCATGAACCCGGCGATGCGGCCGGGAATGTCGTCGTGGGCGGATACGGAGCGGAAAAGGCTGCGGGTCACCGCCATTACGAGGGAGGCGGGGATCCCCTTTCCGGACACGTCCCCGATGCAGAACAGCAGGGAGTCGCCCCGGAGATAATAATCGAACAGGTCGCCACCGACCTCCTTGGCGGGGACAAGCAAGCCGAAAACGTCCAGTTCGTTCCGTTCCGGGAAGGGCGGATAGACTTTCGGGAGCATCGCCATCTGGATACCGCTGGCAATCTGCAACTCCCTGTCCATCCGTTCTTTCCGTTCTTCGGCAGCCTGCAGTTTCTTCCGCCCGGCCGCCGTCCGGTAGAGGATCAGCGCCAGCATCAGCAGGCCCAGCAGCTGCAGGCATCCGACGATCATGCCGATCCGCTTGACCCCGCGGAAAATCTCCTCCCGCGGAATGACGATGGCCATCGACCACCCTGTCCGCTCGACCGGGGCATAGAACACGTCCCGGACCTTTTCCTGGGCCCGGATCGGCATGTTGCCGCTCTTCCCGGCGAGCATTTCCCTGCCGAGCCGGATGGCCGCGGTATCCTCCATCGAAGCCGTGAGTTCTGCGATGTTCCGGCGCATGACGAGGGATTCGGCGGGGCAGACCATGACCTGGCCGGTCCGGCTGAACATCATGCTGATGGCGCCGGGATAGACTTTCAGGTCGCCCACCAGGTCCGTCAGCCATTCGAGCGACATGTCCGCCGTAATGACGCCGACGCGGCGGCCGGAAGGGTCCGTCACCGGCATCGAGAAGGTGGTCATCATCTCCTCTCCCCCGCCCGTATCGAAGTACGGTTCGCTCCAATGGCCGGTTTCGCTCGCATCGGCATACCACTCCATGGCGGTGTAATCATACGCATCCGAGCCGAGCTGCTTCGTCCGGACGGCGTCCCCTTCCCGGTAGGCATAGGGAGAGAACAGGCGCTCCCGGCCGGGATAGTAATCCGGCTCCAGGGCGATGGTACTGCCGTAGATGACCGGATTGTTCGCCACCAGGATTTCGGGGAGATGGCGCAGCGTGTCCGGGTAGGTCAGGAGGGTCTGCGCAAGCCAGATATTGTTCCGGACGGCGGATTCGACCTGGTCCATCACGTCGTCGATTTCCAGTCCGGTCGCTTCCAGTTCGCTCTCCGCCCGGTGCGTCGCCTCTTCCCGGAGGCCCTTCTGGGCATAATAAAACTGGATCACTGCCGTCGCTTCGAGGATGATTGCGGCGGTCAGGATAATCAGAAAGCCTTGCCGGGCAAACCAGCGGACCGGGTTCAGGATGCTCATAATCTTCTAATATATAGTTCCTTCCAGCATCGCACGGAACTCGGGCATCGGCCGGCCGGTATCCCGTTCGATAATCAGGGTCTTGAGGCCGGCGAAAATCCGCACCTCGCGCTCGAGGGCGGCGAGGTCGGCATCGGGGCCGAAATAGGCGGGCGCAAAGGCATCCCAGAAAGCCGAAGCCGTCTCCGGTTCCATGTGGAAGGCCTCCCGCGTAAAACCGGGATCGTTCAGTTTCCCGGTGATATAGACCATGCCGAGGTCGAACATGGGATGGCCGTAACAGAAATCGCCGAGGTCGATGAAATAGTGGCGGTCGCCGGCAAAGATGACATTGCCGAACTGGAGGTCGCCGTGGAGGGCCGTGTCCGTATCGGGCACCCGGCGGATGTACGCGGCGATCTTGTCCTTCTGGTCATCCGTGAAGAACGGATTGGCGGCGAGCAGGCGCAGGTAGCGGTCCTTGACATTCTCGAACAGGGACGTATCCACATGCGTAGCATGCAGTTGCCGGCTCATCCGGGCGAAAAGGACGGCATAGTGGCCGACCGTCGAGGGATCGTCGCCGATGGCGCGGGCATAGGAGCGCTTCCCGCGGATGCGGCGGAAGCGCAGGCCGACCCGTTGCCCGTCCGTCACCAGGTCGCCGGGCTCGGGCGTCGGAATGCCCGCCGCGAACACCTTCCGGGCGGTCAGCAGCTCATCGAGCGGCTGGGTCATGTCGCCCCGGGTATAGAGCTTCAGCAGGATATCCGGGTCGGTGCGGTGGTTGTAGCTGGCCCCGTTGGCCCCTTCGCCGGCAAATTCATAATCCGACAGGTCAATCGGGACGGGACGGATGTCATCAATCATGGAAAACGCGCGCAATCAGTTCAACAAACTCCTGGTAGGCAAATGTTTCCGACAGTTCGGACAGGGAAGAGGCAAGGCCCCGGTAATGCCAGGCATGGGACGCCCGGTCCTTGACATGGAAGAGGTTCCAGAGCGCATCGCCCTGGACGGCGTAATCCCGGGCGATCGCCCGCATGTTCGACAGCTTGTCGCCGAGGGCGACGACCTTCGCATCGTGCGATGCGGCGGCGAGGCGGTCGATCGCCGCCTGCTTCCGGACCGGCCAGCTGGCCTCCTCCGACAGTTCCGCCAGTACGATATCGCTCTCGCAGGCCACCAGGGATGCGACCCTGTCGCCGAACGCCGCACGGATCTCCTCCACCGTCACATCCGTATCCTCGACGACATCGTGGAGCGCGGCGGCGGCGAGGACCTCCTGGTCGGGGGTCATCGTTGCGACAATGGCCATCGCCTCCATCGGATGGACGATGTACGGGAAGCCCTTGCCGCGCCGCTCGGTTCCCGCATGGGCGCGCACGGCGAATTCGATGGCCCTGTCCAGCAGGGAGGTATCCAATGAAGCGTTATATCCCATGGAAGCAAGTGTTACTCAATCATTTTCATTTCTTCCGCCTGGGCATAGACCATCTCGGAAAGGGCTTCGTTCCCGGCCGATTCCCCGTTCAGGGTGTCAAAGACATATTTCAGGCCGGCGCGGCCGACGCCCTTCCGCAGGACATAGACCAGGCACAGGTTCTGGGGGGCGACCGTCGAGGTGATGATGTCGATGTCGGTGACCCCGAGCTGGTAGGCGGCGAGCCGGTAGGCATCCTCCGAGCATTCCTTGACCATCCGGTCCACATCCCCGAGCGTCTTCATCCCGAGCCCGCGCAGCACCGGCAGGAACTTCTGGAGGGAGACATCCTGAATCTCCGCCTGGTTGAGCGCCGCGATCCGCCGGTTCAGGTGGTCGAAGGGCTGCATCGCCAGGTAACTCTTGAAGGTGTCGCCGTCCAGTTCCACCTCTTCGAGGCAGCCGTCGGCGACGAGTGCCTGGACGCGCCGGCGGTAGTCGTTGATGCCCGTACGGATCCGGCAGAACTGCTCGTCGACCAGCTCCAGCATCCCCGCAAGGCGGTTCATGTCCCGCAGGTAACCGACCGGGATCTCTACGCCGGACTTGTAGCCGGAATCATGGTAAAGGGTCGCCCAGACGTGCTGCAGGGCCGTCCGGATCTGGATTTCGAAGGGAATCTCGTTCATCCGCGGGCAGTCCGGATCGCTGCAGACCGCCGCCGGAATCCGGCAGATATAGTGGAGGGAATTGTAGCCGAAGCTGTCCAGATGGTGCATCTTCCGCTTGTCCACCGAGTTCTCCCGGTCGATGTCGAACAGGTTCTCGACCATCGCGGCGATCTTGTCCACGTCATCGCTGTAGAAGGTGATGACCCGGACGCCGAGAAGGTCGGTGATGTCCTCCGCCGTCGCGTATTTGGACCCTTTCCGCTCCAGTTTCCCGGCCAGGCTCTGCTCCTGCTTGACCCGGGCCTCCGTCGCCGTGACCATCAGTCCCTTGTCGGCGATGTCCTTCCGGATCAGCGAGAGGACCGTGTCCTTCATCTTGAAGAGGACGGGCTCCAGCTCCCGGAACTCTTCCAGGATCATCCGGCCGTGCAGGTCCAGACCATAATCTTCCATCATGCCTCCCGGATTTCGAACAGGTTGTAGAAACCGGTCATCAGGAAAACCTGGCGGATGGCTTCGCGGATGCCGCGGATGACCAGCCGGCCGCCCTTCCGGCCCGTTTCCTTCCTGAGCATCAGGAGGATGCGCAGCCCGGAACTGCTGATGTACTCCAGGTCCCGGCAGTCGAGGATGATTTCCCGGTCCGCCTGTTCCAGCAGCGGCTGCACCGCCTTCATCACTTCCTGGGATGCCGGCGTGTCCAGCCGTCCCCGCAGGGTACAAACGAGGGCGCCGCCCTCTTCACCGATCAAAACGTCCATTTTCATTATCTGCTTTATTCGTGGCAAGATACGAATTTTTTTTGATTTGACGTTGCTTGACGGGAAAAGAGGGACCGGCGCGGCCGGGCCGGAACGCGCAGATTGTCAAGATTAAAGGATTTGATAGTATTGTTTCTTTGAATTGAGAGAGCGGGATGCGGGTCGTGTAGCGATATTTGACAAAATATCGCACCATGCACAAAAGAATGCTTTCAAGGGTCGCAGCCCTGGCGCTCGGAGCGTTGATTCCCTTCGGCTGCGAAGAGCCGGACAAGCCCGGGCCGGAGGGGCCCGATGTTACGCCGCCTACCCCTGCGGGAGACTATTTCAAACTGATGATCAACCTCAGCCGGGAAGTGCCCGACGATTACGAGGTCATCTTCAATGCCGACGCCGACGGAACCACCCTGATCGTTGAGACGAACCTTGCCGGATGGGCTGTTTCGTCCGATGCGGCCTGGTGTAAAGTCGATAAAACCGAAGAGACCATGTCGGCGAAAGCGACGGTCGTCATTACCGTAGGAGACTATGATACCCGGGATGAAAACGGGCTCTTCCGGAACCTCGCAGCCCGCAAAGCCCAGGTAACCGTGTCCGCCCCCGGCCAGAAGAGCAAGTCCATCCGTGTGGTCCAGCAGGGGCGGGTCTATTTCAATTATACGGATGAGTATCAATGGGATCTGTCGCTTTTCTCTTACGTGCTTGAGATAAGCGCCGGCGGTCAGAGGGATGCCCATATTGTCACCAACTGCTACAAGTGGACGCCTTCCACCGATGCTTCCTGGCTGACGGTGGAGCGCATCGACCAGGTGACGCTGCGCCTCAGCTCCCAGCCTCTTGCGGACGGGGATGGCCTCCGCAAGGCGACGATCACCATATCAGACAGCAACGACGACTTCCAGCATACCAGCTTCGTGGTCATTGAAAGGACAGGGGGCCTGTCGGGGCATGACTACGATTATGACGATACGTATCCGTGGGACGAATAGACAACCTGCCATTATGAACAAGCATTGTTTCGTTTTAGCCTTGACAACCTTGTCGGTTGTCGCCGGCTGCACGAGGGACACCCTGCCGGCCGTCGAAGACGGCGGGCAGCGCATCGTATGCAGAATAGAAGATTCATCCCCTGCCACGAAAACCGCCCTCAAGGATGACCCCGGTGTCAGGATGATGTCCAGGTGGCAGGGCGGCGATGCCATCGGCATCTTTTCCGCCAACGCTTCCAACCAGCGATATGAGGTCCTGCCATCGACCATTTCCTCCGACGGAAAGGAAGCCGGGTTCCAGGGTGCGGACGCTTCTGTCAAGGGTGACCTGATGGCCTACAGTCCTTACCAGGAGGGGGCGCAGCGCAGTGGAGACGGGCTGGTTGTCAGTTTCCCGGCCACGCAGCAGTATGCCGCTTTCGGACCGGATCCGGCCGCGAACATCATGGCCGGAAGCGGGGACAGTAAGCAGGGACTGACGTTCCGCCCCGTTGGGTCCATCCTGAAAATCGGGCAGGTCTTTGACGAAGAGACCGTCCTTACCTCCATCGAATTCCGTGATTTGAGCGGGAAGGCGGTCTGCGGCAGCATGAAGATCACGGCAGGAAACCCTGCCGGCGCTGAAATCACCGGCAACGGGGCGGTGCTGACCCTGGATTTTGGCGGAGGACTTCAGATGGGCCCAGGCGAGAAACGCCCGTTTTATCTGATCGTGCCGGCCAGGGCTTACAGCAAAGGCTTTTCCCTTACATTTGTCACGGATGGCGGAAAACGGACGGTCAAAACCATAGGCAGCACATCGGGCAGGACGCTCGGGAGCGGGAAGGTTTATCCCATCGGCGACATGACCCGCTATGACTATCTCGACAATACCGCCAGGATGATGGACGGGGCGTTCCTGGTTACCGCAGAGAAAGCGGAACTGATGACGGTCATCCGGAAGACGACCACCGAACTGCGCGGCGCGGACGGCAATGCCATACGCTACCCGGACGGGATGGGCTATTATCACGGGCCCGCGCTGGAACTGCTGGTGCGCGATGAATTCGCGCTGCAGGAGGGCAATTTCCTGGTGTTTGAATATGGCAGCGAGCTGGTGCCGGAGGGCGGCGTTCTCAAAGTTATGAGTTCCCAGGACCTGGGCGGCGGCTATCACCGGGTTTATGCCGCCAGCGAAGCCAATGTGGCAGCGCCTTATGCCCAGCTGCAGGTGGGCGGCAAGATGTATGACGACGCGGGCAATCTGAACGAGGAAGAAGGCACGCAGCTGGACCTGTCGGCCTACATCACGGAAATCCGCGATGACGGGGGAAACCCCGTGCCGTTTGGCATAAGCCCCGACGGGGAACTGTTTTTCGGCCCTGAAGCGGCCTCACGTCTGACCGGAGTCCAGACCAAAGGAAGCGCCAGCCCTTCCTTCTCTTTCCCGGGTCTGAGCCTCAACATCAAGAAGCCCCACGCGGAAGCGGTGTTCGGGGCATCCGTGAAATTGAATACCCGGATTGCCGCCGGCGCCGTTCAGGGCGAGTTCCAGTATCTGTATATCACGGTCAATCCGGTTTTCAGTTTCAGTGCAGACTTCAAACTCACGGCCTCTTTCTCGGAAACATCCCGGAAGCATCTGGTCACGCTGTACTGCGCCCCGATTCCCCTTGCGCCGGGTGTTATGGTGACACCGGAGATGGACATATCGGCCTATGTCGGCATCGGTGGAGACCTGGTGTTTTCAGCGTCGATGAAATATGACTATGACATGGGGACCTTCGGCATCGCCTACAACAAAGGGGACGGCTTCACATCCAGGCATATCCCTCCCAAGCCGTCGGAGACCGATGCAATCAAGCTGGAGACCGGCGGCCTTTCCGGCAGCCTGTATGCCCATGGCGGGTTTGAGCTGTCCCCCAAATTCTCCATCTATGGCATGATGGAAGCCGGCGTCCAGGCCAATTGCGGCCTCAAGTTCGGGATAACCGACAGCAGCCTGAGCGGTTGGAGCTCGCCAAAGCTGTTTTTGCAGCCGATGATCGAGCTATTCCCGGTCATTGCCACCTTGGGCGGCTATTTTACCAAAAGTTTCAAGAATCTTACGGTCACCATCGATATAGCGCCGATCTGGGAAAGGTATCTATGGCCCAAAATCGATCTGTGGTATGGGTTTTACGGCCCGACAAAAGCCATGAAAGAATTCGGATACAGGAGCAGGGGCGACTATTACGACGAGCACAACGTAGAAATTGTCGAAATCATGACACCTGTATTCAAAGAATATGGAGGCTGGTGGTTTGGCGCGATTGACGACATTTATACGCACGTGGACGGACTCAGGGCCAGAGTCCGTTCAAGCCTGCCGACCCTCTCCGGATGGAACGTGTATGTGGAGTTTCTTGAAGGCGGAACCCTTGGCATCACGGACCATCAGTACGCCTACCTGGCCCCTGTATTCACGACCATCGGCCAGGCGAGCAGAGTGACGGTCCCGGCAAGCGGAATGTCCGCTGCAAGAAGGTTCCTGCTGGCCAGCATTCCATCGGGAGAGAAAGAAAGCGACGTCACATTGGATATTACGCCGCAAATCCCTGACGGCAAGGTCTTCTCGTACAGATTTGTCATGGTCGACAACCTCAGCGGAAAAGAGTACACGATGGACCGGGAGCCACTCAGGAACGGCCTCGTCGATGTACAAAGCGCCTACATGGTCTCCTGGCCCCACGCGCCCGACGGATCTGATTATTTCATTAAGACAAAAATTGTCCGCGCGAGCGATTTCGACGGCAGCGTCCCCCTGAAAGCCCGTGACAGCATGTACGAACCCGACGGTTATTCGAATCCGCCTAAATTGTAGTTTTTGTTTTCTATATTTGCGGGGATGAAACGCTTGGGCACCATCCTTTCGGTTCTGTTGCCGCTGGTAATTTGCGCTTGCCGCCAAACGCCGGGGCGGGGCGGTTATGAAGCCGGATACATAGAGCCGCTGCCTCCGCTGGGCATCCCACGCACCTGCCATGTGCTGATGGACCTGGACGGGGAACTGACGGTCATCGGCGGGCACACGACGGGATTCGTCCCCACCAAGACGGCGGAGTACCTGAGCAACGGGAAATGGCACACCGTGGAAAGCCTTTATCCCCACGACTACTCGCTTGCCGTACGGCTTCCCTCCGGCGACGTGTTGGTTGCGGGGGGCATGAACGAGCCCTTCGGCAAGGGCCTGAGCCTGGGGGCGGAGTCGTACCATCACGACACCCACAGTTTTTCCCCGCTGCCCATCCTGGATACGGCAAGGGCGGTCTGTTCCGGAGCCGTTTTATCCGACGGAACGATCATTGTCAGCGGCAACTGGTATGGAAGTGACTGTATCGCAGCATATTCCGCTGAAAATGGAGGCGCACCCCTCAAGGCGGCTTCGCAGCCACGCTCGTCACCGTACATCCTCCCGAGTGCGCCGGACAACGCCTTGATCCTCAGCGGTTACGATACGCACGGCCGGACACTCGACACCCTTGTCATAGACCGGTTCCGGGGAGCGCCTTTTACCGATACCCTGTTCGCGGCCTGGCGACCGATCCGCCTGGAATCCAATATCCTCCCGGAACGGACCTTCATCGGCAATCCCGCCCTGGGAGCTTATGCCTCGCTGATTCCAATCAGAAGGAATGAGGACGGGCAGGTCGCCTTCGCAAAGCAAGCGGGCGAACAGTTTTCGCTGCTGGAAACGGATGTCCCTGTTCCGATGACGGGGGCGTCCCGCGATTCCATCGTTTGGGGGCAATCATTCGCAGATGTCGCTGCCTCGAAGGTTTATCTTGTGGGTGTCGGTACCGCGAAAGAGCATATCTTCGTCTGCATAATCGACTATGGGAAGGCGCTGCAGGGCAGCAAGGCCCAGGTAAGACTGTTATCTGCAAACCATCCTGTCAGCGGATGGGATTTGCAAAGTATCCTGCTGCCTGGCGGACGCATCGCCGTTGTGGGCGGGAATGCAGGCGACAATTACAATCCGCTTGCGGATGCCTTCATTTTCCATACGGAGCCCTTTCAGGGGAAGCGGATGCTCCCATTGTTCCCCTTCCTGCTGCTGGGTGCGCTTGTCCTGCTTGTAGGATGGCTCATCTTCCGAAGAAAAAGGCCGGGGAGAGACGATTTCCCGGAACGTGAACCTTCTTCCCAAGGACTGGATATGGCCTCTCGCATCGCCGCCCTGGTAGAGGGCAGGCAGCTGTATCTCCGCAAAGGTCTCAAGGTGCAGGATATCGCCACGGAACTGGGCACCAACTCCACGTACATTTCGGCATGTATCAACGGTCAATGGGGGATGTCCTTCCCGGAATATCTGGGCAGGCTTCGCGTCCGCCATGCCCAGGAGCAGATGCGCTCTCACCCGGACTGGCCCCTGCACAGGGTTGCCGACGAGTCCGGTTTCTCGGGCGAGGCATCTTTCTACCGCAACTTCAAATCTGCAACGGACCTTACCCCGTCGGAGTGGTTGAAGCATCAAACGCAGGACCCTGAAACCTGAGGAATCGAACCTCTGTTTAAAGTTTAGGAAACTTCCATATTCAGAAGTATCCGTGTCTCAACACTTTACGACTCCTTTGTAAATTTGGGTACAACTATGGGACAACATGATCAGTGATGGTCTTTGTCTAACCCTTTGTTTTATTTCCGAAATTGTGTATATTTGCACAGTTTCGGAAATATAATGAACTATTACGAATTCAAAAAGCAATACTCGGGGCAAGGTGTCTTTTCCTTGAACAGTATAGAGAGAAGCAGCGACAACAGCCTTTCCTCCAATCTCAGGCGCTGGAAGGGTGAGGGAAAAATCCTGCGCATCCGCCAGGGCTGGTACCTTTTCCCCGATGAGGCAGGAATGGCGGACGTGCGTATGGCAGCGGCCGGTAAAATCTATTGCCCGTCCTACCTCAGCCTGGAGTATGTCCTCTCGTGGCACGAAATAATCCCTGAAACTGTCCTTGCGCTTACATCCGTGAGTACGCTGAAGACCGCCGTATTTGACACCCCGATCGGTTATTATTCCTATCGTCACGTTTCCCCGAACCTGTTTTTCGGGTATAAGCCCCTCCAGCCGAGGGACGGTTTGCCCTCTCTTATGGCAACCCCGGAGAAAGCCCTGCTGGACCTGCTTTACTTCCACCCTGAATACAAATCGGACCGCGATATGGAGAATCTTCGCCTTGACAGGGATGCCATGCGCGAAGAGTTTGACTGGAAGCGTTTCCGTGCCTTTTTAGTGCGATTTGACAATAAGGCTCTCTCACAAAGAGCCGCAGTAATGGAGAATACCTATGCTTGACCTGCAAAACATCAGAGCATTTTATCCCGGTTTTCCGGAAAGTCCGGACACGGACATCCAACTCTATAAGGAATACCTGGAGCTGATGGTCCTGGACTTTTTATCCTCCCACTCTCTGATTGGGAAACTGACATTTATCGGCGGCACCGCCCTACGACTCCTCAGGCAGATAGACCGGTTTTCCGAGGATTTGGACTTTGATTGCAAGAATCTCTCGCAGGAGGAGTTCGCAAGCCTGACCGATGATGTCGTCCGCTTTCTAAGGCGGAACGGTCTTCCTGCTGTCGCCAAGGAAAAGGAGAGTGATGCCCTGACGGCTTTCCGCAGGACCATTCAGTTCCCGCAGCTGCTTTACGACCTGGGATTATCCCCTTACCGGGAAAAGAAGTTTGTGTTGAAGATTGAGGCACAGGACCAGGGAGTGGATTATCAGCGAGATATGTTCACTGTGAACAGAGACGGATTCTATTTCAGGATACCCTCACCTTCAGACGCTACGCTGTATGCAATGAAACTATCCACCATTCTCCACCGCGGAAAAGGCCGGGATTTCTATGATGCCATGTTTCTGCGCTCCAGAAGCGAACCGGATATGAACTATCTTTCGCAACGGGAGGGCATTGCAACCGGCGAGCAGCTGAGATGCCGGATGAAGCAGGTGTGCGACAGGACGGATTTTCGTCTCAAAGCTCAGGATTTCAAGTACTTGCTGTTTCACCCGGAAAACTCCTCCCGCATTTTGGACTTCCCTGCTCTGTGGAAATGAATGGTTGCATTTGACTTGCTGCGTCGCCAGGACTGAGCACATAGAATCCAATCTCATCCAAGAAAACGGCCAAAATCGTGGACGAGCACTGGCATTTCGCCGGTGCTTTCGTAGCCCCAAATGACATTTTGTCGAACCTTTTCCTGGAGGACCTGGAGAAGATCCGGGAACTCCGAAAGTGGATTCCAGACCCCTGCAATCCACATTTACATTACCTGAAGCAACAGGATGATGATGAAGAATGACACCATGAAGCAGGAGGTGTTTTCCACTTGGGGTACAACTGTGTTTTGCAGATGAAGGAAAAAGTGCTACCTTTGCAGCAAGATAATAAATCGTGATACGGATGGACAAAGGGTAGCGCAAAGTCCCCGCCAGCTTAATCCTCGCTTTCGAAGTAATTCCGCCGCGTAGTCTTGGGGCAAAGATAGCAGGAGGTCATTGGGCCTCCTGTTTTTGTGTCCTGACAGCATCAATAGCAGTAATACAATACTGGACTTTCGTCTTATCACTTTGTTTGACCCCGACCATCATTTTAACGAATCCAATTCCAGGGCAATTGTATGACATCCGTAACATACTCTTAAAGCCTTTCTGGTTTCAATGGGGCAAGATACAAAAAAAATACGTACGCGCGCGAAATAGCCGCATATTTTTTTATCTTTGTCTCCTATGAAAATGCACCGTTCACTCAAAAGGACCGCCCTGGCGGCCGGACTGCTGCTCCTCTGCATGGCACTGCCGGGGAAAGGCGTCAAGAAGACCGTACAGCGCTGCGGCATCGATTACCTCAACGAGAGTTTTTCCGTTTATGACAGGATCCAGAAACAACTTCACGGTTTCGCGGAGCCCGGTTACCAGGAATACCGGAGTTCGGCGCTGCTCGCCGCGTTCCTCGAGGAGAACGGCTTCTCGGTGGAAAGGGGCGTCGCCGGCATCCCGACGGCGTTCGTCGCCACGTACGGAAGCGGCAGCCCGGTCATCGGGGTGATGGCCGAATACGATGCCCTGCCCGGCCTTTCCCAGGATACGGTGACGTTCCGGAAACCCCTGGAAGGGCGGCCGTACGGCCACGGCTGCGGTCACAACATCATCGGCACGGCCGCCGTGGCGTCCGGCGTCTCCATCTCGCGTTTCCTCGCCGAAAGCGGTGCCGCGGGCACCGTCAAGGTGTTCGGATGCCCTGCCGAGGAAGGCGGTGGCGGCAAGGCCTACATGACGATGGCAGGCTGTTTCGACGGCTGCGATGCCGTCCTCGACTGGCACCCCGCCACGGTGAACGAGGTGTCCCTTTCCTCGGGCGTGGCCAATATCGGCGTCAAGTTCTCGTTCCACGGGACCCCAGCCCACGCGGCCGCCGCGCCGTGGGACGGCCGTTCCGCCCTGGACGCCGTGGAGGCTTTCGATATGATGATGAATCTGATGCGCGAACACCTGCCCGCCGGCACGATGGTCCAGTACGTGATCACCCGCGGCGGCGATGCGCCCAACATCGTCCCGGAGTTCGCCCAGGTGTACTATTATTTCCGCCATCCCAAAGGCACCGAGCTGCTTGAAATCATCCCCCGGGCCGTCAAGGCCGCGGAAGGCGCCGCGCTCGGTACCGGGACCACGATGGAATACGAGATCGTCCACGGCAACTACGAACGCCTCATCAACAAGACCCTGGCCGGGATGATGCTGGACAATCTCAGGACGGTCGGCGGGCTGGACCTCGACGACCGGGAGAAGGCCTTCGTACGGGAAGTCCTGGCGAATTCCGACGCCCGGAACCCGGAGAAGGAACTGGCCGGCCTGCTGACCGTCAAGCCCGAACTCGGCCCTCCCGGAACGGGCGGAGGCTCCAGCGACGTGGGCAACGTCTCGCAGGTGGTCCCGCTCGCCAACCTGCGCCTGGCCACCACCACGACCGGCATCCATACCTGGCAGCAGACCGCGATCGGCGGAACCACGATCGGCACGAAATCGGTGCTGAACGTCGCGAAGGTTTTCTACCTGACCGCCGTCGACCTGTACACGGACCCCGCGAAAGTTAAGGCCGTCCGGGATGAATTCGAATCCGTCCAAGGCCCTCATCCTGAATTCGTTCCGCTGATGGGGAACCGCAAGCCTCCGCTGGACTACCGGAAATAGCGAAAACGAGCCCGCGATGAAAAAGACGCTCACGGCCCTCTGCCTCGCCCTGGCCCTCCTCTCCGCTTCCGCGCAGCCACAGCCGGGTCCCCGGGGCGGGCATCCCGGCGGTCCCTTCCATTGGCAGGGGGGCCGTCCGCGCATGGAGACTCCGTGCGAATACGAATGGCAGCTGCTCTGGAACGGCTGTCACGTCCGCATCATCGGAGGGCAGGTCCGGATCTACGACAACGGCAACGACTGCCTTGTACGGGGTGATGAAATCCGCCTCCTGTCCAACGGCTGCTACAAGGTCCGCCGCGGCGACCAGTGGCGGATCCATGACCGCGAGGGCTCGGCCACTTTCGTGCACGGGGATGAGGTCCTGTTCTGGTGGAACGGCTGTTACTGCGTGCATATCAGCGACTTATGGAAGGTATATGACCCGGAGGGAAGTTACCTCAACATCTGGTCCCGGGACTATATCGAGCTGCTCCCCAACGGCTATTACATCACCCGCATCGAAGACCGCAGTTATGTTTCCGACCCGGAAGGAGACCGCCTGACGGGCGTCTGGGGAGATGAAATCGTACTGATGGGCAACGGCCTCTTCCGCTGCACCCGCAACGACCGCTTCTACTACTACGACACCGAAGGGAACATGCGGGAGTGAAACTCTCCCGGGGGCTGACAATCAACGGTTTTTTTTTCTTATATTTGCGATTGGTTACATCCAAGTATTCATTATAAATCAAGTTATTATATGAAACAGTCCCTGTACCTGACGTTGGCCGTGATGCTGGCGATGACGGCGTCTTGCACGAAAACAGACCCCCTGGTAAAAGACAACAACCATCCTGTCGTCAAACCGGAGGCGGTGGACCTGGGCATCCAGGTAGGCGGGAAACCCATCAAATGGGCTTCTTTCAATCTGGGTGCTACGAATGAGTGTGAATACGGAAACTACTACGCCTGGGGCGAAACCGTCACCAAGAAGGACGGTTACAACTGGAATACCTATTCATATGCCAACGCAGTCGGCACGGAATTCACCAAGTACTGCCTGGAGTCACAGGACGAATGGTGGGCGGGGACCCGCAATGCGGACAATGCCGCCGTCCTGAAGTCATCGGATGACGCCGCCAAGAAGAACCTCAAGGGGAAATGGCGCATGCCCACCCTGGATGAAGTCCTTGCCCTGCTCTATACACAGAAGCTCAGCAACTACAAGTGGGAGTATGAGGAGGCCATCGACGAGGATTATAATGAAGTGAAGAACGTCTATGGCAACACCATCTACGGCGTTCGCATAACCTACAAGGACACGGGCGCCAGCATCTTCCTGCCCCTGGGCGGCAGAATCATCGACAAGTCCCCGGAAGAAGTCAATGAACTGGGTTATTACTGGACGTCCAGCCTGTCCACAGGGGAGGATGGCGGCCCCGACGGCGCCTATTGCCTCGGCCTTGAAATAGACGAGCCCGCCGGCCGCTGGAGCATCGGCCGCTACTACGGCGCGCTTGTCCGTCCCGTCTACGTCGAGGAAGAGTAGGCGCGACCCCGCCCTGCTTCCCCGGAGGGCGTCAAACGAATAAGCCAGGCGAATTGCCTGGCATTTTTCGTAGCCCGAAGAGGAATCGAACCTCTATTTAAAGTTTAGGAAACTTCCGTTCTATCCGTTGAACTATCGGGCCGTTCGGCCGGAAGTTTCCGGCAGGGGTTCGATGGGAGAACGGAATTATTCCGCGCTCTTGACGATGATCTGACGACCCCGGTAGTAACCGCACTCAGGGCAAACCCTGTGGTAGATGACGGTCGCACCGCAGTTGGGGCAAACGCTCAGGGTCGGGACAGGGGCGAAATCGTGCGTCCTTCTCTTGTCTCTTCTCTGCTTGGAGAGCTTGTGTTTCGGATGTGCCATTGTTAATATGTTTTAAAATTTATCATTTCCCGTCAAAAAGTCCTTTCAGGGCCGCGAAGGGGTTGTCACCGCCTTCCGGAACCTGCGGGGAGCTTTCTTCATGGCCGAGGTACTTCACCATCTCCGGGTTGCACCCGCCCTCCGGATGCACGCGCTGCAGCGGAAGGGAGAGGTTGACGAAGTCGTAGATGAGCTGACTGAGGTCAAGGTCTGCGTCGGAGGACGGGAGATACAGGATCTCGCGTTCGCCCTCCTTGGAATCCTCCGCCTGCTCCTGCGGCGCCTCGCCGAACTTCACACTGAAGCGCGGGGCGGCCGAAACCGGCAGATCGAGATCCTCCAGACACCTGTCGCACGGGACAGTCACATAGCCCTCTATGTCCAGGTCGATACCGATGTAACGACCTGATTTCTCTACGGTTACGTGAACGTCAAGCGCAGAGGAGAGGATGTCGGCGTTGTCGAAAGCTTCAAAGAACTCTTTCCCGGCCTTCCAGTCGAACACGGTCCGACCCTGGGCCAATCCATTCAAAGGTAGCGTATAGTCCATTGCCTCGAAACAGATTAAGGGATGCAAAGGTAGTAATTATTTTTGGAAAATCAATCCTCCCCAGGGGAATTTCTCTTCCGCGCGAGCGGATCGAGCAGGATTTTCCGCATCCGCATGTGGTTCGGGGTGATTTCCACGAGCTCATCCTCCTGGATGTATTCCAGCGCCTCCTCGAGGGAGAACTTGACCGCCGGCGGCAGGATCACCTTCTCGTCGGAGCCGGAAGCACGCACGTTCGTGAGTTTCTTGGTCTTGCAGATGTTGATGTTCAGGTCGCGCTCGCGGGTGTGCTCGCCGACCACCTGGCCACCGTAGATCTCCTCGCCCGGTTCCACGAAGAAACGGCCGCGGTCCAGCAGCTTGTTCATCGAATAGGCCACGGCCTCGCCGGTCTCCAGGGAGACGAGGGAGCCGTTGGTCCGCATTTCGATCTCGCCCTTGTAGGGCTGGTACTCCTTGTAGCGGTGGGCGACGACCGCCTCGCCCTGCGTCGCGGTGAGCAGGTTCGAGCGGAGGCCCATCAGGCCGCGGGTCGGAATCTCGAACTCGAGGAGGGTCCGGTCGCCGCGCGGTTCCATGCGCACCAGGGCGCCCTTGCGGCGGGTCGAGAGCTCGATGGCGGCGCCGACGAACTGCTCGGGGACCTCGATGGAGAGGTCCTCAATCGGCTCGCAGCGCTGGCCGCCTATGGTCTTGTCGAGAACCTTGGGCTGGCCGACCTGGAGCTCGAAGCCTTCCCGGCGCATCGTCTCGATCAGGACGGACAGGTGGAGGACGCCGCGCCCGTACACGATGAAGGAGTCGGCGTTGACGCCGGGCTTCACCCGCAGGGCGAGGTTCTTCTCCAGTTCACGGTCGAGGCGGTCCTTGATGTGCCTGGAAGTCACATATTTACCGTCCTTTCCGAAGAAGGGCGAGTTGTTGATCATGAAGAGCATGGACATCGTCGGCTCGTCCACCGCGATCGGCGGCAGCGCCTCCGGGTTCTCGATGTCGGCAATCGTGTCGCCGATCTCGAAGCCCTCGATGCCCACCACGGCGCAGATGTCGCCGCAGCGGACCTCGTCCACATTGGCCTTGCCGAGGCCCTCGAAGACCATCAGCTGCTTGATCTTCGACTTCTCGACCACGTCCATCCGCTTGCACAGGCTCACCGGCATGCCGGCGCGGAGCGTGCCGCGGGTGATGCGGCCGACGGCGATCCGGCCCACATAGGGGGAATATTCCAGCGAGGAAACCAGCATCTGCGGCGTCCCTTCGACCACCGGCGGGGCCGGGATCTCCTCGAGGATCGTGTCGAGCAGATAGGTGATGTCCCCGGCGGGCTGCTTCCAGTCGGCAGCCATCCAGCCCTGCTTCGCGCTGCCGTAAACCGTCTTGAAATCAAGCTGTTCCTCCGTCGCACCGAGGTTGAACATCAGCTCGAACACCTCTTCCTGGACCTCGTCCGGCCGGCAGTTCGGCTTGTCCACCTTGTTGATCACCACGATCGGCTTCTTGCCCATCTCGATGGCCTTGTTCAGCACGAACCGGGTCTGGGGCATGCAGCCCTCGAAGGCGTCAACCAGCAGCAGCACGCCGTCCGCCATGTTCAGCACCCGTTCGACCTCGCCGCCGAAATCGCTGTGGCCGGGCGTGTCGATGATATTGATTTTCACGCCCTTATAGGTCACGGACACATTCTTCGCCAGGATGGTGATGCCGCGCTCCCGCTCCAGGTCGTTGTTGTCGAGGATAAGGTTGCCGAGGTCTTCCGGCCGGCGCACCAGGTTGGCCTGGTAAATCATCCGGTCGACAAGGGTCGTCTTGCCGTGGTCGACGTGGGCGATGATCGCAATGTTCCTGATTTCCATATCGTTCTTCTTAAAAACTTGCAAAGATACGAAAATCTGCGGAAATCCTGCAACACCTGTCAGCGGACTCCGTCCTTCGCGTACAGGTAGTGCTCTCCGGTGCGGAAATGGTACACCTTCCCGTCCGAGGGGCTGACCTTCCCGAAAACGGCCATATAGCGTTCATTCCTGTAAACCAGGACGTTCCAGGCGTCGCTCTCCTGCGGTTCCGCGGTCTCCGCCCATTGCGGGAGCCGCTCCCGGACAGGGCACACCAGCAGGGTATCCCGCTTCGACTCGTCCGCAAAGAAGATGGCGGCCTCCCCGTCCTCGTAGTAATGGTAGAAGGTGGCCGGGACGAAATGACGGTACTGCCCCAGATCGACCCGGCCGGGGAGAGCGATCCATTCCGGATCCTCTGGCTCTACGGACAGCCCGATGAGCGAACAATTCATGGCCACGAAATCGCCGACAGCACCATACCGCGCCTGGAACGCCTCCTCATCCATTTCCCTCCGGAGGTGTTCCCAGACGCCGAAGGCTTCATGAAAGGCCGCCAGGCGGACGGAATCGGCCTTGATCTCCTCGCAATCAATTGCTTCCAGCGTCTTTCCCTCTTCCAGCACGACGGGGAGAAGCCGCTCCAGCCGCGCCTGCTGGCTGCGGAGGCCGAAGTCACGGGCACGGATGCCCGGGATAAAGGTCAGCAGCACGGCGGCTCCGGCCAGCATGAGCGTCATCAACTGGAAGTTCCGGGAGCGCTTCCTGAGGAGCATGGCGACGAAGACCGTCACCAGCGCTGCCAGCGCGAGCAGGTACACGCGGGGCTCCGTGAAGCCATAATCCCCGATACGGCGGACAATGCCCGCCCACAGCAGGACCAGCGGGACGATGGAAATGGCCGGAAAAGCCCGGTAGAACCACTCGAAATGGCGTTTTTCCACCTGCAGGCGGAGCAGATGGCAGAGCAGGCCGACCAGAAGGAAGCCCAGCACCAGATACGCCACGCCACCTTCCGGTAACTGCCAATGGATCAGGATGATGGCGGCATAGACATACAGGATCAAGGCATAGATCACCAGCGCCGGCGAGAGGATGGCATCGACCGCGATGGACAGGAGGCGGGAGGCGCTCCGGCCCGAGGCTGTTGCAGCCGGTTCCGCTCCAGCCGCCGCCCCGACCGCGGTCCCGGTATCCTCCGGCTCTTCCGTCACGAAACGGCAGCAGAGCAGCGGGAGGATGACCAGCGCGATGAACGCGTTCGGCCAGGAGAACCAGTTGTCGGACAGGTGAAGGGCAAATAAGAAACTGACGGAGGCGGTGAGCGCCGTCACGATGAGCATCAGCAGGCCGCCGACCAGGAATCCGGCCGCGACCTTCCCCAGCGTCCACAGGATGTGCCGGCCATAAGGCGCATCGTCCATCCACCGTCCCCCTGCGACCAGCAGGATCCCGGCCAGCAGGTAGGATATCCCCACGGACCATCCCAACCGGCCCGTGCACCACACCAGCAGCGGGATCCACAGGAACCAGGAAAGGACAAAAAGGACCCTGACGACAGGGCGTCCCTTGCTGAACCGGTGCAGCGTGAACAGCAGGACATACTGCGGGAAGAACCAGAACATCAGGTTCGCCGGATCCGTCCCCGGCAGTTTATCCACAATCGTCCGGTCAAAGACGAACACGGCGAAATACACCACGCCGAGCAGCGCCTCCAGCGGGAACTGGCGCACGCTTTCCACGAGGCCGCGCCCGATGGCAGCCACCCGGCCTTTCCATGTTTTCATATCCATATCAAGTACGTATCAATCAGTCATTTACAATCCGCTTCCATCGCCAGGGCGAATGCCGGGTGCGCCGGTCCGTCAGGATAGGAAACGGCGCAGGGCCTCACGGATATTCCGCAGCGCGACTTCCGGCCGCATCGCCGTTTCCAGCGGCATGCCTTCCGGGGTCACGCAAAGCACCGCGCTGAAGCGGGGCCCAGGGCCATCGGCGGGCATGCCGGCGGCATCCGCAGGCGTGCCATGCACGGCAGAAGCCATGCCGGCGGCGCCGGGGCCGAGCTGGCCGGCGATGGCCAGGGTGGGGATGCCGAGTGCAGCGGCACGGCGGAGGACCTGGAACGGGAGTTTGCCGCGGGCGGTCTGCGCATCGAGGCGGCCCTCGCCGGTGATGACCAGGTCGGCGCCGGACAGGGCCTCCCCGAAGCCAGCGGCATCGAGAACCAGTTCGGCGCCGGGTTTAAGGACCGCGCCGAGGAAGGCGGCGAGGGCGCCGCCAAGGCCGCCGGCCGCCCCGGCGCCCGGCATACGCCGAACATCCACGCCCGTAAAATGCGCAATGACCGTTGCGAACGACTGCATGCCGGCCTCCAGCCGGGCGACGGCTTCCGCGTCCGCCCCCTTCTGGGGCGCGAACACGGCCGCCGCCCCATCCGGCCCGCAAAAAGGCGTGTCCACGTCGCACGCGACGGTGAACCGGCAGCGGTCAGCGCCGCATCCGGCCTGACCGACACCCGGTCGCAGCGACGCCGGGACCCGGGAATCGTCAATGGAAACAATCGCGCCGAGGGACGCGCCGACGGGCGGCAGGGCGTGGCCGTCCCGGTCGAGGAAACGCCACCCGAGTGCCGCGAGCATACCGGTGCCGGCATCGTTCGTGGCGCTGCCGCCGAGACCGATGATGCACGAGCGGCAGCCCCGCCGGAGCGCGTCCGCAATCAGTTCGCCCGTTCCGAAAGAACTGGTGTTGAGCGGGTTGCGAAGTTCGGGCGACACAAGGGTAAGCCCGCTTGCCCGCGCCATTTCAATGACGGCTGTCCCTTGCGCCATCACGGCATACTCCGCGACGACGGGGTCGCCGAGCGGCCCTTGCACGGTCAAGGGAATGCGGACGGCGCCGCCGGATGCGGCCGGCGACATCCCGCCGTCCAGCCGCCGGCAACCCGCCCCGCATAGGGCCTCCAGCGTTCCCTCTCCCCCGTCCGCCACGTCCAAACATACTGTCTCGCAGGCGGGGAACACCTCCCGGACCGCCGCGGCAGCCGCTTCCGCGACCTGCCGGGAGGACAAGGATCCCTTGAAGGAGTCCACCGCTATGACAACTTTCCGCATGATGCCGGGTTCGGGAGGATCCAGGGCCGGGTCAGTTGACCAGATCGACCTTTTCGTATTTGTAGCCGAGGCGATGGAGTTCGATGGCCGCGCCGATTTTGAACAGGACCTCGCAGGCGGCGAGGAAAAGGCGGTATGCCTCAACCGTACCGGCCTCCGGATGTTCTTTCATCAGGTAATGGTAGGCGGCGCCGCTGACGGACTGCAGGGCGGACGGGGCCCATTTGCGGTCCTTGAGGATATCGGCGGCGATATGGTCGTCCATGTCGTCGAAGCCCCGCTCCCCGAGGAAAAATGAATAGGGCATCTCCCGGTAGCGCGGCCAGTCCCGGTCCCAGAGGGCGGCGACGGCCATCCCGAGAAAGCCCGCACATGCAAGCGTAAATTCCGGATAACCATTGAATTCATGCACGGCATCTCCGTAATACGACGGCGCATACCGCACCCAAGCCTCGTCGATATCCGGCGAGGACAGCAGCGTACCCCCGAGATACCCCTCCGAAGTACAGATCCGGAGCAGATGCTCCGTCAGCCGGTCCTTGAAACTGTTTTCCTCCATCATTCCACGAAGGTACGCATTTTCCCCCGTTCCCGCAATCCATGACCGGGACAAGGGCCTTATTTCCCTGCCGCTGGCCTGTCGGCCGGGATTCTTTTTGGCAGGGATAGGATAAGCGGAGTGAAATGATTATATTTGCATTATGGAAAGGATCATCATTCTGGATTGCGGTTCCCAGGTGACGCAGCTGATCGGTCGGCGCCTCCGGGAACTGAACGTTTTCTGCGAAATCCATCCCTTCGACAAGATGCCGGCGCTGGACGGGGACGTCCGTGGGGTCATCCTGTCGGGCAGCCCCTGCTCGGTGCGGGACGCCAACGCACCGCAGATCGCCCTGGACGCCTTCTGGGGCAAGGTTCCGGTGCTTGGCATCTGCTACGGGGCGCAATACATCGCCCATCGCTGCGGCGGCCGGGTGGAAGGCGCCCTGGCCCGGGAATACGGCCGCGCCATCCTGAAAGTCGCCCCGGTCCCCTCCCCGCTCCTCGAAGGCGTGGCGGCGGCCTCGCAGGTGTGGATGTCCCATGGGGACACGATTTCTGCCCTCCCGGAAGGTGCGGAAGTCATCGCCTCGACGGCCGATGTCCGCAATGCCGCCTATCAAATCCTTGACAAACAAGTGTTTGCGGTCCAGTTCCACCCCGAGGTGTACCATACGAAGGAGGGGGCGAAGATCCTGAGGAACTTCGCGTTCCGCATCTGCGGCTGCAAGGGGGAATGGACCCCCGCCTCGTTCATCGACACGACCGTCGCGGACCTCAAGGCGAAGATCGGGGGCGACAAGGTCATCCTCGGCCTCAGCGGCGGCGTCGATTCGACCGTCGCGGCCGTGCTGCTGCACAAGGCCATCGGAGCGCAGCTGACCTGCATCTTCGTCAACAACGGGCTGCTCCGGAAGAATGAATTCGAGGATGTCATGGCCTCCTACCAGGACATGGGCCTCAACGTGGTCGGCGCCGACGCCTCGCAGGCCTTCCTGGACGCCCTGAAGGGGCTGGCGGAGCCCGAGGCGAAACGCAAGGCCATCGGCCGGGTGTTCATCGAGACCTTCGACCGCTACGCCCGACAGATCGAGGGCGCCCGCTGGCTGGCCCAGGGCACCATCTACCCCGATGTCATCGAATCCGCCGGCATCCCCGGCGTGGCCTCGAAGATCAAGTCCCACCACAATGTCGGCGGGCTTCCGGAAGAGATGGACCTCCGGATCGTGGAGCCGCTCCGGATGCTCTTCAAGGACGAGGTGCGGCGCGTCGGGCGCTCGCTCGGCATCAAGGAGGAACTGGTCGGGCGGCATCCCTTCCCGGGACCGTCCCTCGCCATCCGCATCCTCGGCGACGTGGACGGGGAGAAACTGCGCGTCCTCCGCGAGGCCGACGACATCTTCATCCGCGCCCTCCGCGCCTACGACTGCTCCGACCTCCACCTCCGCTCCGCTTCCGACCCGCTCCTGGAGGCGAAAACCCTCTACGACGCCATCTGGCAGGCCGGCGTGATCCTCCTGCCCGTCCGGAGCGTCGGCGTCATGGGCGACGAGCGCACCTACGAGAACCCGGTCGCCCTCCGCGCCGTCGTCTCCACCGACGGCATGACGGCCGACTGGTTCCCCTTCCCCCACGACTTCCTCGCCGCGGTTTCGAACGAGATCATCAACAAGGTCCGCGGCGTCAACCGCGTCGTTTACGACATCTCGTCCAAACCGCCGGCAACCATCGAGTGGGAGTAGCCGGGCGGATGCCGGCGCTTATTTCTTGATATCCGACAGGTTGATCATCATGCCGCTTCCGGAAGAAGCGACGGTCGGGAGTTTGCCGTCCCATTTCTCGATCCAGTCCTCCTGGACGATCATCGGGGAGAGGGAGGCGGCGATGGTGCGGTTGTAATAGGCCTCGGCATCGGCCTTGACCTTGGTGGCTTCGGCCTCGCCCTGGGCCTTGGCGATGGCGATCTGGGCATTGGCCTGGGCCTGCTTGACGAGGTTTTCGGCCTTCAGGGCCTCCTGGATGGCCTGGTTCTTCGCCTCGATGGCGGCGGAGAGGGACTGGGGCGGGGTGATCTGGGAGGTGAATTCCGACACCTTGAAGCCTTCGTCGCCGAGGCTCTTTTCCAGCATGGCGCGCACCTCCTGTTCAAAGCGGGCGCGGTTGCCCATCAGTTCATCGGAGGTGTACTTGTTCGCGCAGATGCGGTAGGCGTCGTAGATGCAGGTCCGCATGTAGCCCTGCTCGATCTCGGCGAGGGAACGGCGGTATTTGTTGAACACATAGGCGGCCCTCGTCCGGTCCAGCTGGTACGCCAGGAGCGGGTCCATCGAGAAGACGGCCGCGTCCTTGGTCGTCACCGTAAATGCCTGGTAATCGACACGCTGGATATAGACAGGATAGGTGAAGACGCTGGTCGTGATGGGGTTGTAGAAGGTAACGCCCGCCACCTGGGTGGCGATCAGCTCGCCCTGTTCCGTCAGGGAGAATTTCTTGAACTTGATGCCGATCTCGCTGTTGTCCACCAACTTGGTGCAGCAGGAGAAGGTCATGACGAGCAGGCACAGCACGGCCACGAAGATGGCCCAGCCCTTGTTGATTTGCTTTTTCATAACGGATGAACTTGGGAATTGTGAAATAACAACCCGCATCACCGGTGTCTGCTGCTTCGCAGCCCTGTCCGGGTAAATGCCACCGGTGATGCAGGTTGTTATTTCTGTTTCACTTAACCTTGCAAAGATACACGATTATTCTGAAGGACATGGCTGCATCCCGGCGAAAGTGCGGATGTGGTCCGCGATGGCCGCGATGAGGCGGCCGCGGGCCTCGACGGAAGCCCAGGCCGTGTGCGGCGTGAAGCGGAAGCGCTCCGGATGCGCGACATGCAGGAGCGGATTGTCGGCGGGAAGCGGCTCTGTGACAAACACATCCAGCGCTGCGCCCGCGATGGTGCCGGCATCGATGGCGGCCGCGAGCGCGGCTTCGTCCACGATCCCGCCGCGGCCCATGTTCACGAGGAAAGCCGTCGGCTTCATCCGGGCGAGTTCCGCCGCGCCGAGGAGGCCCTGCGTCCGGGCGTTCAGCGGCGCATGGATGGAAACGACGTCGCTCGTGGCGAGCAGTTCATCCAGCTCCAGCGCGGGCCAATCCGTGCAATGCCGGGTCCCGGATGTCGAGAAGTAGCTGACAATCATCCCGAAAGCCTGTGCCACCTCGGCCACGCGGCGCCCGATCGTTCCCATGCCGATGATGCCCATCCGTTTGCCCGAGAGCTCCACGAAAGGACGCGTCACATCCGTGAACAGCCCGCTCTGCGAATAGGTCCCGTCCTTCACGCGGCCGTCGAAATACGGTCCGTTGCCGGCGAGGGACAGGATGTGCATCCAAGTCGCCTGGACCACCGACTCGGTCGAATACCCGGCCACGTTCTTCACGGGAATCCCCCGCTCCGCGCAGGCATCGAGGTCGATGTTGTTGACCCCGGTCGCCGCCTCGCAGACAAGCCGCAGCCGCGGCGCCGCGGCAAGCAGTTCCCGCGTCACGCGCACCTTATTGACAATCAGCACCTCGCAGTCGCCCACACGCACCATCGCCTCCTCCGGCGTCGAACGGTCGTAACAGATCAGCGCCCCGAGTCGCGCAATCGGCTCCAGCGGAGTATCCCCCACCGTCGCCGCATCCAGGAAAACAATCTTCAGCATAATGACAGGACCTATCAGCGGAAGTCGCAGTTGTCGGGGTTGTAGCAGCGGCCGCCGCAGTAGCCGAGGGCGGAGATGGCCGCGACTTCGTCCGGGGTCAGCGCCAGGTCGGCGGCGGCGAGGTTTTCCGCGATGCGGGAAGGGGTGACGGATTTGCAGAGCGGGATGACGCCGCAGGCACGCACCCAGGCCAGGATGACCTGTGCGGGGGAACTCCCATGGGCCGCGGCGATGCCGGTGATGACCGGATGGGAAAGGGCGGCGCCCTTGATCAGCGGCGCCCAGGCCTCGACGGCAATGCCGCGCTCATGGCAGAAATCGAGGCAGTCCCGCTGCACCCAGCCGGGATGGAACTCGATCTGGTCCACCATCGGCGCCACCTCCGCCTCCGCGAGGATGGGCCGGATGTGCCGGGGCATGAAATTGCTGAGGCCGATGGCCCGGACCCGGCCTTCGCGGTAGAGCCGCTCGAGCGCCCGCCAGGAATCGAGGTTCAGCTGCCGCCAGTCGTCATGGAAAAAGGGGGAAGCCGGCCAGTGGATCAGGTACAGGTCCACATACTCCAGCCCGAGCTGCTCCGACGAGCGGTCGAAGGCGCGGAGAGCGGAGTCATAGCCCCGGTCCGCATTCCAGAGTTTCGTGGTCACGAAAATGTCCGCCCGGGGAATCCCGGAATCGCGGACGGCGGCGCCGACCTCCGCCTCATTGCGGTAGAAGGCCGCCGTATCGACATGGCGCCAGCCGCTGCGGAGTGCACAGGAGACGGAGCCATACGTATCCTCGGGCGCCATCAGGTAGGTCCCGAACCCCATATCGGGGATTTCAATGCCATTCAAGAGTTTCATGAGGACAAAGATAACGATAAAAAGGGTACAAAAAAACAAGCCGCCATTCCTGGCGGCTTGTCGGGATGATCCGACTCGAACGGACGACCCCTACGTCCCGAACGTAGTACGCTACCAACTGCGCTACATCCCGATGTGCCTAATTTTCAGGAAGCTTAGGCGAGCTTGTTGATATAGACTGCGAGACCGCTCTTGAGGTTCGCCGCCTTGTTCTTGTGGATGACACCGATCTTGGCGAGCTTGTCAATCATGGCGTAGACCTTCGGAGCATTCTCCTCGGCTGCCTTCTTGTCGGTGGTGTTGCGGAGGTCGCGGATCGCGTTCCGCGTCGTCTTTGCATAATACTTGTTATGCAAACGATGCCTTTCGCTCTGGCGAGCGGCTTTCTGTGCAGATTTCGTGTTTGCCATTATTTTATTTTTTATATTTCGTAGTGGGTAGGAGAATCGAACTCCTATTGCGGGAATGAAAATCCCGAGTACTAACCGTTATACGAACCCACCAAAACGTAAGGGACTGCAAAGGTAGCAATTTTTTTTGAACGGCCAAATATATTTTTGCAAAAAATCACTTCTTCCACTCGAAGGAGAAAAGCATGGACTCCACTTCGCGGAGGAACTGCCGCTTGTCGTATTTCGGGGCATAGACGAAGGCCTCGAGCACGATGATGTCCTTACCGTCCTTGCTGTAGAAGGAGTGCGAGACGAACGGGCCGCCCATGTAGTCGTTGTAAACCTCCCAGAATCCGCGGGTTTCCATGAAATCGATCCCGTGGTACCGCTTGGACACCGTTGTCGGGGGGACCGCCTCGGACGTGGTCATCCAGGTGTTGTCGAACATGCCGGGGACATTCGCCTTCATGACCTCGTTCCGCTTCGCGATGATGTTCTGCAGCGAAAAGGGCTCTGCAATCCCCTCCACGGGGTATTTGTAGAGCAGCAGCGTCTGGTTCGTGTACTGCTTTTCATCGGCGATCCAGACGAAATCCTCCGTCGACTTGCGGAGCCGGTAGCCGCTCGGGATGTGCAGGATGCCGCCGGTCAGCGCGGCGACCGGGGCCCGGAGCGACGTCTCCTCGTACTTGATCGAATTGGCGATCACCCGGTTCCGCTCGGCCTGCTCGAAGTACTCGCAGAGCAGCGCGGCGTCGGCGCTGAGGACCGCCACGGCGCCCTCCGCCGTGAAGGCGTTGATCTGCGCCACGCTCTGGGGATGGGCCCACTTGTCACTCTGGTACACCATCCCCTCTTTCGTCCCCTGCGGATCGATATTGAGGATCAGGATGTTCCGGTGGACCTTGAACATATTGGTAAAGCTCCCCGGAGGCACGTTGGCCAGGGTGAAGAGGGGCTCCCGTTGCGCCAGATACGGGCAATCCGAGGCCAGCAGGTCGCGGATGGAGGTCCCGACGGCGCCTTCCCAGTTGTCCTTGTCGACGACGACGATGATCTCGCCGGCCTTGCCGCTGACGTTCGGCAGCAGGGTCTTGGAAGATTTGGCGTTTTTGCAGCCCGTCGCCGCGAGGATGAGCGAGAGGAGGCCGATGATTCTGAGGGAATATTTCATAAATCAATGGATTAATCGTCCGATATCGTTGCCGAACGCGAGGAACATGAGTAGCAGCAGGAGCGCCATCCCGATGGTCTGCGCCACGGCCATGAAGCGCTGGGAGGGTTTCCGCCGCGTGATGATTTCATAGAGGCAGAACACGATGTGGCCGCCGTCGAGGGCGGGGATCGGCAGCAGGTTCATGACGCCGAGCATGATGGAAAGCAGGGCGAGCAGGTTGATGAACCGGTACCAGTCCCAGGCCGAGGGGAAGACCTGGCCGATGGCGATGAAACTGCCGACGGACTTGTAGGCTTCCGTCCGCGGGCTGGCGACGAGCCGGAGGTCGCGGAGATAGCCGCCGACCGTGGAGCCGGTCAGCTTCAGCCCCGCCGGAACCGCCTCGAAGAAGGAATACTCCTTCTGCACGATGCCCGGCATGACCGTATAGACCCCGATCCGGCCGGTCGAATCGACCTGGAGGTCCATGCGGAGGGTATCGGCCTCCCGCAGCACCAGGGCCGGGACGGTCCCGCCCGCATGCTCCTGCAGGATGCCGCGCGAATCCTGGACGAAGGCCACCGGCACGCCGGCGACGGCGGCGACCACGTCCCCGTGCCGGAGCCCGGCCCCGGCGTTCGGCGAACCGGCCATGACCGTATCCACCACGAACGGGACGGCCAGGTCGAACATCCCCGGGGTATTCAGCACCTCGCCGATGCGGCGCTGGTCGATGTACAGTTCGACCGTGTCGCCCTGGCGGAGGACCGTCGCCTTGCGGACGTCCCGCCGGGCCAGGTCGGCCTGCAGCATGCCGAAATCCTCCGGGACATAGTCGTCGAAGGCGAGGATCCGGTCGCCGTTGCGGAAGCCCATGTCATAGGCCAGCTCATTGACATAGATGCTGTTCCCCTCGTTCTTGATGTAGGCGCTGCCCCAGATGTCCATGATGGCGATATACAGCAGGACCGCCAGGATGAAATTGAACAGGACCCCGCCCGCCATCACCAGGAGCCGCTGCCAGGCCGGCTTCGTGCGGAACTCCCAGGGCTGGGGCTCCCCTTTCAGGGATTCCAGGTCCATCGACTCGTCCACCATCCCGCTGATCTTGCAGTACCCGCCGAGCGGCGCCCAGCCGATGCCGTACTCGGTCTCCCACTGCGCCGCCTTCGGGAACAGGCGGACGAACCAGGGCGCCCGGGTCGAGAACAGCTTCACCCCGCCGAAATCGAAGAAGAGGAAGAACTTGTCCACCCGGATGCCGAAGAGCTTGGCAAAGGTGAAATGGCCGAGCTCATGGATGAGGATGAGCACGGAAAGGGCCAGGATGACCTGGAGGGTCTTGATGAGCGCTACCATCGGCGGATCCTTTCCTGGGCACGGGCGAAGACGGCCTCATGCGTCGCAAAGATGCCGTCCAGGTCCGGCTCCGCCATGAATTCCACGTCCCGGATGCATTCCGCGACGAGGTCGGAGATGTCGTAGAAACCGATCCGGCCGGCGAGGAAAGCGGCGACCGCCGCCTCGTTCGCCGCATTCAGCGCGGCCGGCACATTGCCCCCGCGCCTCAGGGCCTCGAAGGCGAGCGGGAGGCATGGAAACTTCTCTCCGTCAGGCTCTTCGAAGGAGAGCGCCCCGATGGAGGCGAAATCCAGCTTCCGGTTCGACAGGGGGAGGCGCTCCGGATAGGACAGGGCCAGCTGGATCGGCTGCCGCATGTCCGGACAGCCCAGCTGGGCGATGACCGCCCCGTCCGCGAACTCGACCATCGAGTGGATGACCGACTCGGGATGGACGACCACATGGATCTGCTCCGCGCCGAGGTCGAAAAGCCAGCGCGCCTCGATGACCTCGAAGCCCTTGTTCATCATCGTCGCGGAATCGATCGTGATCTTGGCGCCCATGTTCCAGTTCGGATGGCGGAGGGCGGCCTCCCGGGTCGCGCCGGCGATCCGGTCGCGGTCCCAGGTCCGGAAAGGCCCTCCGGAGGCCGTCAGATGGATTTTTGCCGGCCTGTTCTCCCCGGCGCCGAGCAGGCACTGGAAGATGGCGGAGTGCTCCGAATCGACGGGGAGGATGTCCACGCCGCGGGCCTTGGCGAGGCCCATGACGACGGAGCCGGCGGCAACGAGCGTCTCCTTGTTCGCCAGGGCGATGGGCTTCCCGGCACCGATCGCGGCGAGCGTCGGGCGCAGGCCGCTGAAGCCGACCATCGCGGCGACGACGATGTCCACGCCCTCCCCCGTCACGAGGTCGCAGACGGCGGACATGCCCGCATGGACGCGGGTCGCGGTGTGCTCGAGGGCATAGCGGACCGCATTGTATTTCCCTTCATTGCAGATCACGACATCGGCCGGATGGAATTCCAGCGCCTGCGCGACCAGCAGGTCGGCATTGTTGTTGGCGGTCAGGAGGGCGACGCCGAAACGGTCGGGATGCTGCCGCACGACGTCGAGGGTCTGGGAACCGATCGAGCCGGTGGAACCGAGGATGGCGATGTTCTTCTTCATCGATGGGGTGTTATTTCGTGGTATCGGCGGGATGTTCTTCCTGCCGGACGACGGCCCGGAGCAGGGAATCCGCGGCCGGGTCGGCGACAGACGCCTCCGCCCGCTCCTCGGCGATCCGCCGGATCAGGCTGTCCAGCCGGACCGGCTCCTCGCCCGCGACGACGCGGCGGAGGTTCTCCGTATAGAGCTCCCAGCGAAGGATCTGGGTTTCCAGCGAATCGATGCGCTGGGCGTTGCGGACGGCCTGCTGCCGCGACCGGGCGTCCGGGTAGCCGGGAATGAAGGTCCGGAGCGGCGTGAAGGCGATGAGGCAAAAGTTGACCAAAAGCAGGATGACGGCGGCGGAAATCGCGGTCCAGACGAGTCCGGAGCGGGTGAAATGCCGCGACCAGATCCGTTCCGCAGGCTCTTCCCGCCGGAAATCCAGGCGGAAAAAAGTTTGCCTGCCGTCTTTATTCTTCTCTTTCTCCATAAAATTCGTTATTTTTGCAATCTATGGACAGGATTATCGGAATCGATTACGGAAGGAAGCGCACCGGCATTGCCGTCAGCGACCCGCTCCGCATCTTTTCCACCGCCCTCGACACGGTCGATACTGCAAAGTTAATGGATTCCCTCAAAAATTATGCTCAAACGGAAACAATCGCCCGTTTTGTCGTGGGATATCCGGTCAACATGGACGGAAGCCCGTCCGAGGCGGCCCGGGACATCGACCTGTTCCTCCGGCAGCTGGAGAAGGAATTCCCCGGGATTCCCGTCTCCCTCGAAGACGAACGCTTCACCTCCGTCCTCGCCCACCGGGTGATGGTCGACGGCGGGATGAAGGCGAAAGACCGCCGCGACAAGAAGTCCGTGGACCGCATCAGCGCCGCCATCATCCTGCAGGGATGGCTGGACCGCGAAAGCGGAGCGGTTTTTGCAGTAAACCCGGACGCCGTTCCGGAATCCCTGTCCCGGAACGTGACCCGAAACAAGAAGAAACGGAAATGATACAACCCATATATCTCTACGGCTCGGAAGTACTCCGCCAGAAGGCCGCCGACGCCGACATCACCGCCCCGGAACAGCTCCGGGGGCTTGTCCAGGACCTCAAGGACACGCTCGCGCATTCCGAAGGCTGCGGCCTCGCCGCCCCCCAGATCGGGGTCAGCCGCCGCGTGGTCATCGTGGACGGCACCGTCATGACCGATGTCTACGACTACCTCAAGGACTTCCGCCGGACGCTGATCAACCCGGTCATCCTCGAGGAAAGCGCCGAGAAGACGACCTATTCCGAGGGCTGCCTGAGCATCCCCGGCCTCTATGCCGACGTCGTCCGGCCCGCGAAGATCACGGTGAAATATTACAATGAAAATCTCGAGGAAGTGACGGAGACCTTCGACAAGTTCGCCTGCCGGATGGTCCAGCACGAACTCTCCCACCTGGACGGCAACCTGTTCACCGACAACGTCGCGCCGATCCGGAAGAAAATGCTCGCCAAGAAACTCCAGAACATTGCCCACGGCAAGGTTCATCCCCATTATAACGCTAAAATCAAGTAACACCATGGGCGCATTCCACGCATACGACATCCGCGGCATCTACGGCAAGGACTGGGACCGCGAGACCGCCTACAAAGTAGGTTATTTCATTCCGAGGCTGCTGAAAGCCGACAAGGTCCTTGTGGGCCGTGACTGCCGTGTCTCCTCGCCGGAGATCCACGATGCGGTCGTCAAGGGCATCAACGACGCCGGTGCCGACGTGTACGACATCGGCCTGAGCTCCACCCCCATGGTCTATTTCGGGACCGCCAATTACGGTTTCAACGCCTCCATCCAGATCACGGCCTCGCACAACGCCGCCGTGTACAACGGCATGAAGGTGTCCACCACCGACGCCCAGGCCGTGGGCTATGACGCCGGCCTGAAACAGATCAAGCAGTGGATCGACGACGGCGAACCCACGCCGGTGGCCGCCGTCCGCGGCCGGGTGTTCCAGAAGGAGATCCTCGCGGATTACCTCGCCTTCATGCGGAAGTTCAAGAAGGACCTTTCCGGGATCACCGTCGCCATGGACCTGTCCAACGGCATGGCCAACCTCTTCGCCAAGGAGATCTTCGGCACGGGCGACAACATCCACTACCTCTTCGACACGCTCGACGGCCGTTTCCCGAACCATGAACCCAATCCGCTCATCGAAGCCAACGTGCTCCCGCTGGAGAACCTCGTGCGCGAGGTGAAGGCCGACGCCGGCGTCATCTACGACGGCGACGCCGACCGCGTGGTCTTCGTGGACGAGCAGGGCCGCTTCATCTCCCCGGACCTGCTGATTGCCCTGATGGGCCGCTACTTTGTCGGCGAACGGGGCCTGAAGGGCCTGGTACTCCAGGACATCCGTTCCTCCAAGGCCATCGGCGAGTACCTCGCCCCGATGGGTTGCGAGATGCGCACCTGGAAGGTCGGACGCGCCTTCGCCGCGGCCAAGCTGCGCGAAATCGACGGCGTCTGGGGCGGCGAACTGGCCGGCCATTTCTACTTCCGCGACTTCTTCTATTCGGACAGCGGCCTCCTCGCCTCGATCATCGTCCTCGGCATCGTCGCCGACCTCAAGCGGGAAGGCAAGACCCTCAGCCAGGCCATCGCCGAAATCGTCCGCTACAGGAATTCCGGCGAGATCAACTACCGGGTCGAGGACAAGAAAGGCGCCATGGATGCCGTGAAGGAGCATTTCATGGGCCAGGAGCAGGCCACTGCCTTCATGGATTTCGACGGCTACCGCATCGAATTCCCCGACTGGTGGCTGAACATCCGTCCCTCCAACACCGAACCCTACCTCCGCTTCCTCTGCGAAGCGACCTCGGAGAAGCTCCTGCAGGAGAAGATTGAGGAAACCGACACGCTCCTGAAGACCCGTTTCGGAGCCCAGCGATAATTGCAAATGAACAGAAAGACGTTCCTGACAACCTGCCTCGCCCTCACCCTGACCCTCGTGCTTTCCGCCCAGCAGACGGACTCGCTCCGCCATGTCTTCGGCCGGGAGAGCGTTCCCTCCACCAAGGGCACGGGCACCCCGTACGCGGACACCCTCGACACCGGCCATCCCGGCGTGAAGATCATCCTCTACGACAACCATACCTGGCGGTACATCCGCGACCCGAAAGTCCTCGCGGACAAGAAGGTATTCACCGAGAACTGGGACACCAAGAGCACCAATCCCTACCGGGAGGCCGAGACGCTCCCCGCCGATTTCACCCTCTGGATCGTCGATACGCTCGATTCCTACTGCTGTCCCCACAAGACCACGCCATCCTCGAAATTCGGCTACCGGCACGGCCGGCCCCACCAGGGCATCGACCTGCCCTATCCGACCGGCACGCCGGCCTATGCCGCCTTTGACGGCCGGGTCCGCGTCTCGGACTATGTCGGCGGCTACGGCAACCTCGTGGTCATCCGCCACGCCAACGGCTTGGAGACCTTCTACGGCCACCTTTCCGAAGCGAAGGTCAAGGCCGGCGACTGGGTCAACGCCGGGGACGTGATCGGTCTCGGCGGCTCGACCGGCCGTTCGACCGGGCCGCACCTCCACTTCGAGACCCGCTACAAGGGCTATGCGTTCGACCCCAACTGGCTGATCGACTTCGAGACCGGCAAGCTCCGCCACCGTCTCCTCCACCTGAGGAACTGGTACTTCAGCCCGAACAGCCGCTACGTGCAGGCCGTGGACGACGAGGACGAGATCAACCTCGCCGACGAGAAGGACCGCATCGCGGCCGAGGAAAAGGCCAAGCAGCTGGCGGCCGAGCGCGAGAAGGCCGCGGCCGCGGCGATGAAGTACCACACCGTCCGCAAGGGCGATACGCTCTCCAAGATCGCGGTCAAGTACCATACTTCCGTCAATACCCTCTGCCGCCTCAACGGCATCAAACAGACGACGACCCTGCAGATCGGAAGAAGGCTCAGGGTCCGATAAATGCCTATGCGTAAGTTTGTTCTCATTGCGGCCGGCCTGCTCGCCGCTGCCGCGCTGTACGCCCAGGCCCCCGCCTGGCCGAAGACCCTCGATTCCGGTCCCTGGGAGACCGGCCACGTCCAGGGCATCGCCCTTGACAAGGACGGGTACATGTACCTGTCGTTCACCGACGTCCTCGTGAAGATGGACCTCTCCGGCCGCGTCGTCGGCACGGTGACCGGCCTGCTCGGCCACCTCGGCTGCCTCGACTACAATGCGGAAGACGGGCTCATCTACGGCTCCCTCGAATACAAGGACGACGTCATCGGCCAGGGCATCCTCCGGCGCAACCAGTCCGACCTCCAGTACCGGAACACCTTCTACATCGCGATGATCGACGGGTCGAAGATCGTACGGGAAGGGATGGACGCGCTCCGGGACGGGGTCGTCCGCTGCGTCAACCTCCCGATGGTCGTCGCCGACTATGAATCGTCCGTCGATCTCGAAGGCCGGCAGGTGGAACACCGCCTCGGCTGCAGCGGCATCGACGGCGTCAGCTTCGGTCCGGACTTCGGCCGCAAGGACGGCCGGCAGTACCTGACCGTCGCCTACGGCATCTACGGCGACGCGGAACGCTCCGACAATGACTATCAAGTGCTTCTGCAGTTCGACACGCGCGACTGGGCCCGCCGGTACGCCAAGCCCCTCGAGGTCGGCAACATGCATCGCGACGGCCCCGCCAAGCCCCGCCGCACCTATTACGCCTACACGGGAAACACCAGCTGGGGCGTCCAGAACCTCGAATACGACCCGTTCACGGGTTACTGGCTGATGGCCGTTTACAAGGGCAAGAAGCCGCAGTTCCCGAACTACACGCTCTTCGCCGCCGACGGCGCCGTCCGGGCCCGCAAACAGCCCCTCGCCGGCGTCCCGTACGTCCGCAAGGGCCGTGTGGTCAGCCTGGCCCCCGCCGGCCGCATCGACGCGGCAACCGGCATCCGCGGCTGGAAGTTCAAATACGGCTCCACCGGCCTCCTTTCCCTCGGCGACGGCTACTGGTACATCTCCGAGAACGGAAAGACCCCCGACAAGAAACAATACACCACCCTCCGCCTCTACCGCTGGACCGGCGCCGACGCCGGCCCCTTCGAGCCGGTGGAGTAGCGGGCGGAGCGGCGAATCGAAGCCACGAAGCGGAGAAAACGGAGGAACAGGGCCCCGGACGAATATCTTCTGAGTCCGGGGCCCTGTTCCGCAGTGTCGGAGCGTCGCGAAACGCCTTAGAACCGGATGTAGGTCATGAACCAGAGTTCGTTGTACTTCGTGCTGAGAACATCCTTGTTCATATCGAGCACACGCGCACGATGGCGGCGGTATTCGAGCTGGAAATTGAGGTTCTTGTGGAGACGGAAATTGGCGCAGGCGGAGTACATGTCGTGCGCGGCGGGATCAAACGCCTCCGTAGCTTTCGGATCGAACCTGTCCCACTTCAGGTACATCTTGAACCAGGGCTGGACCGGAATGCCGGCCGTCACGTATAACGCGTCGGCGGCGCCGCTCTGCTCCTTCTCGCCCGCGATGGCGGCGGCGTATTCGGCGCGGAGCGTCCAGTTGTCCTTGTCGTAGTTGATGCCGGCGCTGATGCGCTCGCGCTTGAGTTCGACGCCGGGAGCCGTAGCGGTAGCCGCTTTCACCCAGCTGCCCTTCCAGGCGAACACACCGAGTTTCAGGCCGCTGATGGGCTGGATCTGGACCGTACCGATGATGTCCTTGGACTTGTTGGCATCGGCAAGGTTGATGCCCTGGCCGTTGTACACGCCGAGCTGGTAGTGGAGCAGGCGGTACTTGTCGGAAGCCATCGGGAAGAGGTCGCCCTGGACCTGGATACCCTGGTCACGGCCGCCCATGTTGGCTTCGCCGAGGCGGTCGCCCATACCGGCCATCTTCTGGACCAGGAAGGAGAAGTCGCCCACGCCGACATCCCAGGGATTCATCGGGTTCTCGAAGGTGAAGGCCCGCTTGAACTGGCCCATCTTCACGGAGAATTCCTTGTACCGGGCCCACTCGATGTAGAAGTCCTTCACATGGGGCTTCTCGCCGTTGGCCTGGAACTGGATGCGGTACTTGAAATCGTTGTAGATGCTGCCGTCCACGTACAGACGGATGAGCCGGCAGTTGAAACCGGGGCCGCCGTGCGCGCCTTCGAGGTCGCTGTACTTGTAACCGCCGATGATGTAGCCGCCAACCTTGGGCGTACTCATGAAACCGGTCTGCTTGTAGCCGTATTCCGGCTTTTCACTATCCTGCGCGAAGGCAGTACCGAGGGCGAGCAGAAGGCCCGCGAGGGAAATCAGGATTTTTTTCATCTGGGAATGGAATTATGGAATTGTGAAAGGATAACCTGCATCACCGGTGGCATTTACCCGGACAGGGCTGCGAAGCAGCAGACACCGGTGATGCAGGTTATCCTTTCTGTTTCACTAAGCCATGGAGAACGGGAAGAGCTTGGTCAGCCAGAAGTAACCGAGGATGAAGCCGATGGCACCGATGATGATGCCGACCTTGGCCATGTCCTTCGTCTCGACCAGGCCGGTGGAGGCGGCGATGGCGTTCGGAGGGGTGGAAATCGGGAAGAGCATCGCGATGGAGGCGCAGATGGCGATGAAGGAAATCATGGCCTGGGTGCCGCCGACCGCGAGGAACTGGCTGTTGTTGGCAGCCGCCGGATCGGCCATGCCTTCCGCCACCACGATGAGGATCGGGATGAGCAGGGCCGCCGTGGCGGAGTTGGAGATGAAGTTCGACAGGAAGTAGCAGACCACGCCGGCGACGATGAGCACCAGCACGACCGACATCGAGCCGAACGGGATGGCGTTGATCAGGACCTTGGCGAGGCCGGTGCCCTGCAGGCAGGTGCCGAGGGCGAAGCCGCCCGCGACGAGCCAGAGGACGCTCCAGTTGATCTCCTTGATGTCGTCCTTGGTGAAGATGCCGAGCGCGGTCAGGACGCCGAGCGGGATGAGGGCCACGATGTTGGAGTTGATGCCCGTCAGCTTTTCGGTCGCCCAGAGGAGGATCGTCCCGATGAAGGTCACCCACACGACGTAGGTCTTCCAGTCGGATTTGCGCTTGTTCTCAGGGATTTCCAGCTTGATCTCCTTGGCCTTGAACGGGAAGAAGACCTGCAGGAGCACCCACGCGACGGCCAGCATGATGACCACATAGGGGATCATGCGGATGGCCCATTCGCCGAACGTGACCTCGCAGCCCGCCTCGGAGAGGAACTTGACGGCCGTGGCGTTCGGCGGGGTGCCGATCGGGGTGCCGATGCCGCCGAGGTTCGCCGCGATCGGGATGGAGAGCGAAAGGCCGATCTTGCCCTTGTCGTCGCTCGGAAGGACGGCCAGGACCGGGGCCAGGAACGCCAGCATCATCGCGGCGGTCGCCGTATTGGACATGAACATCGAGAAGATCGCGATCACGAGGAGGAAGCCCAGCAGGACCATCTTCGGCTTCGTGCCGAAAGGCTTCAGCAGGATACGCGCCAGGGTGACGTCCAGACCGTATTTTTCCGCCATGATGGCAAGGACGAAACCGCCCATGAAGAGCATGACCACCGGGTCGGCGAAAGAGGCCATGATGCTCTTGAAGCCGACAAGCTGGCCGTATTCCGGATTGCAGAAGAAGCGGATGCCCTTGTCGGAGACCGTCAGCAGGGAGATGACGATCACCAGGAGGGAAGTCGTCCAGTTCGGAATGATCTCGAAGATCCACATCAGGGCGGCGAAGACAAAGAGCGCGATGACGCGCTGCTGGACGACGGTAAGGGCGTCGATTCCGTAGAAACTGGTCGGGACGGCCCAGAGGAAGATTGTGATAATCAGCACGATCGGCAGGAATACACAATACTTCAGGTTCAGTTTTTTCGTTTCAGCCATGGCTGTTACAGAGAGTTTATTTTCTTTTTGTTCCTTCAAAGGTCCGCAAAGTTACGCAATATTTTTCAATTCGCAATCCGGTATTCGTTCAGGGTGAAAGGCTTCGGATGGCGGAACGTCTCCGTGGAAACCGCCCCGTTCCGGTCCGTGACCTTCACGCAGATTTCCGCAGGTGCGGCCGGCATCCGGAAACGGAAGAAATGGGGCCATTTCGACGGCTTGATGACCGACGAGGTCAGGCTGGCATGGCGGGCGAAGTAGTTCATCGTCAGCGCACAGGTCAGGAGCGGGTCGTAGGTGTATTCCCGCACCATCGAAAGCGGCTTCCCGTCGGCCGTCACCTCGATCTTCCAGGCGGAATCCCAGTACCAGACATTGAGCAGCAGGTCATTGTCGTCAAAACGCGCGAACTCGTTGACATAGGTCTGGAAAGCCGGCTCATTGTCAGCCGCTTCCATCGTGATCACCTTCTTCACCTCCCCCATGTCATAGGCGCGGAAGACATAGTCCTCCGGCATCCCGGCGGCCTGGTAGCGGTGCTTGAGCTCCGTCCCGGTGAACTCCCAGATGGCGTAGCCGCCCGGGGCCCCGTCGGGACAGAGGTGGATGCCGGTCTCGACATAACCGCTGTTCCACCAGTTGCCGCAGACCGAACCGAGGTTGTGCTCCAGGTAGCCCTGGTCGGCCTTGTCCTCGTAGTGGAACACCTTGTGGGAGTGGCCGGCGACGAAATGGACCGGATGGCCCTTGACCGCCTCGAGGAAATCCTCGGTGTTCGCCTCGCCGGGTGCGTCGGCGCCCGTCAGCCGCGGCTTGAAGGTCGCGGCGCCGCTGGGCGCGACGGTCGGCGAATGCGCGGAGATGACGACGGGCGTCTCCGGATCCACCAGCGCGAGGTCCTTGGCCAGCCAGGCGATCACGTTGGAGGAGAAATTGTGCTTGTAATTCCCCCGGAGGGCGGTTCCCGTGCCGACATCGTTGTAATCGATGTCGTCCGTGACGACGAAATGGACCTTGCCGATGTTGAAGGAATAATAGGACGGGCCGATGAACTCGGTGAACGGACGGGTCTTCTCGATGTCGCCGATCCGGTTCATGTCGTTGTCGTGGTTGCCCATCGTGTGGAAGAAGGGCACGCCCGAGAACCAGGTGGAGACCTCCGCCAGGTATTCCGGGAAATAGAAATTGTTGCTGTACCAGTAACCGTCCCAGGTCATGTCGCCGAGGGTCATCACGTAGCAGCGGCCCTGCGCTTCGGCGAGGGACTTGTTCATGTACCGGGCGAAACGGCGGAACTGGTTGATGTCGTCGGCGCGCTTGGCCATGTGGATGTCGCCGAGGAAGAACATCGTGAAATGGTCGTTGGCGACCCGTTTCAGGGAGAAATCGCGCCGCTCCGCCACCCCGGGCCCTTCCGTCAGGTAGGCATAGAACTGCGGGATAATGCCCTGCAGGGGCGCTTCATAGCCCGACGGCAGGGTGATGAAGACATATTTCCACAGTTTTTCGGAATGCAGCTGGTACACGCCGTGCTCATCCGTCACGACGACCTCGTAGCCGTCGGAAACGGCCACGCCGGGAATCCCCTTCCCTTCGCATTCCACGAGGCCATAGACCGTTGCACCCTCCGCCGCGGTCACGGGGACCGGCTTTTCCTCGCCGGCGAGGATGTTCAGGAGCAGGGAGCCGGCCGGGTAGCTCTTCCCCGCATGGGAGAAGGAGATCCGGTAATGGCCGGAAAGCATCGTCTCCGGCAGGATGAAGAGGAGTTCCTTGTCATTCTTGGTCAGGAACAGTTCGGACGACACGCCGTCGGCGGAGGTCAGCGTCACCTTGTCACCGGTCGCGAGCCGGGTTTCGCCGAAGGTCTTGAACGTGACCATCCCGGCGGCCACCGCCTCGACCGTCTTCGGGATGACGATGTTCCCCACCAGGACGCCTTCGTCCGCCACCGGAGTGAAAGGCTCCGGCTGTTTCGCACAGGCCGCCAGCAGGCACAGGGCGGCAATCAGGAGTATTCTTTTCATTTTCCGAGCGATTGATAAAGGTCCAGCACCTCGCCCGCGGTCAGCGGGAAGGAATAGGCGCGCGCGACGGCGATTTCGCCGCGGAAGGCGGACTGGGCCGAGGCAAAGCCCTTGGCGGCATCGGCACCGATGACGAAATGGTTGGCCGTGGCGTCGGCCCTGGTGTATTCGCCGGGCGTATCCAGGGACCCGGAGAGACGGCCGTCCACATAGATACAGGACTTCCCGGCCTTGCTGTCCCAGACGCCGACGACATGGTGCCAGGCACCGATGCCGACGCCGTCCGCCACCACATAGCGGTAGGCGCCCCCGATGAAGGGCAGGAACGTGAAGCGCCGCTGGCCGGCCACGGAGCCGGTGGTGGAGAACATGAAGCCGGAACCGCCGTTGTTCATCAGGCTGAACGGTTTGACCGAGGCCGTACCGGGCGCTGGGAGTTCTTCGCAGCACAGGAGGATTTCCAGCGAATGGGAGTCCGCAAGGCCCGCATTCACCGTGGCGTTGTTCTCAAAGTCCGCATAGTAGTACCCCTCCTTGACCGTCGTTCCGACCTGGTCGGAAGGCCGGTCGAACACGGCCATATAACGCTTGTAGGTTTCGTTATACTGCACCGACAGCGAAGCGGAAGCCACTTTGACGACTTTCAGTTTGGCAGCGGAAACATCTGTCGCAGAGCCGTCTGCGGCGAATACGACATCCAGGAGGTCGGCCTTCCGGGCCGGTTCGGCCACGACGGCCTCCTCCCCCGTCTGGACGACCTTGACGGTCGCGGAGGCGTCTCCGGAGCGGAAGACGAATGCGCCCGTCCGGTCCGCGAACGTCGCATTGGCCCGGACGTTCAGCTGGATGTCGGCGGACGCGGACGCACCGGCGGAACTGGCGTTCAGCCAGGGATCGGAAACTTCGACGGTCCAGGCCTTGTCCGCATCCACGTGCAGGGTGATGCGCATCCCGCCCGTTTCCGCAAGCAGTTCCGTCACCGCATGTCCCTTATCGTCCACGACCGCGATACGGTCGGGCACGACGGGACGGGGATTCCGTGTCAGCGAAACGACGATGGCCTCCATCCCCTCCCGGGATACCGTCAGCCGGTCATCTACCTGTCCGTCGCCGGCCGATTCGGACGCCGGGACGGACAGCGTGACATCGCAGACGCCCGTCCCCGACGTGGGGTCGGCTTCCAGCCATGCAGGCGCAGAAAGCGACCAGGGGCCGTTGGACTGGACCCGGATCACGCAGGTCGCGCCTTCCCATCCGAAGGTCAGGGAACGAAGCGGGACGGCGGCCTGGTCAGTCACATCCAGATACGGGACCTCTGCGGGCTTCTGGCAAGACCCGCAGAGGAACAGCATGCAGCCGAGCGCTGCCGCGGCAAGGGAACGCATCGCTAGACGATGCCCTGCTCGAGCATCGCCTGGGCGACCTTCATAAAGCCGGCGATGTTCGCGCCCTTGACATAATCGACGGTCCCGTCCGGCTGGGTGCCGAACCGGACGCACTGCTCGTGGATGGACTTCATGATGTAGTGGAGCTTGCTGTCCACTTCCTCCGCCGACCAGCTGATGTGGCTGGCGTTCTGGGTCATTTCCAGGCCGGAAGTGGCCACGCCGCCCGCATTGACGGCCTTGCCGGGGGCGAACAGGACGCCGTTGTGCTGGAAATAGTGGATAGCGCCGGGCTGGCAGCCCATATTGGAGACCTCGCAGCAGCACCAGCAGCCGTTCTTCTTCAGTTCGACGGCATCCTCTTCGGAAAGCTCGTTCTGGAAGGCGCACGGGAGGGCGATGTCGCAGGGGATGCTCCAGGCCTTCTTGCCGGGCGTGAACTGCGCCTTGTCCGGGAAGCGGGTCGCCATGTCGGCGACGCGGTCGCTGTTGGAGGCGCGCATCTCGAGCATGTAGGCGATCATCTCCGGGGTAATGCCGTCCGGGATGTGGCAGACGCCGTCCGGACCGGAGATTGCGATGACCTTGGCGCCGAGCTGGGTCGCCTTCGTCGCGGCGCCCCAGGCCACGTTGCCGAAGCCCGAAATGGCGATCTTCTTGCCGACGAGGGTCTTGCCGGCCTTGTCGAGCAGGTGCTGCGTGAAATACAGGGCGCCGAAGCCGGTCGCCTCCGGACGGAGGATCGAGCCGCCCCAGGTGGAGCCCTTGCCGGTCAGGACGCCGGTGTTGTACTCGCGCGCCAGCTTCTTGTACATGCCGTACAGGTAGCCGATTTCCCGGCTGCCCACGCCCACATCGCCCGCCGGGATGTCCTGGTCGGGGCCGATGCACTGCCAGAGTTCCCACATGAAGGCCTGGCAGAAGCGCATGATCTCGGCATCGGACTTGCCCACGGGGTTGAAATCGGAACCGCCCTTCGCCCCGCCCATCGGCAGGGTCGTCAGCGCGTTCTTGAACGTCTGTTCGAAGCCGAGGAACTTGAGCATCGACGGGGTCACGGCCCGGTGGAAGCGGAGACCGCCCTTGTACGGACCGATGGCGCTGTTGAACTGGACCCGGTAACCGGTGTTGGTCTGGACCTCGCCGCGGTCGTCGATCCAGGTCACGCGGAAGGTGAAGATGCGGTCCGGTTCGACGATGCGCTCGACAATCTTCGCCGCCTCGAACTCGGGATGGCGGTTATAGACCTCCTCGATGGATTCAAGCACCTCCTGGACAGCCTGGAGGTATTCTTTCTCGCCCGGGTACTTCACCTGGAGGCGGGACATGATTTCATTGGTTTTCATTGTATTTCAGTGTCGTTGTGGTTTATTTCACTTGCCAGGTGGCGCCGGAGGCGAGCAGTTCGTCCACGCTGTGGAAGCGGGCCTTCGCGGAGACGGACGCGCACTGGGCGGCGACCGCCTCGTCATAGGTCGGCTCCGCCACGTCGCGGATGACGCCGAGGGCGACCGGATAGTCCGGGTATTTCATGTCGGCGAGCATCATCTGCAGGCCGAGGTTGTCGGCATGCGGGTCGTGGACGAGGATGTCGTCCTCCGTCACGCCGCCCTCGCCGATCCGGACGACCTTCAGCTTCCAGCCGTCGAGGACGAGGCCCTTGTCGCGGTCCTTGCCGAAGATCATCCGCTCGCCCGCGCGCAGGACGACCGTCCGGTCGGCGCGATAGGCCTTGTCGGTGATCTCCGCATGGGTTCCGTTGTTGAAAATCACGCAGTTCGTGAGGAATTCCATCACGGAAGTGCCCTTGTGGCGGGAGGCGGCGAGCATGATCTCCTTGTTCAGCGGGAGATCGACGTCGAGGCTCCGGGCGAAGAAACTGCCCTTCGCCCCGAGGACGAGGCTGCCGGGGTTGAACGGTGCCTCGACCGTGCCGTACGGCGAGGTCTTGGTGACGGCGCCGAGCTTCGAGGTCGGGGAATACTGGCCCTTCGTCATGCCGTAGATGCGGTTGTTGAAGAGCATGATGTTCAGGTCCACGTTGCGGCGGATGGCATGGATGAAGTGGTTGCCGCCGATGGCGAGCGCGTCGCCGTCGCCGCTGGCCTGCCAGACGCAGAGTTCCGGATTGGCCACCTTCACGCCCGTCGCGATCGCGGTCGCACGGCCGTGGATGCTGTGGAAACCGAAGGTATCCATATAATAAGGGAGGCGGGAGGAGCAGCCGATGCCGGACACGACCACGACCTTCTCCTTGTCGATCCCCTTCTCCTCGCAGACCGTGGGAAGGACCTGCTGGAGGGCGGCGAGCACGGAATAGTCACCGCACCCGGGGCACCAGCGCACTTCCTGGTCGCTCTTGAAATCCTTGAATGTATATTTCGCCATGGCTTATTCCTCCTCCAACGCTTTGCGGATGCCGGCGACGACCTCCTCCACGAGGAAGGTCTGTCCCTGCACCTTGTTGCACTGCAGATACCGATGCCCGGGGCAGCGGCTGCGGAGATAGCCCGCAAACTGGCCGCTGTTGAGCTCGCAGACGAGGATCCGGTCGAATCCCGACAGGACTTCCTCCGTGTTCGCGGGCAGCGGGTTGATGAAGTCGAAATGGGCGAGACTGACGGTTCCGCCCGCCTTCCGGACCTCGTCCACGGCGGACAGCAGGTGGCCGTAGGTGCCGCCCCAGCCGACGACAAGGAGATTGCCGGCGGCGGGCCCGTCCACCCGGAGGGCCGGGATGTCGGCCGCGACGCGCGCGACCTTCTCCGCGCGCTCGGCGACCATCAGGGCGTGGTTGTCCGGATCGGTCGACAGGACGCCGCGGTGGTTCTTCTCCAGGCCGCCGACGCGGTGTTCAAGACCGGCACGGCCGGGCGTCGCCCAGGCGCGCGAGAGGGTCTTTCCGTCCCGCTCGAAGGGCAGGAAACGGCCCTCCGCCGGAACGGCGGCGAAACGGGGCTGGATAGCGGGATAACCGGCCATCGAGGGGATGCGCCAGGGCTCGGAGCCGTTGCCGAGGAAGCCCTCGGACAGGAGCAGGACCGGGGTCATGTGCTCCAGGGCGATCTTCGCGGCCTGGAAGGCGGCATCGAAGCAGTGGGCCGGGGAATGGGCGCAGAGGACCACCATGGGGCTCTCGCCGTTGCGGCCGTAGAGCGCCTCGCAAAGGTCGGTCTGCTCCGTCTTGGTCGGCATGCCCGTGCAGGGGCCGGCGCGCTGGACGTCCACGACCACGAGCGGCAGCTCGGTCATCACGGCAAGGCCCATCGCCTCGGACTTCAGGGAGAGGCCCGGGCCGGAGGTCGTCGTCACGGCGAGCTGGCCGGCGAAGGCCGCGCCGATGGCCGTGCAGATGCCCGCGATTTCGTCCTCGGTCTGCATTGTCTTGACGTTCAGATGCTTATAGATGGCGAGTTCCTCGAGGATCGCCGTCGCAGGGGTGATTGGATAGGAGCCGCAGAAGAGCGGCAGGCCCGCCTTCTCGGCCGCGGCCATCAGGCCCCAGGCGACGGCCTGGTTGCCCGTGATGTTGCGGTAGGTGCCCTTCGGCAGGTCCGCCGGGGCGACCGTATAGGTGTTCGGCACGGCCTGGATGGCGGCGGCGTAGTTGTAGCCGTCGGCGACGACCTTCTTGTTGGGCGCGACCATCTCGGGATGCTTCTTGCCGAACTTCCCCTCGATATACTGATAGACATAGTCCAGCTGGCGGCTATAGATGTAGCAGGCCATGCCGAGCGTGAACATGTTCTTGCACTTGTCGATGGAACTGTTGTCGAGCCCGCTGTCGGCGAGGCTCTTCCGCGTCAGCGTCGTGATCGGCGCCACGATGAGCGTACGGTCGGCAATCCCCAGTTCCTCGAAGGGATCGTCTCCCGTGAAACCGGCCTTCGCGAGGCCCGCGTCGTCGAAGGCGTCTTCATTCACCAGCACGAGGGCCGTCCGCTTGAGCCATTTGGCATTGGCCTTCAGCGCGGCCGGGTTCATGGCGACGAGCATGTCGCAGAAATCGCCGGGCGTGTTGACGGGATGATTCCCGATGTGGACCTGGAAACCGGACACGCCGGAAACGGTTCCCTTGGGGGCGCGGATCTCGGCCGGATAGTCGGGGAAGGTGGAAAGCCCGTTCCCGAAAACCGCGGACATATTCGCAAAAAGAGACCCGGTGAGCTGCATACCATCTCCCGAATCTCCTGCGAAGCGGATCACTACGTCACTTGCGTCAAGGACTTTGTGTTGCATTCCGATTATGTGGCAAAAAAGGGGCGGGTACAAAACCCGCCCTGACAGTCAATTATTTCTGCTGCTGTTCGGCCGCGGCTGCAGCCTGAAGTTCTTCATTGAGGGCCTGGAGGGTGCGTCCTTCGGCGATGTTGAGGGCCTTGCGGGCGGAAGCCGTCAGGTCGATGACGGCGGCCTCATCGAAATAGAGGGCGCTGGAGGAATCGAACACGGCGATAAGGCCGGCTTCCTTGGCCAGCTTCTGGACCGTTTCCTGGGCCTTCTTGTAAATCGGGTCCATCAGCTCGTTCTGCTTCTGCTGGATTTCCTGCTGGAAGACCTGCTGGTTCTCCTGGAGCCGGTTCTGGATCTCCATCAGCTCCCGTTCCTTGGCTTCCTTGATGGCCGGGGTCCAGCTCGACTGCTTCTGCTGGTACTGGTTCATCTTGTTCTGGTATTCCTGGTAGATGTCCTGCAGGGCCTCGTCGGCTTCCTTGCTGACGAGCTTGAGGGTCGCACGGGCCTCGTCGGCCTCGGGCATCAGCTGGACCAGTTCGGAGAAACTGACACGTCCGATCTTCTGGGCGGAAGCGGAGAGGGTCAAAAGCGCCATGGCGGCGACGACGAAAATCTTTTTCATTTTGCTTGTGTTTTAATTGTTTTCACTTTTAGAATTGCTGTCCGATGAGGAAGTGGAACTGGCTTCCGCCGTTCTGCTTGTCGTCAAAGCCGTAGCCCCAGTCAATGCCGAGGAGGCCGATCATCGGAAGGAATACGCGGACGCCGACACCGGCGGCCCGTTTGATCTGGAAGGGGTTGAACTTGCGGATATCGTCCCAGCAGTTACCGCCTTCGAGGAAGCCGAGGACGAAGATCGTCGACTGCGGCTGGAGGATGACCGGGTAACGGAGTTCAACCGTGAACTTGTCATAGACGTTACCCGAGTACTGGGTCGTGCCCGTGTACGGGCTGTATACCGTCGGGGTCAGGGAGTAGTTCTCATAACCGCGGAGGGCGATGATTTCGGAGCCGTAGGTGTTGTAGCCGGTCATGCCGTCACCGCCGACCTGGAAGCCCTCGAACGGGGAATAGCCCCATTTGCGGTTGTAGTAGCCCAGGTAGCCGAACTGCGCGCGGGCCATCAGCACGAGGTCGCCGATGAGCTTGGTATAGACCGCGCCCGAGAATTTCCATTTGTGGTACTCGATCCACTTGTAGCGCTGCTGGGAGGTCCAGTTGTCATAGGTGACGTCCTTCCAGGAAGCGACGTCCACCCGGTTGCCCTCCGCGTCGAACGTGTGCTTGCGGAAGAGGGAATAGGGCGGGGTCAGCTGCAGGGAGAAGGAGAAGTCCGAACCCTGGCGCGGGTAGATCTGCTGGTCGGTGGAGTTGCGGCTCAGCGAGAGGGTATAGCTCAGGTTGTGGGAAGTACCGTTGTTGAACATGAAGTAGCCGTTGTACCAGTTCGTCAGCCGGTAGGTCTGCCAGCTGAGGGAATTGTACAGGACGAAATAGTTGTCGGGCCACTTGAGACGGTTGCCGAGGCCGGCGTTGAAGCCGAACACCTCATACATCTTGTCCGTCGAGAGGATTCCGATCGTCAGGTAGGAATCCGTCATCTTGGAATAGTAGCCCGAGAGCGACAGGGACGTCGGCTTCTTGCCGAAGAGCCACGGCTCCATGAAACTGGCCGAGAGGGCCGTATAATACTGTCCGTTGGTCTGGAAGCGGAACGAGAGGTTCTGCGCATCGCCCAGCGGGACGGGACGCCAGGCGCTCTTGTCGAAGAAGCGCTGGGTCGAGAAGTTGTTGAAGCTCACGCCGGCCGTCGCCACGAAGGTGTTGCCGCCCCAGCCGCCGGAGAGTTCCAGCTGCGAGGAGGGCTTCTCGGTGACGTTGTAGATCAGGTCGACGGTGTTGTTGAGCTGGTTCGGGATGATCGAGTAGCCCTTGGACGGGTCGGTGATGGCCTCCGGGTCGAACTGGCCGAGGGAGGCGATTTCCCGGATGGAACGCTCGAAGTCCGTCTGCGAGAACAGGTAGCCCGGGCGGGTCATCACCTGGCGGCGGACCACTTTCTCGCTGGTGAGGTCATTGCCGTTGATGATGATGTTGTTCAGGGTCGCCGGCTTGCCCTCGGAGATGCGCATCTCGACATCGACGGAGTCGTTCTGGATGTTCATCTCGACGGGGGTGAGCTGGAAGAACAGGTAGCCGTTGTCGCGGTACAGCTTGGAGATGTCGTACTCGGTCTGCTTGCCGCCGCCGAAGAGGCGCTTGTTCATCGTGACCCGGTCATAGACGTCGCCCTTCTGGATCTGGAGGATCTGGTTGAGGGTCTCGGTCGGATAGACGGAATTGCCCGTCCAGGTGATGTTGCGGAAATAATACTTGTGACCTTCCTCGAACTGGAGGTCGATGCCGAGGCGGTTGGGCTCGACGAAATAAATGGAGTCGCGCACGAGCCGCGCGTCGCGATAGCCCGCCTCGTTGAAGGCCTCGACGACCGTCTTCTTGTCGTTGACGTACTCTTTTTCATTGAACTTCTTGCTGGAGAAGAAGTTATAGATCTTGTTGGATTTGGTCTTCTTCATCGAGCGGGCGAGCTTGAAATCCTTGACGTGCTCGTTGCCGATGAAGTTGATGTCGCGGATCTTGACCTTCTGGCCCCGGTTGACGGCGAAATTGACGGTGATGGCGCTCTTGATGACGCTGTCGCGCTGCGTCTCGACGTCCACCTCGCAGAGCTGGAAGCCCTTTTCCTTGTAGTACCGCTTGATGATGTCCACCGAGGTGGTCTTGATGTAGTCGGAGTATTCGCGGCCAGGGCGGAGGTTCAGCCGCTCCTGCAGGTCCTTCTTCTCGCCGCTGCGGACGCCGGAGAAGGTCCAGCGGGACACGCGGGGGCGCTCCTTGATGCAGATTTTCAGCCACACGCTGTCCCGGCCGGCGCTGAGGGAATCGACCACCATGGCGACATCCTCGAAAAGGCGCTGGCCCCAGATGCGCTCGATCATCGAGGAGATGTCCTCGCCGGGGATGGTCACCACCACGCCCTTCTGCAGGCCGGTCAGGTTGATGATCTGCTGCACGCCGTAATACTGGCTGCCCTCCACGTCCACGCCGGCGACGATATAGTCCTTCGGCGCGTTATAATCGATCTCGATACCGGCGCGGCCCGTCTGTGCGAAGGCGGCGGTGCCCAGCAGGGACAGGACGGCGGGAAGGAGTATGTTCCTCAACTTCATCATTCAGCGGTTTGAACTTGCAAAGATAATCGTTTTATTTGACTTTTCCATACCGCCGGTCACGCCGCGCGAATTCTTCGAGCGCGGCGCGGAACGCTTCCTTGCGGAAATCGGGCCAAAGGATATCGGTGAAATAGAATTCGGTGTAGGCACACTGCCAGAGGAGGAAATTGGAGATCCGCTGCTCGCCGGAGGTGCGGATCAGCAGGTCGGGGTCGGGGATGCCCGCGGTCGCCAGGAGGCTGTCGAACTCCGCGGCGTCGGCCGCCTCGAGCCCTTCCGGGTCGCCGGCGTGGCGGCGGGCCAGTTCCTTTGCGGCCTGGAGGAGGTCCCACTTGCCGCTGTAGCTGAGGAAGACCACCAGGGTCATCCGCTGCTGTCCGGCGGTCTCTTCCATCAGGCCGTCGATGGCCTGGTTCAGCTTGTCGGACAGGCGTTTCCGGTTGCCGATGACGACGAAACGGACGCCGTTGTCCATCAGCGTCCGGACCTCCCGGGCGATCGCATCCATCATCAGTTCCATGAGCGTGGTGACCTCGGCCTCGGGACGGCCCCAGTTCTCCTCGGAGAAAGCGAAGAGGGACAGGTATTTCACACCTGCCTCGACGGCGGCCTCCGTACAGGCACGGACGCTTTCAACCCCGTGCTTGTGGCCGTACACGCGCTCGCGGCCCCGTTCCCGGGCCCAGCGGCCGTTGCCGTCCATGATGATCGATACGTGCTGCGGTATGCGTTTTTCTTCCATGTGCGTCATTCCATTCCACTGCGGATGTCTTCTCCCCAGAACAATTTGCTCGTGAGGGCCTTCACGAAACCGGATTCCGGAAGCCGGATTCTCTTCAGCGAAAACTGTGCCACGTGTACGGAAAGACGGACGGTCGGGGGCGCCAGGGCCGTGCGGTTGTCCAGGGAAACCCGGACGCTGCTGTCCCGGGAGACGACGGAGATGTCGATATGGGCGGATTCGGGGACGACCAGCGGACGGACATTGAGGTTGTGGGGGGCGATCGGCGCGATGACCAGCACGGGGGCTTCCGGGGAACAGATGGGCCCGCCGACGCTGAGGGAATAGGCGGTCGAACCGGAGCTCGTCGCGACGAGCAGGCCGTCCGCCCAGAATACGGGCAGGGACTGGCCGTCCACGGCGACCCGGATGCCGAGGATGGCGGCGCCGCTCCGCTGGACGGCCATCTCGTTGAGCGCATGGGGATACATGTCCCCGCCCAGGCCTTCCACGGCGAGGAGGGTCCGTTCCTCCACGATGTAATCGCCGCGGAGAACCGGCTCCAGAAGGTCCTCGGGCCGGTTTTCCGAGAGGAATCCCAGCCGGCCGAGGTTGACCCCGAGCACCGGGATGCCGCTGTCCCCCACCCGTTTCGACGCGGAGAGGAAGGTCCCGTCGCCGCCGACGGACAGGAGGAGGTCCGTCTCCGGGCGGATGTCCTCCCGGGTGGAGACGGGGTAAAGCTCGACACCGCCCGCCGCCAGGCCGTCCGCGAGGGCGCGCCAGCGCGGGTCGTCCGCAAGCGCCGCCTGCTTGATATAAGTAGCTGCTTTCATCGCACGTGAGTGAATTCCTGCAAATTTACGGAATTCTTGGAAAATGGAACAGCATTTGCTACATTTGCGAGACCAACAGCACAGAAAGATGACCCGGCTCAGCGTGAATATCAACAAGATCGCCACCCTCCGCAACGCCCGCGGGGGCAACCTCCCGGACGTGGAGAAGGCGGCGGTCGACATCCAGGGCTTCGGCGCGGAAGGCATCACCGTCCATCCCCGCCCCGACGAGCGGCACATCCGCTACGCCGACGTCCGGCTCCTCCGCCCGCTCGTGACGACGGAGTTCAATATCGAAGGCAACCCCATCCCCTCTTTCGTGGACCTCGTCCTCGAAGTCGTCCCGGAACAGGTCACCCTCGTCCCGGACGCCCACGACGCCATCACCTCCAACGCCGGATGGAACACGCTGAAGCACAAGGATTTCCTGACGGACATCTGCCGTCGGTTCCGGGAAAAGGGCATCCGGACGTCCATCTTCATCGACCCGGATCCGGACATGGCGGAAGGGGCGGCCGCCTGCGGGGCGGACCGCGTGGAGCTCTACACCGCCGACTATGCGGCGGAATACGTCCTCGACCCGGACGTCGCCGTCGCCCGCTACCTCGAGACGGCGAAAGCCGCCCGCAGCTGCGGCCTCGGGGTCAACGCCGGCCATGACCTCAACCTCGACAACCTCGGCTTTTTCATCCGCACCATCCCCTGGACCGCCGAGGTCTCCATCGGCCATGCGCTCATCAGCGACGCCCTCTACCTGGGTCTGGAGCAAACTATTCGGGCCTATCTTGGGGAAATCCGGAAAAAATAAGTACATTTGCAAGTTATTGCACCTGTTGAAACAAAAATAATACAGCAAATACAAATGAAAAAGACTCTCATCCTCGGCCTGGCCGTCCTGGGCCTCGTCCTCGCCGGCTGCAACAACGCCGCCGCTCCCGCCGCTCCGGCGGAAACCGCTTCCGATTCCACCGCCGTCGCCGGCAGCATCGTTTTCTTCAACATCGACAAGGTGATGGCCGGCTACGACATGGCCAACGACCTGCGCTCCGTCCTGGAGACCAAGGTCTCGGGCATCCAGAGCGAAGTGGACCGCCGCGGCAAGAAGCTCGAAAAGGACGTCAACGAGTTCCAGCAGAAGATCGACAAGGGCCTCCTGACCCGCAGCGTCGCCGAAGTCCAGGGCCAGAAGCTCCAGCAGCAGCAGCAGGATTACCAGCAGTACGCCATGCGCAAGCAGAACGAGATCGCCGAAGAGCAGCAGGTGACCCTCAACCAGATCGCCAACGCCATCAACGAATATGTGGTGAAGTTCAACGAGGAGAAGCACTATGCCCTCATCCTCACCACCTCCGGTGAGATCCTCCCGGCCCCGGTCGTCACCGGCGACCCGATGCTGGACATCACCGACGAACTGCTCCAGGGCCTGAACGACGAGTACATCAAGACCAAGGCCGCCGAGAAAGCCGAGAAGTAGCCGATGCGTATCGCCGTCCTGTCCAGCTTCTATCCGCTCAGGGGCGGCATTGCCCAGTTCAACGCACACATCGTGGGTGAACTGGGCAAGTCGCATTCAGTCAAGGCCTTCAATTTCAAGCGCCAGTATCCGGGCCTGCTTTTCCCGGGCAAGACGCAGTATGTGACGCCCGACGACGAGGCCATGCCCGTCGAAAGCGAGGCGCTGCTGGACACCATCCGGCCGTCCACCTGGGTCCGCACGGCGCGCGCCATCCGCGCGTGGAAGCCGGACCTGCTGGTCCTCCGCTACTGGATGTCCTGGTTCGCCCCCTCGCTGGGCTGGGTCGCCCGCCATGCGGGCTGCCCGGTCGTCGCCATCCTCGACAACGTCATCCCCCACGAGCCCCATTTCTTCGACAGGCCCCTGACGAAGTATTTCCTCCGCGGCTGCCAGGGGTTCGTGACCATGTCCCCCAGCGTGACGGACGAACTGCTGGCCCTCCGGAAGGACGCCCGCCACATCCTGCTCCCCCACCCGCTCTACACGCACTTCGGGGCGCCGCTGCCCCGGGAGGAGGCGGAAGAGGGCCTCGGCATCCGCCACGGGATGAAGAACCTCCTGTTCTTCGGCCTGATCCGGGATTACAAGGGGCTGGACATCCTGCTGGAGGCCTTCCGCGACCTGCCGGACGACTACCAGCTCATCGTGGCCGGCGAGCCCTACGGCTCCTTTGACAAATACCGCGCGATCATCGACTCGCTTCCCGGGAAGGACCGTGTCCACGTGTTCCCGGACTACATCCGCGACGCCGAGGTCAAGCGCTTCTTCTCCGCCGCCGACGTGACCGTGCTCCCGTACCGGAGCGCGACCCAGAGCGGCATCGGCGCGATTTCCCTGCATTTCGGAGTGCCGATGATCGTTACCGACACCGGCGGCCTGAAAGCGGCGGTCGGGGACCGCGGGACGGGACTGGTGGTCCCGGCCGCCGAACCCGGCGCCATCCGGGAAGCCATCCTCCGCTTCTTCGGCGACCCGTCCCTCCGCGCCGCGTGCGGGAGGGCCATCGAAGCCGAGAAAGAGCGGCTTTCCTGGACGCGCTTCTGCACCGGACTGACCGGCTTTGCCGGGCAACTTTAATGCGTATGATTATGAAAGTGAGAATCTTCCTCGCCATTACGGCCCTGTGCCTCGCCGCCCTTCCCGCCCCCGCACAGGAATATGTCCCCACGCCGGTGACCGTCTCCAAGGAAAAGGTCCGGCAGAACGGGAGGCTGTACTATTCCCACGTGGTGGAGGAGAGGCAGACCCTCTATTCCATCAGCAAGGCCTACCAGGTGAGCGTGGAAGACATCTATGCCGCCAATCCGTCCCTGCATGAGACCGGCCTGAAGAAGGACGCCATCCTCCTGATCCCCGTTCCGGGAGCGCCCGTCGAGGCGCAGACCGTGGAAGAGGCGCCGCAGAAACAGCCCGCCCCGCCGGCGCAGCCGTACACCGGGCCCTATCAGGAATATACGGTCCGCTGGTTCGACACGCTCTACGGCATCTCGCGGAAGTTCGGCGTGTCCGTCGAGGACATCATGGCCGCCAACGGCCTGACCACCACCGGCCTCAAATCCGGCCAGGTCCTCCGGATCCCGGAGCAGCCCGTTGCGGCGGAAACGACGGAAACGACGGAAGGACAGCCCGTTACAGCGGAGACGAAGGAAGCGACGGAGCAGCCCGACGGCGGGAAGAAGGGCGCCATCGAGACCATCAAGGACATCATCCAGGATGTCAAGGGCGACATCAGCGGGCGCTTCGACAACATCACCTACCAGCCGAAGCCGAACGTCGAGGTGGCGCTCCTGCTGCCGTTCAACGCATCCGGGGCGGCCAACGACATCTACATGGATTTCTATGCCGGCGTACTGATGGGCGTCCGGGACCTGGAAAAGGCCGGGACCGGGGTCAAGCTGCATGTGCATGACGTGGCGACGGGTATCATCCCCTCCCAGCAGCAGCTTGCCGCCAACGACTTCGTCCTCGGCCCGGTGGCCACGGAAGACCTGGAAACCGTCCTGCAGCGCACCGGCGGGCTCGTTCCCGTCATCTCGCCGCTCCACCAGAAGGCGGCGGAGCTCGTGGACGGCCATGTAAACCTCATCCAGGCCCCGAGTTCCGCCGAGGCCCAGTACGAGGACCTCGTGGATTGGGTCTTCAGCGAGCGGGCCCGGGAAGACCGCGTCATCGTCCTGTCGGAAACCGGCATGGAAAATGCGGCCGGACAGGTGATTACCGAGGCGATGCAGCTGCGCGGTGAGAGTTTCTCCACCCTGTCCTATTCCCTCCGGGAGGGCCGCAACATCCCGAACCGGCTTCCGGACTACATGGCGAAGAACCGGACCAACCGCATCGTGGTCGCCTCCGACCGCCAGCCGTTCCTCAGCGACGTGATCCGCAACATCGGCATCCTGCTCGACCGGGGCTACGACATCGTCCTCTACACCCCCTCCAAGATCCGCACGTACGAGATCGACAGCAACCAGTTCCACAACGCCCAGCTGCACATCAGTTCCGCCTATTTCGTCGATTATTACGACCCGCAGGTGAAGCAGTTCCTGCTGGCCTACCGGGCGCTCTACAACACGGAGCCGAGCCAGTTCGCATTCCAGGGGTATGACACCATCACCTACTTCGCGCGCCTGGTCTCCCGCTACGGCGACCACTGGATGCGGATGCTGGAAACGGGCACGGAAAAGGGACTCCACACCGACTTCCATTTCCAGGGCCGCAGGAACCAGGCAGCCCGCAGGGTGGTGTACGGAAAGGATGCTACGACCCGTCGGGTCAGGTAGTTACGAAAGCAGTTCCCTTGCGTTTCCGATGGCGGCGTCCGTGATGCGGGCGCCGCTCAGCATTCTGGCGATCTCGCGGACCCGCGTTTCGCCTTCGATGCGGCGGATGGAACTGACGCCGTCTTCCTTGGTGACCAGGTAATGCGCACCGCCCTTGGCGGCGACCTGCGGAAGATGGGTGATGGCGAAGACCTGCATGTCGGCGCCCATGTCGGCGATCATGGCGCCCATGCGGTCGGCGGCACTGCCGGACACGCCGGTGTCGATCTCGTCGAACACCATGGTCGGCATGTCGGTGTAGCGGGCCATCATCGCCTTGAGGGACAGCATGATCCGGGATATCTCACCGCCCGAGGCGCAACGGGCGAGATCGACCGGTTCCCGGCCCGTGGAGGAGAATTTGAACAGGACCGCGTCCGCACCGGCCGCGCCGGGGGCGGCGGGTTCAATCGCCACCGTGAAAAGGGCCTTTTCCAGTTCAAGGGAACGGAGGGAGTCGCCGATGGCCGCGGCGAATCCCGGAGCGGCGGCTTCGCGGGCTTCGTGGAGCCGGCGGGCGAGGCCGTCGTAGGCCGCTTCTTCCGCGGCGATGTCCCGGTCGAGATCCTTCAGGCGGTCCTGGAGGGAATCCCCCTCGAAAAGGGCGCTTGAAAGCGTATCCCGCAGGGAAATCAGGCCCCCGATGTCGCTGCAGCCGTGTTTTTTCATCAGGGCATACAGGAGGGAGAGCCGGTCCTCGACCTGGGCGAGCCGGTCTTCGGAGAGTTCGGTCGAGGCGTTCAGGTCCTCGACTTCCTCCCGGATGTCCTCGAGTTCCAGCCGGGCGGAATCAATGCGCTGCGCGAGCGGCTCCACGGCGGGGACATAGCGGGCGATGCGGCCGAGGGAACGGCCGGCTTCCTTGAGGAGGGCGTCGAGGGACATGCGCCCGTCGTCGGACGGGGCGAAAAGCTCGCCGACCGTGCCGAGGCCGGTCTTGATTTCCTCGGCGTTGGCGAGCTGGCGCTGCTCCGCCTCGAGCGCTTCCAGTTCGCCGTCGCGGAGTTTCGCCGCTTCCAGCCGCTCCAGCTGCGCCTGGTTGAAATCGCGCTCGGAGGCAATCCGCTGCAGCTTTTCCGCCGCATCGGCCCGTTCGCGGCGCAGGGCGAGGAGGCGCGCATGGGAGGCGCGGACCCCGTCGCGGAGCACGGCGTCGCCGGCGTAATGGTCCAGGATATCGAGCTGGAAGGCACGGTCCGTCAGGAGCCGCGTCTGGTGCTGGGAATGGATATCGACAAGGCGGGCGGAAAGGGCCTGGAGCGCCCCCACCTGGACGGGCTGGTCGTTCACGAAGGAACGGGAGCGGCCGCTCCGGGCGACCGTGCGGCGGATGATCAGGTGGCCGCCGTCCGTGTCCAGGTCGTACTCCTGGGCGATGGCCCTGAGCGCCTCGTCCTCCTCCACGTCGAATTCCGCCTCGACCACGCAGGTATCCCCGCGGGGACCGACCGTCCCGGCGTCAGCCCTGGCGCCGAGGACGAGGGAAAGGGCGCCCAGCAGGATGGACTTGCCGGCGCCGGTCTCCCCGGTTATAATGACGAGACCCTCCGGAAAACCGATCTCCAGAGAGTCTATCAGGACGTAATTCGAGACGAGGAGTTTCGAGAGCATCGGGCTTACTTGCCGGCCTTGCGGTAGTAGAGGTCGCCGTTCTCGAACTCGGAAATGGCAACGAGGTCCGGCTTCGGCTGGCGCTCGTAATATTTCGAAATTTCGATCTGTTCCTTGTTCTCGAACACTTCTTCCATCGTGTCCCGCTCGTTGCGGAAATCCTCGAGTTTCTTCTGCAGTTCCTTCTTCTCGGCAGCTGCGATCTGGTTCGCACGCTTGTAGAGGATGACGACGGATTCATAGATGTTGCCGGTGGGTTCCGCGAGGTTGCGGATGTCCCGGGTGATGGTGTTGTTGGGTATTTTCTTTTTCGTTTCCATGATTCGTTGCAATAAGGTCTCTAAGGATATTACTTGGCTTTTCCGCCGGAGGTTTCATTTTTTTTCGATTCCTTCTCCAGCTGCTTGCGCTCGCGGGCGAAATCCTTCTCCTTGGCGTCGAGCTCCTCCTCGGTGCCGGTGTAGCGGCCGAGGGCGCGCTGGGCGCGGCGGTACATCACGTCGAGCTCCCGGCGGTATTTGGAATCGGGAAGCTCGCCGATGAAGTTGTAGTAATCGTCGATGAAGGTCAGGTACCGCTCCCGCTGCTTCGCGGCCACGCTGAGCCGGGCATAATTATAGGAGGACATCGCGGTGTAATAGAGGATATCCTCGCGGTACATGTTTTCCGAGTCGTCCTTCAGTACGTTGCGGAAGGCCACGCGGGAGGCCTTGTAGTCTTCCATCTTGTAGTAGAGGCGGGCGTTCTCGAAGGCCTTGCGGTCCAGCCGCTCGTTCAGGTCGGCCGCCATCTTGCGGCAGGCGTCCGTATGGGGGTTGTCGCCCGGGAAGGCGGTGAGATACTCGGCGATCGCCTGGAGGCAGGCGTAGGTCGGCGTCTGGTCCAGCTCCCAGCGGTAGGTCGAGCGGTACATGCAGTCGAGATGGAGGAAGCGGGCGTCCTCGGCGAAGGGGCTGCGGGGGAATTTCTCCAGGAACTTGGCGAAGTTCGTCTCGGCCGTATAGAAATCCTTGTAGCGGTAGTTGGACAGGCCCCAGTAGTACTGGACGGTGTCGTCCCGTTCCGTCCCGTTGGTCAGGACCGAGAGGTTCTCGAACAGCTGGGACGCGCGCGAATACTTCTTCTGGTTGAAATACTCGAAGGCCGCCCTGTACTTGGCATCGACGTCGTTGCCGCTCAGCAGCGCCTCGTATTCGGACTTGCAGGCGGCGAAGGCAAGCAGGCACGCCCCAAGGACCATGATCTTACTGAAAATCTTCATTGTCAATCGTTTATTTCACACGCTCAAGCAGGAAGCGCTCCGCATCGCGGGCGGCCATGCAGCCGGAGGCCGCGGCCGTCACCGCCTGGCGGTAGCGGGGATCCTGGACATCTCCCGCCGCGAACACGCCCGGGACCGCCGTTTCGGAGGTCTTGCCGCGCGTGACGATGTACCCGTTCGGGTCGGTCTCCAGCCAGGGCGTGAAGAGTTCCGAGTTCGGGTGGTGGCCGATCGCGAGGAAGAAGCCGTCCACCGCTATATCAAAGACCTTGCCATCCCGGTTGTCCAGGAGGCGGACGCCGGTCACGCCGAGGCCGTCGCCGAGCACCTCCTGCGTGTTGCAGTTCCAGAGGATTTCGATGTTGTCCTTGGCAAAGACCCTGTCCTGCATGGCCTTGGAAGCCCGGAAGACGTCGCGCCGGACGATCATGTACACCTTCTTCGCCAGGCCGGCGAGATAGAGCGCTTCCTCACAGGCCGTGTCGCCGCCGCCGACCACCGCGACCGTCCGCTTCCGGTAGAAGAAGCCGTCGCAGGTCGCACAGGCGGAAACGCCCATGCCGCGGTACTTCGCCTCGGACGGCAGCCCGAGGTATCTGGCGGTGGCGCCCGTGGCGATGACCAGGGCTTCGGCGAGGATCACGGTGCCGGCGTCCGGATCGGAGGCCGAACCGTCCACCGTGATGCGGAAGGGGCGCTCCGACAGGTCCACGGCGGTGGCCGTCCCGGTGCGGATCTCCGCCCCGAACGACGCCGCCTGGGCGCGCATCGACGCCATCAGCGTATTCGCATCCACCCCGTTCTCGAAGCCGGGGAAATTCTCCACCGCGGTCGTCGTGGTCAGCTGCCCGCCGGGCTCCATGCCTTCGTAAAGGACGGGGGCCAGGTTGGCCCGGGCGGCATAGATGGCGGCCGTGTACCCGGCAGGTCCCCCGCCGAGGATCAGGCAACGTACAGTCTCTGTGTTCTTTTTCATCATAACTTGCAAATATACGAATAAAATCACAAACTGCAGCAATCTCTGCCCCAACCCGTCTGAGGTTAAAAAAATTCACTTCCGCGGTTCCTTTTCTTAAAAGGTTTTCGTATCTTTGTCTATTAATATAACCTTATAAACAATGAGGAAACATCATTTGAAACCGCTTTCGATTTGTGCCATAGCGCTTTTGACCATGGGCGCAGCGTGCGACAACCCCTCCGGCGACAAGGACGGCGACGGCAAGGGAACGTCGAACGTCGGGGACGACATCGAAGTGGTGGACGGAAAAGTACGTTTCTACCTTTCCTTTGCCGAAGACGGAACCCGGAAGACGATGGGACTGGACTCTTTCACCGGCTGCAAGGTCCAGGTGAACGGAAAGGACTGCTACCCGAACAAGGATCCGGAGGGCCGGTGGGTGATCGATGTGCCCGCCGCCGCGAACGGGGAATATACGGCCGCACGGATCAATGCCGAATCCACGAAATGGTACAACGGGACGCCGTTCCGTGAAGTGCCGGTGCCGATCGGCCAGTTTTACCGGACCGGAGGGAATGAAATCGGGAACTATCCCTGCTACGCCACCTACCGGAAAGAGACCGGGAACCAGCTGGTTTTCAATGATGCTTTCGCCCTGCTGGACATCGTGGTCAAGGGCAACGCCGCCCTGACCTCCATCCAGGCGGTCGCCGTCGGCGGCCAGGCGGTCTCCGGCCGGGGCTCCTTCTCCCCTTCCAAGAACGCATTCAACTTCCTCGACAGCGCCCCGCGCGCCGTGCTCAACTGCGCGCCGCAGGGTGCGGGCGCGAAACTCTCCGCGGAGGGTGTCCATTTCCCCCTCATGATCGCGCCCGGCAAGTTTTCCCAGGGCATTGAACTGACCCTCTGCGATGCCGGCCACAGGATGTTCCGGCAGACGATTCCCGCCTTCGAGATTGCCGCGGGCGGCGTCAAGACGGTCAGCGTCGTTTACCAGCCGGCGGACGACCTCGTCTGGTACGAGGGCTTCGACCGCCTCGTCTGGGGCGGCGACCTGATGGGCGGCCAGAACTCCTACGGCTATGCGCCCGATGCCGAGAAGACCGGCATCGACGGCGGCACCGCCCGCACCGGCGCCGAATATGCCACCACGAAGGTCTCCTACGACACCCCCGGCAGCGGATTCATCCAATCCAACACCTGGGAAGAGGTCAGCGGCTACACGGTCGCCTCGTCCCACCAGATGAGCGAGGGTTACATCCGCAGCCGCGGCCTGGACGAGTACACCTACCTTTTCCGCTGCCAGGAATACCAGGGAATGATGGTCGTCGGCGCCGGCAACGCGGCCCGCGGCATCCTCCGCACCCCGCCCATCACCAACATGGACGGCTTCGCCACCGTGAAGCTCAGCTTCCGCTTCTGCTTCTTCCCCGGCGCCACGGACAGTTTCCTCTGCCAGGTCCTCAACGGCGGGCAGCTCACCGAGGTCAAGGTGGACGGCCGGACCATCGTCTCCGGCGCGGACAAGTTCAACTATACCGCCAACGCCAGCACATGGGTGGGCTCCCAGTCCCATCTCCCCGTCCCCGCCTCCCTCGCCGAGAAAAAGACCTGGCATGAGGTCGAGGCGACCATCGAACATGCCACCGACGGGACCTGCTTCTACTTCGCCGGCAACAGTTCGAACAGCGGCAACCACGGCTTCTGCGTCGACGACATCCTCGTCACCCGCCTCTCCGCCGCCGACAGCCGGAAGGGCAACCTCCGCCTCCTCTACTGGAACATCCAGAACGGCATGTGGGCCGACCAGCCCAACAATTACGACAATTTCGTCGCCTGGGTGAAGAAATACGACCCGGACATCTGCGTCTGGTGTGAATCCGCCTCCATCTACAAGGACCGCACGGGCACCAGCGCCCCGACGGCCGACCGCTTCCTCCCGAACGGCTGGCCCGGCCTCGCCGCCCGCTACGGCCACCAGCACAGCGCCGTCGGCGGCTGGCGGGACAATTACCCGCAGACCGTCACCTCCAAATACCCGGTGACTTCCATCCTCAAGATCACCAATACCGACGTCAACAACAAGCCCATCGCCCACGGCGCCGCCATCCAGGAAGTGAACGTGAACGGCCGCAAACTCTGGTTCGTCACCGCCCACATGTGGCCCCAGGGCTACGGCTACGGCGTCTCCTCCGCCAACCAGGATGCCAGCAGGGCCAAGCACGAGGGCGACTACTACCGGGAATACGAGATGAACTACATCGTCGCCCACACGATCAACGACAGCAAGTACGCCGCCCAGCAGGACTGGTTCCTCCTCGGCGACTTCAACTCCCGCTCCCGCCGCGACAACTGGTTCTATAATTATGCCGCCGACGACACCGCCCTGCTGACCCAGGACGTCGTCCTCAACAAGACCGACATGGTGGACGTCATCGCCCAGAGCCATCCGGGCCAGTTCATCACCTCCACGATGGGCAGCGCCCGCATCGACTTCGTCTATGCCTCCCCGTCGATGTATGCGAAGGTTGTGGACGCGATGGTCCTGATGGACAAGTGGACCTCGTCCGTCAAGAGCACCTGGTACCCCTCCTTCTACGATCCCTCGGACCACCGTCCGATCCTCATAGACCTCGAAATCAACTAACTAACAACCACTTTTTATGTCTAACACCAAGTATCTACCCCTTATCCTGGCCCTCCTCGCAGCCGGGATGGCGGCAGCGTCCTGTAGGAAGGGCGTGGATCCGAACGCGGACCGCTCCGACTACATCAACGTTTTCGCCAGTCCGGAAGGAGAGGTGCCGCTGGACGCGGTCAGCGTCAGCGTCAAGGGCGGCCCGGCGACCATGTTCATCCGGACCAACCTCGACGACTTCAAGATCCAATGGCAGGACGACGGAACGACCCCCTGGGTGAAGGTCTTAGGGACCGAGAAGCGCCAGGACGACCTCGTCGCCATCCAGCTTGAGGTCGCCCCCCGCTACACCTATCCCTACTACACCCGCCGCACGGGAACGCTCCTGATCTCATGCCCGGAGAAAAACTTCGGCAAATTCGTGAAAGTCCACCAGGGCATCAACGCGCGCATTTCCAGCGACATGGCCTGGAGCAAGTACGGTTCCAACAACCCGCTCAAGCAGGACGGCGCCATCTCCGCGACCTGGTCCGTGACCGACAAGGGCCGCGGCTGGGAATCCACCGTCCTCCCCGGACAGACGGACGCTTACCTCTACGGCAAGAACGGCTATCTCCAGCTCGGCGACGAGGCGGGACACGGGGCCGACCTCTACACCCCGTACATGACCGCCAACCAGGTCATCAAGGACTCCCTCTTCATCGTCTCGTTCCGCGCGTGCGCGTTCAATGACAAGAAAGGCAACAAGGACGCCAACAAACTCGCCGTGGAAATCACGGGCGGCGGCGCCCTCCGCGACGACCCCGCCAAGACCCGCATCGAATTCGAGGTCCCGTACTTCAATCCTTCCGCGGACGACGTGACCGCCGACATGTGGGATGACGCCTACTTCCTCGTCGGGGTCATCAACACGGAGGCGAATCCCTTCACGCCCGACACCCGGATCCGCTTCATCGCGGGCGACGTCACCGGTGCCGCCGGAACGCCCAACCGCATCTACATCGACAACGTCTATATCCGCAACTTCTCGCTCGACCCGGTCAAGAACATCTTCGACGAAGACCTCTGGGAACTCAACGGCGGCAGCGGACCGGACCGGATCATCGAAACCGCCAAAACCGAATAACCCATCCCCATGCATAAGCTCACCCAATCATTCGCCATTGCCGCCATCCTGGCAATCGCGACGCTGGCAACGGGGATTCCCGCCCAGCCGCTTCACGCCCAGGCCCAGCAGGGACAGCTGACCGTCACCGGTGTCGTCACCGACGCCGAGGGCGTTCCGCTCCCGGGCGCGACCATCCGCATCGAAAACACGACCATCGGCACCGTCACGGACGCCCAGGGCCGCTACTCCCTCAAGGTCCGCAAGGGCCAGACCCTCGAAGCCCTCTACATGGGGTACGAGACCAGGACCATGAAGATCATCGGCAACCAGACCAAGATCGACTTCGCCCTCTCCGAGGATGAGAACGTGCTCGAAGACGTCGTGGTCATCGGTTACGGTTCCGTCAAGAAGGAAGACCTGACCGGTTCGGTCGTCAACGTGAAGATGAACGACCTCCAGAGCGGATCGGTCCTCTCGATCGACAACGCCCTCCAGGGCCGTATCGCCGGCGCGGACATCATGTCCACCGACGGTGCCCCGGGCGCCACGACGACCATCCGTATCCGCGGTTCCCGTTCCATCACGGCGTCCAATGAGCCGCTCTACGTCGTGGACGGCATCATCGACGCCATCCATGACCTGAACGACATCAACTCCGACGATATCGCCAACATCTCCGTCCTGAAAGACGCCTCCTCCACGGCCATCTACGGTTCCCGCGGTGCGAACGGCGTCATCATCGTCACCACGAAGCAGGGCAGCGGCAAGAAGGACAAGACCAACATCACCTTCAAGGCGGACGTCGGCATCGCCCAGCTCCCGCGCGGACTGGACATCATGAACAAGAGCGAGTTCCAGATGTACCGCAACGACATCGCCGCCTTCGGCGCCGACTCCAACCATCCGGACATGGGCCTCTCCACCCCGCTCTCCGAGCAGATCTACAAGGACCCGGTCGGCGCCGGTGAAGGCACCGACTGGATCAAGGAGATCACCCGTACCGCCCTCGCGCAGAACTACTCCCTGTCGATGACGGGCCGCACCGACAAGTCCAGCCACCTCGCCTCCTTCTCCTACAACAACACGGAAGGCATCATCAAGGGCAGCGGCCAGGAACGTGTCACCGGCCGTATCAACCTCGACAAGCAGCTGTTCAAATGGCTGAAAGTCGCCTGGAACGGTTCCTACACCTACCGCTTCAACGAAGAGAACAAGGCGACCATCGGCGGCTCCTCCTGGACCAACGCGGCCCAGTACCTGGCCCCGACCATCAAGCCCCAGGACACCTTCAACGACTTCTACTACAGCGGCTCCTGGATCGACACCCCGATCGCCAAGATCAACGGGATCACCCACAACCTGGTCCGCCACTCGATGAACAACACGTTCACGGCGACGATCACCCCGATCAAGAACCTGACGATCAAGAGCGCGTTCTCCTACTACATGTACCAGCGCCACACCTACAAGTACACCCCCGGCACGATGCCGACGCGGGCTGCGAACCAGGGCGGTGACGCCACCCGCGCCGAATACGACGAGCACTCCCTCTCCACCGAGAACACGGCGAACTATGTCATCAAGGCCGGCCAGCACCGGATGGACCTGATGGTCGGTATGTCCGGCTATGACTTCAAGTCCAACAGCTTCAGCCTCGACGGCAAGGGCTACATGGACGATATCGTGAAGTGGAACAACATGAACGCGGTTCCCGACAAGCTCACCTATTCCGCCGCCAGCTCCGCCACCGAGAAGGTCAAATTCTCGCTCTTCTCGCGTTTCAACTGGAACTACGGCTCCCGCTTCTACCTGACCGGGACCATCCGCCGGGACTGCGCCTCCAACTTCGCGGAGAACAAGCATGTCGCCTACTTCCCTTCCGGCGCCTTCAAGTGGAACATCGCCAATGAGCCCTGGCTCAAGAACGTTTCCTGGCTGGACGAACTCTCGCTCCGCGCCAGCGCCGGTATCTCCGGCAACGACGCCATCGCCGCCTACCGTTCCCACGCGGCCCTCTCGACCACGACGGGCGGCTACCTGTTCGGCCTGAAGCAGCCGGTTGCCACCTACCGCGGCCGGCAGGATTCCCCGAACCTCACCTGGGAAAAGACGGCCGCCTACAACCTCGCCCTCGACTTCGTCGGCTTTGACGGCCGCATCTCCCTCACCACGGAGGCCTACCTTTCGAAGACTTCGGACCTGCTCCTGAACGTCGCGACCCCGCACCAGACGGGCCAGGGTTCCAAGTTCGTGAACATCGGCCGCACCTCCAACCGCGGTATCGAGTTCACCCTCTCGACGCGGAACATCGTCAAGCGCGACTTCAGCTGGACGACCGACTTCACCCTCTCCCACAATGAGCAGATGGTCGACGACATCGGCGGCGAGCAGTTCGTCTCCGCCCTCGACTCCCCGGGCAACAACCCGTACATGATGTACGGCTACGTCGCCGGCTATCCGCTGAACGCCCTCTGGGGCTTCGAATTCGGCGGCATCTGGAAGAACGACGAGGAGCGCAGCCGCAACAAGGTCACGATGACCTACGTCTCCCCGTCCAACTCCACGGGCAACGGCCGCATCCGCTACTACGACATCAACCATGACGGCACGCTCTCCCAGGATGACCTTGTCTATCAGGGCAATGCGGACCCGTACCTGTACGGCGGCCTGCAGAACACCTTCCACTACAAGAACCTCCGTCTCGGCATCTATGTCAACTACTCCCTCGGCGGCAAGATCTACAACTACTCGGAAATCTACATGGCCGGTTCCATCTTCACGAACCAGTACCGCTACATGCTCAACGCATGGCACCCGGAACGGAATCCGGAATCGAACATCCCGCGTGCCGGCGGCAAGACCGACGCGGCCCTTCCGAGCGACTTCATGATCCACGACGCCTCCTACATCCGCATCAAGAACATCTCGCTTTCGTACACCCTTCCGTTCAAGCGTACCTTCTTCCTGCGCGATGCGACGTTCAGCCTGATCGGTGAAAACCTCTACCTCTGGAAGAACTACAACGGCTTCGACCCGGACGTCTCTTCCGAAGGCACTTCCTCCACGCTCCGGCGTGTCGACCTCGGTGCCTATCCGAAATCCCGGAACATCACGTTCAGCATCCAGGTCAGATACTAAATACGAATGAGTCATGAAAAATAGATATCTGTTACTCACCCTCGCCGGAGTCCTTGCACTCGGCTCCTGCTCGCTCGAAGAGGATCTCTCCGTCATCTCGACGCCGGACAACTTCTTCCGCAAGCACATGGAATGCGAGTCCGTCGTCAACAGCTGCTACATCCCGATGAAGAGCATCTACAACTATACCTACCTGATCGCCACGGAATGCTGCACGGACCTCGCCTACTGCCCCTCCGGTACCCTTGACGCCCGGCTCGACATCTCCCCGGCCATCCCGCGTTTCGGCCAGACGGTCTGGAACAACGGCTACACCGGCGTCGCCCGCTGCAATTTCGCGATCAAGGGCATCGAGAACTCCAAGACCGCCTACATCGACCAGGACGGCAACGTGGATGAAAAGAACGAAAACCGCCTCCGCCTCCTCGGAGAAGCCAAGGTGCTTCGCGCGTTCTATTATTATACGCTGACGAGCTTCTTCGGCGACGTCCCCTTCTACTTCGACGACGTGGAAGACCTGGAGACGCTCGACCGCATCGGCCAGCTCGGCCGGATGAGCGCCGTCGAGACGCGCAAGGCCTGCATCGAGGACCTCGAAGGCATCGCCCCGCTCCTCCCGCAGACCCGCACTTCGGAAAATGACGGCCAGCGCCTCGGCGCCGCCGTGGCCTGGACGCTCATCGCCAAGATGTCCCTGTGGAACGCCACGAAGGATGTGCCCGCGAATTCCGAGATGTGGTACAGGAAGGCCCTCGAGGCCCTCAAGAAGGTCGAAGCCATCTACGGTGACTTCACCCAATACGACCTCGAGACCAACATGCTCTGGCGCAACAAGAACACGCCGGAATCCATCATGGAAATCCAGCATTCCTACACCCAGGGCGGCCTGGAGTACACCTCCAACGCCGCGGCCATCTGCCAGCCCTATCCCCATACGGCCAACAGCGCCATCTTCGACGGCGTCGAAGTGGACATCCTCGGCTCGGATGCGACGGCCTGGGCGGCCATGCGCCCGAACATGTACTTCTGCCAGGGCCTCCAGACCAAGCTCGGTCCGGACCTGAGGAAGAACCTCAACATGGCCTGGGCCTACAACGGCCGTGAATTCAAGAGTGTCAGCGGACGTCCGTGGATGGGCCCGAAATTCTGGTGCCCCCACATGTACCAGACCAAGGACGGCAACAACTACCCGGTCTTCCGTTACGCCGACACGATCCTGATGATCGCCGAGTGCTACAACGAACTGAATGAGGACGACAAGGCGGTCGAATACCTCAATATGACCCGCCGCCGCGCCGGCCTGAAGGACTATGTCTTCCGCACCCACGTCCGCCTGCAGGATGAAATCCGCAGCGAGCGCGGCCGCGAACTCATCGGCGAGTTCCAGCGCAAGTTCGACCTCGTCCGCTGGGGCATCTGGTATGAAGCCACGCTCGGCAACAACGACTACCAGGCCCTCAAGGACAACATCCTCCCCTGCCACGAATACTATCCGATCCCGGACCAGGAAGTCGTGAAGTCGAAGGGCAACCTGGACAATAAGGCCTATGCCAAGTACGGACTCTAATCTGACGACATGCTTATGAAACATGATATGATACGGGCCCTGCTGGCCGCCGCCCTGCTCTCCCTCGGCGCCGTCGCCTGCGACAAGCCCTACGAAATGAATCTTCCGCTGGCGGTCAACCAGCATCTGATCACGCTGCAGAAAGAAGCCGGCTCCACCCACATCCTCGTGTGGTCGGACGGCGGCTGGTCGGCCCGCTTTGACAAACCCATCGACTGGGGTTCCCTCAACAAGGCCACTGGCGAAGGCAACTCCGACATCGTCTTCACCTACTCGACCAACTACGGCATATCCCGTACGGTCGGCCTCGTCCTGGAACGGGGCGAACTCCGGGACACCATCCAGATCAACCAGGACGGTCCCTACACGATCACGGGCGAGAGCGGCCACACGGACTTCGGCGTCAATTTCAACGCCGCCACGACCGCGCTCATCCAGCCCGGCGCCAAGATCCGCGCGCCCTTCAAGTCGACGGTTCCCTACACGACGGACTCCTACTCGGTGATGACCGAATTCCTCGCCGAGGACGGCAGTTCCCAGGGCGTCGTCACCTTCGGACAGGAAGTTCCTGACACGATGAAGGTTACCCCCTGGCTGACCGTCGAGGAAATCCAGAAGGACGCCGTCATCTACACGGTCACGGACAACAACTCCGGCGCCCTCCGCACCGCCGTCATCACCCTCCGGGCATCCGACGCCAAGGGCGAGCACATCCAGACCACCTGCACGGTGCTCCAGGGCATTCAGGAAGCCGCCTTCGACCTTGAAACCTACAAGGCCGAATTCGTCGGCGCGCCCGGTGCCGGGAGCATCCCGTCCAAGCTCAACGAGAACAACATCTACGCGTACGAGAACAACATCTCCTACGAGACGGATGCGGACTGGATCCTTACCCCGAAGCTCACCGGCGAAGGCCTGACCTTCTCGCTGGCCCTGAACGACACGGGCGCCCCGCGCCAGGCCGACCTCAAGGTGACCTACACCGACGAGGCGGGCGGCAACATCTCCCGCACCGTCACCGTCGTCCAGCGCGCCTCCTTCACCTTCGAGGACGTCCGGAACCTCCCGGCCGGCCTCATCAACGAGGACCAGATCATCGACGGTTACATCGTCAGCTCCCCCGAGAGTGCCAACAACTGCCAGAACCTGCAGATCGCGCAGTTCAAGTTCGACTTCAAGGAGAACGCCCGCACGGCCATCTACCAGAGCCTCGACGGCAAGCTCGGCTTCATGCTGAAGTTCGAAGACCCGGCCGACAACACCCTGCCGCGCTACACCCGGCTCCGCCTCCAGATCAAGGGCCTGACCCTGGTCAAGGGCGCGAATCCGGTCACCTACACCCTCACCGGCGTCACCCAGGGCAACATCTACGGCACCCTGGAGCCCAACGCCAAGCTCCCCGTCAAGGCACGCAACATCGACGACCTGACCGACGACGACATCAACACCCTCGTCGACCTGATGGACGTCGAGATCATGTGCAAGGACGGCGCCTACACCAATGCGACGGAAGGTTATTCCATCAAGGACGTCACGGCCGGCATCAATGTCGTCTCCGGTGGCGGAAGCCCGCGCTGGGATACCGTCCCGCTGCTGATGAGCGACCGTGGCGGCAGCACCATCTACATGCTGACCAACAGCTACGTTCCCTGGCGGCGCCGGGCCAATGCCACCCAGCTCGGCGAAGGCCTCTGGGAGGCGGGCACCGACAATGGCGCCGTCTATGACAAGGAAGGCAACGTCACCGTGCCCGTGGTCCCGCAGGGCTCCGGCACCTTCCGCGGCATCATCACCTCCGAGACGCTGGTCCGTTACGGCGAAATCGGCCGGTACCAGATCCGCGCCATCGAGGAGGGCGACATCCAGCTGAAGGATCCCGCCTTCTCGACCACCCTCGTCGAATGGAACTGGAACGACAAGCTGGCCGACGTCATTCCCGAGAAGGGAGACGGCACGCTCGACTTCCACGGCGCCACCCTCGCTGCCGCGTCCGACTTCAACAACACGGTCATGGTCGACAAGAAGGGTGCGTCGAACCAGAAGGGCCTGATACCCAGCTGCGCGCTCAAGGTCACCAACAGCTGGTGGGATTTCACCAACGACGTGGGCAAGTACTTCGACGTCAGCTTCTCCACCGCCGGCATCCGCGGCACCAACATCGTCTTCGGCATCACCTGGAACCACGGTGCGATGGGCAACACCACCCTCGACTCCCCGGCCCACTGGAAGCTCCTCTACTCCATCGACGGCGGCGCGTCCTTCAAGGACGTCCCGGGCGACATCATCAAGAACCGCTCCATCGTCTGGTGGACCACGACCTCCCAGGACAGCTGCCCGGGCTTCAAGGACCATCTCCGCGCCCTCCCGAACGAGTGCTTCAACTGCGAGAAGGTCATCGTGCGCGTCCAGGTGGCCGACAAGGTGACCGACATCAAGCCGGACACCGCCGCGGCGACCTACCTGACCAACCTCGGTATCGAACAGGGCACCCTGACCAACAAGAGCACGGAAATCCGCATCGGTACGATCACCGTCCGTTACAACTAACAGCGTATGAAAGACATGAAAAAATACAGATACTTTCGGATCCTGACCGCCGCCCTGCTCCTGACGGGTGCGGCCGTGACCGCCTGCCAGCTGGATGAGGGGGACAATGTCCCGCTCATCGAGCTCGGCGCGCTCCAGAAGGAATACGTCGCCCCCTTCTCGGGCATGACCGTGGAGATGCCGGTGCTTGCCAACGGCGGCTTCCACATCGTCAAGCTCGACGAGGACGCCGACTGGATCACCTTCAGCACCATGGAAGGCAGCGAGGATATGACCATCGACGTCAACTTCGCCTACAACGAAGAATTCAAGCGCATGGCCAGAATCGCCCTCTGCAGCGACAACGGTACCAGAAAGGACACCATCGCCCTCAAGCAGGAGGGCCAGCTGGAGGCCATCCTCTCGATCGACAACACCTCCGTCATCACCGAAGGCCATGGCGGCGCCCACTCGGAGACCATCCGGACCAATGTCCCCTTCTCCTACATGACCGTCAAGAAGACCTTCCCTTCCGGTGAGGAAGAGACCTGGCTCAAGGACATCACCATCGAGGACGGCACCGACCTCAACCGCTCGCTCATCATCACGACCGAGGCCAACCCCGACCAGATCAACCCCCGTACCGCCGCCGTCGAGATTTCCTTCACGGACGGCTGGGGCGACAAAGTCGGCATGCTCCTCAACCTCGTGCAGCGCAACGCCAAGGAAGGCATCGGCCGCGCCGTCAGCTTCGAGGAAGTGGTCGCCTCCTACACCACGGGCAAGCCGATTGACGACTACATCCTCCTGGACGGCATCGTGGTCAGCAACCCCGCCGGCGGCAACTCCGGCGAGAACGAGCAGCTGACCACCTCCACCATCGACTACACCGGCTCGAAACGGAGCGTGTACCTCGAGGCGGCGGACGGCAGCCGCGGCGTGATGCTCGTCACCAAGAGCGAGAGCGACAACGTCTTCAACCAGTTCGACCATGTCCAGATCCTGCTCAAGGACCTCACGGCCGTCCTCCAGGACAACCCGGAGCGCGTGACCATCAAGGGCCTCGCCAGCAGCAACATCATCTCCCGCGTCGCCGGAACGAAGGCCGACGTGCCTGTCAAGGAGAAATTCATGAACGAACTGACCGACCGCGACGTCTTCACCTATGTCACCCTCAAGGACGTGGAGTTCCCCGTCCGGAAGGGCGCGCTCTGCGCCATCAACGAGGGCTACTCCATCGGCACCGGCGCCCACCGTATCTCCAAGTACCCGCGCCTCATCCGTGACATAGACGGCAACTCGATGTACCTGTACACCAACACCGTCTGCACCTACCGCAACGACGGCACCCGCCTCCCCTACGGCTCCGGCAAGATCAGCGGCGTCATCGTCCACGAGCGCTTCCCGCGCTTCGAGTGGCGCGACGGCGCGGACCCGCTGGAGATGGAGGATGACGAGACCCTCGGCAACATCGGCCGGTACCAGATCCGCCACCAGACCAAGGGCGATGTCTGGGACCAGATGAAGGACAGCGTCGAAGACAGCTTCTCCGCCCTGCTCACCGAGTACCGCTGGTGGTTCCCGGACAAGGAGAACGAAGTCTGCCGCCCGACCTACGGTGAGAACGGCTGGTTCACGCACACGTACCAGATGAAATACACCGGCTCTGAGGCCCTGCAGTACACCCAGGCCACCTACAAGCAGCACATGTGGGGCGCCGGCAACTACTCCTACCTCGGCCCTTGTGGCAACCAGGCGGCGCCCGACTGGTACAAGGCCATCTATGACCCGGAGAACCACTACGGCAACCTCAACGGCATCGGCATGGTCATCGATACGGCCAAGGAGCATTTCGACACCAGCGACAAGGCCCTCAGCGAGCTCCTCAGCTACAACCCGGACGGCACCCTCGAATGGTGCGGCCCGAATGCGAAGAGCACGACGGCTGTCGGCGACAACGGCATCAACTACAACGGAAGCACCTCCATGCGCGGCAAATCCAACGCCTACGGCGGCACCTTCAACGGCTGGGCGAGCCACTTCTGGTGGGACTACGACACCGGCCGTCCGTATGCCTGGATGATCAACTTCTCCACGGCCGGCATCACGACGAACCACATCTCCCTGCAGATCGACGTCATGAATACCCAGCAGACCTGGTATTCCCCGCGCTTCTGGAAGGCCGAGTGGTCCTTCGTCGATTCCATGGACCCGAAGGATGACAAGGAGTGGCATCTCCTGAAGGAGTACACGATCCCGGACGTTTCCGTCTGGGCCAACACGCTGTTCTCCTCCATCGTGGGCTACAAGACCATCGACATCCCGCTCCCGCTCGAGATCCTCGGCCACGAGAACGTCTATATCCGCCTCTGCCCGACCAGCGATGTCTGCAGCGACGGCTCGGACTACGCCAACGCGATCCTCAGCGGCAACCCGACGGAAGCCGCCCACGCCAGCGCCATCGACTACATCGCCATCCGCTACAACAAGTAGTGGCCCGGCTGGCCTTGATTTCCGGAAGGCACCCCGCGGCGGGTGCCTTCCGTTTTTGGAAAAGTTCAAAATTCGGCCTATCTTTGTGTATGATGAAAAAATTTCTCCGCATCCTCACGGTCGTGCTTGCAGCAAGCCTCACCGTCATTACAACCACCTCGGGCCGGCGCAGCAGCCAGCTCCGCCTCGTCTATTGGAACATCCAGAACGGCATGTGGGACGGCCAGCCCGACAATTATGACCGCTTCGTCAACTGGGTCAAGGCCCAGAAGCCGGACGTCTGCGTCTGGTGCGAAGCCGCAACCATTTACAAGGACGGCACCGCCGACAAGAAGAAGGGGGACAGATACCTTCCGGCGCACTGGGAGGAACTCGCCCGCCGCTATGGCCACAAATACGTCTTCCGCGGCGGCTGGCGGGACAATTATCCGCAGGTCATCACCTCCAGGTACCCCATCGAGGGTATCGCCCGGATCACCGGCAAGTCCGACACGCTCTTCACGGCCGACGGGATCCAGGTAAGCGGCACGCCCGACACCCTGGTCGCACACGGCGCCGGCTGGGCGCGGATCCGCCGGAACGGCAAGACGCTCAACATCGTGACCCTCCACACCTGGCCGCAGGCCTACGGATTCAATGTGCCCCTGGCAGACCGCGAGCGCAGCAAGGCCGCCCATGAGGGCGACAAATACCGCCGCACCGAGATGGAATACATCTGCAAGCACACGATCGGCACCGTGCCGGAGGCCGCCGGACAGTACTGGATGATGATGGGCGACTTCAACTCGCTCTCCCGGGTGGACAATTACCTCCACCAGTTCCCGGAGGACGACACGCGCCTGCTCGTCCACGACTATATCCGCTCCGAGACGCCCTATATCGACGTCATCTTCGAGCGCGAGCCGGAGAACCACTACTCCTCCACCGGTGGCAAGGGACGCATCGACTTCGTGTACTGTACGAAGCCCCTGTACGACTGCATCACGGCCGCCCATATCCACACGGACGACTATACCCGCCCGGTCCGGAACCCCCAGAAAATCTCGAACTTCTGGCATCCCTCCGACCACCGGCCGATCATCGTGGACTTCGACCTCTCGAAATAGGCCATGCTGAACGCCTTCCAGCCGAAGACGCCCTCCCTGGAGGACTTCCGGAAAGAACTCCGGCGCCACTCGCTCAAGGCGACGCGGCAGCGGATCGCCGTGCATGAGGCCATGATGCGCCTCGTGCACGCCTCCGCCGACATGGTCGCGGAGGAAGTCCGGAAAGACGGCGCCAGCGTTACGGTCGCATCGGTGTACAACATCCTCTCGCAGCTGGCCGACTGCCACATCTATGCGCGGCGGCTCTCCGGCAACAACCGGATGTACTTCGATGTCAACAACTTCCGCCATGTCCACCTCTACGACCGGGAAAACAGCCGCTTCCGCGACGTCTTCGACGACGAACTGATGGACCTGATCACCACCCGCCTCCGGCGCCGGAAATTCAAAGGCTTCACCGTGGAAGACATCGACATCCAGCTGGTCGCCCGTCCAACCCGAAAATTGAAATTCCCATGAAGAATCGCATCCTCCTCGCGGCGCTGCTCGCCGGCGCGCTGGTCACCGTATCCTGCAACAAGGACCGGACCCTGTACTACAACTCCCTGGAGATGGGCGTCCTCCAGGCGGACGGCCGGATCATCACCGACGGCGGCCTGACCTATTCCGTCACCGAAAACGGCACGGAATACACGCTCAGCGGCAAAGAGGGCCGCATCATCTTCCTCGCGGATGTCCTGCAGGAGACCTCCGACCTCCACTACGACATCCGGCTGAAGAACATCGCGACCGTCCCCACCCCGGACCTCATCAAGGAACAGGACCTGCCCGCGTCGGCCGACAACGCCGTCCGCGTCAACAGCGCCTGGTTCGGCGGCGGCTTCCTCAACCTCAGCCTCAGCTACCTCGTCGAGCCCTCCTCCACGGTCGAACACCAGATCCGTTTCGCCGAGCAGACCGTCGAAAACGGGAAAGACACCCTCTTCATCCGGATCTACCACGATGCCGCCGGGGAGTTCTGGGACGGGACCAAGGACCTGGCAGAAAGCGACCTTGTGCTCACCAACGACTACTACTCCATCCCCATCGACGCCTACCGCCCTACGAGCGATTCCCGTCCCGTCAAGCTCTTCTACCGCTGGTACACGTACGAGAACGATGAACTCCTCGCCGAGACCCGGCTCTATCCCATTGAAGGAGAACTCGTCAAATAATTTGCAAAGTCCATTTTTTTCCGTACCTTTGCATTCCCAACATACACGGTGGATGTAGTTCAGCTGGTAGAGCATCGGATTGTGGTTCCGAGTGTCGTGGGTTCGAGCCCCATCATCCACCCCTGCTGCAACTCTCGGAGGAATCCGAGGGTTGCTTTGTTTTAGGGGGGCTTTTGATGCTTGGGGCCAGGGGTGTCGTCAGGGGCTTAGGGTCAGGGGTGTCGTCAGGGGCTTAGGGCCTGGGGTGTCGTCAGGGGTGCTCGGGCTGACACCCCTAACAGCAAAAAGGGGCTTTTTCGTCGTTAGGGGTGCTGTCGGAAGCACCCCTAACGACAGTTGTCTTATCGCCATGATCGTTGACACAGGAGCAGGGCGGCAAGAGATAGGAAAGTTTTGAGAGATGGAAAACGGGGAACCGGAAGGAGCGATCGGAGGCAATCATGGCGGCGGGAATTGGGATTGTCCGCTGAAAATGGTATATTTGTGATGCGCAGGACCGGTCTTTGACCCGACAAGCGGGCAGGAGGCGGCAGTCCTGGGAACAACGGAAAACAGCGGAAGAAAACCCGGATCGACATGAAACTATTCCAGCGGATGAAGGCGTGGTGGCGCCTGTACAGGATTTACCTGGAATTGGGGTATATCCCCTGGCGGAAGCCGAAGAAGCCGCGCAAGGAACAGGAACGGCGCGAAAAGCGGAAGCAGCGCAAGGAACGGAAACAGCGCGGAACCGTGTACATGGGCACCCGCGAGGCGATGATTCCCTTCCTGAACAAGGATGCCAAGCGGACCATCATCGACCTCGTCTTACGGCCGGGCTATCTGATGCGGGACTATATCCAGCGCGGGAAGCATGAGCAGTATCTGGCTCCTTTTACGGCCCTGCTGGTCTTCTACTCGGTCTTCACGCTCCTAACGGCCGTCGTCCAGCCGGGCGCCAGCCGGGACACCTTCGGGGATTCGCTGCTGGAGGCGGTGAAGAGCGAGGAGGTGGTGAAGAGCGAGGAGATGGCCGTGGATCTGGATTGGAATGGCAAGCCCATCGACAACGAGAAGGCGGAACAGGTCATTACGAAGGTATTCCGGACCCTGTCCAATGCCATCCTCTTCACGCGCCTGGACCTGTATCCGGAGGCCGTCGATACCCCATGGAAAGAGTCGCTCGCTGCCATCGAAGGCGACCTCCGCAGCAAAGGCATCCCGCTGTTCCTGAGCAACTTCCTGATCCTGTGGCTGTCGATGGCCCTCCTCCTGCGGAAGAAATACGAGGTCAGCGTCTCCGGCGCCGCGGCCGCCTCGGCCTATGTGCTGTGCCAATTCTGCATCTTCATGTTCCTGGCGCTCCTCATCACCGTCGGACGCAGCTCCGAACTGGGCTCCTTCATCATGGGGCTCCTGCTGCTCGTCGACTACCATCAATGGCTGCAGCTCGGTTTCCGGAAATCCCTGGGGCTCACCCTCAAAACGGGGCTCATCTACCTGGGCATCACCCTCCTCTTCTATCTCCTCCTGGGAGCCGGCCTGGTCCTCTTCTCGCTGCACCAGGCATAAGCGCTCCACAGGGTCGCCTGGCCATCTTCTCGCTGCACGAGGCGTAAGCGCCCCGCAGGGCAGCGTGGCACGTACGGCATCGCCGCACTTTTCTGCATCGCTGAACAAGGATGGTTGCAGCAGGGCCGTCCATCCCTATGCTCCGGGACAGGGCACAGCAGAGCCATCCATTCCTTGCTCCGGGACAGGGCTCCGGAGTCAGAAGAAATTCCTCCGGAGCCCTGTCCCTACGCCAATGGACGGCCCGAATCCACAGAGACAGCTGCATCTCCGCGCCGTGAAAGGAAAAAATGCCCTGGTATTTCGCGTTCACAATACCAAAACATCCATAAAAGCCGCCTTTTGCGCTGCGAAAGGGATAGTTTCGCCGAATCATCGCGCTCAGAGCACAAATACGGCCCAACATCCCATAATTTGCGCTGCGAAAGGGATAATCCAGCCGAATTATCGCGCTCACAATGAAGAACGTTTTACTACTACCTCTCAACAGCAACCTCCGGCCCAAGAATGGCCTAAAATGGGCCGGAGCTATGGATCACACCGACTCTCAAGCCCAAGAACGGCCTATATCGGGCCGGAGCTATGGAGCACACCAACTCTCAAGCCCAAGAATGGCCTAAAATGGGCCGGAGCTATGGATTACACCGACTCTCAAGCCCAAGAATGGCCTATATCGGGCCGGAAAACAAGCGCGGAGCGGAGTAAGCAAAGGGAGAGGGGTCCGGGCGAATTTCTTCTGAGCCCGGAGCCCTCTCCCGAAGCGTCGGAGCGGAGCGCGGATAGCAATGACGGGAGAAGCTGAGCAGCGGAGCGGAATAAGCAAAAGAACTCAGCAGCGGATCGGAGCAAAACAACAAGGGGCGGACACATGCTACACACAGCGTGAAATGGAAACAGCTGAATATCAGCAAGATGCAGAAAATCAATTCCTCGATTTGGGGTAATTGATATTATGTAGGTGATTGTCACACAGCAAGTTACATTTCACGCTTCTCCTGCCCGGGTGGAGGTAAAGACGCGGCAGACGAAGAGTGTCGGCTCCATGGCGGGGAACGGCGGTCGCGGTCGGGGAAAGGGGTTCGTCCGGCTAACTCGCGCGGGGCGCTCCGTCGCCCCGCGCTCAAACACACGCCGGCCGTCCTGCCGGAACACCCCTTTCCCCGGGCTCCTCTGTAACCGTTCCCCTTAATATCCGCCGCCACCCTCCGTCTGCCGCTTCCGTCCACCTCACGGAAACACGTGGCGGATAACTGTTCCGCAGCGTCGGAGCGGAGCAAGGCGAACGCTGACGGAGACAAGCAGAGCGGAAATGATTCCGGCCCCCCAAAGGGGCATTCAGTGCCGGAAGGGATAGGATGCTCTGCGTGCTACAAGGCGGCGCCGAGCGCTTTCAGCCGGGCGATCAGCGGAGCGGCAGGCAGGGTGCGGACATCCGGGAGCATGCTGCCGCCGGCCTCGGTGCCGGCTTGGATGGCGGCAGGGGCGCCGCAGGCCTGGGCGGCGGCGAGGCCGGCGGCCTGGCCGGTGCCCATGCAGGAGGCCTGGACGCGGAGGGAAGCGAAGGCGGCGCGGTCGGCGGAGAGGCAGCGGCCGGCGACGAGGATGTTGGGGAAATCCTTGGCAATCAAAGCCCTGTAGGGCACGTAGGCCGGCTGCTCCAGGAAGGTGAGCCGCTGCGAACTGCCGGTGGAGGCATGGATGTCGATGGGATGGGCGCCGCGGGAAACGCTGTCCTCATAGCGGTAGCCGGAGACGTATTCCTCCGCCGTAATGGTGTGGACGCCGAGGATGCGGCGGGTTTCCCGCACGCCGGCATGAGGGGCGACCGCACTGACGTAACTGTTCCGGAATTCGGGGAAATGCTCCCGCAGGACCGCGGCCATGCGGAACACATCCTCGCGAAGCCGGCACTCGGCCGCACCGAAGGCGCGGTTGTCGCAGGCATCGACGGAAGTACGTGTCATATTGACCGTTACGCTCCCCTCATGAAGCGTCGTACAGAACCATGGGCCGCCGAAGTCGGGGAGCCCCCACTCGTCGGCATGGGCAAGCAGCTCCGCGCGGATGGACTCGCATTGGCAATTGACGCCCTGCCTGTTGTGGTGCATCGCCTCGCGGATGCGCGGCGCGGCGGTATCCACGCCCGACAGGATGAAATAGGTCGAGACGGGCTGCAGGGGGGCCGGCACGAAAGACGCGGCGACAGCAGCCGGGCCAATGGCCGCCGAAGCAGCGCCATCGGCTGAGGCCGGCACCTGCTCCCGGGGCTGCATCGGCACGCCGGCGGCGGCCGCGAGGTCCGCGTCGCCGGTCGCGTCGATAAATACCTTGGCGGCAAGCGCTTCCGTGCCGTTCTTGCTCTCGATGAACACGTGCGTCACCCGCCCGCCGTCCATCCGGCAACCGGAGAAACAGGCATGGAGATACAACTCCACCCCCGCCTCCAGCACCATCCGCTGGACACACAGTTTGTACAGTTCCGGGTCGAAGGCGACATTGCCGAGCGGCCGCTCGACGTAGCCGCCGCCCATGGCCTCAAGCCGCTGCACGAATTCCCACGGAATCCCGCCGATCACCTGTGCCCCGTTGTAGGTAAATACGCTCAACGGCGCGACATAGCCCATCGTGGCCATGCCGCCGAGGAAACCGTACTGCTCCACCAGGGCGACACGGGCGCCTTCGCGCGCGGCTGCGACGGCCGCGATAAAACCGGCCGGCCCGCCGCCGCATACGACCACGTCGTAATTCCCCACGACGGGAACATCCTTCTTCCATTCAACCTTTTCCATGGCCTACCAATCGTCGCTCCGGAAGCATGGAACAGGGATTCCGAGCGTCGAGAATAAATTGGATTCTACGTAATTATGGAAAGCATAGCGCACGGCGACCGGCTCCGGCACCTCGGGGCAGGTCACGGTCACGAAGCGGGACCAGTCGCCCCCGGCCGTCGCCTGCGCGGGATGGAACACGCGATCCTCCCCGGCCAGTTCGAAGCCCGTGATCCGGGGGACATCCCAGTTGCCGACCCCGAACGGCGCATTGCCGAACTCGATGACGGCCTTGCCGTCCGCGAACGTGTATTTCACCGGATACGGGAAGGAAGAGGTCGCCATTTCCCGTCCATAAATCTTGTCCAGCGCGACGAGCGCGAACTGGTCGGCAATCTCCTGTTTCTGCGGAGGATGGATGCTGTGTTCCCGGCCGAGAGATTCGGTAATCGCCGCATAACTGGACGGAATCTCCTTCAGCGAGCGGAGCTGCACCTCGATAAAGCGCGGACGCTTCTCCCCGGCAGATTTCCCGTAACTGTAAGGTGCGAGGGTCACGAACAGGAACGGCATCTCCCCGCAGCCCCATACTTCCCGCCAACGGGCGACCATTGCCGCCTGCACACGGTCATAATACATGTCTTCGATGTCGGACTCCCCCTGGTACCAGAGGAACCCCCGGGCAGCATAGCCGGCTATGGGCAGCATCCGGCCGTTCCAAAGCGACTGCACCTGGACGGGATAAGCCTTGCCGTTGCGCTCTGCCAGGGTTTTTGCAAGCTGCTCTTCCGGCACCGTCCCGCGCAGGGACTCCACCGTTTCCTCCTCCATCCAGGCCGCGATCCGGCTTCCGCCCCAGGCGTTGACAATGATGCCAACAGGGACGTCAAGCCCCTCCGCAAGCCGTTCGGCGAAGAAATACGCCACGGCGGAAGTATAGGCCGCCATGTTCCCGGAAGCCTTCTTCCATGCGGCTTTGACATCCGCCTGCGGAACCTGCGTGGTATCGGCGTCCACCTTGAAAATCCGGATCCGGTCGGCCATGGCCGGCGCCCGCAGGAGGGCTTCCCGGCTCCCCTCGACCAGTTGCCGGCTGAAGCCGGCGACGGGCATCTGCATGTTGGACTGCCCGCTGCAGACCCAGACCTCGCCGCTGAGGATATCGCGGCGCTCCAGCCGCTCTTTCCCGCTGCGGACGGTCATCGTGTACGGCCCGCCGGCCTCCGGCGTCCGGACGGACACCCGCCAGCGGCCGTCCGCGTCCGCCACGGCGGAAACGGCTTTCCGGTTCCAGGACACGGAAACGCTCACACGCGCTCCCGGCGCAGCCCAGCCCCAGATAGGGCACGCCGTTTCCCGCTGCAACACCATGTTGTCGGAGAACACACCCGCGAGACGGAGCTCCCCGGAAAAACCTGGCAGCGCCAGAAGCGCTGCCACGGTCATCAGGATTAATCTCTTCATTTAAAGATCTTTAACTCCGGGACATCGCCCGAGAAATCCCACAGGGAAGCGTCGTATCCGATCCGCTGTGCAACGGCGGACAACTTCTCGCCGGCAGCCGCGGCCTTGCCGTGGTAAGGATAGTACCATTTCAGTTCGACAGGGTCGGTGTAATTGGTGACGAGCGCCTTGCCCGGGCCGACCTCCTCCTGGTCGAAGGGCACGTTCAGCTTCTCGTCCTGGTAGAAGTGGAAATCGATGTCCGGACGGCGCCAGTTGTTGGAAAGCGCATTGAACGCCGCGGTGAAACCGATGACCGTCGCACCGCTGTAATGGTTGGCCGGGGTCTCGCCTCCGGCGGTCGTCGTCTTCACGGACGGGTTCCAGGCGATACAGCCGGTCACGGTCGTATTAACATCCGTCAACGGGCTGTCACCCGAACCCAGCCGTCCGTAGGCGCGGCCGGCGACACCGCCGATGGCATAGGCGCCCTTGACGGCTCCCGTGGCAAAGCAGTTGCGCATGATTGCATTCTTCGGCAGGTCGCCGACGAGACCGCCGACGTAGCTGCCCGTTCCGGACACATCGCCGGTGGCATAGCAGTTCTCCATCACAAGGCCGTCGCCTTTATTGGGCGCACGGCCGATGAGGCCGCCGACCGTCGCCTTGCCGGAGACATTGCCGGTGGAGCGGCACTCGCGCATGACCGCACCGTTGGTCTGGTTCGAGTTGCACTGGCCGATGATGCCGCCGACGATGCTCTCGGCAGCCTTGATATCACCCGTATTGGAGCAACGGAGCAGGATGACGTCGCCGGCGGTATGGGCGAGGATGCCGCCCGCATAACTGGAGCCGCCGCCGACGCCCACGGTGACGGAACCGGTGAACGAACAGTCGGAGACCGTGCCGTTGCCGTAATATCCGCAGATGCCGCCGACCACGTCATGCGTCGTAGTGATCTCCATGGAAGACGAGCAGGAGACGATGTCGAGCGCGACGCTGCAATAGCCGACGACACCGCCGGTGGACCGTCCGCCCTTGGTGATCAACTTACCGGAAGTGGAACAGCCAGAAATGGTTACGTCGTTCATAGCCTGGCCGAGCAGGCCGCCGACCGGATAGTAGGTCGTCGTATAGGAGATCGTCGAGGTACGCTCGACCGTCCCATCGAAGGAGCAGTCCTTGATGGAGGAATTGCAGGCCCGGCCGCAGATGCCGCCGAAATAATGGGTCGTTCCGGAGCAGGAGACCGTGCCGCCGGTGACGTGGACATTCTCCAGGTGACCGCTCAGCGAGCCGCCGTTGTTGCCGGCCCAGGCGCAGACGACGCCGACCTCCGAGTTGGTGGTCGTCCGGATGACGGGGTTCACGAACGTCAGGTTCTTCACCGTCCCGTGGAGGACGCCGATGAAACTGGCCCATTTCGCGTCGGTGCAGGTGAAGTTCGAGATCGTCTTTCCGTTGCCGTCGAAGAAGATGCCGAAGCCCGCGTTCTGCTGGTTGTACGGCTTCCAGTCGGTGACGGAGGCCATGTCGAGGTCATTCATCAGGCGGAAATGCGTGATCGTGTTCTCCGTCAGGATGTTCCGGACATTGGCGAGTTCCTCCAGGTTGGTGATCAGGTACGGATCCTTCTCCGAGCCCTTGCCGTTGAGGGCGTGCAGCCAGCAGGAAGCGCTGGTCCGCAGGGTCGTCACATAGCTCTCGTGGAGGGTCTGCGGACCGGGTTCGAAGGTGTTGACATACTCTTCGTCGGCTCCGTCAATCACGGTCAGGGTCATCGTGTCCCCGGCCTTGAAGGTACAGGCCGCGTCCGTCTGGACATAGGCCACGAAAGCACCGTTGACCAGGGCGCCGTCCGTGACGGTGAGGGTCGTTTCGGAGAGACCTTCTCCGCTCACTTTCACCGATTTGACCACGCTCAGTGTCTCGGGGAAGCGCAGTTCAAGGCGCAGGATGCCGCTCTGGCGGAAGGTGCCGCCGTGGGCCGTCGCCCAGTCGTGGGCGAAGGATGCCTTCCCGTCGGTGCCGATCTTCACGCCCTTGAGTTCGGCGCCATAGACGATATGGTCAAAGGTCCCGCTGGCTTTCTGCGTCTGCGCGGCAGGCGCATCGCCGACTTTCCCGTACACGATGTCCACCGCCTTTCCGGCAGTCCATTCGCCGGAAAAGGAGCCCGCGGCGCCGACTTTGCCGGCGAGGGTCAGCTGCTTGCCGCCGACGGTCAGGACGTCGCCGTCCTTCCATTCGAGTTTGAAACCGTTCTTCCCGTCGTCGGAAAGCGCGACGCGCGTCTCGACGCCTTCGATGCCCGGAAGGGTGACGGTCAGGAGCGCAGACGCCCCTTCCGCCCGCGTTTCGGCGGGACCGGCCGTTTCCACAGGGAGGATTTCCTGCTTGCATGCGGCCGCAAGGAGAAGGGCCGCGAGGATCAGATAATGCTTTTTCATAACGCGCGTCTGTTTACGGAAGATAATCGGCACACTTGGCATAGATGGCCTTCGCCATCTGCTCCATGCCGGGTTCGGTCGGATGGCTGCCCTTGCACTTCGGGACGTTCACGCCGACGAAGTTGACATACGGCAGGCCGAAATGCTTCGCGATCTCCAGGGTCGAGCTCTCGTAGGCGGGGGTCAGGGTGTCGCCGATGATGATGATGATCTGGACCCCTTCGTAGCGGTTCTGGAGCATCTTGATGAGTTTGATGTAGGCACTCCGGTAGCAGTTCTCGTCGAGCTGGCCGATCGGCAGGTCCCAGTCGTAGGTCCCGAGCGGGGAGGACTGGTTCTTGTCGTTGGTGCCGCCGTGCAGGAGGATGATGTCCGGATCCACGAAATCATAGGCCCGGTCCACGAAGCCGGCGCCGATGCTCTTCTTGCTCACGCGTCCGCTCTTGATCTCATGGACGACGCGGGTCCCGGACCAGGAGGAATTCACATCCAGTTCGCCGTGTTTCATGTAGTTGTAGATGGTCTTCCACCAGTAGGTCTTCTCCTTGGCATCCACGGCGATGGACGGATTGGCGGTAACGTTGGGGTCGCTGCCCGGATAGAACGGGCTGTAGTCCTCGTTCACCATCGCCCCGTCCATGGTCGAGATCGAGTCGCCGAGGACGCCGACCTTGCGCGTCGGCTGCTCGTCCGGCTCGGCGAAATCAAGCGCGACATTCGCGTTCTTGCCCGCCTCGGCCGTAAAGCCCTTCGTGAAGGTATAGGTATAGCGGCTGGTCGTGACCGTGAACTTGCCCCGGAATGTGCCCGGGAGGACCGTCAGGCCGAAGGAGGAGCCCGACAGGGAGCCATGGCCGATGACGGGATAATGGTACGGGTCGGGGTTGGACCAGGTCATCGTGACGGTCTTGCCGCCGCCGGTGACATTGCCTTCGTCCAACGTGCCGGTGAGGTTGCCCTCCGCCGCCTCGTACGAGACGGAAAGGACGCGCTCGTCCACGGCATAATACTTCGAATCATACAGCAGCACAATCACGCCGGCCGCCTCTTTGGGCCTGTCTTCCAGGTCTTTCTGCGCCTCCAGATAGGCTTTTACCTGCGTTGCGGAGACGGTGACCGGCTCATTCTTGTCCTGCGGATCCGTCTGCTCCTGGGGATCGGTGTTCCCGCTGTCGTCGGGAGTCAATGGCTTCTTCCCGCAGCCGGCGAGCAGGACGGCCAGGCACGGGACAAGCATCCATTTACGTAAAGAAATCATATCGGTTATCAATTTAACGCAAAAATAGTGAAAAAATGAATTATATTTGTAACCGTACACCAAAACATCATCACATGAAAAGATTACTCGTACTCCTGGCGGTCCTTCCGCTACTGTTCTCCTGCGACATCGATGGCGCGATCGATGACATGCTCAAAGTCTCTCCTACCATCAAGGGCTTCTCCTTCAGCAAACAGAGCGGCACCGACCTGGGTGATGCGGACGCGACGTCGGCGCTGACGGCCTTCATCGTCGCCAAGTCGAAATTCGAAGGGAGCGCCGGACAGAAAGTCGATTGCCAGGTCCAGGTCATGCACGGCAACTACGGCGGTGAACCGGACAAACTGGAAATCTATTACTTCCTGAAAGGTTCGCTCACCTATGTCAGCTCCTCGGAGGTCACCATCGCCATCAACGGGAAATTCACGGCCCTGAACGGAACCTGGAAACTGACCCGTGCGGACAACGGGGACAAGATCACCCTCCAGAACGGCAGCAAGAAAGTCGAGCTGAAATTCTGGCACGAAACCGATTAGGAGCGGACCTCCCGGTTTTCACAGAGCGCGGGCCGGCCGGACAGGATCCGGGCGGCCCGCCTTTTTAAGACGGCACGCTGTTTCAAAACAGGCAGCGAATTATCTTTTTTAATCGAAGCAAAAACCGTATCTTTGTGTCCATAATTAATGACATTTGATATGGATTCCAAAGAACGCATCGCGGCGGCCCTGAAAGTGGCCACCGACACGAAAGTCTTCGAAATGGGCCAGGGCATCCTCCCGAAGGTGCCCGAAGTATTCCAACAGCTGTTCCCGGGCCGGAAGGCCGTCATCATCGCCGATATCAACACCTGGCCCGCCTGCGGCGAGGCCGTCTATGCCCTGATGACCGGCGCCGGCATCCCGACGGAGAAATACATCATCGACAAGGAAGAGTTCCATGCCGAGTGGCGCTACATCGAGATGGCGGACAAGATCCTGGACGGGGACATGGCTGCCGCGAAGCGCATCGAGGATGATCCGGATTATACCGAGACCCCGGCCGAAAAGTGCTTCCGGGAGGCCTCGGACGCGTATCCCATCGCCGTTTCCGTCGGCGCGGGCGTCATCAACGACATCTGCAAGCTGACCTCCCACCACCACCGCCAGGGCTACCTGTGCGTCGCCACCGCCGCCTCCGTGGACGGCTTCTCGTCCTTCGGCGCCTCCATCACCTACCAGAACGCGAAGCAGACCTTCGAGTGCCCGGCCCCGACCGGGATCATCGCCGACGTGGACGTGCTGGTCGCCGCACCGCGGTGGATGGTCGCCTCCGGCTATGCCGACCTCGCCGCCAAGGTTCCGGCCGGCGCCGAGTGGATGATCGCCGACCTGATGGGCACGGAGCCCATCATTCCCGCCGCCTGGGATGTCCTCTATCCGAACCTCCACAAGTACCTGGGCAACCCGGAGGGCATCGCCGCCCTCGACCCGCAGGCCGTCGCGGATATTTTCGAAGGCCTCACGATGAGCGGCTTCGCGATGCAGGCCGCCCGCTCCAGCCGCCCGGCTTCCTGCTGTGAGCACCTGTTCAGCCACATCCTCGACATGACCCACCACCGTTTCCACGGGAAACTCCAGTCCCACGGTATCCAGGTGGCGGTCGGCACCCTGACGATGTGCGCCGTCTTCGATGAATTCTTCCGCTTCGACCTGTCGAAACTCGATCCGGACGCCTGCGCCGCCGCCTGGCCGACCATCGACCAGGAACAGATGCGCGCCATCGAGATCTTCCGCACCTTCCCGGCCCCGAAGCTCGGCTACACGGAGATCACCAAGAAATACAATGACGCAAGGACCGTCCGCGAGCAGGTCGCGAAGGTCAAGGAGGTCTGGCCGGCATTCAAGCAGAAGCTCCAGGCCCAGCTCTGGTCCTTCGAGAAGATGCGGAAGTGCTTCGGGATCGTCGGCGCCCCGACCGATCCGTCCGACATCGGCGTCACCCGGCACATGCTCCACGACATGTTCGAGCGGGTCCAGCTGATGCGCTGGCGTTTCAACGTCCTCGACCTGGCGAAGCGCGGCCGCTTCTACGACGAACTCGTCAACGCGGTCTTCCTCCCGGGCCATGCCTGGGACATCAACGAAGAACAGCCTTTCAAATAGCCTATGGAGCCGAAAGTCAAACCGTTATTCCGTCTGAAAGGGAAAGACGGCGCCACGGACTGGTTCAAGTCCTGGCAGTGGCAGGTCATCATCTGTTCGATGATCGGCTATGCCATGTTCTATTTTGTCCGCAAGAACTTCTCCTTCGCGATCCCGCTCCTGCAGGACGCCTACCCCGGACTGACCAAGGCCCACTTCGGCGCCATCCTGTCGGCCGGCGGCCTCATCTACGGCGTCTCCAAGCTCATCAACGGCGTCATCGGCGACCGGACCAACGCCCGCTGGCACCTGATCCTCGGGCTCGGCGTCTGCGTCGCGGTCAATTTCATCTTCGGCTGGTCCGGGAAACTCACGACCTGGATCACCGGCGAGACCGGCGGCCCCGATTTCATCGGCGGCATCGTCGCGATCATGTCCGTGCTGTACATCATCAACCAGATCTTCCAGGGCTGCGGTTTCGCGCCGTGCAACCACCTGATGGTCAACTGGGTACCGCCGCATGAACTGGCGACCAAGATGAGTATCTGGAACACCTCGCACTCGGTCGGCGCCTTCGTCGCCGCGGTCATCTGCGGCTATCTCACGAGCTGGCAGATGTGCTTCTGGGTGCCCGCGACCATCTCCCTGGTCGGCATCCTGTTCATCTTCGTCACCCTCCGCGACACCCCGAAATCGGTCGGCCTGCCCGAACTCCCGAAGGTCGAGGGTGAGCTCGACGAGGACAAGGGCAAGGACAAGAAGGAATGGCGGAAATTCCTGATCCAGAAGGTTTTCCTCAATCCCGTCGTGTGGATCTTGGCGCTGACAGACCTGTTCGTGTACGTCGTCCGCTTCGCCATCCTCGACTGGGGGCCGTCGATGCTTCAGGACATGGGGCTCAGCCAGGCGCTCTCCGGCTGGACCGTCGGCATCTTCGAGGTGGCCGGCTGTCTCGGCATGATCGCCGCCGGCTATGTCTCCGACAAGTTCTTCAAGAGCCGCTCCCAGCGGGTGTGCGCCATCGAGATGGTCCTCGTGGCCCTGTGCCTCGTCGCCCTCCACTATATCCAGGACATGCACCAGCCGGTGCTCTTCCTCATCGTGCTGGCGCTCGCGGGCTTCTTCCTTTATGGTCCCCAGGCCCTTCTCGGGGTCATCGCCTCCAATGAAGTCTCCAAGAAAGCCGCTTCCTCGGCGGTCGGCATCATCGGCTTCATGAGCTATCTCTCCGTGCTGATCACCGGCCTGCCGCTCGGTATCTTCGCCGACAAGTTCGGCTGGCATCCGATCTTCATCCTGATGGCCGGCGTCGCCGTGATCGGCTTCCTGCTGATCGTCACCCTGTGGAACCTCAAGGACAAATCCCGGAACGCCGCCAGCGAAGAATAATCCTATGACCGCCCGCCGACTGCTGGCCCTCGTGACCCTCGTAACGGTCCTCCTCGCCGCCTGCGAAAAGGAGGACCGCTTCCCGCAGCCGAATGGGACGGACACGGAGCAGCCGGGGGAGCAACCCGGGGAGGAGCCGGGCAAGAAGCCCGGGGAACAACCCGAAGAGCAACCGGGAGAACAGCCGGGAGAGCAGCCCGGAGAACAGCCCGGAGAGCAGCCGGGAGAACAGCCCGGAGAACAACCTGAGGTCAAGGGACCTTTCGACCTGTCCGTGCTGGCCCGGCCGCTGGGCGAAGTTACCATCCTGACCTCGGGGACCTGGCTCCAGAACACGACCGTGATGCAGAGCTTCGGCCTGCCGGGCGACGGGACGATGTACGCCGTCCAGGTCGCCGGCAGCGGCCAGAAGCACAAGCTGAACGTCACCCACAAGGGGATCACGGCCAACAACAACAAGACGAAGATGCAGCTGACCTTCTTCGGCCACGGCTCCAACATCGTCGTCGAGCGCGACGCCGCCGGGACCGACTGGCTCTGGGTCGGCTGTTTCGGCACCAATACCTATTATAAGCGGGAGGCGCCCGACAATGTCCACTGCACCTCCAACCAGACCGTCGCCCGCGTCCGCTACCAAGCCGGCAAGGAACTGAAGGCCGACGACGTCGATGACCAGTGGTACATCCCGGGATGGAAGAACGTCCACGCCGCCATCGACTTCGAGGCCCGGCAGATCGCCTTTTTCGGCTACAATTCCAACGGCTCCAGCGGCTTCTTCCGGGTCTATGACCTCGACGCGGCGCTGGCCCTGCCGAAAAAGACCGTGACCCTCGCCCTCCAGATCGTCCGCGGCCCATCGGAGGATTATCCCCTGACGCCGCAGTCCTTCCAGGCCACGGTCCATGACCTCAGCGCCCTCACGCCCCTCGCGACGATTCCGCTGGTCTCCGCCACCTGGACGGGCTATCCGTACAATTTCGGAACGGGAGACAACCAAGGCTTCGAAATCCGCGAGGGCCGCATCTACCATTTCCACGGCGCCGGCAACGACAGCGACCCCTCTAAAGCCTGCGAATCCGTCGTGAGCGTCTTCGACATCGCCACCGGCCTTCTCGTCGAGCAGCACCGGGTCATGGCCGTCGCCAGCATCCCCGACCTCGCCGCCGCGAACCTCACCGACTACGGCTTCATGGAATCGGAGGGGATCAAGATCTACGGCGAAACCCTCTACCTGGGCTACACCACGAAAAAGACCGGCGACACCCACCGATACGTCACCATCCTCCAGTATCCGCTGCCACGGAAAGCGGCTGGATCCATAACGACTGAATAATCAAACTATTATAACTTTAACCACAACTCATGTTCAAAAAACTAATCGCTTCACTTCTCCTTCTCGCGGCTGCGCTGACAGCCTCCGCCCAGGTCAGGGGGGTCACCGGCAAGGTGACCGATGACAAGGGCGAAGCGCTGGCCGGTGTCAGCGTCATCGTGAAGGGGAGCCGGATCGGCACCGCGACCGACATGGACGGCAACTACCACATCCCGTCCGCCATCCCGTCGGATGCCGTCCTCATGTTTTCCATCATCGGCTTTACCACGCAGGAACAACCCCTCGGCGGCCGGCAGGTCGTCAACGCCCGCCTTGCGCCCGATGAGATGTTTCTCGACGAGACCGTCGTCGTGGGCTATGCCACGATGAAAAAACGCGACCTCGTCGGCGCGGTCGATGCCGTCGGCAAGGAGGTCATCGCGGACCGCGCATCCTCCAATCTCAGCCGGGCCCTGCAGGGCACCATCGCCGGCCTCAACATCACCTTCCCGGACGGCAAGCCGTCCCACGGCGGTTCGTTCAACGTCCGCGGCACGGGCTCCATCGGCGCCGGCGGCTCCTCCCTCGTGCTGATCGACGGGGTCGAGGGCAGCCTCGCGATGGTCAACCCGCAGGATGTCGAGAGCGTTTCCGTCCTGAAGGACGCCTCTTCGACCGCGGTTTACGGCGCCCGGGGTGCCTTCGGCGTCATCCTCATCACGACCAAGAACGCCGGCAAGGGCCGCCCGACGGTCAATTACAGCGGCTCCTTCGTGATCAACAGCCGGACGGTCGTCCCGGACGACATCCACGACTCCAACGAGTGGCTGGACATCTGGATGGCGGTCTATGACGGCTATTACAACGGCTCCAAGGCCCGCCTCAACCACCTCGACAACAAGGCCCCGTATTCCCAGGAAATCTACGACCTGATCAAGGCCCGGAAGACCGATCCGACCATCCCGGCGGTCATCGAGAGCGACCACGTGTCCGGCTTCGGCTACGCCTACCTCGACAGTTTCGACTGGCTCGGCGCCTTCTACCGCAACCATTTCTATTCCCAGGAGCACAACCTGTCGGTCTCCGGCGGCAACGAGAACGCCGACTACTACCTCTCCGGCCGCTTCTATGACTCCCAGGGTATCTTCAAGGTCGGCAACGAGGACTTCAAGAAATACAACCTCCGCGCCAAGGGCACCCTCAAGATCCGCCCGTGGCTGAAGGTCACCAACAACGCGAGCGTCACCTTCGACAACACCTACCTCCCGCGCCAGCAGGCCGGCCAGAGCGTCATGCGCATCATGGAGCACTGGGCCAACCCGATGGTGGGCCTGAAGAACCCCGACGGTTCCTGGACCCCCGCCGCGGTCGGTACCGGCTATGCCGCCTATGTGGAGGGGAAGAACTACCTGACAGAGAAATACCTGTACCTCCGCAACAAGACCGGCATCGACATCGACATCGTCAGGGACGTCCTGAAGGTCCAGGCCGACTACTCGTTCAACTACACCGACCGCCAGCGGATGATCGTCCAGCGGATGGTCGAATACTCCAAGAGCCCGGGCGTCTTCGTCAAGGAAAGCGAGACTTCCGGCGAGAAGCTCCAGAAGGTCGATTACCACACCCTCTACCAGAGCGCCAACGCCTATGCCACCTGGACGCCCAACCTCGGCAAGAACCACTCCCTCACGGCCCTTCTCGGCTACAACGCCGAGTGGAGCCGGTACGAGACGCTCAATGCCACCCGGCTCGGCTTCACGACGGAAAAGCCCTCCTTCGCCCTGATGGACGGCGAGGCCACGATTACGCAGGCCGGCAACGAATGGGCCTATGTCGGCGCCTTCTACCGTGTGAACTACAACCTCCTCGGCCGGTATCTGCTCGAACTGAGCGGTCGTTATGACGGTTCCTCCAAGTTCCCGACCTACAGCCGCTGGGGCTTCTTCCCCTCCGGTTCCTTCGGATGGCGGGTCTCCGACGAGCCGTGGATGGCCTGGTCGAAGAACTGGCTGGACAACCTGAAATTCCGCTTCTCCATCGGTTCCATGGGCAACGGCAGCGTGTCCCCGTACCTGTACACCTCCGAAATGACCCTGTCCAAGGCGACGGACATCACCCTCGGCGGCAACCTGCCGATCGTCACGAGCGTCGCCAGCACGGTGCCGGAATCCCTGACCTGGGAGACCTCCACCACCTATGACCTCGGCGTGGACCTCGACATCCTGAAAAGCCGCCTGAGCGCGACCTTCGACATCTACCGCCGGATGACGACCGACATGTACACCGCCGGCGAGACCCTCCCGGGCGTCTTCGGCGCCTCGGTCCCGAAGGGCAACAATGCGGAGCTCCGCACCGACGGCTGGGAGCTGTCCCTCATGTGGAGAGACCAGTTCAACCTCGGCGGGAAACCCTTCAAATACAGCGTGAAAGGCACCCTCTGGGACAGCCGCTCCTTCGTGACCAAGTTCAACGGCAACGACGGCAAGAAGCTCGGCAAGATCGACGACCTCATCAACAACATGGGCCAGCCCGACTACTACGAGGGCATGGAAATCGGCGAGATGTGGGGCTATACCGTCGTCGGCCTGTTCAAGGACTGGGACGACGTGCGGAACTCCGCCACCCAGAACTTCAAGCAGACCGTCAACAACGCCACCTATCCGGGCCAGGTCAAATTCGCCGACCTCGACCTCAACGGCGAGATCGACTACAACAAGCTCACCCTCGACGATCCCGGCGACCTGAGCATCATCGGCAACAGCACGCCCCGCTACCGCTACGGCCTCAACCTCAGCGCCAGCTGGCTCGGCTTCGGCCTCAACCTCTTCTTCCAGGGCGTCGGCAAGCGCGACTGGTATCCCGGCTTTGACTCCGGTTATTTCTGGGGCCGTTACGCCCGGCCGTTCTTCTACTTCACCCCGGCCATCCACCGGCTGACCAACCCGACGGTGGCCCAGTTCGAAGGGGAAGGCGAAGACTACCACTGCACCAACTGGGATACGGCCTACTGGCCCCGTCCCACGACCTACCAGTCCAACTCGGCCGACAAGAAGACCGTCCTCTCCACGCCGAATACCCGGTACATGCAGAACGCGGCTTACCTGCGCCTGAAGAACTTTGAGTTCAGCTATTCCTTCAACGAGAAGGTCTGCAAGGCCATCGGCCTCCAGGCCCTCAAGCTCTTCGTCAACGGCGAGAACCTGTTCACCTACACCCCGCTCCACAGATGGGCCCCGAACCTGGACCCGGAAGGCATCGACGGCGGTGACAAGGACTTCGGTTCCAACACGCTCAACGGCACGGCCTACCCGACCTTCAAGTCGGTTTCCCTCGGCGTCAACGTAACATTCTAAGAAGGAGGAACTACCATGAAAAGATATCTTGCAGTTTTCATCAGCGTCCTTGCGCTCGCCACGTCCTGCGAGGACTTCCTCTCCAAGGAGAATCCCAACGCGATCGAGAGTGAATTCTTCTTCAAGGATGAGAACTCCCTGGTCATCTACACCAATTCGATGACGCGTTCCTGGGTGCCGGAAATCATCGACTTCGTCAACGGCGACCGCTACACGGACACGCACGGCTGGGACAGCCGGTACAATTTCTATACGGACAAGTACGACGTCGGCGACATGACCAGCTGGAGCTGGTCCTTCCTCCGCACGGTCAACTACTACCTGGAGCACATGGGCGAAGCCAAGGTGGACCCGGAGGTCCATGACCACTACGAGGGCGTCGGCCACTTCTTCCGGGCCATGTTCTACATCGGCAAGGTCCAGCAGATCGGCGCCTGCCCCTGGTATGACCATACGATCGACCCGACCGACAAGGAAGCCCTGTACAAGGGCCGCGATCCCCGCTCGTTCGTGTGCAAGAAGATCCTCGAGGACCTCGACTTCGCCGCGACGCACTGCTCGGGCGACGCCAAATACCGCACGCGCTCGACCTATGTGCACAAATATGTCGCGCTGGCCTACAAGGCCCGTTTCTGCCTGTTCGAGGGCACCTACCGCAAGTACCATGACATCGACCACTCCACCGGCAAGCCCTGGACGGCCGAGGAAAAGGCGGAAGGCGACATGTACCTGAACGAGTGCCTGCTCGCCTGCGAGGAAATCATGAACTCCGGCATCTACGGCCTGATCGACAACCCCGCCAACCGGGCGACCCAGTACCGGAACCTGTTCATCAACGAGGACGGCTGCACCAACCTCACGAAGGAATTCATCTTCGCCCGCGACTACGATGCGACCTACCAGGTGAACAACACCAAGTACTCCATCAACGACTACATGATCAACGCCCAGCACGCGAATTATTCCTTCAACCGGGATTTCGTCATGACCTACCTCCTGCAGGACGGTACGCCCTTCACGTCCCAGTACACGGGCGAGGACTATTACCGGGCCACCTTCCAGGAGGAGTGCACGGGACGCGACCTCCGGCTCACGCAGACCATGCGCACCCCGGGATTCACGCGCGACGGCGGCAAGAAGCACTATGCGCCGGACCTGGTCTATTCCAAGACCGGGTACCAGCCCATCAAGTGGCTGTATGACCGCATCGACCTGGACGAAATCAACTCCCCGACCTATACGGACGTCCCGCTGATCCGTTACGCGGAGGTCCTCCTCGCCTATGCCGAAGCCAAGGCGGAGCAGGGTGCCTGCACCCAGGCCGTCTGGGACGCCACGATCAAGCTTCTCCGCGAAAGGGCCGGCGTCAAGAGCATCTATCCCACGGCGGCCGATCCCTACATGATGAAGTATTTCCCGGGCGTCACGGATCCCGTCATCCTGGAGGTCCGCCGCGAAAGGGGCATCGAGCTGACGATGGAGAACATCCGGCAGCAGGACATCCGCCGCTGGCACATGGGTGAACTGCTGGTGCGCCAGAAGACCGGCATGTGGATCCCCTCCATCGAGACCGACCTCGACCTCGACGGCGACGGCACCCCGGACAACATGGTTTCCCAGCTGTTGACGGAGAAGGCCGGCATCAAGGTCCTCCACATCGTCCCGAAGAACTACACGCCCACCAAGGACGAAGACTACCACCAGCTTTCCGAAGGCGACCACGGCTATATCCTCCCGTACATGGGCAACCGGTCGCAGTACAAGTGGGAAGAAAAGAAATACCTCTATCCGGTGCCTGCCTCCAGCGTCACGATGAACGACAACCTGGACCAGAACGCCGGCTGGGAAAAGGATGAACAGACCAACGAATAAATAATTGACAGACATATGAAAAAGTACCTGATGTGCCTGGCCGCTGCCGCTTTCGCCATCGCAGCGTGCGGCGAAAAAGAACCGCAGAAGACCGATATCCCCGAGATCTCCGTCAATCCGGCGGAAATCTCCGTTGAGAGCGCCGGCGGGACCGCCACCCTCCAGATTACCTCCAACACCAAGTGGGCGATCAGCACCACGGATGCATGGATCAGCTTCGAGCCCGCTTCCGGCGAGGGCAACGCCTCCGTCACCGTCACGGCCGCGGAGAATACGGCCTACAAGGAAAGGGAGGGCAAGTTGTCCATCAACAGCACGGCGAAACGCCTGACCGTCAATGTCAAACAGGCCGCCACGGAGAAGCCCGCCGCCACGAAACTCACCGAGATCAAGACCGCGGAGGAATTCTTCTCCTTCATCGGCGCGATGGACCAGTATGAGGCCGGCGAGACCGTGAAACTCACCGCCGACATCACCATTTCCGAGCCGGCGAACGAACTGAACTGCATCTTCGACGGCCAGGGTCACACGATCACCCTCAACTACGAAATCGCGGACGCCCTCACGGCCGATGCCGCTGAACTCGCGAACATCGGCGTCTTCCGCAAGATTACCGCGACGGTGAAGAACCTGAAGACTGCGGGCTCCATCAAGGCACAGCAGGACGGTCTCGATGCCACCTTCCATATCGGCGGCATCGCCGGCTATGTCAGCGAGACGGCGACCATCGAGAACTGCACCAACGGCATCGCCATCACCGCCACCAACTTCAACACCCACCATCTGGGCGGCATCGCCGGTTACACCGAAGCCGGCGCCAGCATCACCGGCTGCAAGAATACGGCGGCCGTCACCGCGGCCTATGAGGGATCCTCCAAGGCCTCCCAGCTCGGCGGCATCATCGGACACATCGAAGGAGCCGGCACCGTCACGTCCTGCATCAACGAGGGCGCCATCACCTATACCGGCGGCGGCACCGCGCGCATGGGCGGCATCTGCGGCTATGTCAACAACGTGACCCAGGTCCTGTTCAAGGACTGCACCAACAGCGGCGAAATCAGCACGACGGCAACCGGTTACACGGAAAAGAGCTGGGCCTATGTCGGCGGCATCTCCGGTTATTACGGAACCCCGACCCGGGGCGCACACGCCACCTACGAGGGCTGCGTCAACAACGGCGCCGTCACCTGCGACGCGGCCGGGACCAAGCTCCGCGCCAGGGTCGCCGGCATCAACTGCCACGCCGGCAACTCCAACGATAAGGCCAATGGCGACGGCACCGGCATCTACACCTGGGAACTCAAGTCCTGCACGAACAACGGCGCCATCTCGCTCAAGAACTGCGTAGCCGCGACCCGTTCCCAGCTCGGCGGCATCCAGGCCTACGGCGAACCGTCCGGACAGGTCGTCATCACCGGATGCACCAGCAACGGCAAGCTTTACAGCGAAAACCCGAATACGGACGGCAAGTACAACGCCATCGGCTGCCTGCTCGGCGGCAATGCGGCGCTCAACTCCACCTTCACCGACAACACTGTCACGGCCAACGCCACGATTACCAGCACGCTGCCGGCATCGGAGAGTGGCCCGCACTGCGGCCTCATCTGCGGTACCAACAACCCTTACACCACGGCCGTTACCGGCAAGGTGGGTTCCGTGAACATTGTAAAGGGTGATGCCATCACGACGACAAGCGCCGACAATTTCGCCTCTCTGCTCTTCGGCCAGCCGCTCGGTGCGGGAGCCACCATCTCCGGCGTAACGTTCGGTAACTAAAGGACTCCGGCATGAAAAGAATCCTGGCGGCTTTCGCCGCAATCGGCCTGCTGCTGACCTGCGCCTGCTCGGGGGAGACCGGACAAACGGATCCCCCGGCCGGCACCGGGTTTTCTTCCATCAGCGGTCTCGGGGACAGGACCGTCGCGGCCAGCGGCGTCGAACCCATCCTCATCCATTTCACCGCGACGGGCTTCTGGAAGGTTTCCACGACCGTCTCCTGGATCCGGTCGGACCACGATTATGCCGTCGCCGGCACTTACGACGTCAAGCTGACCGTGGACAGCAACGCGGGGAGCGAGCGCTCCGGCTCCGTCAGTTTCACCTGCGGGTCGGACGTGCGTTCCTTCACCATCACGCAGAAAGCCCCGGAGGCGGATCATCCCGGCGAGGCCGGCTCCTTCTCCTTCCGGCTGATGTCCTTCAACATCCTGCAGTCGACGGATGAAGGGGAAGGTCATCAGTGGGCCCAGTACCGGGAAGCCCCCTGCAGGGCCATGTTCCAGGCGACGGATCCGGACATCATCTGCCTGCAGGAATGCCGGCGGACCCAGCTGAACTTCATGAAGGACAACTTCCCGCAGTACAGCTATTATATGTATGCGAAAGACGGCGTCAAGAAGGAAGGCTACGAGAGCGTGGAGCGCTGCGACGACGACGCCATCTTCAAGAACGGCGGCCACCGCGACGTCATCGCCCTCAGGACCTCCCGCTTCCAGATGCTCGACTGGGGCCGCTACTGGTTCAGCGCCACGCCCGAGGTCAGTTCCTATGCGGGCGACCTCTTCGTGGACGGCGGCACGCCGAAACTCTCCCTCTGGCTGAAGGTCAAGGAACGGTCGACCGGCATCGTCTTCTATGTCTGGGACACCCACTTCTTCCCGAGCGGCACGACCGGACGGCTGCAGTGCAGCCTCATGTCCGTGGAACGGATGAAGGCGCAGTGCGCCGACGGCGATCCCGTCTTCTTCTGCGGCGACCTCAACCTCGCCTATGAACACGAGTCGCTCAAGCCGCTCCGGGATTACATGCAGAGTGCCGGGAAGACGGTGGCCGGGGCGGAATACCTGCCCACCTACACGGGCTTCCGCACCGACCGCAACACCTGGACCTACATCGACCATATCTTCTACCGGAACGCCAGCCCCTCGGCCTACAAGGTCGTAGCCGAACCGATGGCGAACGGCACGTCCGTCTGCTCGGACCATTTCCCCATCTACGCAGAATTCACCGTCAGCAAAGAATAAAACATATGAAAACCGGAAGATTCTCCCTGATCGCGGCCCTCTCCGCCCTGCTGTTCCCGCTCGCCTGCCAGCAGGAACCCGTCATCCCCGAAGGTAAGCCCGTCGAAGTCACCCTGACCGTCACGCCCGCTTCCGTCTCCCTTCCGGGACGGGACGGCTCCGCCGACGTCGTCATCACGACGACGGCCGCCGAATGGACCGCCACCGCCTCGGCAGACTGGATCACCGTCACGCCCGCAAGCGGCCACGGGGATGCGACAATCACCATTACTGCCACTGAGTTCCTCGGCAAGAACCAGCTCCGTGACGGGACCGTCACCGTCGCCGCCGGCGAAGTCAAGAAAACCGTCAAGGTCGCGCAGCGGTCCTTCGAGACCGATTTCAGCGGCGGTGAAGGGACGGAAGCGAACCCCTACCTGATCGCCTCGGCGGACGACCTTGTCGCCCTTTCCGAGAAGACGAACGGCGGCGGGGACGGCAAATACCTTTCGGCCCACTACCGCCAGACCCTGGACATCAGCCTCGCAGGCATCGATTTCAAGCCCATCTGCCAGGGAGGGACGAAGTTCTCCGGCACCTATGACGGCGACGGCCACAAGATTTCGGACCTGACGATCCATACGCCCACGGTCAAGAGCCCTACGGCGTTCATCGCCCAGGCCAACGGCGCCACCATCCGGAAGGTCAGCTTCGAGCATGCGGACATCGACGCCGGCTATGTCTATAGCGGCACGGTGGTCGGCTACGCGGAGAATACGACCGTGAGCGACATCACCGTCAGCGGCCAGTTCCGGCAGTACGTGTCCGGGCTCCAGGTCATCAAGGAGGCCAACGAGGGCTTCTCCGGCGCCATCGCGGGCTGGGTGAAGAATTCCACCTTCGAGAACTGCGTGATGGACGGCAACGTCACCATCTACGGCAAGTACAGCGGCGGCCTCATCGGCGTGGTCGAGAATTCGACCGTCCGCGGCTGCAGGATCCCGAAGGAGAAAACGGTCAACATCTATTACCACTGGAACGGCGGCCTCTTCGGGGTCGTCCGCGGCGCTTCGTCGCTCGTCTCCGGCTGCTCCTTCGAGGGCAACCTGACGGCGGTCGGCTACATCCAGGGCGGCATTGCCGGCCAGGTGGAAGGCGGACGCATCGAGAACTGTGTAACAGGAAGTTACGCGTCCATCGGCTGCGACAAGTACTACGTCGGCGGCATCGCCGGCACCCTGGTCCCCGTGGACCCGATCACCGTCGACCACTGCGCCATGTACGGCACCATCAAGGGCCAGTACGCCGTCGGCGGCATCGCGGGCTACTGCGGCTTCCTCAGTTCGTCACTCAAGATCGACTCGGCCACGAAGGACGTGACCATCTCCAACTGTGCCTGCATCGGCAGCGAGATCACGGCCACCGGCAACAACGGCGGCACCAATCTCTACTCCATCGCCGCCGGCATCCTGGCCTGGTCCCATGGCGGCAACGTCTTGACCATCAAGGGCTGCTACAGCAATCCGGCGCTGATCCAGACCGTCTCCACGGGCAACCGCGGCGCCCTGGCCGGCATCCTCGCCTACCAGAACAGCTCCCAGCCCGCCCTCATCAAGGACTGCTACAGCACGGTTACCCCGACCAACATGCTGAACCGCAACGACCGGGTTACAGACGTCTCCAGCTACCCGTACTACGGCGGCATCTACTGCCGCAGCACGTGGGCGAGCCGGTTCGAGGCCTGCTTCTGCGATGAAGCGATCCAGCTCGGAACGGGCGACGCCAATGCCACCGAGACCGGTTGCGAGGCCCTCGCCACGGCCAAGTTGACCGACGGGACGCTGCTCGGCAAGCTCCAGGCGGCGGCCGACGGGACCGTCTGGGTAGAAGGGACGGACAAGCTCCCGACCGTCAGCGGACTCCCCGCCGACCCGAACGTCAAGCCGAAGGCCGCCAAGCGTGTCAGCGTCATCGGCGACTCCATATCGACCTTCAAGGGCTGGATACCGGCGGGTTACAGCGCCCACTACCCGGCTACGGACGGGACGCTGACCCTCGTTCACGAGACCTACTGGTACCGGCTCATCCATGATTACATGAAGAGCGCCGAACTCGACATGAACATCGCCTTCTCCGGATCGACCGTGACCAATACGACGCCGGAGAACTATGTCGCCAGGTACGGCTCCGCCTCCAACGCCTGGTACAAGAAGGATTTCGTCACCCGCTTCATCGAGAACGGCGGCTGCGGCCGGCCGGACATCATCCTGATCCACGGCGGCACCAACGACTGGGCCCACAACGCCGACCCGCTGGCGCCGGGCGTCGCCATCCGCAACGATGAGTCCAACATCTACGGCGGCACCGCCCCGTCCGCAAGCATCATGAACGGCATCTACGACAAGGCGGATGCCGCGAAGACGCGGAGCGAGATCAACGCCCTGCCCGACGGGACCTTCTGCGAGGCCTATGTCAAGCTTCTCTGCCAGATCCGGGAGCGCTACCCGCAGTGCAAGGTCGTCTGCATCATCGGCGACTACCTGAGCGCCTCCATCGAGCAGTCCGTCCTGCAGATCGCCGACCACTATGGCGCCAAGACGGTCAACCTCTTCAGGGTCAACGGGTTCAACGACCTCGGCGGCTACAGCCCCTCCACCCTTTCCAACAAGGGGAAGCAGCCGAACATGCCGAAGCACGACTACGCCGGCGATACCGGCGGCTGCCACCCGGGTTCCGCCGCCATGGAATTCATCGCCAAAAAGATCTACACCGAACTCGGTGCATGGTTGGAACAATAAACACAAAACAATGAAAGCCATTCAATTCGGAGCGGGAAACATCGGGCGCGGATTCATCGGCGCCGTACTGGCCCAGGCGGGATACCGGGTGGTATTCGCCGATGTGGTCGCTGACCTTCTGGACCAGATCAACAACCGGAAACAATACACCGTCCATGTGACGGACACGGAGAGCCGTGACATTGTCATCACCGACATTCGTGCCGTCCACTCCGGCAGCGAGGCGGCCGTCGCCGAAATCGCCGATGCGGACCTCATCACGACGGCCGTGGGCCTCAGGATCCTCAAGTTCGTCGCGCCGGCCATAGCCAAGGGGCTTGCCGCCCGCATGGCCGCCGGTGAGGAGAAGCCGCTGAACATCATCGCCTGCGAGAACGGCCTGAAGGCCACGTCGCAGCTGAAAGAACTGACATTCGCGCTGTTAAGTCCCGATGTCGCCGCATGGGCGGAGAAGCACGTCGGCTGGCCGGATGCGGCCGTGGACCGCATCGTGCCGCCCGTGCGCTGCGAAGTTCCGCTGGACGTCGCCGTCGAAGAATACTTCGAGTGGGACGTAGAGCGGAGCGCCTTCGTCGGGGCGATTCCCGCCATCGCGGGCATGACCCCGGTGGACAACCTCGAGGCCTATGTCGAACGGAAGCTCTTCACCCTCAACACCGGACATGCCACGGCCGCGTACATCGGCAAGATGAAGGGGCTCGGCACCATCGGCGAGAGCATCGCCGACCCGGCCGTGTTCCCCGTCGTCAAGGCCGTGATGCAGCAGAGCGGCGAGGGACTGGTGCGGAAGTTCGGCTTCGACCATGATGCCCATTTCGCCTATATCGAAAAGATTCTCAAGCGTTTCTCCAATCCGTACCTCAAGGACGACGTGGACCGCGTCGGCCGGGAGCCGCTCCGCAAGCTCGCCCCGAACGACCGCCTCATCCTCCCGATGCTGACGGCCAGGGGTTTCGGCCTGCCGTATGACAAACTCCTCCTCGCCATCGGCGCGGCGCTCCATTTCGACAACCCGGCCGACCCGCAGAGCGTCGAGATGCTCGCGGCCATCGCAGCCGAAGGCGTCGCCGCGACCGTGGTGAAGTACACCGGTCTTGCCGCCGACGACCCGGTCGTCGCCGAGATCGAGGCGGCCTACAAGGCGGTGGAGGCACTGTAAATCCATCGTTTCCCGCAGTCGTTCAGGATGGAAGTACGTGCCAAGAAAGCCCTCGGGCAACATTTCCTCACCGACCAGCGCATTGCGCAGGACATCGTCGCCGCGCTGGAAGTGCAGGAGAAACCCTTCCCCGTGCTGGAGATCGGGCCGGGGATGGGGGTGCTGACGCAGTACCTGCTGCAGCGGGAGGATATTGCGCTGAAATGCATTGAAATCGATGGGGAGTCGGTCGATTACCTGATAACGCATTTCCCGGACATGCCCGGGAAGCTGCTGCAGGGGGATTTCCTGACGCTGAAGCTGGAGCGGATCTTCCCGGACCGTTTCGCCGTCATCGGCAATTTCCCCTACAACATCTCCTCGCAGATCTTCTTCAAGGTCCTGGACCACAAGGACCGGATTCCCCAGGTCGTCTGCATGATCCAGAAGGAGGTTGCGGAACGCATCGCCGAAAAGCCCGGCACGAAGACCTACGGCATCCTGTCGGTGTTTTTGCAGGCGTGGTACGACATCGAATACCTCTTTACCGTGGGGTCCGGCTGCTTCGCCCCGCCGCCGAAGGTCACCTCGGCCGTCATCCGGCTCCGCCGCAACGGCCGCACGGACCTCGGCTGCGACGAAAAGCTGTTCAAGACCGTCGTCAAGACGGCCTTCGGGCAGCGCCGCAAGACGCTCCGCAATTCCCTGAGGCCTCTCGCCCGTGCAAAAGCGGACCGCGAGGGCTGGTCTGACGACACCCTTGCGGCATTCCTGGCGGACCCGGTCTTCGACCTGCGTCCCGAACGCCTCGGCGTGGAGGACTTCGTTGCCCTGACGCGCTCGCTGGATACGCTTGAAACACAAAAACAGGCCTAGAAGCATGAAATCGTGCCGCACCCACACATTGGAAGGCCGGGTGCGGCACAAAAACAGCCTTACAGACATAAAAACGTGTTTATGAATATGAAATCCAAGACCGTCACGGTCCTTCTCCTCGCGCTGCTGACCGCGACAAGCGCCGCGGGCTGGGGCCGGATGGGCCATGCCACCGTGGCGAAGATCGCCCAGAACCACCTCACCAAGACCACGCAGAAGCGGGTGCAGGAAATCATGCAGGGTACGCCGCTGGTGGCCATCGCCTCGTACTGCGATGATTACCGCGCCGAAATGGACGCCACCTTCCCGCTGGAGTGGACAAAGGGGGTCGGGCATGCCCATACCTTCGAAGTCGGGCCGGACAACCGTCCCTACGACACGCTCTTCGAACCCGGCACCGGCCGGAAACTGATCAATAACGTCTATTTTGCCGCCCATTGCCTGGAGGACCTCGCCCACGCGAAGGATTTCCCCGACTCCATCCGCTGGAAGGAACTGGTCATGGTCACCCACCTGATCGGGGACATGCACTGCCCCGGCCATGTCCGTTATGCCGCCGACCATGAGAACATCGGCAAGTATCCCGTGACCTTCCTCGGCGAGGAAACCACCTACCACCGGGTCTGGGACTACTCCATGGTCGTGAATCCCCTCCCGTTCAGTTTCTCCGACATCGCCGAGATCTGCGACGACTGCACGCCTGCCCAGATGGAGGAGATCTGCAGGGGAAACATTTACGACTGGGGCAAGGACGTCGCGGACAAGTGCCAGGACTGCCGCATCGAGATCGAGAAGGGCGACAGGATCAGTGCCAGGTGGATCCGGGACCATACCGAACTCATGCGGACACAACTGCGGAACGGCGGTTACCGGCTGGCCCATGCCCTCAATATGGCCTTTGATCCCCGCTACGCCCGGAAACATGCGAAATAGACGGGCGAGAACGCGCTGCTTTCCCCGTTTTTTTGCTATTTTTGCGGACTGAAACCGATTTAACGCATCCATATGTACAGAACCCATACCTGCGGAGAACTCCGCATCGCGAACGCCGGACAGACCGTCACCCTCGCCGGGTGGGTCCAGAAGGCCCGTAAACTCGGCGGCATGACCTTCATCGACCTGCGTGACCGCTACGGCGTCACCCAGCTGGTCGTCGAGGCCGACGCCCCGGCGGAGCTCGTCGGGACCGCCACCGCCCTCGGCCGTGAATTCGTCATCCAGGCCACCGGCGAAGTGCTTGAGCGCCAGGCCAAAAACCCGAAGATGCCCACCGGCGACATCGAGATCAAGGTCAGCGCGATCAACGTGCTGAACAAGTCCGTGACCCCGCCCTTCACCATCGAGGACGAGTCCGACGGCGGCGAGGACCTGCGGATGAAATTCCGCTACCTCGACCTCCGGCGCGGCCCGCTCAAGAAGGCGCTGATGCTCCGCCACCGCATCGCCCACGAAGTCCGCAATTACCTCGACGGCCTCGGCTTCATGGAGATCGAGACCCCGTACCTGATCAAATCGACCCCGGAAGGCGCGCGCGACTTCGTCGTCCCGTCCCGCATGAATCCGGGCCAGTTCTACGCCCTGCCGCAGAGCCCGCAGACCTTCAAGCAGCTGCTGATGGTCGCCGGATATGACCGCTACTTCCAGATTGTCAGGTGCTTCCGTGACGAGGACCTGCGCGCCGACCGCCAGCCGGAATTCACACAGATCGACTGCGAGATGTCCTTCGTCGAGCAGGAAGACGTGCTCGGCACCTTCGAGGGCATGATGCGCACCCTGTTCAAGAACGTCCTCGGCGTCGATGTCCCGAACCCGCTGCCGCGGATGAGCTGGTACGACGCGATGGACAAGTACGGCTCCGACAAGCCGGACGTCCGCTTCGGAATGGAAATCCATGAACTGACGGACGTTGCGAAAGGCAAGGGCTTCGGCGTCCTCGACGGCGCGGCCTATATCGGCGCGATCGCCGTCCCCGGCGCCGCCGAATACACCCGCAAGCAGATCGACGAACTGACCGAATGGGTCAAGCGGCCCCAGGTCGGCGCCAAGGGCCTGATCTACATCCGGGTCAATGCCGACGGTTCCTTCAAGTCCTCCATCGACAAGTTCTACGCCCCGGAAGACCTCGCGAAGATCGCAGCGGCGGCCGAGGCGAAGCCCGGCGACCTGCTGCTGGTCCTCAGCGGCGATGCCAAGCGCAAGGTCCAGACCATGCTCGGCGTCCTCCGCCTCGAGATGGGCGGTCGCCTCGGCCTCCGCGACCCGAAGGTGTTCGCCCCGCTGTGGATCGTCGATTTCCCGCTCCTCGAGTGGGACGACGAGACCCAGCGCTTCTACGCGATGCACCATCCCTTCACGGCCCCGAAGCCGGAGCACGAGAAGTGGTTCTATTCCAATAAGAAAGAGGACCTGGAGCGCGTCTGCGCCAATGCCTACGACTTCGTCCTCAACGGCAACGAGCTCGGCGGCGGTTCCATCCGGATCCACAACGCCGACATGCAGAAGCGGATGTTCGAGGTGCTCGGCATCGGTCCCGAGGAGGCCGAATACAAGTTCGGTTTCATCATCCATGCCTTCCAGTACGGCGCCCCGCCGCACGGCGGCCTCGCCTTCGGCTTCGACCGCGTCTGCGCCCTCTTCGGCGGCCAGGATACCATCCGCGACTACATCGCCTTCCCGAAGAACAACCAGGGCCGCGACGTGATGATCGACTCCCCGTCGGAAATCGACCAGTCCCAGCTCGACGAGCTCAAGCTGATCCTCGACAAGAGCGAATAGCCATGACCCCCCGGAAAAGGATCCTCTTCGTTGTCCTCGCCGCCTTGACGGCGCTCTCCGCCGCTGCCCAGGACAACGGGACCCTTTCCCGTCCCCGCAAGTTCAATGGCCTGCTGGGCGGCGGCGTCTCCGCCGATTTCTCCGAGAATTACAGCTACATCACCCTCGCACCGGAGATTGCCTGGCCCATAGGGAAGTACCTGTACCTCGGCAGCGGCATCCTCGCGGGCTGGTCCAGTTCCTACGGCGAGAGCCACTGGACCTTCGGGATAAACCCCTATGCCCGTTTCCACGCCGAGGTGCTCGCCGGCATCCGCGTTTTCGCGGATGCGGACCTGAACCTGCGCCGGACGCAGTATGCCGGGGGCAGGGCGCCCGTCTTCTACCTGGACTGCGGCATCCGCCCTGGCCTGATGATCCCGGTCACCGGCTCCGTCTATGCCCTCGTCCAGATCGGATTCCTCGGCTACGAGAGCTCGCGCTCCGGCGGCGAACTCTGGAGCCGGACCGGCTGGCGCTGCGAAGGATCCGATATCCGCATCGGCGGATACTTCAGACTATAAGAACATGAAAACCAGCCGGTTCCTTACTGACCCTGCTCCCGGACGGCTTCCCGGCTTTCGTAATACGCGTGGACCAGGCTGCGATAGCCCAGGGCCTTCATCTGCGCATAGGTAACCCGGTAATTGGCCTTGGTGTGGCGGCCGGTGGAAAGGTAGCGGATGTTCTCCTGGAGGTATTGGTCGAGCACATGCAGGCCCTCCGTCCGGTTGATGACCGGGAAGAACCAGCGGGACCAGGTCAGGGTGGACGGATCCGCGTCGCCGAAGAACTTGGCGTTGAACTGGTTGATGAGTCCTTTCATCGCCCGGTCCGCATCCAGGCCGTTCCGGCTGCGCCAGCGCATCAGGGCGCGGGCGGCCCGCCGGATCTTCCCTTTCATCTTCCGCACGGTCGCGGAAGCGATGTCGATGTCGCGGCCATGGCAGCGGAATCCGAGGAACTCGAACGCCTCGTCCGGGGAATAGATCCGCTCCTTGTCGGGATTGACCGTCAGCCGGTAACGGGCCAGGAAGCCGAGCAGGTCCGCCTTGCAGGCCTCCAGCGTCCCGCGGTCCGGGGCGAACAGGATGATGTCGTCCGAGTAACGGGCATAGATGACGCCCGCTTCCGCGAAATGGCGGTCCACCTCCATCAGATAGACATCCGCCAGGAAAGGAGCCGTCGGGGTCCCGGCCATGACGCCGCGGGCCTCCCGGACCACCTCCCCTTTCGACAGGGCACGGCCGTCCGTCAGCAGCTGCTCGAAGAAGCGGTAAAGGGCCGGATCGTCGGCCAGAAGGTCGCGGAGCATCGGCAGCAGCAGCGGGACGGAGATGGAATTGAAGTAATCGTGGATATCCAGTTTATAGGCCCACATCTTCCTGTCTCCCAGCGCTTTGCGAAGATCATGGATGGCGTCTGACGCCTGCAGGCCGCGCCGGAAAGCATAGCAGTTGGGGGAGAAGCGGCCGTCGTAACGATACAACAGGAAAGCGATCATCCGGAGCACGGCCGTCTCTTCGGGCGGGAAACTGTACACGGTCCGTTTCTTTCCCGTGCCCATCTTGTTGACGGTCTTTTTCCGCGGAATGCCCAGGCCCTCTCCCCGCAGCAGGCGGTCCGCCACTTCGAGATACTGCTCCGAGGCGACATACGCATCGGCTTCCCGGAAGGCATGCCAGGTGTACCGGCCTTTCAGCAGCCGGTGGGCCAGGAACTGCTCCCAGGTCTCCTGGCGGACCAGGCTTTGGAGGATGCTTTCCATACAAGGAAAAAAAGAAAAAGGGGAAGATTTTGAATCCGCAAAATTGCGGTTCACGGGACGGTACGCAGCCCGGCCGCCTGCAAGGCCCCGGATGGGCTGCGCTGCGTCCTCCGCAGGCGCAACGGGGTTGCATCCCCTTTTTCTTTCAGGCTAGCCGAGGAATTTCCGGATCCGGCCGATGACGTAGGCCCGTTCGTTGGGCATCTGCGTGTAGAAATTGATATACGGGAGGCCCAGCTTCTGGGCGTACATCCTGGCAATCAGGTATTTGACATTGCTGTCATGGCTGTGGCCCTTGCCCAGCATGACGATGCCTTTCGGCACGCCGCCCGCATACAGCACGAAGGTGTAGGGCTCGCCCCATTCCGCCTTGTAGGCCTGGCGGGGACGGTCGTCATACAGTTTGAATTCATCGGCCGCCGCCCCGGCGAGCTCCGTCACGGCCACCTGCTCCCGGACGGCGTAGGCCGGGAATTCGGCGCTGAGGATCCCGCGGAAATACGCTTTCCACTCGGCATCCGTGCGCTCGGGAGCCTCCTCCCGCAACGGGGTTTTCGGCGCGGAATACGAGGATGTCGTCTGCTGTTTGGCGGCGGAAGTCACTTCGGCGAGCACCTTCTCGGCCGCCACTTTCAAGATACTCTTCAAGAGTCCCATAGGTCAATATCATTTGGTCCGGCGTAAAATTACGTCGATTCTTTCAATAATTCAATACTTTCCGGGGATTATTCCTTTTCCCGCCCCTTTTGCAGGCGGTTGACGGCGGTAATCAGCAGGGAGCCGAAGACGCCCGCGCAGAGCGAACCCAGCAGGACCGCGATCTTGCCGGCATCGCGCAGGTGCTGCGTCACCTCCGCCGGAATGCCCTCCCCCGCGAAGGAAAGCGTGTCCACGAAGATGGACATCGTGAAACCGATGCCGCCGAGGCAGGCCACCGCGAAAAGCATGGCCCAGGTCGCCTTGGCGGGCATTTCGCCGACCTTGCACTTGATGGCGATCCAGCTCGCGAGGGTGATGCCGACGGGCTTGCCGAGCAGCAGGCCGAGGAAGATGCCCATGCTGGCGCTGCCGAGCGCGGCGTCGTATCCGAAGACATTGAAATAGGAGGGGTCCGTGATCTCGACGCCCGCATTCGCCAGGGCGAAAATCGGCATAATGAGGAAGTTCACCCAGGGATTCAGCAGGTGCTCCAGCCGGTAGGCCGGGCCGATCGAGCGCTTCGACAGGCCGGAAAGATGGCGGAGATAATGGCGCTGCGGCCCGTTCGGGAAATCCTCGTCCGAGACCGCCTCGCTCCGGTTGAGATTCTCCAGCAGGATGTGGTGGCGGCGGTGGAATTTCGCCTTGTTGTAGCGGGCTTCCATCGGGATGAGGAAGGCCATCACGACGCCGGACATGGTCGCATGGATGCCGGAATAATAAAAGAGCGCCCAGACGATCAGAGCCGGGAACAAGAAGAAGAACAGGCGCTTCTCGCCGAGCCGCTTCAGGACGAAGGTGAAGAGGATGACGGCGAAGGCGACCCCGAGCAGGCCGAGGTTGATGGTCCCGCCGTAGAACAGCGCGACCACCAGGATGGCGATGAGGTCATCCGCGATAGCCAGGGCCGTCAGGAACACCTTCAGGGACACGGGAACCTTGTCGCCGAGGATGGACAGGATGCCCACCGCGAAGGCGATGTCCGTCGCCGTCGGGATGCCCCAGCCGCTCGCGGAGAGCGTGCCGTGGTTGATGGCGGTGAAAATCAGGGCCGGGACGACGACGCCGCCGAAGGCCGCGATGACCGGCAACATCGCCTTTTTGGGCGAGGAGAGCTCGCCGCAGACGACCTCCCGCTTGATTTCCAGGCCGACGGTGAAGAAGAAGATCACCATCAGGATGTCGTTGATGAACTTCTCCACGGTCATCTCCCGCGGGAAATGCCAGTCCACCCCGCCGCCGGGCGAGGCGATGTGCAGGGACAGACTCGTGTTGAGGAACGCGTGGTAGGCGTGCTTCGTGAAAGGGAGGTTGGCCAGGAGCATGGCCACGGCCACGCAGGCAAGCAGCACGACGCCGTTGGCCCAGGGCTGCTTGGAGAATTTCTGCTGGGAAATGCGGAAGTTGTGGACTTCCTTGTTCCACCAATAGATCGGAATGAGTGCCATTATTCGCCGTAAAGGTATGTGTGCTGTTCCGGGGTCAGGCGGTCGATGCTGACGCCCCAGGAACGGAGCTTGCGCTCCGCGACTTCGGCGTCGATCTCCGCGGGAACCGGAATGAGGCGCGGACCGTTTTTCAAGGTTTGTCGGTGGTCGGAAAGGTATTTGGCGCTGAGCGCCTGGATGGCGAAGGACATGTCCATGATTTCCGCCGGGTGGCCGTCGCCGGCCGCCAGGTTGACGAGACGGCCTTCGGCGAGGATGTAGAGGGTCCGGCCGTTTTCCAGGGTGTAGGCCATGATGTTGTTGCGGGCAGGGCGGGTCTCCACGGCCATTTTCCGGAGGGACGCGATGTCCACCTCGACATCGAAATGGCCGGCGTTGCAGAGGATGGCGCCGTCCTTCATCACCCGGAAATCGTCCGGGGTGATGACGTCGCGGCAGCCGGTGACCGTGATGAAGAGGTCCCCGAGGGCGGCGGCCTCGTGCATCGGCATCACCGAGTAACCGTCCATCCGGGCCTCCAGGGCCTTGACCGGATCGACCTCTGTGACAATCACTTCCGCACCGAATCCCTTGGCGCGCATCGCGACACCCTTGCCGCACCAGCCGTAGCCGGCGATGACGACGGTCTTGCCCGCGACAATCAGGTTCGTCGTGCGGTTGATCCCGTCCCAGACCGACTGGCCCGTGCCGTAGCGGTTGTCGAAAAAATGCTTGCAGGCCGCGTCGTTGACGAGGACCATCGGGAAGCGGAGGGTGCCGGCGCGGTCGAGGGCGCGGAGCCGGTGGATGCCGGTCGTCGTCTCCTCGCAGCCGCCGAGCACGTTCGGGATGAGCTCGGGGAAATGATTGTGGATCAGCGAGACCAGGTCACCGCCATCGTCGATGATGATGTGCGGTCCGGGCGCGATGACGCTCCGGAGCCCCTCCTCGTATTCCTCGGGCGTGGCATCGTGGACCGCGAAGACGTTGAGGCCTTCATGGGCCAGCGCGGCGGCCACGTCGTCCTGCGTCGACAGCGGGTTGCAGCCCGTCGCGTACATTTCGGCGCCGCCGGCGGCCAGCACCCGGCAGAGGTAGGCCGTCTTGGCCTCCATGTGGACGCTCAGGGCGATCCGGAGCCCCTTGAACGGCTTCGTTTCGGAGAAATCCTCCTCCAGCCCCCGGAGCAGGGGCATATGGTCGCGGACCCAGCGGATCTTCATTTCCCCGCTCTCCCACGTATCGATGTTTCTGACCTTGTAAGGCATGGCTTTTCAATTTGGGGATGCAAAGATAGCACATACCCGCCGATTTTCCTATTCTATCCGGACGCGGCGGACGGGAGGACGGTGTCCAGCCGCTCCCGAAAGGACTGTTTGCTCCGTCTTTTTTGCAGATTACTGATTTTTTCGATATCTTTCCGCCGTTTTTTGGAGAGGTTTATGACCGACTTGACCCATCTGTACCTGGATTACCAGCCACGGCTGCTGAACTTTGTCTCGCGTTTCACCTGCGACGAGCAGGAAAGCCTTGACATCGTACAGGACTCGTTTATCAAACTGATGTCCTGCTACCAGGGGAAAGACGAAGAAAGCGTCAAGAAGCTTCTTTTCACCATTGCGCGCAACAAATGCCTGGACTACCTCAAGAGTTCCAGGACCGTAAACCTGCGGCTCGCCGCCGACCAGCGGTTCCTCAACGATTCGGAAAGGCTGTACTCCCGCAGTTTCAGTCTGTCGGACGAAGAGTCGCAGGTCCTTTCCCTGGAAGTCAGGGACCTGATCGAAAAGATCGTCTCCACGCTCTCGCCCCGATGCCGCGAGGTCTTTGACCTGAAATTCGTCAATGGCATGAAGAACAGGGAGATCGGCATCAGGCTGGGCATCTCCGAATCGGCCGTGGAGAAGCATGTCAGGACCATCCGCAAGGCGTTTGACCGGGAAGCGGCCACCCATCCGGACCTGCTTTTGTGGATGATTCCCTTCTATTGGGTGTTCTTTTCCTGACTTTCAATCCGAGGTAAGGTTTTCCGTGCCCTCAATCGTTTATAGGGCAGGATTAGCTTACTTATGGACAACAGACTGACAGAACTCTCCCTGAAATTCTTTGAGGGGAAGACCACCGCCGAGGAGGAATCACTGCTGTTTTCCGAGATCTCCCGCTCCGGGGAGACGGCAACGGAATTCAGACTCCTGGAAGAAAAGTGGAAAACGACACACACCCCCTCCCGGAAAACCGCCGGCGAACTGGGGGCATTCCGCAGAATGGCAAGGAAGGCAGAGCGCCGGGACCGCCGGCCGTTCCTGCGCAGGAACATCTGGCTGGCAGGAGTTCTCGCGGCCGCCTGCGTTGCCATCGGCCTCCTGGTCTTCAAGCCGGAGGCCGGGAAAGAACCCGCTGCGCCGGCCAAGGCCCAGACGTTCATGGTCGAGGCTCCGCTGGGCACCCACGGAAAGATCTCGCTTCCCGACGGCACAAGTGTCTGGCTGAATGCCGGGTCGAAGATTTCATACGACGCGGACTTCAACACGTCCAACAGGAATGTCTCCCTGGTGGGGGAAGCCTGCTTCGACGTCGTGCACAACGAAGACCTTCCCCTTGTGGTGTCGACATCAGGCTGCCGTTTCAGGGTGCTCGGAACCAAGTTCAACATCTCGGCCTACGAAGACGACGGTTGTGTCCGGGCGGCCCTGATCGAGGGTTCCCTTCAGGTAAATTCCCCGGTCGGGGAGGAGGTGATGGCCAAGGGGGAAGTCGTGTCCGTCTCTTCCGAATCCGGGTCGATCCACAAATATGCCGATGACGTCGCCCAGTACATCTCCTGGACGGAAGGCAAGATCCGTTACAGCAACATCCCCGTTCCCGAACTGATGCGCAGGCTTTCACGCGAGTTCAACGTCGAGATCGTCCTCCAGGTGGAGTCGGTGTCGTCGAGGAACATGCGCGTCGCGTTCTCGAGGGAAGACTCCATCGACGACATCATGAAGGCCGTTTGTGAAATCCTCCGGACCTCGTCCGTAAAGGTCGGGAGGTCGTTCTATATCGTTGAAAACAACAAATCCCGTAAAGATGTGCAATAAACCCATGCTGGCCCTTGCCGTTTTCTTCGCGCTGACGATCCAGGCAGCGGGCCAGACCGTCACGCGCAATTTCAGCAACATGCCCCTTCAGCAGGTCCTTGAAGTCGTGGAAAGCCAAACCGGGTATTCCTTTGTGTTCGACCCCGCCGACCTGGATTCGTCGGGTCCGGCGGCGGTTACCGCCAATTTCAGGAATGCCGGCATCCGGGAAGTCCTGGACACGATTCTCGGGCACGACCTGAAGTATTCGATCAGTGGCAAAATCGTTTCCATCACGAAACAGCCTGCTTCGGCGGCGCAGCCGCAGAAGAGCACCGCCGGCAAAAGGGTCACCGTTTCGGGCACCGTGATTTCTTCCACCGACAACCAGCCCCTTGTCGGTGCCGGCGTGGTCGTCGACAACAGTTCCGTCGGTACGGTGACCGACATCGACGGCAATTTCACCATCACGATTCCCACCGACGCCCAGAGCGTATCCTTCAGTTGCCTGGGCTACCAGACCAAGCAGATCCTGGCCAAGGATGTCGTGCTCATGAAACTCGTTTCCCTTTCGGAAGACACGAACATGATCGAGGACGCCGTGGTTGTCGGTTTCGGTGTCCAGAAGAAAGAGAGCGTGGTGGGAGCCGTGCAGGCCATCAAACCGGAGGAACTCAATTATCCGTCGTCCAACCTGACGGCTTCCTTTGCGGGCAAGATCGCCGGTGTGATCTCGACCCAGAAGAGCGGCGAACCGGGCGCGGATGGTGCAAGTTTCTGGATCCGGGGCATTTCCACTTTCGGCACCAACACCTCTCCCCTGATTGTAATGGACGGTGTGGAAATCACGTCCACCATGCTGAACTCCATTGCGCCGGAAACGATCCAGTCTTTCTCTGTCCTGAAAGATGCCACCGCCACGGCCCTGTATGGCTCACGCGGAGCAAACGGCGTGATGATCATCACCACGAAAAACGGCCGGGACACCGACAAGATGAACATCAACCTGCGTGTGGAGAACGGCTGGTCCATGCCGACCAGCGTGCAGGAAGTGGCGGACGGCGTGGCTTATATGAATGCTTACAATGAGGCCGTGGGAATGATGTATTACCCGCAGGAGAAGATCGACGGTACCAAGGCCGGCCTCAACCCCTACATCTTCCCGAACAACAACTGGTATGACACCCTCTTCAAGAAGGGAACCCTGAACCAGAACGCCAACCTCAGCGTCATGGGTGGCGGCAAGAAGGTGGATTATTTCCTCAACGCCACCGTGTTCAATGAGAACGGTATCCTGCGCTCTCCCGCCGCATCCCATTTCAATACGAACATCAACTACCGCAAGTTCCTTTTCCAGAGCAACGTATCGGCAAAAATCACCCCCACGACCAGGATCGGCATCCGGATGAACACGCAGCTCCACTTCCGCCATGCGCCCACGGAAAGCGTGAACAACCTGTTCTACTACACGATGCGGTGCAACCCGGTCAGGTTCCCCGCCGTCTGGCCGGCCGAGGAGGGAGACACGTTCGTGCGTTTCGGTAACGCGGAAAGCCCCAATGGAAGCACGAATGACGTGAATCCGTATGCCTTGATGTGCAGGGGCTTCGGAGACAGGCACTACTCCTACTTCACCGAAACCTTCAACGTGGACCAGGACCTCGGCTTCATCACCGAGGGCCTGAAGATCAAGGGGCAGGCATCCTTCTACAATTATGTCTATGCCGCCACTTACAAGACCGTCGTTCCCCATTACTACAAGTTGCTCGACTATCAGCAGAATCCTGACGGCAGTTTCAGTTACGAAACGACGCCCATCGGTGCCACTCCTGTCGACTACTATGCCATCTCCACCGGCAAGGACGGCTATCGCGAGAACTCCTTACAGGGTTCCATCGAGTACAGCCGCCTGTTCAGTGGGCTTCACGACGTCAACGCACTCCTCGTCTATCATCAGAAAGAGAAGGTCTACAACACCCCGGGAGCGACGGAGAACGAAGTGCTTCCCTACCGCGAGCAGGGTCTCGCCGGACGTGTCACCTACTCCTTCAGGAACACGTACCTGATGGAAGCCAACTTCGGATACAACGGTTCCGAAAACTTCGCCAGGGGCCACCGGTTCGGTTTCTTCCCTTCCCTGGCCGTGGGTTACACCATCTCCAACGAGCCGTTCTTCGCCCCGCTTTCCAAGGTCGTCACGCTCCTGAAACTGCGCGCCTCTTACGGCAAGTCGGGCAATGATGCGCTCCCTGTACGTTTCCCGTACGTCACCGAGGTCCGGACCGGCCAGTCGCTGTACTGGCGGGTCGGCCCCGAGTTCACGGGCCTGTCCGGCACCACGATCGCCACGCTCGGCAACGAGGAGGCGACCTGGGAGGTCAGCACCAAGGCCAACGTCGGTCTTGAACTGGGGATCTGCAACGATTTCACCCTGATTGTCGATGCGTTTCACGACAACCGGACGGGCATCTTCATGCAGCGCCGTTCCATCCCTTATTCCGCCGGCTACTCCAACACCCTGCCCTACGGTAACATCGGTGCGGTCCTGAACAGGGGCGTCGATGCGTCTTTTGAATACAACAAGGTGTTCAGCCGCGACTTCTCCCTCTCCGCAAGGGGCACTTTCACATACGCCCACAACGAGATCACCGACCGGGATGAGCCGACGGGAACGCCCTACTACCAGTCCGAGATCGGCTTCCCGATCAACTCCATCACCGGACTCGTCGCCTGCGGCCTGTTCAAGGACCAGGAGGACATCGACAACTCCCCCCGGCAGACCTATCAGGCCGTGCGCCCCGGCGATATCAAGTATGTGGACATGAATGGCGACAAACAGATCGACGACAACGACATGACGATCCTCGGAAGGCCGACCACGCCCGAAATCGTGTACGGTTTCGGCGCGTCGGCCACCTGGAAGGGATTCGACTTCTCGCTCTTCTTCCAGGGCCAGGCCAATTGCTCGCTCCTGATGAGCAACATCCACCCGTTCTGCGACTCCGGCGTATCGGGCTTCGGCCTCACGAAATGGATCGCAGACGACCATTGGAGCCCCGAGAACGGCAATGTGAACGCCGCCTACCCCCGTCTGAGCAACGACTGGAACCAGAACAACGTGAAGATTTCTTCCTTCTGGCTCTACAACGGCGCGTTTCTCCGTTTGAAGACCGTGGAGGCAGGCTATACCTACAAATGGTTCAGGTTCTATGTAACCGCATCCAACCTGCTCACGTTCAGCGCTTTCAAATATTGGGACCCCGGTCTGGGCAGCGGCAACGGCCTCAGCTACCCGCTCCAGCGGACGATCAATGTCGGAATCCAGTATAACTTCTAACCTGTCCAGCGATGAAAAAGATCTTCCCTATATTGACTTGTGCGGCCCTGCTCGCATCCTGCAACTATCTGGACGTGGTCCCCGAATCCAAGGCCACTTTCGACGACTGCTTCAAGAGCCAGTCGGAATGCCAGAAGTTCGAATACTACCTGTATCAGAGCATGCCTTTGATCGGCACGCACTACACCACCCCTGATTTCTTCGGCGGAGACGACTACATCACGGGCGTCAAGGGCACGGTCGCTTATTTCCAGTACAAAAGCATCCTCTATGGCCTCGAGAGCCCCAGCCAGAGCTATTGGGGGTTCTGGTGGACGGGATCCATTCCCGAGATAGACTGGCGCAGGAACCCTTTGGACGTCTATGAGTCCATCCGGCACTGCTACATGCTGCTCAACAACATCGACCGCGTGCCCGATATCTCCGAAGAGAATTACAACAAGTGGCGCGGCGAGGCCTACTTCCTCATCGGCTATTACCACAATGTCCTTTTCGACTATTACGGACCCTGCGTGCTGATCCGGGGCCAGGTCGCCACCGATGCCACCAGCGAGGAGCTGTTCCAGCCCCGCGCCACGGCCGACGAGTGCGTGAAGTTCATCTGCGAGATGTACGACAAGGCCGCCGAACTGCTGCCGCCCAGAAGGATCGAGGCGGAACTGAATTTCGCGTCCGGCTGTGCGGCCAAGGCGCTGAAAGCCAGAATCCTGCTTACCCTCGCAAGCCCCTTGTACAACGGCAACACCGAGATGGCTGATTTCAAGAATCCCGACGGCACCAACATTATCAACCAGGTCTATGACAGGGAGAAATGGAAGCGGGCCATGGACGCCTGCGAGGATGCCATCTCCTACTGCGAATCCAACGGCCACATCCTCTACAACCATCCCGACATCAACATCGCGGATGATTTCGAGCGGACGGTGAGCAATTATCACGACATCTTCTGCCGGGACCATCACAACCCCGAAGAGTATATCTACGCCTATGGCGGAATCTATGCCTCCGAAGTGAATATCCGGCACAGCGCGCCCCGCAGCGTGAACCCCTCGGGGCAGGGCGGCTACTATGCCGACGGCTACCGGGGTTACCACTGCCCGACCTTCGAATCGGTGCTGATGTACTATACCAGGAACGGCCTGCCGTGGGAGAAGGATCCCGAAACCAAGGACATCGACCCGTATGCGTACGATCCCGTCACCGAGACCGCCAACATGCATTCGCACCGCGAGCCCCGTTTCTATGCCAACGTAGGATACGACCGCGGCACCTATGAGATCGACGGCACCGTCGAGACTATCTATGCCCGCGGCGGCGAGATCCACGGAAGCACGCTCAACATCGAGCACGAATACCAGAACTGTACGGGCTATTTCAACAAGAAATTCATCAACAAGGCCAATTATTACGATCCCTCGTCGAAGACCTTCAAGTACTTCTATTACAATTTCCCGTATATCCGCCTGGCCGAGCTCTATCTTTCGTATGCCGAGGCCGATTTCGAATACAACGGCCGTCTCTCCGAGCGGGGCTATGCGTGCCTTGACAAGGTCCGTACAAGGGCGGGCCTGCCGACCTTCAAGGAATCCTGGGCGCTTGCGGGAGGCGAGCCGACCGGTGATGAGCTGCGCGAGATCCTCCATCGGGAGCGCTCCATAGAATTCTTTTACGAGGCCCGCCGCTACCACGACATCCGCCGCTGGAAGACGGCCCCCGAGATCATGGTCCGCAAGCCCAAGGCCTGGAATATGGACGGAACCACGGCCGAGACTTTCTATCAGGTCACGGATATGCGTGAACTGATGGAGCGCGTGTGGAAATCCTACTGGCTGGCCATCCCCATACAGGAAATGAACGTGAATACCAACCTGGTTCAAAACCCCGGATATTGATTATGAAACGAATCCTTTCTCTTGTTGCCGCGCTTGTCTTCCTGGCAGGCTGTTCGGACAGGATGCCCATCGGGCACGAAATCGCATCGAGCGTATATCTCATCCATCCCGGAGAATATCCCGTCACCGTGACTTCCGAAACGGAATGCTGCAACGTATGGATCTGCAAGGCCGGATATGACAGCAAGTCCTATTCGTTCGACGCCGTGATCGACGAGGAAGACCTTGTACGCTACAATGCGCAGTACAAGAAATCCTACCAGATGCTTCCCGGCAACGCCTACACCCTGGCAACGCCCGTCGTGACCCTGGGCCCCGGTGAAGTCAAGGCCGCCGTGAGGATTGACATCGATCCCGCATGCATCACCAAGGGCGTGACTTTCATCCTCCCCGTCAGGGTGACCTGCAGCGACCCCGACTCGTTCAAGGGTGAGAACATCGAATATCTGCTGATCACAAAGTAACACAATCTAATACATACGAAAATGAAAAAAACACTTTTCCTTTCCTTGTCAGCCCTCTGTGCGCTGACAATGGTCATCTCTTCCTGCAGGAAGGAACCCGTACCCGAACCCGTCTACACCCTCACCGTCAAGACCGGGGCCGCGGATGTCGATGAAACCGACGTAACCCTCAATGGCTCTTATACCTACGACGGCACGGAGACCGTGACGGTCGGCTTCCGCTATGCCGCCGACAAGGCAACGCTTGCGACCGCGCAGCTCATCCCCGCGACAGCCACGGACGGCAAATTCTCCACCACCCTCAAGTCCCTTGCCAACGGCGAATACTTCTATCAGGCCGTTGCCAGCGCAAAGGGGAAAGAGGTCCCCGGCGCCGAGGGGTTCTTCAAGGTGGATTTCTCCAAGGTCCCTACCGTCACGACCGGTGTGGCCGACCTGACCCAGGATGGCTATGTCCTCAGCGGCAGCTATTCCTTCTCCAGCAAGAAGATTCCCATCAAGGTGGGCTTCTTCTATGCCGCGACCGAGGCCGACCTTGCCAAGGCGACCCTGCAGGAGGTGACGCCGGACGGGGACAACAACCTTACCTTTACCGTACCGTTTTCCTTCGGATCGAACTGCTTCTTCCAGACGGGCGCCATCGTTGAAGGCGAGACCTATCGCGGGGAGGTCAAGAGCGCCGGTATGACGGATCTCACGGCCGCAGGAAACGCCAACTGCTTCATCGTCAAGGAGGCCGGCTGGTACAGTTTCAAGACCAACAAGCCCGACGGAACAGCCGTCGATGGCGACAAGGCCGACTGGCTCTGGGCGACCGGGACCGACAAGGGCCTTATCTCCAACATCAATTATGCGGGCGGCACCATCAGTTTCAAGGTGGAGAAATATGAGCAGGCCTCCATTGTGGTTGCCCTCTACAAGGGTTCCACCATTGCCTGGTCGTGGCACATCTGGATGTCCGACGTCAAGGACCAGCCCATCAACGGATATGGATTCCAGGACCGCAACCTCGGTGCAAATGCGCTCAGTGCCAATGAGCCCGCCTCCATCGGCCTCCTCTACCAGTGGGGCCGCAAGGATCCGTTTATCGGGACTCGGGTGATGGACAACTCCCTCAGCGGGAAATACGAATCCATTCCGTTCAGTCTCGACCGCTCCCTTGAATATCCTTTCTGCGCCGACTATGTGGTGAACGACCAGACCGGTCTTTTCTTCGATGTTCCCAGAGTAATGACGTCAGAGGCCAACGCCACGGCCAATCCGATGACATACTATGGTGTTTCCGGTCAGGGCAACTGGGAAATGTCGTCTGCTGAAATCACCAATTTCTGGAAAGCGGACAGCAACTACAACCCCTGTCCTGCAGGATACCGGGTTCCTGAAATCACGGACTACACCGGAGCACTGATGGACTATTTGATGCAGTCCAGCACGGGTGCCACCGCCGTTTATGGCAAGACGGCTGACGGCAAGAACACCTGGGGCCGCATCTATACCCTTGGAGGCGTCGATTACAACTGGCCCGCCACCTGCCTGCGCAACTGGGCCGGATATATCGTCAATACAGGCGTCTGCATCGCCATGACCTCCGCAACGCTCGTCGAAGGCCAGAAGAAGTTCCACAACATCTGGAATTGGAGCGCCGATACGGATTACATCGAGAAAGCAGCCCCGCTTCGCTGTATCAAGAAATAGCGGATGAACCACCTGATCATCCTCGTGCTGGCCGCCGTCAGCATCATCCCAAAGCCTGCAGTTGTCGTTGAATTGAACGGCAACTGCAAGGCTTCACGGGCGCAGACGCCCCAGGTGACCCTTTCTCCGGCGCTGAAAAGCGAGGCATACATCCTGGACATCGACCGCAAGGGGGTCCGGATCTGCGCGGGAGGTGAGGCCGGCGTGTTCTATGCGCGGGAGACACTCGCGCAGCTGGGCCCCGGCGCGCTGCCCTGCGTGCACATCGAAGATGCTCCGGCGTTCGATTACCGCGGGATGATGCTCGACTGCAGCCGCCATTTCTGGACGGTGGATGAGATCAAGACCGTCCTCGACCTGCTGGCGATGCACAAGATCAACACCTTCCACTGGCATCTTACCGACGATCAGGGCTGGAGGATTGAGATCAAGAAGTATCCCGAACTCACCCGGGTGGGCAATTACCGCCCCTACACGGTGTCGTGGCCGGGATGGCACCCCGACGGCTGGATTCCCGACGGGGTGCCGGTGGACGGATTCTACACCCAGGAGCAGGCCCGCGAAATCATCGAATATGCCGCTGAGCGCCATATTGCCGTCATTCCCGAGATCGAGATTCCGGGACACTCCACGGCCGCCCTGGCCTCCTATCCATGGCTCGGCTGCAGGGGAGAGGGCTATCAGGTCGCCTGCAAATGGCTGATCAGCAAGGACGTCTATTGTCCCGGCAAGGAGAGTACCTTCGCCTTCCTGCAGGGTGTGCTCGATGAAATCATGGACCTTTTCCCCTCGGAATACATCCATATCGGCGGCGACGAGTGCAAGAAGGAGGAGTGGGAGAAATGCCCGAACTGCCAGAAGCGTATCGCCGACGAAGGTCTCCGGGACGAGAAGGAGCTGCAGAGCTACACCATCCGCAGAATCGAGCGTCATGTCCGCTCACGCGGCCGCAAGATCATCGGATGGGACGAGATTTCCGAGGGCGGGCTTTCCACGACCGCAGTCGTGATGTCGCGTTTCGGTCCTCCGAGCGTCAAGCGGGTCATCCAAAACGGTAATTTCGTCATTCTCTGTCCCGGAGAGCACTGCTACTTCGATTATTACCAGAATCCCGACAATGCTGCGGAGCCACGGGCCCACAAGGGCGGCAACGGCAACCTGAACCTGGAAAAAGCCTACAAGCTGAACCCCCGGAACAACTATACGCCCGCAGAACTGGCCATGGTCAAAGGCGTGGAATGCTGCCTGTGGACCGAATATGTGCCCGTCATGTCCCACCTTGAATACATGATCCTGCCCAGGCTGGATGCCTTCAGCGAGGCGGCCTGGACCGGCGGGGACCGGGATTTCGACGACTTCCACGCACGCGTACAGGTGATGGCCCGCAGATATGATGCCCTGGGCCTGAATTACGCCAGGCATTACATCGGGGCAAAACCGGATTTCGAAAAGTGACGCAGCGTCAGTTCCCCAATACGGCCTCCCGGGAGGAGAAGGCCTCCGCCTCGGCGGCCGTGAGGATGTGACCGCTGCGGGAGCGGCCGGAAAGGTCCAGTTTCCGGCCGGACAGGTCGGTCGAGCCGTACTCCTTCCAGCCGGAGGCCGCAGACGGCGAAGCGGGGTTCGGGGCGGGATTGGTGTACCAGCCGGCAGGGGCGATGACCGCGTCCATCGCGCAGCCAATGAAGGTCACGTTGTCGAAGACCTTGGCATCGCCGCCGGAACGGGCGAGAAACATCGACCCCGCCTTGACGCCTTCGAACGCCGTCAGCTTGCAGTTCAGGAACACGAAGCCCTTGTCGCTCGCGTTCGGAACGCGCGCCTGCACGATGTAGCCGGCGGCCTCCGCGCGGATTTCGCAGTCCTCGAATAGGCACACCTTGGGATAGCCCCAGATGAAGTCGCAGTGGCCCGCGATGAGGGATTTGTGGACATAGACGGTGCCCTTGCAGAGGAAGGTGTCCTGGAGGGACAGCAGGACGCAGTTTTCGATGGCCATCTTGTTGCTGCTGTTGAAATAGATGACCTCCGCCTGGCCCTTCAGTTCGCCGAAGGTGTTTTCCATCGTCAGGTCCTCGAAAACCAGGTTGTCGCAGTTCTCGGCGAGGATGATCCCGCGGCCGCCGGAGGTGCCGATGGCCCGGCCGGGGCGGCCTTTCGTGGAGGTGCTGGCGCCGCTGCCGCCCTCCCAGCTCTCGTTGTTGGCATACGAAAGGATGGTCCGGTAACGGCTGTTGCCCCGGATGGTCAGGTTGTTCTTGTCCCGGATGAAGAGGGTTTCATGGTAGGTCCCGTCCGCGACGGAAATGGTCACGGCCGTCGCCTTGCCGAGCTTGCCGGCATAGGTCACGGCGCCCTGGATGGTGCAGAAATCAGCCGAACCGTCGGCATTGACCTTCAATTCGGACGTGGATGCGGGCTTTGCCTTTGTCTTGACGGTCCATGCGCCCGCCACGACGCCGGAATGGCCCTTGACGACACCGGCGTCCACCGTGACGGTGTACTCCTTCCCGAAGTCCAGCACCCCGCTGTGGAGCTTGATTTCCAGCCCCTTCTCCGTCAGCCGGAGCGGGGTATAATGGATGATCCGGTAGCGGCTGCCGCTCGGCACCACGTCCATCGTGGTCGTGTACAGCGTCTCGGTGGTGATCTGCGCCTTCGGAATCATCTGGCCGTCGCTGCGGACGGTCACCCCGGCGAGGTCCGCCAGGTCGATGGCATCGACCTCCACCCCGAGCCCGTCATAGACCCGGATGCTGCCGGCCGTCCCGAGCTCCGCCCCCGCCGGCACTTCCAGCAGCAGCGGTGCATCGATGCACACAAGTGACGGATCCACAGGCGGTTCCTCCGGTGTATCCGGTGTGTCTGGGGTGTCGGGTGTGTCCGGCGTGTCCGGCTTCTCGGTCGGATTTCCGGGGTTCTCGGGCGTTTCAGGGTTGTTTCCGCCGCAGGCCGCTGCCAGCAGCCACAGGGGCAGAAGGGCGATCAGGAATCTTTTCATGACGGCAAAGATAGCATTTTCCCATAATCTTCGTATCTTTGCCCCCGGAAAATGCCTTGGTGGTGAAATGGTAGACACGAGGGACTTAAAATCCCTTGGCCCGAAACGGCCGTGCGGGTTCGATTCCCGCCCGAGGCACCTTAAAAAGAGCTAACTGGCTGATTTTCAACGGTTAGCTCTTTTTGTGTCTCGATTTTTGGCGACATTTTGGCGACTTAGGGCCATTTTGCCGACTTTTAGCATCTGGTTAGTTTTTGTTCTCTGGGAATGGTAATATCAATTACTCGTTTATTTCGGGGCGGCTTCAATTATGCCCCACCTATTTGTGCAGGTACCTTATTCTCCTGAAATTTGTCCGATTTTTGGGAAAATTGAGAAAATTTCACAAATTTTTGTAAAATCGGAGAATTTTTGATTATCTTTGTAGCCCCAAACGCATCTGTTATGCTAATTGAATTTGCAATTAAGAATTTCCTTTCTTTTAAGAATGAGGTCACATTTAGTATGTTGGCCGCTAAGTCCATCAAAGATGTTGACCCTTCTATAGACGGTTTGTCCAATATATTTGATATTCAGGAAACCGGAAATAGATTTGTGCGTGTTGCCTCCATTTATGGTGCAAATGGTTCTGGTAAGAGTAGCCTTGTTAAGGCTATGTCTTTTTTTCGAGACATGATTATTGGCTCGGTTAGTAATGATCGGATTCTTTCTGGGTTTTCTATGAATCAGTTCCGCCTTGATTCCTCTTCTGCTCTTGAGACTAGTGGTTTCCAGATGGTTTTTATTATTAACAAGGTAAAGTATAGATATGGTTTTGAAATCCTTAATGAAAGAGTAGATAGCGAATGGCTTTTCGTTCAAGAGTATAGTAGCCAAAAAGAGAGTTACTGCTTCAAAAGAAATAATGAAGGTATACAGGTTAATCCCAAAACCTTCAAAGAGGGGAAGGCTATAGAAGGCATGACTCGCGATAATGCACTTTTCTTGAGCACAGCCGCACAGTTTAATGTTCCTATAGCTCTCCTCATAAAGAATTGGATTGGTAGAAGATTTAATATTCTATCAGGCATAAATGATAACACTCTCAATTATACTGCTTTACAGTATATGCAGAATGATACTATGCGAAAGCGTATCCTTGATTTTATCAGGATTATAGATTTAGGTATTCAAGACATCTCAGTAAAAGAGAACTTTATCGACAAAATTTCAGATAGCACAATTATTCCTAATGATCCTCTTATTCGAAGGATTATTGGAGGATTGAACGATGCAATGAATCCCTCTGGGAATAAGATCAGAGAACTAAATATTCAGGCTGCTCATAATAAATATGAAGAAGGTATAATTGTAGATAGAATCGCTCTACCCTTCCAAAATGAATCCGTTGGAACAATAAAGATTTTCGCATTACTTGGCCCATGGCTTGACACATTGGCTAATGGAGGCGTTTTGGTCGTAGACGAGTTTGGGGCAAGTATTCATACAAAACTTGCTTTGGAGTTGTTACGTCTTTTTCAGAGTAAACTCAACAATGGGGATGCGCAGCTAGTTGTAACCACCCACGACACGAATTTACTGAGAAAGGATCTACTTCGAAGAGACCAAATTTGGTTTGCAGAAAAGAATGAACAAGGGGTATCTGATATCTATTCGCTTGTTGAGTATAAAATCAATCAAGCTACTAGTGTTAGAAATGATGCATCCTTTAGTAAAGATTATTTACTAGGAAAATATGGTGCTATTCCATATTTCGGGAATATCGAGAAGTTTGTGGCGGAATATAGCGGAGAAGAGAATGAGCAGTAAGTTTGGGAAGAATAAGTTCCGGTCACAAGCAGGCATTGCTGCCCGACTGCAAAATACTCGTAATGAGAAGACGGTTGCAGGTGAGATACCTCTGCTAGTATTTAGTTTTAAAGACTTTGATATTGTGCAGTGTCCTCCTGGTCAGACTTTTGAGGAGTGGGAACAAGAAGGCCTTCTATCATCTCTTATGACAAAGCTTGTGGAATTAAGCCAAAAGAATAGAGTTACAGCTGCTCAGCAAGGATGTATTTCTGTTTATGGTTCTTTCCCAGATGATAGTGATTTTAGGATTCCACGCTTTATAGAAGGTGATGTAGACTGGGCAGTAATAAAGGATATTGGTGGCCAAAAGCATAGAGTTGCTGGGTATATTGTGGATAACATCTTTTATGTCGTATTCCTTGATAAAGACCACAAGTTCTATAAAACGAATAAATAATTTCTACATCTAGGTGCAATAGGATATTATTCAGCAGACAGCAAATGAACCCGAATACGGAATATGAGCGCTTTACCCAAGAGATTTACCAGCAGTTGGTGAATCTCGATGTGGTGCGTACCACGAAGGTACAGCACGATGTGAAGTTGGAGGGTCGGTCTGGTCAGAAGCATCAGATTGATGTCTACTGGGAATACGTGATAGCCGGCAATAAGCACCGTGTCGCCATTGAGTGCAAGAATTACAACACGCTGGTCCCAATCGGCAAGGTGCGCGATTTTAAGGGCGTTCTCGATGACCTGAATGGTGTCAATGGCATCATGGTCACGAAGGTCGGGTACCAGGAAGGAGCGAAGAAATACGCCCAGGAGTATGGAATCTCCCTGAAGGAACTGCGGACGCCCAGATATGGAGAGACCATCATCGGCGAGATTGAGAACCACATCCATTACGAAGTTCGTTATACTCTCTTCCAAGTTGACGAAGCCTGGGCGGAGAAGAACGGATTTGACATAGAGCGTTATCGCAAGCGCCTGTCTTTGCTCTTCACATCACGGACTGAATTGTGGGACTCAATGCCTTTCATCTCTATCGACCGCAAGGACGATATTCTGCGGGATGATAAGGGTAGAGAAGTCGCATCACTGAAAGAACTCGAGAAGCAGATTCCCGACCATCCTACCGATGATTTCCCGTTCATTTTCAAGTTTGAGAACGCATATCTTGATAGCCGTTATCTCGGCTCCGTTAAAGTCTGTGCAGTAAAGTATGACTACAACATCCACGACCAACAGCAAACCATTGCTCTTGATGCCGGCGACTTGGTGAAGGCCATCCTTAAAGACGCACAGAGCAACGAAACTGATTTCGTTGCTCTCCACTAATAGCACTATTCAAAGCATATACCTCTTTTACCCTACTTGGTATTTTACACCTAAACTATCCATAAAAGATTTTAAGATGTCTACATGTACACAGCGACCAAGATGAATGAAGGAATAGTCATTAACTTTCTTATCGACTCCTTTTACTTTTATTACTCTTGACTCCTGGTCAAAACCCAATGGTAGAGTGAGTGTCGCGGATTGCATTCCATAAATAACACCATTTACGTCAAATAAAGGTCCTCCACTCTGACCTCGCAATCCCGGTCTACTTAGCTCAATTTCAACAATCCTTGAATCGTCCATACAATTTCTTGTCATAATTCCATCAATCGGGAATAATGGCGTCTGATTCCTTCCAGTATTTGTCCAGACAATATCATCTAACTTTTCGCTATATTCATAGTTGGTGAATTCTGGATAGGGGTACCCTAACCTACAAAGTGATTTCCCTTGTTTTAGACCAGAAGAATCATTTGCAAACACAGGAAAAGTGTTACATAGAATCTTACTGAACCCGTCTAAACGTATTAAGGCAACATCATACTTAGGGTGTTCGAATATTTTAAACCCTGTCATTTTATCAACGACATTAACGAACATGTTTTTTTGTTGGATGAGGATGCCTTTCCCTTTTGAATAACCATATTTCTTCTCAATTTCTTTAACTCTCGACTTGTAATGTCTATCGCCTTTATTGAGTAAAGATATTTCGCTCTTATAATTGTAGTATTGCTTGTTAACTTGATCTGCTATAGCCACTTGATTTGCTACGTGTTTACAAGTAAGAATCCAGCCCTCATTATTAACTATAATGAAGGTTGCACATCCCGGTTCCGCATTTTGTTCTCCATACACTCTACTGATTGAAGTAAATGGGCGTGTAAAGTTTGTTGCTATCTCTATTGCTTTTACAAACATAATCTTTAGCTTTATGAATATAATTGTTTCTATATAATTTGCTATATCTCAAATGGTTTGCCGTCGTTGGTGTCGTGACAGAATGTCATAATTACGACGCTGATTCGGGCCGAATACTCTGACTTAAGACTGCCATTAGTAGTAGTATATGAAACACCCTGTCCGCTTGAATAATAGAGAACGAATCGTCTATCCCATGACAATACAGATTCCTGAGATTCCACCCTGTCCGGTTTGACAAGATGGTACGAAGATACCTGGTTATATCCCTATCAAGAATTACAATCTCTTCATTATTGAGCAACGTACCAAGAGCATCGCTAGTGGTCCCAATGGCGTCATTTGAGGTAACCGAATAACCGTTTTGAGCATAGAATGCTCTTACCATATATTCAATTTGCGGGATCAATATCGACATCGCTGATATATAGTCATACTCCATATAAGCATACATCCCCTTTTCAATTATGGAGATCCTTCTAGGAGTCAAAATCGGACTCTTTGCAATGAAATTCATGATGTTGTCCACAGTAAAAATTCCTCGCGTTTGCCCTGTGACAATAATCAGATGCATGGCAACCGTTAAGTAACTTAATGCAGTCGAAACCATTTGGTCTTCCTGCTCTTTCTTATATTCAGGGCCTGGCCTAACTTCGTGCGAAAGCGTTCCACTTGTTGTAAAGTACAAATGTGTGAAGGCCGATAGAATACCGTCTTGTTCCTGTATTTTCTTTACATATTCTTCAATCTGGTCATTCGTCGGGACATATTTCATGGCAAATATGGTGAGTGTCTCATCAATAGTATACCCATCAGTCATCAGATCCAGCTCTTTATCAAGCATATCTTGTGGAACAGAAAAAGATGTCTCTGTCTTAGCCATGTTTTTGTGGACATTTGGAGCATTCTTTTCTAAAATCGCGCTGAGCCGATCCAATACGGATTGCCTTCCCATGTTCGATGCTAGCCGGATTAAATCCCGGTAAAGTCCTACGGTGCGAAGTCCGGGCATGTCCGTATCGTTTTTCTCAATACAGTTGATGGTTGAATTCAGGATTCTATCAACATCATCGAACTTGCCCTGCTTGAAACGAAATATGGCAAGCACCTTGCCCATTTCAATAATCGAATGCAAGTCGAAACTGTTGCTTTCCGGAGAAATTGTGCTATCCTCCTCGAATCTCGATGCTAGAATACTGATATAGCTCTCCGTCTCATCCTTGGTAAACGCATTTCTACAAGATGCCACCAACTCATAGACGTGTAGCGGAGTATTATAAGGGCGATTATCCTTTTCTGCTTGAGTAAAAGACAGCAGTTCAGGCTTGATAGATCCAAGCTCCTCCTTGAGGTTGAATTTGACTAACGCCGGGACAGTCAATCGCAATTGTTGAAGGATTTCAAAATCTCCAAAGTCACCCTTGTCTTTCAGGTTCCCGATTAAGACGGGAACCTGATTCTTAACGTTCTGTATGTCAGAATAATCCATCTTATGGGCATTCAGAGTTCTTCGCCAAAGTACACGTTGAGGGTATAATCGCCCAACAGGCGCTCATTCAAATCGAACACCTCACAGGGATTACCCTGCTCATCCTTGACAATAAAGTAGTCGGTATGGTCATGCCGGAAACGTCGGATATCATCCGGGAGGTCGAAACGGACAGTATCAAAAGGCCGAGGTTTCCATGTGTCCACAGTCTTTCCAGTACCGAGAACTTTACGGAGTTCAGGAGTCGGATATATGCAAAGCATGTTTCCTTGCTTCTCCATTATAATGGAAAGGATCTCCGTACTTGTTTTCACAACGAGTTCTGAGCCTTCCAGTGATATGCCATAACCATCGGCCTTGTGAGCCGGAGGGAGGTTGTTTTCGTTGATCTCCGGGTATTCGAAAACATTGAGCTGCCCTTTGACATTGAGAATCGGGGTATCGAAGAGGTATGCATCGGAAACTACCCAATGGACACATCCTTGTTGAGCCCAGATTGACTTGCTGTCGGTTATGCAATCCTTGAGCGTCACATAACCGATGATGGCCGAATACGGGAACTGACCCGCACTAGGAATAGCATTTGTGGTGACGGCATTCATAAGAGAATTGTACCATTCGTACGGATAGTAATCGTACTCATCGTGCGGGATCTTCTTAGAAGAGGCATGTATAAGGAGTTTGCCTCGATAATGCGTCGCCCAGGTGCGATTTTCGACATCCTTTACGCCGCTGACAAGGAGGGACGCCCACGGCTGGCGTACTGATAGACATTTCATAAGAATAAGGCTCTAATAATAGTTAAAATTACGCATTATTATCGGTTAACTGGCGGGCTTCGTCAAACTTCGCCTTCATTGTGGGATTATTGTAGGTAAGCTTCTTGATAGAAAGCTCTTCAGCCTTGTTATTGGCGAGACGAAGTTGGTTGCCAGAACTAAGAAGATTATCCTTCACCTTTTGGAGATGCTGGATGGTGTTGTCGATTTCGGCAATCGCCTTTGCGAACTTATCGCTGGCCAGTTGGAAATTCCGGTTGAAACCATCACGAAAAGCAATTAGTTTACTCTCGAAATTAGTGACATCTACAGACTGATTCCGTGCCACAATCAACTGCTTCTGAAGGTCGATTGTTTTCTTGGCGGCGTTGTCAATCAAGGAAATAAAGGACAGGAAGAACTGCGGCCGAATGACATACATCTTCTCATAACGGTAGCTGACATCAACAATGCCACCGTTGTAGAGTTCACTTTCGGGCTCCAGAAGGGACACCAACACTGCGTATTCACATCTCTTCTGGCGACGGTCAGCGTCAAGCTTGGCGAAGAAATCCTCGTTGCGGTGCTTTGTTGCCGTCTCGTCGGCCTCGTTCTTCATCTCGAACATGATTGAGACAATTTCATGCCCTTCGTCATCATAATCGCGGAAGATAAAGTCACCCTTACTGCCAGCTGATGCATCATTGTCCTTCTCGAAGTATGCAAGCGGGAAGGCGGACGCACGCATCTGATTGAACACGGTGCTACAGTGTACCTCGAGGGACTCGCCGATCATTTTGGTAGAAAGGCGTAGTTTCATTTCCTTGAGTCTGCCGACTTCGTCGTTGAGAAGGGCGATTTTCTGGCTGGCAACTTCCTTGTTTGCCACCATCTGTTCCTGGAGGCGGATAATAGTGTTTTCTTTATCCTGGATTGCTTCGAGGTTGCGATTTTTCTCCTCCGCCACAGCCAGAGCCACTTTCTCCTTATTTTGGGAAATGGAAGCCCGGAGCTGGGAAATAAGCTGGTCTTTCTCTGCCATCTCTTTAGCATGGGCGGCTTCCACTTTCTGGATCGTATTCTGGGTTTCGAGAACTGTGTTTTTACGCTCGGCAGCAACTTGTGCCTTCAGTTCTGCAACACGGCGATCAACATCAGCATTGAACTCGTCGTTGCGTACCTGATTCACGATAGAAGCGTAAAGGGACTCATCTACAGTGATGTGACTTCCGCAGTTGGGGCAAATGATTTCTTTCATGGCTTGTCTGGTTTAAGGTTATTATTCAGTTACTTGATTGTTTTGTTCTGTGGCCCGTTATGCAGCAACATTGCAGCGAGCCTCAAAGGAAATGGAATAGTGCTTGTACATGCGGTCAAACCACATATAGACACTTGTCTGTGCGTAACGACGGAAACTTTCGCTCCCCTGAGTAGGATCATAACTGCTGATGGCGCAGAAGACAGCGATACGTCCTTCCTGCATCATATCACGAGGAGAGTATCCGTCAATATGGTATTTTTTTACATACTTGAGAATCACCTTGTCGAAAGCGAGGACAATCTGGCTCTGAAGCGTGGGATTAGTTCTGGCAGCAAGAATGTCAGCATCGCGGAGGGAGGTGGCTTTTGTCATGTCGGTCAAGTTCGTTTTCATAGTGTTATCGGTTTTTAGGTTAGTACTGCAAATTTATATGCTATTCGTTCAATCTAACTGAACGAGTTGAAATGATACCGTTACTTTTCTACCGTCATATCCATTTGTTCTTTTTACAACGGCAAAAATATAAAGCAACCGTTCAATCTATTTGAACGGTTGCAAATCTTTTATGTATGATGATTCTATGCCGCTGTGATGACGCGATGTAATGTCTCCACGTACGTACGTATATAAGGAGTTTTGTCTCCGAAGATGCGACCAAGTTCATAACGCCCAAGAAGGCCTATCTGGAGATCATCCAGAAGGATATCACCATTCTCATTAACGTATGTGATAAGGGCCTTCAAATATGATTCTTGGTCAGGAGTAAGCACATTGATTGAGATGAGTTCAGTGAACATCCTAAGCGCTTCATCGTAATCGACATGTAAACTCTTGCGGATGAATACCGCAACGTTATCACGGGCCTTAGCATTGGCAATTTCATCGTATTCGTCTTTTGTGCCAAGCTCCTCCCAGAATTTCCTTTGCAGATAGTCCATATCCTCTTCCGTAATCTGCTTGAGGGACTTGATCTTGACCATTACATAATTGTGCTCATTGGCCGCGAGAAACTCTTCCACCCTGTTACGATAGGACATACGAGGGACAACCGTGGTGGTATGGCCGGGTTTGATTATCACCTCGTCGGAGATTGAAATTACGAACGTCTCGGAGATGCCGTCAAGGTAGCGCATGAGATTACGGAGTTCCTTGCGGGCGTGCTCAAGACGGTCGAGGTGTTTGGGCTGCCAAAACGCCTCTGTCTGCACTTCCCGGATTGTGGGCATTGCCTGCATTACCTGTGGTATGGAAGCCTTTTTCTCCAATTCTTCGGCGACACGGATAACTTTCCTATCAAGGAAAGTCGTATCGGTATCCGGTGCCGTAATCATTCTCAGTTGTATGGTGAGCATCAGGAGGTCGAAACGTTTAGCATTTATTTCGTCCTGATCTGGAGCCAAAAGCGGTGCCACGTCTGTTTCGAGTTTCCGTGCATCCACCGGATTGACGTTAACCCATGCTGCTTCATCGCAGAACTTATCAATCAGCTCGATATTCTGCCGCACATCGATCCTGGAGGTGTTGAGACCCTTTACCTGCTCAATAAGTTTCGTCTTTATGTCATTATAGATGGCAACTGCTGCGGGGTCTTCTTGATAATTCGCAGCTTGCAGCGCGACCATTATTTCCATCCGGAGATTAAACAGACGCTCGGTAAGGGAAGGCATACGCACATCTTTCTTTCCTTCCGGGTGGAGGTCAAAGAAGTCAAAATTACCACACCAGTCGAAAATGAGGAAGTCTTCCTTGCCGATTTCAGGACAGAGGCGTGTGCCACGACCTATCATCTGCCAGAATCGGATTTTGCTCATTACTTTCTTGAAGAATACGAGATTGAGAATGGAAGGAACATCCACTCCTGTATCGAGCATATCCACGGAGACAGCAATGCGAGGCATAGGAGTCTCGGCGAACTTCCGAAGACGCTCGTCTGCATATTTTTCATATGTGTCGATGAGCTGGCAGTACTCATGACCCAGTTCCGGGTATAGTTTCCCGAAACGTTCTACAATGAGCTCTGCGTGCTTATGGTTGAAGGCGAAGATAATAGTCTTTCCTATACTATCGCCATCGTCCACGGTGTGTCCTTCTTCCATAAGGGTCTTGAGGACCAGATCAACGGTATTAGTATTGAACAGGTAGTTGAAGAGTTCGTTTGAATAAAGGTCTCGGCCAGCCTCTTCATCGTCGTCCGGATCAAGGTTGAGCCTGGCGGCTTCCCGGGCGGCAATTTCGTCCATTTGTTCCTGTTCGTCTTTTGTCATATCACCGTATTTACGGCCTTGCTTCATCAGGTCGGTAGTGCGGTCAATGACTTTGAAGTATTTCAGAAATTTATCCCGGACGGCTTCCTCAAGTTCGTATGTGAAGGTCGGTTCACCGGTCTCGCAGTCGAAAAGATCGTAGGTGCTGCGGTCAACATCTGAACGTGGAGTGGCCGTCATTCCAATGAGCAATGAATCAAAGTAGTCCACAATGCTCTTATACTTCCCGAAAATGGAGCGATGGGCTTCGTCCACGATTACAAGATCGAACCGCTTGACAGAAAACTGCTTCTGTTCTTCATTCACATAATGGATCATGGTCTGGTATGTCGAGAAGGTAATCTCGGCATTCATGTCCGGGTGCTTGTCTTCGCTGAGAACGGTCTTCGTGAGATTGGGCAGGAAATTCTCATAGGCACGCTTTGCCTGGTTCACGAGGGAGATGCGGTCGGCAAGGAACAGGACCTTGTGAACCCAGCCACTCTTGATAAGAACGTCGACGGCGGCGATAGATACTCGGGTCTTGCCGGTTCCTGTTGCCATGACTAGCAACGCCTTTCGGTTCTTACGGTTGTAGCGGTCTGCCAGAGCATGAATGGAACGGACTTGATATTCACGTTCTATGATACTGTGATTGATGTCGGCATCCGTTATTATACGGCGGTTACGCTGAGCAAGGGTCTTGACCAAGTCATCTTCGGTGTAGAAGGCATAAATCCTATGCTTGGGATAGGTGCCGTCAATAACATCAATTGTATAGCCATTAGTAAGGAAAATAACAGGCTTTTGACCATAACGACGTTCAAGGGAAGCTGCGTAGAGTATTGCTTGTTCCTCCCCCTTTACAGCGTCAATGGTGGTTTTCTTGGCCTCAACAACAGCAAGTGCGCGGCCATCGGCACCGTAAAGGACATAGTCGGCTTTACCTGTACCCGTAGGAGTAGGCATACCACTCACTTCGATTTCAATACCTGCGTGGTGTGGTATGGTCTTACCTCGTTCCTTATCAACGGTCCAACCCGCTTCCTCAAGAAGGAGGTCAATGTAGCGTTTGCGAGTTTCTTCCTCGGACACATTCGGCTGCGGATGAGTTACCATAGGAGTATCCAGCTCGCCTTGATGTTCAGCGACGACCGGAGCAACAGGCTGAACCTGCGGCTGCGGGACAAAGACATTGTCCGCCTGGCCAGGGATCAGGGCGCGATCGAATTCCGGAACCTCATCTAGCAATTTCAACTTCACAAACAGATTCGCAACAATGTAGTGGAGATCAAGTAGAGAGTAGAAGCTCTGACCCGAAGCAACTCCGTCGGCTTCATGGGCTGCTCTGTTCCCTATCCTGCGGACGTAGCTGATACGACGCATCATGTCATCTCCAACATAGGTCGAGAACGTGGGCCACACCGTGCGTTCATAAAGACCCGGAAAGTCGTCGTATGGCCATCCCTTGAGGAAGAAGATGTACGACACGGTCTGCTCCAGCGCCTTTCGGCTATTGATAGCAGATGATGTAGGATTGGTTTTTTGCTCCTGCTCCGCCCGGTCGCAGATTCTGTGGAGGTCAACCCATCCTGCGTCTTTTACGAAATCAAAATTGCGCGCCATAATTATATGATATTAAAGCTTTCTGAAATACTTAGCCATTGTGGCGTCTAGAATTATCTGATGTTCAAATAAAGAATCCGTCAGTAGTGTCTTCATTCTTTCAATTGAGAGAACTTTTTCTGCAAAACGATTCTGAAGATTAAACGGTGGAACAGGGATTTTGATACTCCCAAAAGTTGCCTTTGAAATCATATGCTTCATTCCATTAGAAGCTTTGTCTTGAATTACTCTTTTTAAAGCACGAATGCAATGCAGGGCATACAACGGCATAACATCAGGGGAGAAACTAATGGCGATCATTTGTTGATTAAAAGCTGCCTCCCTATCTAGTAAGCCACAAACGCCAATAGTCTTCAAACTACCAGCAATGCATGTAATTAGAATATCTCCCACTTTGGCAATTCGCCCTTTTTTTGCACCATACTCTGAAAGGTACTCTTTTGCAGAGGAAGGGAATATTGAATTATCAGAAAGGTTATCTGATTTTATCCATTCAATAAAGCCGGAATCATAATTGCGCGAATCCTTTCGAGAGGGAGTATTCCCAACAGATATAGTTCCGATGGACTCCATAGAATACTCTTTCCATCCTTTATCATTGACAAAAGGATTACCAAACATCTCATAATACTCAGACCAAACCAGTCTATCAAGTTGTTTGATTTGTTCGTTTCTTTTGTCTCGGCATTCTGTAAGAAGATCCAGCTCTTCTACGATAGCTTTTTGTTCCTGAAAATTATCAGAAACATCAATGGTAAAATCCGAGATCGCGCTTTTTTTTATATTCGGAATTGCTATTCCTGTTTTTAACGCTTCAAGCCTATCTTGGTTGCATTTTAGCGCATAGAAAATATACTTTGGAAGATACCCTTCAAATGGCTTAATCTTATAACAATGGCAACCGCACCAAAAATCATCTTCAAGATAGTTTACAAAGCCACAAGAACCACCCTCACAAACGGTTACAGTTTCCCCTTTTGTGTTAAATTTGTTGTAAAAACCAGATTCTGAAGTACCGCCATTCATGTATCTGTAGGGATATGAATCATCAAGAAGGGCGGTGTTAATTTGCTCTCCTTTTTTGATGCTGCAAATACTCGATAATTGTTTCTCCATTTGCTCTAGTCCAAAAACTTTTTCTTATACTCGGAAAGGCTCGAGATTATTTCTTGTTCCAGTTTTTCTATTCTATTTACAACGTCTAGGGGACTTTCATAATTCACCTCTATTTTTTCTAGCTTTTTATACTTTTTCATGGAGAGGTCATATCCATTCCTCCGTATTTCTTCGACAGGAACCATAAACGATGCATCTGTCCGATTCCGTAAATATTCATCCTCGGGATGATGGAAGCGACGAACAATATCTGGTATATCGTTTTCCCCGACAGGAACTCTTCTTTGATCTAGAGAATATCCATCAGCCGTCATATCATAGAACCATACATTATCGGTGCCTCCATAATTTGTTTTTGTGAATATGAGCACGGCTGTGCTTACCCCCGAATATGGCTGGAAAATACCGCTCGGCATTGAGATAATCGCTTGTAGTTTTTGTTTTTCTACGAGATTCTCTCGTAAGGCTTTATGAGCACTTGAATTATTGGACAACACTCCGTCGGGGACAATACTGGCGCATCTCCCACCTAATACCAACGTTCTGATAAAGAGTGAGATAAACAACAGCTCTGTCTTTTTTGTATTTGTAATCACCTTGAGCGAGGAAGATACGGTCTCTGCATCCAGACTTCCGGCAAAGGGGGGATTTGCCATTATCAGAGAATACCTGGCCACATCTGTATTGTCCGCCGACAATGAATCTCTCCGCTCTATATGAGGCTGAGCAACATCGTGCAGACGCAGGTTCATGGCGCCAATACGTAGCATGGTGGGGTCGGTATCAAAACCATTAAACATTGCTGTCTGGTAGTAGCCAAGCGTGGTATCCTCGTGAAGTTCGTTCCCGAATTCGTTCTTGACATACTTTGCAGCTTCAACAAGGAACCCAGCGCTACCCATAGCCGGATCACAAATCTTGTCGTTTGGAGTTGGCTCCATAAGCTCAACCATCATACGGATGATGTGACGAGGGGTGCGGAACTGACCATTTGTACCTGATTCAGCCATTTTACCGAGCACATACTCGTAGACATCGCCCATCATGTCCAGGTTGTCGGTTTCTAGGTCATCGATGCCCTCGATTGCTTTCGTAAGTGTTCGGGCATCGGGGATCGCAAATACAGCGTCCTGCATGAAACGACTATAAGATGAATCTTCCCCGGAGTCGATATTCTTGATAAAGGAAAAGACATCATTGCGGACGATACGGAAACGTTCTTCAGCTGGAAGAAGCCGAAAAACACTCCAGCGTAGATTCTTATATTCAACATCAGCGCCAGTATCAGGATTATGCCACTTCTTCCCCACAAGGAAAAGTGGGTTGACGACCCTCATCCCGAGTGCGTTGGCATTCCGTTCCTTCTGAAGCTGCCTGTCATCTAACATCTTCATGAAGAGCAGGTAAGTAATCTGCTCCATGACGGTGAATGAGTTGGTGAGGCCTGCCGTCCAGAGGTCATTCCATACTTTATCTACTTTGGCTCTGTTTGTACCGGTAATCATATCTATTGCTGACTTCTGGCTTTTAATATTGCTTTTTGTTTTTCGCTGAGTTTGAAGTGGTTGCGATTGGTCTCTTCATTACAGTTCTTTTCGAGAAAAGGCTTGGCCCAGGCGAGGACGTTGAATAATTCCAACGACAGACTCTGAAGTAAAAAGGGTGTCTCTCCCTTTACTATTGAGTCGAACAGCGGGCAGGAATGCAAGCCTTCCGGGCAAACGGAGAATATGGTATGTACTGCGCGGGCAACATATTCAGGGATTTCTTCCGAATAATTGTTGCTCAGGAAAGAAAGTATCGTACTTTTTTCATTCCATTTGTGTGTTTGCATATAGAAAGGGTTAATGACTTTCAGCTCTATGAGCTTGTCGAGAATCTTTTCGCTAATCGGTCGAATAAGCGCATCCAGCATACTGGAATTGCGGAGGGCATATACATCCCAGGATTTGACGAGTTGGATAAGCTTGGGACGAAGCGAGATATCGAGGACCTTCGGCTCGCAATCGAAAATCGCAAATGCTTTTTCGTATTTCTGCAGGATGGCGTAGTCTTCGTGCTCCTGTACCAGTTGCTCCAGGTATTTAATGGCTTTTACCGGTTCAAATTGTTTATCAAAGACCTTGCAGTTATGGTTCGTCTCAAACCTCTCCCTCTTTTTCAACTGCTCGCCCTTACCTGTAAAGGCAAAATACTTGACCGGGTTCCTGCTCTTGAGTTCATTGAGTTTGCGGGAAACACTGAAAAAACTGCTCTCGTCTTCATTCTGGATACCGCTTTCCACATAACTCTCAATGTCAAGTACAGCAGCCGATAATTGCTCAATACTATCTTCAAGGTATCGATTAGCATCCGTAGCATTATCGAACCATTTGAGTTCGATGTCTTTCTTTTTTGCGAGTTCTTTAAACTCCAGGATTTCTTCGGGAGAATCCTCCACCCAAAGCGCAATATACTTACTCATAGCTTACAGGTATAATGAGTTTTACGACAAATGACCACTCGGGGTCAGTTGTGAACACATTTAAATCTCCACCCGCTTTGGTGAGCATACGGGCGACGTAATGACCACCTCGCCCGGAATGGGCATGAGGACCGCACTTGCCTCCTTTTGCCTTGTACAGGTCAACTGAGAAGCCTTCTGCTGCTTTATTGCCAGTATTCTCGACAGTCAGGACGACAAATGGGCCATCCGGGTATTTATTGACAACGAACTTTATCATCTTCAGGTCTGTATAGCCGGTGAAGCCGTGACGTTTTGCGTTGTTGACAAGGCTTTCTAGGCAATACTCCAGAATCATCGAGTTGAAGGCAATCTTGACATCCTTGGCATTGTTCTCATAGAAGAAAAGAATGTCAAAGTTGTCCGTGTCGTCCTTGAGCCACTGAATGTACTCTTCCATAAAAGCATTAAGGTCAATTACCTCCGGCTCATCAAGAAGATCGCTGTTCATGTTCGCCACAATCCTTCCATATTTCTCGCTCTTTGCCCGGATATTCTTTATCAGCGAGAGAGCCTTCTTCTCGGGGAGAACTTCCGTATTAGCATCAATGGACTGACCTGCTTCTAGCATCATTTCTAATGCGTAGAGGCTGAGTTGCATCGACGCCCCGTACGGAGCTGCCAGGTGAATCCTGTCAGCGATGTCATCATACTTTTCGCGTAGTCGCTCGTCAGTCTCTTCCTTTGTCTCCTTCAACGCGGCGCTCTTTGCATCACTGAGCTGACGATTCATCTCCTGCAAAGAAAGGGTTTGAAGAGAAAGGTCGGGAACGAGGATAGTGAGGTTGAGGAAATCCCTTCGTGAGAGGCGCTGGATTGCGACGCCAGTCATTCTGGCCTTAACCTCTTCCTTGACATCATCCTTCCCGAGAGCGAAGCAGAGATATTCAGGCGTTATGACATTATCCTTGATTTGGAAAGTGTACACATCCGAGTTGATGTAAACAGGGATTTCGCTACACCCCTTAAACCAGACAAAGTTGCCTGTTATCCCGTGGAAACAGAATGCTTCTTCCGTCAGAACGTTGAAACGCTGGCCGAACCTTAACTCCATCATAGGAGTTTTTTCGGGAACAAGGCTATATTCCGGGAATTCCAGGTGCATTTCGCGGCCAGTGAGTCGGTGTTGGAACTCGTCTCCCTCAACGGTGATTGAAGGGCAGCGTACCGAAGTGAGAATATCCTTCAGGCGGACATACCTCATCCCTTCCGGTGCGACTCTTTTCGGAAGAGCAGCGGAAAGGTCGCGGTACTGGACATCGGTGTTGTCCCAGATATTGCCGTAGGGCAGTATAGTGCAGAAAGAAGGGTTGCCGGCTTGAATCTGCTCCATTAATTTATCGAGCAAGACATCATCTACAGGGATGAAGAAATCCTTTGAAGAGCCGTCGATCAGTTTCAGAGAATTCCTACGTCCTGCCTTTGTGATGACCCAAATGGTCGTACGAATAGCCGTGCCGTTGAACACGGAGGATGGAGGCATAGAGAACACCATATCGATCCACCCGCGCTCAAGCAGGGTCTTGCGGAGCTCAAAGAACTCCATAGAGTAGTTGGCACTTTCTGGGAGGGCAATCACCATCCGAGCATCGTGGCGCATACCCTCGAGCGCCCGGAGGATGAATTCCTCCTTGTATTTCCGGCCCCGCTGAATCGACCGGAATGGCATTGCGGGGACATAGGCCGCAGCAAATTGGGATAGGTCCTGGCCAATCGTGTCGAAAGAATCAGCCAGCACGACGTGATAGTTCGGGTTCTGACCGGAGGCGAGATTCGCTTTCTGGTAAGAGTAAATCTTGATGTCCTTCTCTTCCGCATAGAATTCGGCCCCATCGTAACGGGAGAAGTTCCCAAAATGCCAGTCGCCGCCAAAAGGGACGAAGACTTTCTCTCCTGCCTGAAGGCCAAGGAGGCGAAGCATCAGCGTGGAAGCCTCCATTGTGATGTAGCCGAAGCCTCTATGGATGCCAGTTGAGGAAGCGAGGATGCCAATGGCATTTTTCCAGTCGGCATACACCATCTTTAGGAGACGAGGGTCGTTATGAGACTCGATGAAGTTGGCGGCTGCCTCCGCGCCACTGAACAGCCTTTCGTAGTCGAAAATCCTATCAAGCTCGCTGACGTTCCTGCAAATCAAAAGCATAAGACCGTCAGTCGCGTCCGTATACCGACCGCGTGTACTATCGAGGATTTGCCATATCGCGCTCTGTGTGTCTCTCTCGTTCATGTCTCTGAGATTAAGGGGGTCAACAATCAATTACGCTGCAAATTTAGGGGTAATTCGTTCAATGGAACTGAACGGATTAATAATTCTCAAGCGCTTGTTGTAACCTTGTCTTTATCGTTTCTTTAAGCTCAGGTGGGTCTAATACTTTTACACTTTCCCCGTAGCTGAGCAGCAATTGCTCCAGTTCGAAGTTGGGGATAACCTGGATTCGTATTGTTACTCCATTATAGTCCTGGCCCATAACTGTCTGCGTGGGGTGAAGGGCTTTGGTCTCAATATAGGGGAAAGTCTCCTTGTCAACCCAGATCATCACATCCTTGACATCGCCCTTGCGACGGGATACACCGACAATATCGTAGAAATAGTCGTCGAAATCCTCGCCCGTATATGGTTCGTATTCCTCCGGTGACGGCTGGATGCCTTTGATGCGGTCCAGTGCGAAGTTAGAGATATACGGTTTACCCTTCTCTTGGCCAATCAAGAACCAGCGGTTGTTGTATTGCTTGAGATAATAAGGGCTGATTACCTTCTCCAGCGGTTCCGGGGTGCCGAATTTCTGGTACAAAATCTTTAGACAGCGTTTCTTCTTGATCTCGTCATATAACGGGCCAAGAAGGTGCGCGCCCACGAGGTCTTGATTGTCATCATAGCAGACAACGGGATTTGCATCATCATTCTCTCGGAGTTTAGAGCGGAGATGAAGGTTGATGTTGCTCACAAATTCAAAATTCGCGCGTCCTTCGAACTCGCTGAGGGTGTCGATGGCCTGCTGGAGACGTAGCATGTCTTTCTCGGGCAACTCCGTCGTATAGATTGTGAAGGGCCTGGAATATTTGTAATACACACTGCGTCCAATCTTGTTTTTGACGATAGGGGCGTCATAATTGTCCATCATGTACTCCATATCACTCAAGATTGTGTTCTTGCTGTATTCCGAGATGGTAGCATAGCCGGCAGCCTCCAGGGCTCGGTTGCACGCCTTCCGAAGCTCATGGACCGTGTGGCCCATTGCATCTTTCAACTGGGTATCCAGCACCTGGTAACGCAGGTTGCAGTTTTTTGCGAATGGCATGAGAGAGAGTGATTTTGCAATTACAAATATAGTGATTCTATTTTGCGTTCAGTGAGTTTGAACGAATTATTTAATTATAACTGTAAGAAATAAGAACTCCGCACAGAGCTTAAGCCCTATGCGGAGAATACTAATAACTCTTTGATTTGGGGTATTTACCCGTTACCAGGCATCATAGTCAGTCACATCCTCGACTGCTCCACAGGTAAGACACTGAATCTTGACAATATTCCCAAGCCCCGTTGGCATGAAGAATACACGGACATACTCACCGGCAGAACCGACATGGGCGTGTTTATGATGCTCCTCGCAGAATTTGGCTATTCGCTGATTCTCGACCTCGTTCACCCCAAATGTAGCGGCATAGTTGGCCTCGTATTCAGATTCAATGTAAATGCGATCCAGACAGTCATAATGGCCATCTTGAATGACTAAGAATGTGCCATCAAAGTTGGCATAGCACCCAATGACGGAATGATGCTTCTTGATGGATGAAGATAGCGACTCCAAATAATCATTGGCGTCCTCCCATTCTTCGAAACTCTTGGTGAAGAGGATAGAATCCTCAAAGTGACGCTGGCCAACCCGGCCAGTCCTCTCGTGTGTAACGATGTAAGGCATAGCAGATTTGTTTTTGATATTGAACATCCGCATCACTTTGCCACCGTGGCATCTGGCTTGCTCGGTTGGCGGTCCTCGTGGGACTCTCTTGATGCACATGCAAATGTAAATAGAAAGATCCATTTCTCAAAAACAGGATTGATGCGAGATTGTCGCATATTCTTGATGTATCTATCTCCTTCTACCCCACCTAATCATTGGCGTAGTAACCATCTCCCGCGCCTTGCGGAAGCAACGGCGGGCCCAGAGGATGTCGTCCTCGTTCTTGTCGCGGCCCCAGTTCTGGTCGGGGGCGGATCCGCCGCCTCCGCAGTTTTGTGCGAAGGTAGTGGCGGCATCGACATAACCGGCGAAGAGCAGGAAGGCGGTCTTGAGAATTCCAGCGCTACCCTCCCCAGGGTTCTCCTGGAGGAAACGAGTACTTTCATCATTGAGGGCCTTAACCACTCTCCCGGAGACGGATATGGGATATCCTTTCCCTTCGACATTGATGCCGAAACTG
>JAEEVC010000042.1 GCA_016287075.1 Bacteroidales bacterium | reverse complement strand
ACTGCTCCGCAAGCGCCTTAATGCCAGGGAAGAAGAAAATGAGCAGAAAATGGTGGTGAAACTAAGCGGGCTGCTGTTTATCGCCGCATTCGTTGTAGCTGGCCTCAACTGGCGTTTTAACTGGTACGTGCTTCCAAACTGGGCCGTATGGGTATCGGCCGGTCTGTTCCTTCTTTGCTACCTGCTTTATGCCGAAGTGCTGCGGGAAAATACTTACTTGTCACGGACTATCGAGGTGCAGGAGAATCAGAAGGTGATAGACACGGGGCTATATGGAATCGTACGGCATCCGATGTATATGGCAACCACAGTCCTGTTCCTTGTAATGCCGCTTGTACTTGCTTCGCCCTTTTCTTTCCTTATTATGCTGCTTTATATTCCGCTGATTGCCAAGCGGATAAAGAATGAAGAAAAGGTTCTGGAAGAAGGTTTGGACGGTTACAGGGAATACAAGCAGAAGGTTAAACATAAAGTAATTCCTTTTATCTGGTAGATACCAGGTTGCCAGGTTTATTCCTCAATCTGATTATATGGATTACCGAAAAGAAGCCATAGAATGCGTTAAAGATTGTGTCCTCCCGATCCATCAGCAAATATATGCCAAGTATGGAGGGGATTTCGACAGGATTTACTCGGAAGGATATAATAGCAAGTGGTATCAGGGCAGGGTGATTAAGCCGGGGAAGGTTTATGAACTGAGCTATCTGGAATGTTCCTGCCCCAAGGTGAAGTGCGGGCTCAGGAGCAATCCGGAGCAATGCGAGTGTTCCCGGCAAAGCATATTATTCATTCTTTCGCAACTTGAACCTGACAGTCGGTTCGATGTCCGGATTGAGGACACGATACTCCGAGGAGGCGAGCGTTGCACTTTCAGGATAACAAGACGTGCCGGCAAGAAGCAATTGATTGCCTTCTGCGGGTTGGACTGCGAAAAGTGTGACGCCTACATCGCTACGAAGAACAATGACCAGGCACTGCGGGAAAAGACGGCCAAACTATGGGCGGAATTGAACGATGCACCCATTCTTCCGGAACACATTAATTGCGAAGGTTGCCGTATGGACGGAGCGAAAACGGTCTTCTGCAGTTCCTTGTGCGAGATTCGTAAGTGCGCGATGGCCAATGATCTCGAAACCTGCGGCGGATGTGCGGAGAAGGATACTTGCCCGAAGGTCGGTGCCATTTGGCAGAATAATCCTCAGGCGAAGAAGAACCTGGAAGGATGAAACACATCCCCAACATAATAACTGCCTTCAGATTCCTTGGGGCCACCAGTCTGTTGTTCTGTAATCCAGCAGGTGTTGCATTCTGGGTAATCTATGGTCTATGTGGGATAAGCGATATGCTGGATGGTTACCTGGCGCGGAAACTGAACGCCGAGAGCAATACCGGCGCTATGCTGGACAGTGTGGCGGACATCTGCTTTGTCGCTTGTTGCGCCATACGGCTTATCCCCGTTGTGCAGATCCCGACTTGGTTGTGGATTTGGGCGGCATCGATAGTCACCGTCAAACTCATCAATCAAGTATCGGCGTTGATAGTATACAGACATCTAATCTTTCCTCACACGATGGCCAACAAACTTACGGGGCTTCTTCTTTTCCTTACTGTTCCTACAGTTTTCTGGTCCATTGTCCCCGTTGCCATCGTTGCCGGTGTCGCCACATTTGCATCTGTGCAGGAAGGACATTTTATCAAGACACGTAAGGTCTGATGATACAATGATGTAAATTCCCATTTATCGGTCAAGCTCATCGATGAAGGATTGTATATGGAGCAGTCCTTCGATGAACGAAAGGTTCGAGATTCGGAGTGTTTGGTCTACTACAGAGGATTTCCGAAAGGATTTCCTCTTTTTTTATTACCTTTGTGAAAACGCACGCCATGCAGATTCTTCAGACAGCCATAACACGAGCCGAACTTGCTGCTTTGGCAGAGAACACGTTCGGTGATATGATCAAATGTGTAGCCGATGTGAAACGAGGGCTATTGGCCCTTGATGCCGAACTGCATGCGGATTTGGAACGTCTGCTGTTGGAAAACGGTTCTGCCGGAGAGGACCTGTGGGGTTTCAACTTGTATCCCGATGAGGAGGGAGATGATTTCATCGAGTACGACTCGCTCATCAACATCCGCTCCTGGCAGGGCAATCCTTCCCGCGGAATTTCCAACCCGGAGACCAGGGAAACGATTGAAAAGATTGTAGCACAATTCATTATCGGATAGAATGCAGCACACGGCTTTGGAAAACGGCCGTTGGGCCGAGTTGACTTTCCCGCAGCAGATGGCTAACATCGGCAGCGAAACATCCCGTGTGCTGAAAGCTTTGGAGGCCGGTAAGAGCAATCGCGCGGAGGGGGCTTTCGCCCGAGCGCAAGAACTCATCGACCTTACCATCAAATATGGCAGGATCGATACCCCTTCACAAAGAAGTGCACTTTTGGAGGAACTCTGCCGCTTCCGGGAATTGTTCTGCGCCGCCTTCCTTTCCCGCGACTTCACGGAACTTGTATCATTGAATAAGTATTTGGACCAATTCGCGCAGATCCGGAAGCCGGCCTGATCTCCGACAGGCCTTCCAGAAAAGCGACTTTATGTTTCTCAATGCGGCCGGCCCGGAAGGCGATGGCCGACATCACCTTGGAGATATGGTGAAATGTCCCTATCTTCGTCCCTTGAAGGAAAAAGACATCAGATTAGAATATGGATAAGAACGCACTCTTCCTTCAAGCCACCGGCAAGTTCCTGCTCGGGGTTGTCGTCATCGGCCTGCTGCTCTTCCTGCCGGCGGGGTCGCTTCAGTATTGGCAGGCCTGGCTGCTGATGGGCATTCTGTTCGTGCCGATGTTCTGCGCCGGCCTGGTCATGATGGCGAAGAATCCGGAACTGCTCCGCAAGCGGCTGAATGCCAAAGAAGAAGAGAAGGAACAGCAGACGGTCGTGAAACTCAGCGGCCTCCTGTTTGTCGCGGCGTTTGTCGTGGCGGGCCTCAATTGGCGTTTTGGCTGGTGCATGCTGCCGGACTGGGCCGTTTGGGCGTCGGCTGGCCTTTTCCTGGTCTGCTATCTGCTCTACGCGGAGGTTTTGCGGGAGAACACCTACCTCTCCCGGACCATCGAGGTGCAGGAGAATCAGAAGGTCATCGACACGGGGCTCTATGGAGTCGTCCGGCATCCGATGTACATGGCCACGACCGTCCTGTTCCTGGCCATGCCACTGGTGCTGGCTTCGCCCCTCTCTTTCCTGATCATGTTGCTGTACATTCCGCTGATCGCCAAACGGATCAAGAATGAAGAAATGGTCCTGGAAGAAGGGCTGGAGGGTTACAGGGAGTACAAGCGGAAGGTGAAGTACAAAGTGATCCCTTTCATCTGGTAGATCCCTCTTTATCGCTCAGGCCCAATCGTTGAACGACAGGCCCTCCGTCAACGCACGGCAAACCGTTTCATTCGCATTTTCCGTTAAGGACAAACCGGAAGGCCGCGACAACCAGCATAGGGCCCAGTCCGCTGTAGAAGGATGCGGTGAATGCCGCGGGAATGCCGGGAATGAATTTCAGAACGATTCCGAGGCATGTCATGCAGATGACCAGGATCCAGCCACGAAGCGGGAAAGTCTGCCAGATACTTGTCTTCCGGGGCAGGGAAGCGATGCGGGCGGAGTACCTGTCCACGATGCGTGAGAACATCAAATAGAATCCCGCGACGACGGCCGCCGTGACAAGCAGCAGCCACCAGCGGTTTTCCAGTTCCATGGACAGATAGGTACGCACCCCCTTTACACTGATGATGATTCCGGGGATGCCCCAGATGAGGGCGGCAATCAGGTATAGATTCTTTTTGTCCATATCAGCCTTGATCCGCCGCAAAGTTCGCTGTTTGCAGCGGAACATTTCAGGCCGATAACGGACGGAATTAGGATTATCCTTGCATCTTTTTCCGGAAGGCAGAGGGCGTCATGCCCGTCTCTTTCTTGAAAAGGCGCGAAAAATAGGACTGGTCCTCGACCCCTACGGACACGGCGATGTCGATAATGGGGAGGCTGGTGGATGAAAGCAGGCGCTTGGCGCGCTGGATGCGGAGGATGTCGATCCAGGCTCCCACGCTGCGGCCGGTGGACTGTTTCACCAGGCGGCTCAGGTAGTTTTCGCTGATGCCGGCCCCGCGGGCATAGTCGGCCAGGGTTCCGGGCATCCGGTCCGGATTGAACAACGACTCCAGGAACGAACTGACGGCGGCGGGCATGACGGAGGGAAGATTGGGCTTAAGCCGCGACAGAAGCAGGTCCAGGCCTTTCTCCACAAACCCGTTGTCCCCCGTTTCGAAAGAGATGGCGAGCATGTTGAACAGTTCGGCCATAAAAACCCCTTCGTCAAACCAGAAGCCCTGATGCAGCGGAGCGGACAGATAGCGGAGCGGCTTGGAATCCGGAAGGATGGACGGCGCGAAACCGCCGGTGTAACCGATGGCGTTCCGATAATACCGGATGGCAAACGGATGCTGCTGGGGAATCAGGAGGAGTTGCGCAGGCTGGCACAGGAAAGGCGTACCGTCCACATCCACAAGTACTTCGCCGGAAGCGACATAGATAAAACCGAACAACGGGAGTTGCGCCGCCGGGACCTCCGACGCCTGGATAAAACCGACCGTATCCATCCTCCGGATGAAGAATGGGCACGCGGAGAAGTCCGCATCCGGGTTCCAGTGAGACTTGATATCCATGAACGGAGAGCGCTTCAAGGATGGCAAGTTACGAAAAAAACGCCTGCGTTCCAAAAATGGTTCCGCCGGCACCGGCTCCCTGTTCCGGTCCGGCTCCGTTTTATTTTTGGAATCCTGTGTTTTTTTTCTTTACTTTGCCACAGAGAAACAAACGCCATGCGTCAGCATCTTCATAGGAACTGTTGTTGTACCCTCCCCGAAGGATGGTGCACGGTATGTCCCTAGGTTCGACCTGGCAGTTTTTCCCGGCGCGGGAAAGCGTATAGATGCATCATCCTCCAAAGGGCGGTGCATTTTTTTATTCCATGAACAGATAACAACCAATAAAAACGAACAAGCCATGATCTACAAAGCGCTTACGGACCTCATCGGGAACACTCCCCTCCTGGAGGTCAGCGGATTCGAGGGGCAGAAAGCCCGCCTCGTCCTGAAAATCGAAGCCTTCAACCCCGGCGGTTCCGTCAAGGACAGGATCGCCCTTCAAATGATCCGGGACGCCGAAAGGGACGGCCTCCTGAAGGAAGGGGCCACCATCATTGAACCGACCAGCGGAAACACCGGAGTCGGCCTCGCCTGGGTCGGCACTTCGAAAGGATACAAGGTCATCCTGACGATGCCCGAGTCGATGAGCCTGGAAAGAAGGAACCTGCTGGCGGCGCTCGGAGCCAGGCTCGAACTCACCCCCGCCTCCCAGGGGATGAAAGGCGCCATCGCGAAAGCGCAGGCGCTGAAAGCGTCCATTCCCGGTGCGGTGATCCTCGGACAGTTCGTCAATCCGTCCAATCCCCTCGCCCACGAGCGGACCACCGCCGAGGAAATCTGGCGGGACACCGACGGAGCGGTCGATGTTTTCGTCGGCGGCGTCGGGACCGGCGGGACCGTCAGCGGAACGGGAAGGGCCTTGAAAAGGCATAAACCGTCCGTCCGGGTCGTTGCCGTGGAACCTGCCGGGAGTCCCGTCCTGAGCGAAGGCAGAAGCGGGAGCCACAAGATCCAGGGAATCGGAGCGGGGTTCGTCCCGCAGACCTTCGACGCTTCGGCCGTCGACCGGGTCATTCCCGTCACGGACGAGGAGGCCGCCGCTTCATCGCGGCTGCTCGCTTCGAAGGAAGGACTGCTCGTCGGCATCTCCTCGGGAGCCGCCTTCCATGCAGCCCTGACCCTCGCCCGGGATGAAAGCTTCGCCGGCAAGATGATCGTAGTCCTCCTTCCGGATACGGGCGAAAGATACCTGTCCACCGGTCTTTTCAACAGAAACAACTAGATTCCAGGCACATGGATATTCCGATAAAAACCATGAGGACGACACTCCGGACCCTGATGGAGTCCCTCTTCGAGGCTTTCTTCCCGGAGTACAGCCCCAACCCGTACGAACAAGCTGTCAACGAGGCCGTCAAGGCCCTCTCCAGCCTTTGCGGCCCGGAAAAGGCGGAACGATTCCGGGCGAGGATCCCCTTCCTGGCGGAACTCCTGGCCCAGGATGTCGAGGCGATCGGCGGGAACGACCCGGCCGCCTGCGATATCCAGGAAATCGTGTACTGCTACCCGGCGGTCACGGCCCTGGTCCATTACCGGGTCGCCCACGAACTGGACGCGCTCGGGGTCGGGATCATTCCGCGGATGCTCACCGAATATGCCCACTCCGAAACGGGGATCGACATCCATCCCCAGGCCCGGATCGGCCACCATTTCGCAATCGACCACGGAACGGGCGTCGTGATCGGCCAGACGGCCATCATCGGGAACCGGGTCACCCTCTACCAGGGGGTGACCCTGGGGGCGAAGAACTTCAAGTACGACGAGTCGGGGAGACCGAGGAACATCCCGCGTCACCCCATCATCGAGGACAACGTCACCGTTTACAGCAACGCCTCCCTCCTGGGAAGGATCACCATCGGGGAAGGGTCCGTCATCGGCGGCAACGTATGGCTCACCCACAGCGTTCCGCCGCACTCGCGGATCCTGCAGGGAAGGAGCCAGGAGACGTTCCTGGACGGCGCCGGAATCTGAAGCGGTCCGCCCTAGTTGTCGAAGAGCACGAGGCTGACTCAAAAGTGAGTTGGCCTCTTTTTTTATGGGATGGGGATGGGGTGCCCGGGGGACTCCGTTCCTCCTTCAAGTATCAAATACAAGCACAACAAAAGAGGGCGACCTCAAGTCATCTTGACTTTTTGGTCTCCTTTCCGGCTTTCGGGATCCCTGTCAGAGGAGCCGGGAGATATCCTTCTCTTCGATGGCGTTGAGCCCGTTGGAGGTGATGACCTCAGCGGCCTTTTCGGCGTTGTCCGTACGGAAGATGAGGACGCCCTTTCCGTTCAGCAGGAAGGAATACAGGTAAGCGATGCTGATGCCTTCGCCCGCGAACAGCTCGATGGCGTCGGCGGCCTTGCCGGGACGGTCGTCGAGCTCGACGGCGAACACCTCGCAGAGCGAGACGGCTATGCCGGCTTCCCGGAGGACATTGTATGCCTTTTCAGGCTGGGAGCAGATGATACGGAAGATGCCGTAATCGACGGTATCGGCGATGGTGGAGGCGATCAGCTGGATCTTCTCCTGCTTGAGCAGCCGGAGCACCCGGACGAGCGTACCGGACTTGTTCTCGATGAAGACGGAGAGTTGATGGACGGTCATAGTCGTTGGGGGTTTTAGTATTTCTTTCTGGTATCGACGACCCGGACGGCCTTGCCCTCGCTCTTCGGCAGGGTGTTCTTCGGCACGAGACGGACCCGGGGCGTAATCAGGATTTCATCGCGGAGCTGGCGGGTGATCTCCCGGGTCAGCGCCTGGAGCTTGCCGTAGTCGTCGATGAAGAGGTCCTTCATCTCCACATCGACGGTCATGGCGTCGTTGTCGTCCACGGTCTCGAGCGTGATGAGGTAGTCGGAGGCAAGCTCCTGGAACTGCATCAGGATGGTCTCGATCTGGATCGGGAAGATATTGACGCCCTTGAGGATGATCATGTCGTCGCTGCGGCCCTTCATCCGGTCGAGGCGGAGGTGATGGCGCCCGCAGGCACACTCGCCCGGCAGGATGCGGGTGAGGTCGCGCGTGCGGTAGCGGAGCAGCGGCATGGCCTCGCGCTTGAGCGTCGTGAGGACGAGCTCGCCGACCTCTCCGTCCGGGACGGGCTCGAGGGTGTCCGGATCGACGATTTCGACGATGTAGTAGTCCTCCCAGATGTGCATGCCGTTCTGCTCGGGGCACTCGAAGGCGACGCCGGGGCCGCACATCTCCGACATCCCGAAGGAGTTGTACGCCTTGACGCCGAGCATGTCCTCGATGCGCTTCCGCGTATCCTCGGAGTGCGGCTCGGCGCCGATCACGAGGGTGCGGAGCCGGGTGTCCCGGCGGGGATCGATCCCCTTTTCGCACATGACCTCATACAGACGGGCCGCGTAGGAAGGGATGGCATGCACCACGGTCGTGCCGAAATCCGTAAAGAACTTGAGCTGGCGCAGGGTGTTGCCGGCGGCGGCGGGGACGGTCAGCATGCCGACCTTCTCGGCGCCGTACTGGAAGCCGAGGCCGCCGGTGAACATCCCGTAGCCGGACGTGTTCTGGAAGACGTCCTCGGGACGGCAGCCGACCATCCACAGGCAGCGGGCGACGGCATTGGCCCATTCCTCCAGGTCCTTCTGCGTGTGAAGGATGACCGTCGGATTGCCGGTGGTGCCGCTGGAAGAGTGCAGGCGCACGCATTGGTCAAGCGGGACCGCGGCCATGCCGAAAGGATAGGTGTCGCGAAGGTCCTGCTTGGTGGTGAAGGGAATCTTCCTGAGGTCATCGAGCGTACGGATATCCGAAGGCGCCAGCCCGGCTTTGCGGAAACGCTCCCGGTAGAACGGGGAATCCATGCAATGCCGCACCGTCGCCTGCAGCCGCTCAAGCTGGTAGGCCTCGATTTCCGCGCGGGAGAAGGACTCCTCCGGATTGAAGAACTTCTGGTAGGACATAATGGGGAGGGATAAGGGATGGAATCAGATGAAGGAAAGGATCATGTCGGCCAGTTCTTCCTCAGTGTGACCGTCGGAGGTCAGGGCCAGGTCGTAGTTGCGGACATCGTACCGGCTGACGCCGGCATAGCGCCGGATGTAATTCTCGCGGGCCTCGTCCACCCCCTGGATGACCGCGCGGGCGCTTTCCTCGGAGAGTTCCTGCTTTTTCATGACCCGCTCGATCCGGTTGGGCAGCGATGCGCTGATGAAGACATTCAGGATATTGGGATGGTCCCTGAGCACGAAGAAGCCGGAGCGGCCGGCGATGACGCAGGAGCCCATCTCGGCAAAGCCTTTCAGGATCTCCACCTCCGCCTCGAAAATGTCGTCCGTGGTGACATTGAGCCGGAATTCCTGCGTGTACCGGGGATTCAGGCCGAGGGCCTGGGCGGACGGCATCGGAGAGACCTTGTTGATGAAATCGGCCAGCCAGTTCTTCTTCTGCCCCTTCAGCCGCTCGATGGCGCTGGCGCTCAGGTCGAACTGCTTCATGAGCGAGGAGAGCAGCTGCTTGTCACAGTAACGGACGTTCAACTTCTCCGCGAGGATGCGGCCCACGGTATGGCCGCCGGAGCCGACTTCCCGGCTGATGGTGATGACAAAGGGTTCTTGGGTATTCATGGTTGTAAAAGCAATATAAGATTCTTGTCAGTCATGATGGGGATCCGGTCCTCCGGCGGCCCCGGTATCGTCGGGAGACGCATCCGAGGGGGCCCGGTGCCAGAGTCTCCACCACGCGGAACTGAGGACATCCGCAAAGGAGAGGGAGACCCGGAGCGGATAGCGGAAATACCGCAACTTCGGTTTATGGTGATAGAAAATGGTGAAATACTCCTGCTTCGTCAGCTTGAGACCCCATTCGCTGAGATGCTTGACGGAGCGCCAGGGGTGCCAGCCGCCGTAGTCGATCTTGCCCATGTCGTGCATGAGGGCGGTGATGGCGACGCTGTCGGAACGCAGGAACCAGCTGGTAACCTGCATGATCCGATACACTTCAAGGGAATGCTGCGCGAGGCCGCCGACTTCGGTATGATGGCCGCCGGCGCCCCGCGTATAAAAGTCCGTCGTATCCAGGTTGCTGATGACCGCCTCGATTCCGGGGCGGCCCGTCGCACGCAGGATTTCAATGATCCGTTCCCTGTTCTCCATGGCCCGGTCGCTGGCATCCTTCTTTCCCGAACGGCAGCCCGGCACCGTCAGGACGACGGCGGCAAGGGTCAACGCGAGGAAGAAGGGTTTCATATTCGGTCCGTTCTATCCTACAAAGATAATCATTTTTTGGAGAATGGCCGGACCGGGACCGACTTCATGGGAAGCGGCAAAAGGCGACGACCTATTTCTTGAAGAGCTTCTTGAGGGCGTTCCAGGCCCACAACAGGACCACGGCGCCGATCAGGGCACTGAGGATCTGGCCATACCACTGGGACCAGAAGGAACCGCCGGCACCGATCAGGCCGAGCAGCCAGCCGCCGACCAGACCGCCGAGCAGGCCGATGATGATGTTCCAGATGAGACCACCCTTGTCCTTGATCACGAAGAAGCCGGCAAGCCAGCCGGCGATGGCTCCGAAGAGCAGGGTAAGAAGGATATTCATAACTCTAATACTAAATGATTTAGCACAAAGATAGGAAACATTTTGCAGGAAACAAAGGGGCGCATTCCGCAGGAACGGACCGGGCCGTCAGCGGAGCGGGAAATCCCGGACCGGGACCTCTTTCAGCACCGGGGAAGCGGACATTCCCTGGGGATTGGTGCCGGGAAGCCCCTGGGGAACCGGCGTGCCGAGCCGGCCGAAAAGCCACTCCCAATACGGGGGCATCGAGCCGTCGGCAGCCCGGAAGTTCATCGGTTCATTGTCGAAAACCGGCCTGCCGGCGGCGTCCAGGAAACTTTCCCGCACCAGTTCCGAGCAGTACATCGCACCGTTGTCCGGAAGGAAATACAGGTCATAGGGCTGGCCGCAGAAGGTTTTCGCCTTCCCGACCGCCGCTTCGGGATCCACGCCTTCCGCCCGCTTGACGATGAACACCGGAAGCGAGCCGTCCTTGAGCGTGAAATCCGTCAGGAAGGTGTCGAGCGGATGACGGTCGACGCCGTGGCGGAGCGTCGCGTCGATGATCCAGACGCTGTCCGCCTTCACCTCGGCGATGGCCACATGGATGAGGTTCAGCCCGCCGGCGACGCCGGTCGATGCGGCGATGGCCGTGTCCATGGAGTCGGCCGGGGCCTCCACCGCATAGTCGAGCGGGATGCCCACGAAGATGAGGTCGCCGGTCCGGAGCCGGTCGCCGCCGGAACAGGCGGTCAGGAGGATGAGCACGAAGGCTGCGAGGAAAAGTCTTTTCATGTACGCAGTACGGGTTGTTGATTCTCTGCGAAGATACGACTATTTTGGGAAAAACCGGACCGCCTGCGGCCGGAATCGGCGCGGACATCAGAAGGTCCATCCCGCACCCAGGACGACGGAGCAGCGGGAAAGCCGGATGGAGGAGAGGCCCGCAGACAAGGAAAAATGCCCGGTCCGCCAAGTGAACCCGGCTTCAGCCAGAAGGCCTTTCTCCGAAAGGTCCGCAACCCTTGCCCACTGTCCCGCCGTATCCTCCCAGAGGACGGAATCGTCTCCATAGCCCCCGCCGGCATAAAGGCTCCATGCACCGGAGAGTCGCCAGACCGCACCGGCAGAAACGGCGGTCCGGCCGCCGGCGGCCTTTCCGCTGGTCCATATCTGCCCATAGGCGGTCGTCCCGTCGCCGGAACAGGCATACGAAGGCCGGCGGAACGGGATCCGGGCGCTTCCGGAAACATATCCGCCCATGCGCCCGCGGAGCACGGCCAGCCGGAAACCGAACGACGGACGAAGGCCGGCATCCACCAGCCCATAGAGGCTCCATTCCCATGGAAGGTCCTTCAAGACAGGGGATTGCAGTGGACGGGAACCCAGCGCCCGGAGCCGGGAAGTCGGGGCCGGCATGGCAACGACGGGTGCCATCGGAACCGGAGACGGAGGCACCAGCGCCAGGCGTTCGCGCACCGGCGCCTGCCCCTGCCCTGCCGCCGGACGGGGAGGCGCTTTGGGAACGTGCGTCATGGCTCCCGGAGCCGGAGGAGTGGGAGAAGGCCGGCGAAGGGCGTTCCGAATCAGGGCGACCTCCCGCTCGACATTCCGGAGAGGGGCCGTCGCCCGCTCCCCCCTGCCCAGTTCCGCGGCGAGCGAGGCCACTTGCGCATGCGGGGAGCCATCCCCCTGCGGGAGGGAAGAAAGGTACGCCTGCGCCCAGTCGCAATACGTCCGTGCCCGGGCGGCATCTCCTTTCCGGGCCGCCTGCATCGCATGGTCATACAGTTCCCGGACCTTGCGGCGGCGCGGCGCAAAAATCTCCGGGATCTGCCCGCGGCCGATATAGCGGATCACCGTTCCCGCCCCGTCGCTGACGGAACGGCTGCACTTCCGGATATCCGCCAGGTAGGTCCGCCAGAGCGCGAGCCGGAGGTCGTCCGGAAACGGAAGCGCATCCGTCGACGAGAGGACCCGGACCAGGCCGTCCAGGGCCTCTTCATCCGCCTTCATCCGGTCACTGCCATGTCCTTCCGCCCAGACCACGGACGGATCCTCCCGGATCCGCTGGAGGTTCTGGGCAAAGGCGCTGGCGCTCAACAGGAAGGCCAGCAAAATGAGCCATCCCTTCCTCATCGTCTGTACAGGGCGATAAACCGGGATTCGATCCGGGCGAGCCGCGCTTCCTGCTCCGGACCCATGCGGCCCGGGATGCCGTCGAGCAGCGAAACGAGGGCGGCCTTCTCCTCCAGGATCTTCTTGTCGACATGGCGCGGCTTTGCAGCCAGGCAGGATGCACACAGGGCTTCCAGCTGGTCGAGGACCTGGTCCCACTGCCCGGAATCCGCCTCTTTCAGCCCGGAGAGCAGGCGGATATAATCCCGCTCCAAGTCCTCCCTGTCCGCGCTTTCGGCGAAAATGCGGCCGTCCGCCGTGCAGAGATAGAAAAGGCCGGCACGGCCGAGGAGCGCCACATCGTCGTCCAGGAATTCGACCTGCTCCCACTCCAGGGGCAGGATGACATGGCCCAGCGTGTCCGCAAGGCCTTTCCGCCCTTCCGAAGAAACGATCATCCGCCCGTTGAAGCAATACACGGAATCCTCATACGCCGGACGCGCCGCAGCCTCCTGTGTCCGGACGGCGGCACCGTGGCACGATGCAAGCACGGCGGGGAGAAACACCCCCAGTTTTATCCAACTATGTCGAAACATCTTCTTATCTTTGCACGGTAAAACCTTTCATGTCCATGATTCCGTCATCCGGCTTTTTCGTAGCGCCGCAGCTCCCGTCCGAAACCCATGATTCCGGACTCGACTGCCTCTGTGAACCGGCCGACGGATCCTGCATCCTGCTGAAAGGGAGCCGGGAGGACCGGCTCGTGGTGTACAAGGCGCTCAAAGCCGCCTACCGCGACGACCCCGTCTGCCGGCGGATCCTGCGCCGGGAGTACGAGATCGGCCGTTTCCTCAAGCATCCCGGCATCTGCGAAATCCTGGACTGGGTGCACCTCCCCACCTACGGGGACGCCATCGAGATGGAGTACATCGAAGGGTCCACGCTCGATGCATGGCTCGGCGCGCACAGGAACGAAACGGCGAAGCAGCGGAAGATCCTCACCGACCTCTGCGACGCCCTGGAGTATCTCCACCGCAAACAGGTGGTCCACAAAGACCTGAAACCCACGAACATCCTGATAACGAAAGACGGAAACTATCCCAAAATCATCGACTTCGGCCTTTCTGACACCGATTCCATCCTGACGGGGAAAGACCCCGGCGGGACGGTGGCCTACGCCGCACCGGAGGTGCTGGAAGGCGGCGCCGCCGACGTGCGGAGCGACATCTATTCGCTCGGCTGCATCCTGCTGGAGATGGCGCCCGCCTTTTCCCGGATCGCCCGCAAGTGCACCTCCCGGGATGCCGCAAAGCGATATCCTTCGGCCGCCGCGGTCCGCTCCGACATCGAAAGGATGGGACGGACGCGATTCCTCTCCGTCGCCCTGCCGCTGGCCGCCCTGGCCGCAGCAGGGGCCGTCTGCTTCTTCTCCCTGAGGGAAGACCCTGTGGAACAACTCTTTATGGATGCTGTCGAACAAGTCAGGGAAGCCGCTACAAAGTTTTGACAACGAGGATGCCGCCGTCACGCCCGGCGATGAAAGAGGCGGTCTTCTCCCCTTTCCGGTCGATTTCCGGGATGATCAGCGGAAATCCCTTGACGATGGAGGAGAGCTCGAATTCGTCTCCGGGCTCCAGTTTGGAATGCACCGATTCCATCACCCGGAACCTTCTGTCGCCCAGATACTTGAGCGTAACGATCCGGTCCGGCCGCCAGCCCAGCTGGAGGGTATCCCCTTCCTGGAGCGAAGCGGCATCGATCCGTGCGGAATGGAAATACAGCGATGAAACCAGCACGGAACTGCGCAGGTCTTCCACGAAAGCACCATAATCCCGGAACCCCACGTAACGCGACAGGGCGTCGAGCGTCGCTTTGCGCGGCTGCACCTGCATGCCGACATAACCCCAGAGGCGCTTCAGCGTCGAGGGGGATACCTGGTCTTCCATGGCTTCCGACAGGCGGACAAAGTCGGCCGTAGAGGCGACCCTGCCGGCATATTTCCGTTCCACCGCCTGTTTGAGGAACGCGAGTTCAAGTTCTTCTTTCATGCAACTACTTGTATTGGATCCGGGTATGCCCTTCAATATCACAGGATTCCAGGACAATGCCCTCCGGAAGCCAGACCGTCTCCAGCGCAGGGTTGCCGGCAGACTCGAGATGCCGGAACAGCCGGTTGTTGGACAGGTCCAGTTCCTTCAGGGCCGTGCCGCTGAAACGGAATGTATACAGATCGGGATTCGCCGAGAAATCAATCGTTTCCAGCGGGGTGTCATACAGCTGGCAGATGTACAGCATGGGACAGCGGGAGAAGTCCAGGGAACGGAGGCCGGTGGTTCCATTGAGATAGATGGACAGGAGGGAGGGATTGTCCAGGCGGATCTCCTTCAGGAAAGGGTCCCGCTCAATATTCAGGTTTTCCAGTTTCCTATTGGCCGTAAAATCGAGACAGCGCAGACCGTTGGCTGCCATATACAGCCGCTCCAGGTTGACCAACTGTTCCAGGCCAGCCTGGCTTTCCAGCCGGATGTCCGTCAGTTGGATTTCCTTGACCGCCAGCAGTTCCTCCGGGGACATCCTGCCGTCCCGGTCCGCGTCGTAACCGGCGAGCAGGCAGGCCAGGATGGCCGGATCGAAGGTCCGCGCCGGGGTGGTGAAGGAGTACGGTCCCGCCGTGATCTCGTCTTTCCCGTTGCTGAAGATGATGTAATAGGAATACTGATGCTCCGGCTCCAGGGAATGGCATCCCGCCTGGAACGCATCCCCGTTTTGGGTCGCGGGAAGAAGGATACGCCCGCCCTCCTCCGGGGCGATTTCAAACCGCGCGGACGTGATGTTCCCGACGTGGCTGAAAACGGCCGTCAGTTCCACGGAATCCGGCCCGGCCGATTCGCTGACCGACCGGACCTCCGGCCGGAGCAGTTCTTCCGGCGGAACGGGCGAACACGCGGACAGGCATGCCAGGAGAAGGCATGCCAGCATCCGTTTCCCTTGCGCTTTTTGAAGTTTCATCGAGCGCAAAAATAAGCAAAAATTGCGTTATTGCGGAAGATATTCCAATACAATGTCCTCCGAATCCAGGCTCCCCGGACGGATTTCCTGGACGCTGACTTCGCCCGTCGCGTAATGGTGGAACGTGATATAGAATCTTTGCCCTTCATCCCCCGGAATCCAACGGCTGTCCCCATCCAGGCCCTTGGCCGCCTTGATCGCTTCTTCCCGGATGAGGACCGCCCGTTCGTCGTCGGATTCATGGGAACCGCTTTGAGCCGTCAGCACCTTCCCTTTGGAAGAAACTGCCACAAAGATGGTTGTATTGCCATCCGTAGCGGAAACGAAGGACTTCCACAGGGAAATCCGGGGAAGTTTGGGAAGGACTTCCGCCAGGATAACCTCTCCCAGATTTCCGTCGAATCGTACAGGCTGTTTCTCCCGCATCAACTCCTCATCTTCCTTCCGCCTCTGCTCCATGATCCTCAGTTCCTCCTGTTCCCTGACGGCCTTCTGCGCCATCGACTTCCGTACATCGTACGCGGGATAACCCCATGACCTTCCCACGGTTTCGAAGGGCAACTTGTCTTCGCTCAGGAAAGGGCCGAAAACAGAATGGAATCCGAGATTGTACAAATAGCTGCCGATGTAAAACACGTTGTCATAGTTTTTCAAGGCAAGCGGCCCGAAAATGTCGGGGCGGCCCAGCGTGCCATCATCATCTTTCAAGGGCGTATTCTCCCCGGTCGAGTCGTCGTACATGAAGGATTTGACATAGGCCCCGTTCGAAAATACATAGGTATAGGAATAGGGGCGTTTATCCTTGGGCGTCAGCGTCCAAGTCCCGTCTGCAAAACCATCGTCATCGAACTGACCGCTCAATACCCAGACAAAACCATCACATTTGAATGGACCCCTGAACTGGTCCTCCCGAAAAGAACAGACGACACGGTTCGATGGCTCGCGACGGTATTGTATGACCATTTCACCATCCAGCTGATCGTGGAGATAATGGATCGAATAGGTTTCCGTACCATAATTCACGGTCCATTCCCCCTCCTTTCTCCCGTCCACGAACTGTCCCTTGACCATGAGCGCATGGGCGACGCTGAGGGAATTTTTGGACTTCTCCTGGTCATTGATGAAATAATAACTCCCGTTTTTCACCCGCTTCCCCTCGCGGTCGACATAATACTCATAGGAGCCCTCGCCGGAACAGGAGAGATTCTCGTTATCAATCTCCATGATTTTTTCTGTCATTTTCATCATCCCGGAATACTTCATGTTGTTTTGGGCGAAAGAGGATACGGAGAAGCAGAACAACAGGACCGGTACAAATCGTTTCATCGTCATCATGTTATTGGTTTTTATTCAGGACTTGTGAAATAAGAACCTGCACCACCGGTGTCTGCTGCTTCTCATCCCTGTCCTGGTAAAGGCCACCGGTGGTGCAGGTTCTTATTTCCGGTTCACTTACAACATTC
>JAEEVC010000041.1 GCA_016287075.1 Bacteroidales bacterium | reverse complement strand
GCCGCCTATGATGCCGGCGAGATCGTCAAGGGCTTCGTCAAGACCCGCACGAAGGGCGGCATGATCGTCGACGTGTTCGGCATCGAGGCCTTCCTCCCGGGCTCCCAGATCGACATCAAGCCCATCCGCGATTACGATGCGTTCGTCAACACCACGATGGACTTCAAGATCGTCAAGATCAACCAGGAGTTCCGCAATGTCGTCGTTTCCCACAAGGCCCTCCTCGAAGCCGAGCAGGAGCAGAAGCGGGCCGAGCTCATTTCCAAGCTGGAGAAGGGCCAGGTCCTCGAGGGTACGGTCAAGAACATCACCAACTACGGCGTGTTCGTCGACCTCGGCGGCGTGGACGGTCTCATCCACATCACCGACCTTTCCTGGGGCCGTATCAGCCATCCGGAAGAGGTTGTCACCCTGGACGAGAAGATCAAGGTCGTCGTCCTCGATTTCAACGAGCAGCAGAAGCGCATCGCCCTCGGTCTCAAGCAGCTCACCGCCCACCCGTGGGAGAGCCTCGACGAGAATGTCAAGGTCGGTGACACCGTGAAGGGCAAGGTCGTCGCGATCGCCGACTACGGCGCCTTCATCGAGGTGGCCCCCGGCGTCGAAGGTCTCGTCCATGTCTCCGAGATGTCCTGGAGCCCGCGCCTCCACAGCGCCCAGGATTTCCTCAAGCAGGGTGACGAGGTCGAGGCGGTCGTCCTGACCCTCGACCGCGAGGCCCGCAAGATGTCCCTCGGTCTCAAGCAGCTCACCGCCAACCCCTGGGAGTCCATCCGCGAGAAGTATCCCGTCGGTTCCTCCCACAAGGCGATCGTCCGCAACATCACCAACTTCGGCGTCTTCGCCGAGCTGGAGGACGGTGTGGAAGGCCTGATCCACATCAGCGACCTTTCCTGGAACAAGATCAAGCACCCGTCCGAGATGGTCGCTTCCGGCGATGCGATCGACGTCGTGATCCTCGACTTCGACGAGCAGAACCACAAGCTCAGCCTCGGCCACAAGCAGCTCACCCCGAACCCTTGGGATGAACTCGAGGCCAAGTACCCGGTCGGCACCGTTCTTGAGGCCACCGTCACCGCGACCGGCGACAAGGGCGCTACCGTCACCTTCGAGGATGGCACCGAGGCCGCTGCCTTCAACCGCGAGATGGTGAAGGAAGACGGCAAGCAGGCCGTCGTCGGCGACAAGCTCCCGGTCAAGGTCATCGAACTCCGCCGCAGCACCCGCACGATCCGCGTCTCCCACCTCCGCACCTATCAGGAAGTGAAGGCCGCGCGTGAGAATGCCGAGGCCGAAAGCACCAAGAAGGCCATCAAGAAGGTGAACACCACCGTCGAGAAGACCACCCTCGGTGACATCTCCGAACTCGCCGCCCTCAAGGACAAACTCGAGAAAGGTGAATAATTTTACCCTGACCCTCCTCGGCACCGCCTCGGCGATGCCGGTGGGGGACCGGAACCAGAGCGCTCAGGTACTGCAAGTACGTGAGCGCTTGTTCCTTATTGACTGCGGGGAAGGGACGCAGGGGCAGATGGTCCGGCTCGGCATCCCGATGATGAAGCTGGATGCCATCTTCCTGAGCCACATCCACGGGGACCATGTCTTCGGCCTCTTCGGCCTGCTGTCCACGATCGGGATGAAAGGCCGGCAGGCGCCCCTGTACATCTATGCCCCGGCGAATTTCGGCCCCGTGCTGAAGTTTTTCCTCAGCTATTACGGGGAAGGGATCCCTTTTGAAATCCATTTCGTCCCGCTGAAGATGAAAGCCCCGGAAACGGTCTTCGACGGAAAGGCGCTGGAAGTGCTCGCTTTCCCGCTGAACCACGGCATCGAGACTTTCGGGTTCCTGTTCCGGGAAAAGGAGCCGATGTGGAATGTTCGCAAGGAAGCGATTGCGCAGTACGGTTTTACCCTGACCGAGATCGGTGCCATCAAACGCGGGGAGGATGTCGTCCGTCCCGACGGCGTCATCCCGAACGCCGAGGTGGCCTACAAGCCCTACGTGCCCCGGAGTTTCGCCTATTGTTCTGATACGGCGCCTTTCCCGGAAGAGGCGGAGTGGGTCCGCGGGGTCGACCTGCTGTATCACGAGGCGACCTACCTGGCGGAATACGCCGACCAGGCGGAGGCCAGGCACCACACGACGACGCTGCAGGCCGCAGCCCTGGCGCGGGACGCCGGAGCCGGGCGGCTGGTCGTGGCGCACTTCTCCTCCCGCTGCAGGGATGCGTCCCGCTACGAGGAGGAATGCCGGAGCGTCTTCCCGGAAACTTGCGCGGGGAAGGACGGCGATGTTTTCGAAATTGGAAAATAATCCCTATCTTTGAGAGGTGTCACAGGACACCTCTCGTTTTTTTATGAAGAGAATGCTCGTACTGGTGGCAGCGGCCGCAGCGGCCCTGCTCCTTTCCGCCCGGGACACGAAGACGCCCCAGGACGCATATATTGCCAAGTACAGCGGCATTGCCGTCGCTGAGATGTACCGCACCGGCGTCCCTGCCAGCATCACCCTGGCGCAGGGTCTCCTGGAGTCCGGCGCCGGCCGTTCCACGCTGGCCAAGGACGGCAACAACCATTTCGGCATCAAGTGCCACAACAATTGGAAGGGCCGCACCATCCACGCCGACGACGATGCGAAGAACGAGTGTTTCCGGGCCTATGACGACGCCGAAGCCTCTTTCCGCGACCATTCCGACTTCCTCCGCTACCGCGACCGCTACAAGTTCCTGTTCGACCTGGAGACGACGGACTACAAGGGCTGGGCGAACGGCCTCAAGCAGGCCGGCTATGCCACCGACCCGTCCTATGCCGTCAAGCTGATCAAGTACATCGAGGAATTCAAGTTGTATGAATTCGACGGGATGACCGTCGCCGAGGTCTATGCCGAAGGCAGCCCGGACATGCTTCCGCTGTCGGAGGATGCGGACTATCCCGCCGCCATTCCGGAGTCCCCGCTGAAGATCGAGGAGCCGAAGCCCTGGGGCGGCAACGAGGTGGCCGAGGAATACAGTTTCTCCCTGTCCCGGCGGATGTATTCCCGCAACGGGGTCCCGTTCATCTACGCCCGGGAAGGGGAGGACTATGCTTCTATCGCGAAGGATAACCATCTGTTCCTCAAGGAATTGCTCCATTTCAACGACCTGGCTTCGGTGGAGAAGCTCCTGCCGGGGGAAGTGGTCTATCTGGAGAAGAAGAAGAAGATGGCGGCCCCCGGCCTTGAAAAGCACATCGTCGAAAATGCGGACGAGACGGTGCGCGCCATCGCGCAGCGCTATGCCGTCCGGGTGAAGGACCTGCTGAAACTCAACGGGATGAACGACGCTTCCCGCCTGTACGAAGGGGATGAGATCCTGCTCCGCCCGCTCCCGCCGAAGAAGGTCCAGCTCCACCAGAAATAATTGACCGTCATGAAGAAAGCGCTTAAATGGACGGCGGTCGCCCTCGGCGCCGTGCTGCTGGTTGCGGCAGGCGTCTTCGCCGCCCGGCAGTATATCGACCGGAAGGTCCCGAACTTCACGGAACGCTTCGAGTTCTTTGTGCGTCCCGGCATGGAGCCGGAACTGGTGCAGGAATACCTGCTTTCCTCCGGCAAGGTCCGCCGCCCCGGAAGTCTCAGGCGTGCGCTGAAGGCCCAGGGAGCCCTGGAAGAGATGCAGGTCGGCCATTATACGGTCGATCCCTCCGCTTCCAGCGTCTATCTCGCGCGGATGCTCCGCCACGGCTGGCAGACGCCGGTCCGGCTGACCCTGTCCGGCTCCATCCGCTCGAAAGGGGCGCTGGCCCGGAAGATCGGCTCGCAGATGCTCGCGGACTCCGCCGCCGTGGCGGCTTTCATCCAGTCTCCCGATTCCCTCGCGCGGTTCGGGACGGACACCGTCCGGCTTTTCTGCCGCATCATCCCGGATACCTACCAGGTCTATTGGACGGCCTCGCTGTCGGAGCTTTTCGTCATCTTCAAGAAGGCCTATGAGGCGTTCTGGACCCCCGAGCGCATCCGCAAGGCGGAGGCGCAAGGGCTGACGCCGGAAGAGGTCTCGATCCTGGCCTCCATCGTGGACGGCGAGAGCCGCTATGAGCCCGAGCAGCCGACGATCGCCGGCGTCTATCTCAACCGCCTCCGCCGCGGGATGCTCCTGCAGGCCGATCCGACCGTGGCCTACTGCTTCGGCTACAGCCTCAGCCGGATCCTCTCCCGCCATCTGGAAGTGGATTCGCCGTACAATACCTACCTGTACCCCGGCCTGCCGCCCGGACCGATCTCCTGCCCGCCGAAGAACTGCCTCGAGGCGGTCCTGAATGCGGAAAGGCATGATTTCCTGTTCTTCTGCGCGGATCCGTCCTTCAACGGGTCCCACCGTTTCGCCGCCTCCTATTCCGACCATCTCGCCAATGCACGCGCCTTCCAGCGGGCCCTGACGGCCCGCCAGCAGGCGAAATAATCCGCTGCGCCATGAAACCGATGCTCCTCCCCGTCCTGGCCGTCCTCCTTGCGGCCGCTGCTTGTTCCAGCGACAAATCCCCGTTGCACCTGACGGGCGTCACTGAAGTTGCCGGCCGGCAGGGCGTCGCGACGGACGGGACCTGTTACTATGTCTCCGGATCGACCGCCCTGTACAAGTATTCCCTTGACGGAGAGCTGCTTCTGGCCAATGAGCAGCCTTTCGCCGCGATGACGGGCGATGTCAACCACATCGGCGACATCGATGTCCATGACGGCGAAATCTACGCCGGCTGCGAGTACTTCATGGACGGTGTCGGGGAGAACATCCAGGTGGCGGTCTTCGATGCCGGGACCCTGGAATACCGGCGCTCGATTCCCTGGAACCCGGATTCCGGCCAGGTGGAGTGCTGCGGACTGGCCGTGGACGCCGCCCGGGGCCATGTCTGGATGGCGGACTGGGTCCACGGGGAATTCCTCTACTGTTATGACCTCGCCACCTCGGCCTATGTCGGCAAGGTCATGCTGCATCCCGTTCCGCAGCTGCAGCAGGGCATCTGTGTCCTGATGGGCAAGATGCTCATATCCTGCGACGACGGGGATGCGGAGAAGGAGGAGCCGGACCATCTGTACATCTGCGACCTTTACAAGCCGGACGGCACCCTGGCGCGGGATGCGGAGGTCCGCCTGTTCCGGACGATGGACGATTTCCGCCGCACGGGCGAGATCGAAGGGCTGACCTTCAACCCGGTGACGGGCGCCATTACCGTCCTGGCCAACCGCGGCGCCCGGATCATCCTCGGCATGCCCAAGGGCTTCTACGAGGGGTACGACCGCGAAATCCACGAACTGTACACGTATCAAAAATAGGGGAGTATGGCAACACCGCTTGAAGACTTGTTCCCGAACTACAGCGAAGAAGGCCGGGAACTGATCCACAGGGCTTACGCCTTTGCCGAAGAGGCGCTCCGGGGCGATCTCCGGGGCAACGGCAAGCCGTTCATCGAGCATCCCCTGGGCGTCGCCCGGATCGTCTCCGACGAGATCGGCCTGCCGCCCGAGTGCGTTGCGGCCGTCTTCCTGCACGAGGCCGTCCGCCTGCATCCGGAACTGGACATCCAGGCCCTGAAGATGGATGCGGCCGTCTATACGATGGTGGATGGCCTGAACAAGATCGCCACCATCAAGCCGAAGGACACCCGCCTGGAGGCGGAGAAATACAAACGCCTGATCATCCAGTACTCCCGGGATCCCCGCGTGACGGTGCTCAAGCTGGCGGACCGGCTGGAGGTGATGCGGAACCTCGACCTTTTCTCCAAGGCCGACCGGGAACGGAAGGTCCTGGAGACCCTGCTGCTGTATATCCCGCTGGCCCACCAACTCGGCCTGTACAACATGAAGCGCGAGATGGAGGATATCTATCTCAGCTATGCCGAGCCTGAACAGTACCGCCTGATTACCAATAAATTGAAGGCGACGGAAAAGGACAGGGAGAAACTCATGACCGAGTTCATCGAACCGCTCAAGAAGACCCTCTCCGACGCCGGTATCCAGTACAAACTGAAAATCCGGACCAAGGCGGCCTATTCCATCTGGGCCAAGATGCAGAAGCAGAAAGTGCCCTTCGAGGGGGTCTATGACGTCTTTGCCATCCGCTTCATCATCGATTGCCCCGGCGACGATCCCAAACTCGAGAAGGAACTCTGCTGGCGGGTCTATTCCTTCGTGACGGCCGAGTACGAGCCGGACACGAAGCGCCTGCGCGACTGGATCACCAATCCCAAGACCAACGGCTATGAGTCCCTGCACATCACCGTCAAAAACAGGGATAACAGCTACCTGGAGGTCCAGATCCGGACCCGGCGGATGGATGACATGGCCGAGAACGGCTTTGCCTCCCATTGGGCCTACAAGGGCATCCAGCGGGAGGAGTCGATGGACAAGTGGCTCACGGCCGTCCGTTTCGCCCTGGAACACCCCGATACGGACAGCCCCGAGGAACTGCCGCAGCCGCCCGCCCGGGAAATCTTCGTCTTCACGCCGACCGGCGAACTCCGCATCCTCCCGACGGGCTCCTCCGTCCTGGATTTCGCCTTCAACATCCATTCGAACATCGGCTGCCGCTGCACGGGTGGCCTGGTCAACGGGAAGGCTGTCCCGATCAAGGAGAAGCTCTCGACCGGCGACGTGGTGGAGATCCTGACCGGCAAGAACCAGCGGCCGTCCGCCGACTGGCTGAATGCCGTCGTCACGACCAAAGCCCGTTCGAAGATCAAGCAGGCGCTCAGCGAGATCGAGTTCAAGAAGGCGGCGGACGGCCGGGAAATGCTCTCGCGCCGGCTCAAGAACTGGAAGCTGGAACTTCCTGCCGAGATGCAGACCGAGCTGCTGAAGAAGTACCATTTCACTTCGATCAACAGTTTCATGGCGGCCATCGGCACCGGCGAGTTCGACGTCAACATCGTCAAGGATTACATCCTCTCGGAAGACCAGCGGCATGCGGAGGCCGTCGAGGCCGCACAGGCGGCCGAACAGGCCAAGACCGCCAAGGCCGGACGGGAAGGCAAGGACGACATCCTCGTCATCAATGCCCGCGACCTCAAGGGCCTCGACTACAAGATGGCCAAATGCTGCAATCCGGTCTTCGGCGACGATGTTTTCGGCTTCGTGACCCGCGCGGAAGGAATCAAGATCCACCGGATTACCTGTCCGAACGCCGCCCGCCTGATGGAAGAATACCCTTACCGCATCCAGAAGGTCCGCTGGGCGGACACGCCCTCGGCCGGAACCTTCCAGGTCGCCCTCCGGATCACGACGGAACTGGAAGGCGGCGTCCTGAGCCAGATCATGTCCGTCTCGGGCAATTTCCGCGTTTCCATCCGCTCTTTCAACGTTTCCGAAAACCAGCGCGCCGGCACCTACGAGATCACGATGAAACTCTCCGTCCCCTCCAACCTGGAGCTCGACAAGGTCGTTTCCCAGATCCGCGCCATCCGCCACGTCCTGAAGGTGACACGTACATAGCCATCCCCATAATAACACGAACCATATGAACAGAATGACCATCCTCCTCGCCGCAATGGCGATGAACTGCGGCATCGCCCTTGCCCAGGACAGTTTTGTTTCCGCGCCGCTCGTAAAGGCGTTGGAAAGCGGTAAGTTCTATATGAAACTCAGTGCCTCGCAGGCCGTTGAAGATGCGGAACTGGATTTGGGTTCCGTGTCGATAACGGTCGAACTGGCATCCCGCGGCGGCGTTTCCATGAGTCGCACCCATTCGCAGATGGCGGATGGTGTCGTACTGACCACGGCGCAGGGATCCTATCTACTGGATGAACAGGCCAAGACCTGGAAGTCCCAGCCCGGTGCCGGGGCTTTTACCGGCGGGCAGCTCCGGTTCATCCGGCAGGGCAGTTGCCGGATCAACGGCGAAGAAGGCTGGTTTTTCGATGAATACCGCGCCGGCGATGGTAGCAGTTTTACCTTTTTTTATAATAGTGACAAGGTGTCCGTCGTCGAGCTTGCATCGCCGGATGGGGAGGGGTTCGGAGCGATGAACCTGCAGTCTTTCAGCACGTTCATTCCCTCCAACATGTATTTCTGCGTAGGAAACGACTGGAAGGAGGAGACCGGCGGGGGAATGGGAGATGCACTTTCCATGGCCGGCATCGACCGCGCATCGATCGAGGCGGAGATCCGAGAGAGCCTCAAGGGCGAGGAACTGCCTCCCGGCATGAGCGTCGACGATATGGTGAAGATGGCTCTCGGTTCGATGGGCAGCGCAACGGGGACGCCCGCCAAGCCGGCAAGGAAGTCGCTCTTTCCGGCCCCGCCGAAGTGTACCAAACCGTGGACGGACACCGGTACGGCCAACGATCTCGCCGGCGGCGGCAGTTTTTCCGCCATTACCATTACCGACCGGCAGGACGTTCCTTCTCCCGTTTACGCATCGTCCCTGTCGTCGGCTTCGTCGACAAGCAAGAAGAAACACGGGCTTCGCACCGACCGGAATGTGACTTCTGAGGGGATTAGGGCGGCAATGGAATATTTTATGGCCGAGAATCAGGGGAAGACCGGCAAGGAGATTGAAAACAACATCCTCGGGTTCAACAAACAGGCCGCCGGCGCCATGGCCGCCGGGACGGTCACCGGCCCGCTGGTTGAAATGGCCATCGCCGAGTGCAAGCTTTATCCGCATCCGTCGCTGCTGACCACCACCGGTTCCCTGCTGCTGGAGATCGAGGATCCGGAGACGGCCGCCGGGTATTTTGAAGAGGCCTCCAAACTGCAGCCGGACTTCGCCGGTCCATACTATGGCCAGATTGAGTGCGCCCTGGATATGGGCGACCTGCCCAAGGCCCGGAAGATCGTGCCCAAGATCCTGGAAATGACCCCGCAGGGCCTGCAGGACGGCCGCGCATGGCTGTATAAGGCCATGCTGGAGGACAAGAACGACAGCCCCTACAAAGCGGTCGACTATCTGTTCAAGTCCATGTCCTTCGGCTATTTCGACGAGAATTCGGTGCTGCTCCTGAATTCACTGCTGACCGAACTGGATGTGGCCCAGATGCGGGCTGCCGAGAGCGGGGGCGATTTCCAGAACATCCTTGAGTCCGTGTTCACCGATGAAAACCTCACGAACCTGCGCAAGGCGATCACCTGGAGCCGGAACGAGAAGTTCGTGAGCAACGAAGCCGACTTTTCATTCACGAGTCCCGCCTCGCTGGAGGGCAATCGCGAAATGAACCGTCGGTATGCCTCCGAATACGAAGCCAAGGGGGATAAGGCCTGGGACAAGTCCCAGAAGGCGATCGATGCTTCTCCGGGCGTGAGCATTTGCGAGGCGATGGCCCTCGACGGCCTGGCCGACAATATCCAGGAGCTGTTCGATGCGGCCAAGGATCTCCCTTCGTCGAAGAAAGCCGCGGCGGAGAGCGCCCAGGCGCGGAAAAGTATGGGCAAGTTGAATATCAGTTCCTCTGCCCGGTCCACCCTCTCCAAGGGCTACCGTCTGGCCACCTTCGCGCTGCGGAAGAAATACAAGGTGGACGGATTCTACATTCCGGACGACCGGACTTTCTGGAGCCTCTATACCCTTGACCGGTACTATCATTGGCGCATGGCCTATGTCCAGGGCGGGTTCGGTACCTACGATGAAGACAACAACACCTTCAGCGGCGTGCTCCCTGAGGCGCTCAAGAATTGGTATCGGAATAACCACGCCACCAAGGAGAAATACGATGCCCTTGACAAGGAGATGGCGGAGCGCCAGAACAAGGCCGAACTGGCCCTGTTGGAGAGAATCGCCAAGCAGACGGCGGCCTGGGATGAGGCGCATCCCGATGCACCCACCGAAGTCTGGGAGAGAGCCCATAAGCGCATCGGCAGGCCTGCCGTCATCATGATGATGTACACGCACCCGATGGAGCGCCTCGAGCAGCTGAAGATTCCTTCTGCGCAGGAGGAGATGCGCCACCAGGAGGAGTGCTTCAACAAGTTGATGCGGCCCCTTCTGAACGAATGGTGGGCCGATATCTCCAAGCACGCCCTGTACTGCCTGGATCCCAATATCGCCAAGTATTTCTGGTTCAAAACCCTCTCCGAGATCTACGGTATCGTGGAAGGGACTTATTCGGACAAGGCCTCGGAAGGCGAGAATATCGCCTGGCAACGCGAGGAATTGGAGAAAGTACTGGCCAAGATCAAGGAAGAGGAGTGGCAGGACCGGCAGGCGGCGGCCGCGGACTTCCAGCAGCGGATGGCCGAGGCCCGGGATGAACAGGAATTCCCGGACCGCAAACTGTATGGCTTCAATGAGTTGACCCTCGACATCGGCCTTCCTTTCGGCGACCTGCGCCTGGGCATCGTCGACGGCGATTGGGGATTCAAGGTGGATATGGACCTTCCGGATGTGATTATCCGTCCGGAACCCCTCAACAGCGTGACCGTAGATCCGATGAAACCGAAACCCTACTTTGACAACAGCATGCTGAACTTCATCCAGAACCTGCTCGGCAAGGGAATGGATGCCTTCCATGGCGACTTCTACAAACGGGTCGGAATGGATGCACCCGACAGCCATTACTGGGACGTCATCTCAGCGGCCGTCCGCGCCTCCCAGGGCAAACTGGTCGACGTCAAGGACGAACAACGCCATTATATGTACGTCGACAGCGCCGGCAACCTTCGCCGTCGCGAGGTCAACTCCCATACGGTCGATGTGGGCGGCTATTTCAAGTGGACCCGGCAGGATATCCAGATCGGCAGCGTCAAGCGGCGCAAGGACCTCGTAACCATTTCCAAGGGCGGCTTCTTCAGCGTCACCGGCGGCAGCTATTCGCCGCGGCACAGATAAAGAACGCCCGTCGTTCGGTGTCTGGCAGATATAAATAGGAAAGGAGTCCTGCGGACGGCAGGACTCCTTCCTTTTGGTGTATTTCCGTTTGGAAATTACTTGATGCGGATCACGACGCAACGGTTCTTGGCCGGGGTGTCGAAGATGTTGTTGGTGTCACCTTCGGGCTGGCACTCGATGTTGCCTTCGGCGATGCCGTGCTTGCTGGTCAGGACGTTCTTGACGTTGGCGCAGCGCTGCTCGGAGAGCTTCTGGTTGATCTTGGCGTTGCCGGTAGCCTTGTCGGCGGAACCGACGAGCAGGAGCTCGGTGTCGGAATCAAGGGCGTTCTCAGCGTAGAACTCGATGTGGGCGAGTTCGCGGTCGGAGATCTTCGCGGAACCTCTGTCGAAGTAGACGATCGCCGGGGTGGCGACGGTGGCTTCGGTCTCGACGAAGTTGCCATCCTGATAGATGTAGGTCTTGCCGTTGTCGAGGAGGTTCTTGTACTTGGCGTTCTCGGCTTCGAGAGCGGCGATCTTGTCCTTCAGGGCGGCGTTCTCAGCCTCGAGGGCGGCCACGCGGTCCTTCAGCGTGTTGTACTGGTCCAGCGTGAACGGGACGGGGATGATCGTCGGGGTGATGGAGCTGTGACGGTCCCAGTTGGTCTTGAAGAGGTTGAACTGGAGGCCGAAGGTCGCGGTCGGGAAGCTGATGTACTTGCCGCTGGCGACATGCTGGGAAGCAGTGATGTCCTTGACGCCGTCATAGTAACCTTCACCGGTGAAGGCGGCCTCACGGCTGATGTACCAACCGAGGTCGAGGACCGCGCTGATGCGGTTGTTGATGCGGAACTTGTTGATGACGCCGGGGCCCATGCAGAATTCCTGGTTGTAGAAGATGTTCTTGTAGTCTTCCTTGTTCGGAACGCCCTTGCGCTCGTAACCGATCCAGAGGACACCTGCGGACATGTAAGGGATGATGTCCCAGAAACGGGTCTCCTTGTAGCCGCCGATGGCGTTGGAGATGTTCCAGAGGAGGTCGCCGTGGATGAAGTTCCAGGGGAGCTGCATCTCGGTAGCCTGGTTCCAGGGACCGATCTTGGGCTCATTGTTGCAGCCATGCCAGCCGAAACGGGCACCTACGCTCGGGGTGAACCACTTGCCGAAATCGATTTCCGTACCGAAACCGATCTTGCCGAGCACATACTTGGACGGATCGGTGGGGTTGGAACCGGCCGGGCTGTCATCGAAGACGGAGTTGATACCGCCGGCGATGGTGATGAACGTGTTGTCAAGGGCACGGTTGGTCTCATAGGCACCACGGACGATCTTGCCGTTTTCGTCACGGTTGTTGTTCTCCTGCGCAGAAGCGTTGAAGGAGAAAAGGAGACTTGCGGTGGCAAGGACTCCAAAAATAGTCTTAAAACCTTTCATAGACTGAATTGATATTAATTTTGTTTTGTCTTTCTTGTACTATACCGCACAAAATTAAGCATATTTTTTCATATAACAAACTTTTTCCTTCTATCTTTGCACGAAAATCCTGCATTCTTTGCGCGAAATTACCGTTTTATGAAGTTTCGGCTAGCCTCTTCCTACCGTCCTTCCGGCGACCAGCCGGAGGCCATCGACGCCCTTTGCGGAGCCTTGTCGCAGGGCGTGGACAACGTCACGCTGCTCGGCGTCACGGGCTCCGGGAAGACGTTCACGATGGCCAATGTCATCGAACGCCTCCAGCGTCCGGCGCTGATCCTGAGCCACAACAAGACGCTCGCAGCCCAGCTCTACGGGGAATTCAAGGCCTTTTTTCCGGAGAATGCCGTTGAGTATTTCGTCTCCTATTACGACTACTATCAGCCCGAGGCCTACCTGCCCGTGACGGATACCTATATCGAGAAGGACCTCAGTATCAATGAGAAAATCGACGAACTCCGGGTCAGCGCCGCCTCGGCGCTCATGTCCGGCCGCCGCGACGTGATCGTCATCTCCAGCGTCTCCTGCCTGTACGGCATCGGCAACCCCGACGATTTCCATGACCAGACGGTGAAGGTGCAGAAGGGGCAGCAGCTGTCGATGACGCGCCTCCTGTACCAGATCGTCGATGCGCTCTATTACCGGACGGAGACCGACTTCAAGCGCGGCTCCTTCCGGGTGCGGGGCGATACGGTGGACGTGTTCCTCGGCGGTGCCGATTATGCGGCCCGGATCGAATTCTTCGGCGACGAGGTGGATGCGATCTCCCTGATCGACCCGGTCACGGGGGCGACGTTCGAGCAGCTCGACGAGATCCTCCTCTATCCGGCGAAGAATTTCGTGACGAGCAAGGAGAAGGGGGCGATGGCCGTGAGCCAGATCCAGGACGACCTCGTCAAGCAGGTCGAATACTTCGAATCCATCGGGAAGTATCTGGAAGCCAAGCGCCTCAAGCAGCGGGTCGAATACGATATCGAGATGATCAAGGAGATGGGCTACTGCTCCGGCGTGGAGAATTATTCCCGCTATTTCGACGGGCGGAAACCCGGCCAGCGGCCCTTTACCCTGATCGACTATTTCCCGGACGATTTCATCACCTTCATCGACGAGAGCCACGTCACGCTCCCGCAGATCCGGGCCATGTTCGGCGGCGACCGTTCCCGCAAGGAGACGCTGGTCGAATACGGCTTCCGCCTGCCCGCCGCCAAGGACAACCGCCCGCTGACCTTCGACGAGTTCGAGTCGGTGACGGGCCAGACGGTCTATGTCAGTGCGACGCCCTCCGATTATGAGCTGGAGAAGTCGGAAGGCCTTGTGGTCGAGCAGATTGTGCGCCCGACGGGCCTGCTGGACCCGCCGATCGAGGTCCGTCCTACGCAGAACCAGGTGGACGACCTCATGGAAGAGATCCGGGTCCGCGCGGCGAAGGACGAGCGCGTGCTGGTGACGACCCTCACCAAGCGGATGGCGGAGGAACTGGACAGCTATTTCACCAAGATGGGCATCCGCTGCCGGTACATCCATTCGGATGTGGATACGGCCGAGCGCGTCGAGATCATCGAGGATTTCAAGAACGGGCTTTTCGACGTGCTGATCGGCGTCAACCTCCTCCGGGAAGGTCTTGATATCCCGACGGTTTCCCTCGTCGCCATCCTCGATGCGGACAAGGAGGGCTTCCTCCGCAGCGGGCGCGCCCTCACGCAGACGGCGGGCCGCGCCGCCCGCAATGTCAACGGCTTGGTCATCATGTACGCCGACACCGTCACCCAGTCGATGCAGGAGACCATCTACGAGACGGACCGCCGGCGCAAGAAGCAGCAGGAATACAATCAGTTGCATGGGATTACCCCGCAGCAGGTCAGTGTCCGCTCCAACATCCTGGTCAGCGAACTGGTCAATGCGAAGGAGGATACCAGCCACATCAGCGGCTTCCTCCTCGGCGGCAGCGCGACCGGCAAGGAGGTCAACCCGCGTCTCCGCAACAGCGTCAGCGGGCATGTCAGCGCGGAAGACTCCGTCTCGGCCCCGACCTACGTCCCCAATCCCTCCGACCTCGGCCGGGGGACCGTCTCCGTCGGTCTCGGCCACGATGCCAAGCGCCCGACCAATTCCGCCTATGTGGACGGCTACCTCCAGGCGGACCTCGCGGCCGTCCTGCAGGATCCGGTCATCCGCTCGATGACCCGTCCGCAGGTCGAGAAGGCCGCGGAAGAGGCGAAGCGCAAGATGCAGAAGGCCGCCGCCGGACTGGATTTCACGGCGGCGGCCCGGTATCGCGACGAGATGTGGGCCCTCCAGCAGTACCTGAAGGTCTGGAAGGACTGATTACCTCCTGCGGCGCGCCATCGAAGCGCGGCGGCGGCGGTTCTTGCGGACCTTGTTGGCGGCAATGGCCGCTGCGGCGACCAGCACGGCCACGAGGATGATGATGTAGGTCAGGTAGCTGGCGTTGTCGCCCTTGACCCGGGACCACATTTCAATGAGTTTGGCGGTATTCTCGCCCCAGTCGTGCTCCTGGGTGCTGCGCTCGATGTCTTCCCGGGCCGGATACAGGACGGGATTGGCGCAGACGGCGGTGTCGGCGGGGGAGAAGAAGTAGGACAGGTCGATCGGTTCGTATGCCTCATCCGTGAAGGCGTCCCGCACCTCGGGAGCGCCGCTGACGGACACATAGCCCGTCACCTCGACGTTGCGGATGACGATGTCCGGCCGGCTCAGGAAGTTGATCCAGTATTTGGCGGCCTTCACGTTCTTCGCATACTTCGGGATGACCCAGCCGTCGAACCAGACGGTGAAGCCTTCCTTCGGCAGGGCGAAGCGCAGGTCGACACCGGCCTCCGCCGCCTCTTCGACGGCCCAGACGGCGTCGCCGCTCCAGTTGAGGCTGACGTAGCCGAGTTCCTGGACCATCTGGTCCTTGCCGAAATCGGCTTCCCAGCCGGCGACCAGTTTCTTGGCCTCCTTCATGTATTCCTCCACCGCGGCGAGGTCTTCGTCGGAGGTGTAGTTCATCAGCTCGTCCATCGTGACGCTGCCGTCGGCGACATCCTTCTCCCTGATTTTCAGGATGATCTGGGAATACACGTCCCGGGCGGAGTCCTTGATGAAGATGCGGTCGGCGAACTTGGGGTTGCGGATGACATCCCAGGTCGCGGCCTCTTCGTCGGTGACGTATTTCGCGTTGTAAAGGATGCCGGTGGTGCCCCACATGTAACCGACGGAGTAGTCGTTGGCGTTCTTGCCGTTGCCCTCCATCTTGTCGAAGCAGGCGCGGATGTACGGGGAGAGGTTGCCGTCGATGTAGTTCGGCGTCTCCCCGAAATCACGGTCGATCGGGAGCAGCAGGTCGCTCCGGAGCATCCGTTCGATGATGTAGTCGGACGGGCAGACCACGTCGTAGTCTTCCTGGCCCTTCTCGATCTTGGATAGCATCGTCTCGTTGATGTCGAAGGTCTGGTAGATGACGTGGACCTTTTCCCCGGTCTGTTCCTCATACCAGGTCTCGAACTCTCCGATGACGGTTTCGTCGATGTAGTCGGACCAGTTGTAAACCTTGAGGATCTGTTCCCGGTTTTCGGAGCATCCGAGAACGAGCGCCGCAGCGGCGAGGACGGTAAGGATTCTTTTCATTATTCTTTGTTTTTGGCGTTCATGCGTTCCTGCCGGACATTGATGATGATGAGCAGGATGAGGATGATCAGGAAAATCAGGGTCATCAGCGGACGCAGTTCGGGCGTGAGACCGCCCTTGCGGGCGTCCGTGTAAATGTAGGTGGAAAGGGTGTCCAGGCCGATGGTGCCGCGGGTGAAGAAGGTCACGGCGAAATCGTCGAGGGACATCGTGAAGGCGAGGATGAAGCCGGAGACCATCCCGGGCCGGAGTTCGGGGATCAGGACCTTCCGGAGGGCCTGCCCCGGCGTCGCGCCGAGGTCGAGGGCGGCTTCATAGATGTTGGGGTTCATCTGCTGGAGCTTCGGCAGCACGCTGAGCACCACGTACGGCGTACAGAAGGTGACATGGGCCAGGATGACCGTCAGGTAACCCTGGCTGAAGTGCAGGAACACGAACAGCAGGAAGAGCGAGACACCGGTGATGATGTCCGGGTTGATCATCGGGATGTTGTTGAGGAAGGTCACGGCCTTCTTCTTCCGGCCCCGCAGGTTGTGGATGCCGATGGCGGCGACGGTCCCGAGCAGGGTTGAGATGAGGGCGGCCACGACGGCGATCAGGAGCGTGTTCTCCACGGCAGCGATCAGGGAGGCGTTGCCCTGCATCCGGCCGGTCAGGAGGTTCCGGTACAGGGTGGTGGAAAAGCCCTCCCAGTTGCCCAGGACCTTGCTTTCCGTGAAGGAGAACACGGCGATGAACACGAGCGGCGCGTACAGGAGGACGAGCAGCACCCAGATATAGACTTTGGCGATCAGCTTCTTCATACGCTAGATGAGTCCTCCTTCGACTTCTTCCTCGTCCCTGGACAGCAGGGACGTGATTCCGATGATGATGAGCATGATGAAGGCGAGCGCCGCGCCGTAGTTCCACATCGAGGAGTTGATGTTCTCCTGGATGATGGTACCGAAGAGCTTGATCTTGTTGTTGGTCAGGAACTCCGAGATGGCGAAGGTCGAGACGGTCGGCATGAAGACCATGAGGACGCCGCTCAGGACGCCGGGCATC
>JAEEVC010000040.1 GCA_016287075.1 Bacteroidales bacterium | reverse complement strand
ATGAAATTGCAGTCCCTAATTTCAACGAAAAAACTCATTTACTCTTACAGACTATCTCTTTCTATCTTTGCTTTTACCTCTTAATCTTTTCTCTCAGTATTGTCAATGAACCGTGTCCGAAACCGCATTTTTGGGTGCTCGTTTCAAACGGGACTGCAAAGGTAGCAATTATTTTTTACCCGCCAAATTTTTTTTGAGTTTTTTTACGATCCTCCCCAAAAATCCCGTCGCACCGCACCAAGGAAAGCGCAGGAATGCTTATCTTTGTCCAAATCGAATGATTCCTATGGAAAAGAAACCCGTCAGCCTGCCGGAAAACGCCCACCGGGAACTCAAGCCCGGGGAGCGTTACCAGCCCCTGCTTCCCGCCGAGAAGAAATTTGCCGAAGTGACGCCCTATTCGGTCACCGTCGGCGTCCTCATGGCCATCCTGTTCTCCGCCGCCGCGGCCTACCTCGGCCTCAAGGTCGGCCAGGTCTTCGAAGCGGCCATCCCTATCGCCATCATCGCGGTCGGCCTGACCGGCGCCCTCCGCAAGAAGGACGGCCTCGGCCAGAACGTGATCATCCAGTCCATCGGCGGCTGCTCCGGTTCGGTCGTCGCCGGCGCCATCTTCACCCTGCCCGCGATATATATATTAGGTGTGGAGGTCAATTTCTGGCAGATGTTCCTGTCCTCGCTGCTCGGCGGGGTGCTCGGCATCGTCTTCCTCATCCCCTTCCGGAAATATTTCGTCCAGGAGATGCACGGCAAGTACCCCTTCCCGGAGGCGACGGCGACCACCCAGGTGCTCATCAGCGGCGAAGGCGGCGGCTCGAGCGCAAGGACGCTCCTCGCGGCCGGCCTCGTCGGCGGCCTGTACGACTTCGTCATCGCGACCTTCGGCGCCTGGAGCGAGACCCTCACCACGACCGTCATGGGCTGGGGCCAGGCGCTCGCCGACAAGGCGAAACTGGTCCTGAAGCTCAACACGGGCGCTGCGGTCCTCGGCCTCGGCTACATCATCGGCCTCAAATACGCCTTCATCATCTGCTGCGGCAGCCTGCTCGTCTGGCTCGTGATCATCCCCCTGATGAACCTCATCTGGGGCAGCCAGGTCATCGACCTGATGGGCACGGGCATCATGACCACCATCGGCGAGATGTCCCCGGAACAGATCTTCAAGGACTACGCCCGCCACATCGGCATCGGCGGCATCGCCACAGCCGGCATCATCGGCATCGTCAAGTCCTTCGGCGTCATCAAGTCCGCCGCAAGCCTGGCTGTCAATGAGTTCCGGCGCAAGCCCGGCACCGCGGAGGAGAAACCCGCCCGCACCGATGAGGACCTGCCGATGAAGACCATCGTCTGGGGCATCGTCATCGCCCTGCTCGCGATCTTCGCCTTCTTCGCCTTCGGCGGGGTGGTCAACAACATCTGGCAGGCCCTCGTCGGCCTCCTGACCGTCGCGGTCATCTCCTTCCTGTTCACCACCGTCGCCGCCAACGCCATCGCCATCGTGGGCTCGAACCCGGTCAGCGGCATGACCCTCATGACCCTGATCATCGCGTCGCTCATCCTCGTCGCGGTGGGCCTCAAGGGCAATGCCGGCATGGCGGCCGCGCTCGTCATCGGCGGGGTCGTCTGCACCGCCCTCTCCGTCGCCGGCTCCTTCATCACCGACCTGAAAATCGGCTACTGGATCGGTTCCACGCCGAAGAAGCAGGAAGGATGGAAGATCCTCGGCGTCGCCGTTTCGGCCGTGACCGTCTGCGGCGTCATGCTCGTGCTGAACAAGACCTACGGTTTCGTCGGGGAAAACGCCCTCGTCGCCCCGCAGGCCAACGCCATGGCCGCCGTCATCCAGCCGATGATGTCGGGCGGGGGCGCCCCGTGGCTCCTCTACGGCATCGGAGCGGCCATCGCCCTGATCCTCAATTTCTGCGGCGTGCCGGCCCTCCCCTTCGCGCTCGGCATGTTCATCCCGATCGACCTCAACCTCCCGCTCGTGATCGGCGGCGCCATCTCCTGGTACGTCAGCAGCCGTTCCAAGGACGCGGCCCTCAACGCCGCCCGGCAGGAGAAAGGCACCCTCATCGCCTCCGGCTTCATTGCGGGCGGCGCCCTGATGGGCGTCGTGAGCGCCATCCTGCGCTTCGCCAACGTCGATCTCTTCCTCAGCGACTGGAACGCCGCCTATGGCGAGGCCGTCGCCATCGTCCCGTTCCTGGCCCTCGTCGCCTACACGATTTACGCATCCATGAAAACCAGCAAATAAGATGGAAAAGATACTTGACCGCTTCCTCCGTTACGTGTCCGTGGACACACAGTCCGATGAAAACAGCACCACCCAGCCTTCGACCGCGAAGCAGTGGAACCTACTAAACATGCTTGCCGACGAGCTCCGCGCCCTCGGTGTCGCCGTGGAGACCGAGGAACATGGCTACGTCTATGCCCGGATTCCCGCGAATATCGACGCGCAGGTCCCGACCGTCGGTTTCATCGCCCATGTGGACACGGCGCCCGACGCCTCCGGCAAGGATGTCAAACCCCAGATCATCGAAAACTACGACGGCGGCGCCATCGACCTCAAGGGGGTTCCCGGCCTGCGGCTGAAACCCGATGAATTCCCGGAAATGCTTCATTATCTGGGACAAACCCTCATCACCACAGATGGGACAACCCTCCTCGGCGCCGACGACAAGGCCGGTGTCGCAGAGATCATGGACGCGGTCCAGTACATGGTGGAGCATCCGGAATTCAAGCACGGCCCGGTCGTCGTCAGTTTCACCCGCGACGAGGAGATCGGCTGCGGCGTCGATTCCTTCGACGTCAAACGCTTCGGCGCGGACTTCGCCTACACGATGGACGGCGGCGAGATCGGCGAGCTCGAGTTCGAGAACTTCAACGCCGCCTCCGCCAAGCTCCACATCCAGGGCTGCAACGTCCATCCCGGCTACGCCAAGAACAAGATGCGCAATGCCATCCTCATCGGGCAGGAGCTGAACGCACTCCTCCCGGTCAACGAGCGCCCCGAGTACACGGAAAACTACGAGGGGTTCTTCCACATCATCGCCTTCAAGGGCAGCGTCGAGGAAGCGGACTTCGCCTATATCATCCGGGACCATGACCGCGCGAGATTCGAAGCCCGGAAGGCCCTGATGACCCGGGCCGCGGACTTCATCAACGCCAAATACGGCGCCGGCACCGTCCGGCTGGAGCTCCGCGACCAGTACTACAACATGCGCGAGCAGGTCGAGCCCCACTACCACATCGTCGAGAAGGCCGTCAAGGCCATGGAGATGGCCGGCATCCGGCCGAAGATCCAGCCCATCCGCGGCGGCACCGACGGCGCCCGCCTCTCCTTCATGGGCCTTCCCTGCCCCAACATCTTCGCCGGTGGCCTCAACTTCCACGGCAAGATGGAATTCCTCCCCCTCGAGAGCATGGAAGCCGCCGCCGCGGTCGTCCGCAACCTGATCACGCTGTACGCCGAAGGGTAGCTTCCAGGCACAGGAATTCGCCTGCCACGTCCTCCCCGGAGCCGCAGAAACGGCTAATCACCGGATGGTTATCAGTCAGAACCGGAGACGGCAGGAGAGAATCACAATCATCCGGCGAACCGATAAAAACCAGGCACCTATTTTTCTATAAGTGCCTGGTTTTCAACGTCGGGGTGATGTGACTCGAACACACGACCCTCTGCTCCCAAAGCAGATGCGCTAGCCAACTGCGCCACACCCCGAGGGCCATGCGGCCGGACGGGAGCCGGTGCATGGGTGGCAAAGATACGGCGATTTTACCAAATGCGCAAATCAGCGCAGCAAGTCCTTCAGATACGGTCCGGTAACGGATGCGGGGTCGAGGACGAGTTCCTCCGGCGTGCCCTGGGCGACGATATAACCGCCGTTCCTTCCCCCTTCCGGGCCCATGTCGAACAGGTAATCCACGGATTTGAGGACGTCGAGGTTGTGCTCGATGACGAGGACGGTGTTGCCGGCATCCACGAGGCGCTGGAGAACGCCGAGGAGGACCTTGATGTCCTCGAAATGGAGGCCTGTCGTGGGCTCGTCGAGGATATAGAGCGTGCTGCCGGTGGACGGGCGGGAGAGTTCGGCGGCCAGCTTCATGCGCTGGGATTCGCCGCCGGACAGGGTCACGGCGGACTGCCCGAGATGGATATACCCGAGGCCCACATCCACCATCGCCTTGAGTTTGACGGCAATCTTCGGGATGGGCTTGAAGAATTCATACGCCTCTGCGACAGGCATTTCCAGCACATCGTTGATGTTCTTCCCCTTGTAGCGGACTGCCAGGGTGTCCTCCTTGTAGCGCCGCCCGCGGCACTCGTCGCAGGGGACATGCACTGAGGGGAGGAAATTCATCTCGATGACCTTGATGCCCGCGCCCTTGCAGGCCTCGCAGCGGCCGCCGGGCACATTGAAGGAGAAACGGCCCGCCTTGAATCCGCGGACCTTCGCGTCCGGCGTCTCCTCGAAGAGTGTGCGGATGTCGTTGAAAACGCCCGTGAAGGTCGCGGGATTGCTCCGGGGGGTCCGGCCGATGGGGCTCTGGTCGATCTCGATGAGCTTGTCGATGTGCTGCAACCCCTCGACCGCGTCATACGGCAGCGGACGCTCCTTGGAGCGGTAGAACTTCTCCTTGAGGATGGGCATCAGCGTCTCGCTCACCAGCGAGGACTTGCCGCTGCCGGACAGGCCGGCGACGCCGATGAGGCAGCCGAGCGGGAAATCGACATCGACACTTTTGAGGTTGTTGCCCCGGGCGCCCCGCAGCGAGAGGGTCAGGCCGTTCCCCCGCCGGCGCATCGCCGGCACGGGGATGGACTCCTTCCCGCGCAGGTAGTCGAGGGTGACGGACGGCCCCACAACGCAGTGGAGGCGCGTTTCCGGGTCCGGCTGGACGTCTTTCAGAAGCATATCGAGCGGGGCATTCAGGCAGACGCGGCCGCCTTCCTCCCCGGCTCCCGGACCGATGTCCACGAGCCAGTCGGCGCTGAGCATCGTCTCGGCGTCATGCTCCACGACCATGACCGAATTGCCCTCGTCGCGGAGGGTTTTCAGCGAGGCGATGAGCTTGCGGTTGTCCTTCTGGTGGAGGCCGATGGAGGGTTCGTCCAGGATATAGAGGACATTGACCAGTTTCGAGCCGATCTGGGTGGCCAGGCGGATCCGCTGGGATTCGCCGCCGGAAAGCGAGCCCGTCGGCCGGTCGAGGGAGAGGTAATCCAGGCCCACGTCGAGCATGAACTGCACCCGGTCGCGGAGCTCCTTGAGGATGTCCCGCGCCACGTTACGCTGCCTTTCGGTGAAGCCTTCCGGTATGGTATCCAGCCACTTCCGCAGTTCGGTCATCTCCATCGCGGCCACTTCCGAAATGGTCTTCCCGTCGATGCGGAAGCACATGGCCTCCGGATTCAGCCGGGTCCCCCCGCACACCGGGCAGACGATCTTGTCCTCGATGTCATCGACGATGCCGCCGAAGGATTCCATTTCGGACAGGTTGCCCTCGCCGACCCGGAACAGCTCCTCCGAACCGAACACGATGTGGGTGATGGCCTCGTCGGGCAGCGCGTCGATGGGGTCGAAAAGGGAGCAGTCGTATTTCCGCGCGATGGCCCGGATGATGTCGAACTTGCGGTTTTCCCGGACCTTGCCGAGGGGCACGATGCCGCCGTCGGCGATGGATTTCGAGCGGTCGGGGATGATGGCGTCCATGTTCACATCCACGATCATCCCGAGCCCCTTGCAGTGGGGGCAGTAGCCCTGCGGGGAATTGAAGGAGAAGGAATGCGGCTGCGGCTCCTGGAGCGACAGGCCGCTTTCCGGGTCCACCAGGTGCTTGGAATAGTGCTGCAGCGCACCGGTTTCGAGGTCGAGGACGGCGACGGAGCCCTTGCCGGCGGACAGGGCGCCAGCGACCGATTCGCGGATCCGCTTCTGGTCGCCCTCCTCCGGTTTCATCCGGTCCACGACAAGTTCGATGAAATGGACCTTGTAGCGGTCCAGGGCCTCAACCTCGTTGAGTTCCCGGATCTCCCCGTCGATCCGCACCTGGACATAGCCCCGGCGGCGGAGCTGGTCGAAGAGTTCGCGGTAATGGCCCTTGCGGCCCCGCACGAGCGGAGCGAGGAGGTAGCATTTCCGCCCGAGGTATTCCTTCATGATCAGGTCCACGATCTGTTCGTCGGTGTAGCGGACCATCTCCCGCCCGGTAGCGGGCGAGTAGGCCCGCGAGCCCTTCGCATATAGAAGTCGCAGGAAATCATAGATTTCCGTGATGGTCCCGACCGTGGAGCGGGGGTTGTTGCCGGTTGTTTTCTGCTCAATGGCGATGATCGGGCTGAGGCCGTGGATGTCCTCCACCTCGGGCTTCTCGAGGATGCCCATGAAATGCTTCGCATAGGTGGACAGCGTGTCCATATAGCGCCGCTGCCCCTCCGCATGGATCGTATCGAAGGCCAGGGAGGACTTGCCGCTGCCGGACAATCCCGTCACCACCACGAACTCGTTCCGCGGGATGTCGATGTCGATATTTTTCAGGTTGTTGGCTTTTGCGCCGCGCACCTCGATGTATTCTCTTGCCATGGTTCCGCAAATTTACGAAAAAAGCGCGTAACTTTGCAGCCATGGTACGGATCAAGGCATTTCCGGTGAACCCCCTGGGGGAGAATACCGTCCTTCTCTGGAAAGAAGGCGGGCGCGCGTGTGTGGTCATCGATCCCGGCATGTTGCGCGGGCGGGAAACGACGGTGGTCATGGACTTCCTCTCCGCGGAGGGGCTCTCCCCCGCCGCCATCCTCCTCACCCATGGCCATTTCGACCACACGTGCGGCGTCGCCGCCCTGCTCGGGAACGGACCGCTGCCGGTGTACATGCACCCGGCGGACCTGCCGCTCGCCCGGCTCGGCGTGGCCCTGAATCCCGGGCTCGCCAACGCCGCCGGCACCCTGTTCGGCACGGAAGCGGAACGGGAGCGCTGGCTCTCCGGGATCCGGCCGGCCGCGGAAACGGCCCCCATCGAGGCCGCCGGCATGACCTTCCGCGTCATCGAGACCCCCGGCCACAGCCCCGGCAGCGTGTGCTATTACCTTGAAGATGAGCACCTTCTATTTGCCGGAGACACCCTCTTCGCCGGTTCCATCGGCCGCAGCGACCTTCCCGGCGGCGATTATGACGACCTGATCCGGAGCATCATGGACAAGCTGATGGGCCTTCCCGGCGAGACGGATGTCATCTGCGGCCATGGCCCCGCCACCTCCATCGGCCGCGAAGCCATGACCAATCCCTTCCTCGTCCCGTTCAATGAACCCGAACCGCAGTGGGAAGACGGGGACCCGCTCCCGCTGGAAGGGATTTAGGGTTTTACGAGACGGATGGGGCCTGTGACGGATTCCCCGTTGAGTTTGAATGAAGTCTTTTTGTCCGGGTAGCCGTTGACGCGCCAGCGGAAACGGTTATCGACGGTGATGGTGTCGGTGGTGCCGTCCGGCCAGGAGATGACAAGGTCGCTGCTGCGGTCCGTTTCGCCGCTCAGTTCGCCGAAAGCGAAGTAAACCGCGCCTTCCCGCGGTCCGAAAGAATAACTTTCGATGTAAAGGCCGCGCAGGATGGCGGCATACGTCCGGGTCTCCGGACTGGGGAAACGGTACGTCTCCCCTTCGAAGGTCGCCGTGACCGTACTTTGCAGCCAGTTCCCAGCTGTCTTTTCATCAAAGCGGTTATGCCCTTCGGCATCAACGACTTCCATTTCCACAATCACCGGGGTGATGTCCCACGTCATCCCGAATCCGCAGCCGGACAGCAGGAGTGCGGCCCCCAGCAGGTACAATACTTTTTTCATGTGTCCTTTTCTTTGATTTCCGCCTTCTTAAATCCCGGTTTCCGGAAATCTTGCATGGCGGCAGGACGGAAAACCGCCGTCAGGGCCTGAATCCCTTCGGTGCCTTGAAGACCATCTCCACGGGGAGGTGGTCTGAGTACTGGTCGGTGAAGGCGTCCACGATGGTGCGGGCGGAGACGACACGGCGGTAGAGGGCCTCGTTGGCATAGAGGAAATCGATGCGGTAGAGGCCGTGGCGGACGCTCGGCTGCATCATGCCGCCGTTCCAGTCGAGGACGACGTCATGGTCGAAGACCTCGCGGAGGTATTCCTGCTCGATGTAGGAGCGGCGGACGCCGTGGCGGCGGAAATAGACGGAATCGGCCGGGGAGACCGAGTTCAGGTCGCCGGTCAGGACCCAGTATTTCGATTTCCGGTAAGCGGGGTTCAGCATCGTCTGCTCGACGGCATGCCGGAGTTCCTCGCGGCGGTAGTCGGGGCCGCTTTTCCCGTCCGGGGACTTATCGTTCTTCGGCGTGGTATGGGTGGCGACGACATCGATGCCGCAGACCCGTACATGCAGGCCTCCGTGCTTATACTCAGGGCCTTCCAGCCGCTGGATCGGGGTGATGGGATACTTCGAGGTAATGAGGACCGGGTGGTCGTCCTGGTAGGCGCCGACGAAGACATAGTCATGCCCCCAGCGGCGGGCAAGCACGGCGAGGCTGTCGGGCAGATAAGCCGGCTGGAAGGAGGGGTTCCGCACGCCGTTGTCATAGTAATCCGAACGGCCCTCGCAGAGGGTGAGGATGTCCGGGGCCTGTTCCCGGACCCACGCGACGAAGTTGTCGTAGTTGTTGGCCTGGTCGCAGACCATGCCGTAGAGGATGTTGTAGTCGATCATCTTCAGGCAGCCCGGGGGCACGTCGCCCTTGCCGGCATAATCCACAGGCTTCCGGGAGGAAACCACCGGCCGCTGGGCCGGGGGCACACCCGCCGGAAGGCGCAGGACCACTTCCAGCGGCAGGTGGTCCGACGCGCTGAAGGTGAACGGATCGCGGATCATCCGGACGCTTTCGACGAGCGCCTCGACGCTGTCGTCGCAGAGGAAATAGTCCGGGCGGCCGCGGCCGTAGGAAAGGCTCGCTTCCATCCGGAGGTTCGGCTTGCCGGCCGAGGTCAGGCCGTAGTCGGCCAGGCCGCCGGGCGCGGCGTGCTCAAGGCGCTCTGCGACGAGGTCGTGCGGCCAGGAGGCCGCCGCGACGCGCATCGCATCAAAACGGGCCGGCGTATGGCGCATGGCGTAAAAGAGCGAATCCGCAGCGGACTGACCGCCCAGCGAACCGGTTAATATCCAATTCTTTTCGGGCTCGAAGGCCGGGTTCCCGACGGTCTGGGCCGCGACCGCAGCCATCTCGGCCACGCGCCGTAACTCCTCCCCGTTCTTGCAGGCAGGGAGTTCCTTGAGCTTCGTCTCCGGTTCCAGCCCCTGGAAGACGACCAGGTTCAGCCCCGCGACGCGGAGATGCATCCCGCCATGGGTATAGAGCGCCCCTCCGGAAAGCTGCTGTACGATTCTCAACGGGTAGCGTGAAGTTACCAGCACGGGGTACGGCCCGTTGCCGGAAGAGACGGCGGTGTAAGGATGCCCCCACTGGGCGGCATACTTCGCCAACTGGGCTGGAAAGGCCTGTTTCTCCGCCGGAAGTTTCTTTCCGTCAGAGGCATACAGGCTCCGCCCCTCGCAGAGCACGAGGATATCCGGCTCCTGCACCCGCACCCAGTTCGCAAACGCTGCATAGTCCTGCCACTGGTCGTACTGCATCCCGTTCCGGATGTTGTATTCGATGATCTTGAGCGATTCCGCATGCAACGCCAAACCTGCGCCTGCAAGCAGAAGGATGGAAAGGAGGAATCGTTTCATGGTACTTGTTCCAGCAAGTGCGAAGATAGGGATTTTTCGTCAGAAACGCCAGCCGATGCCGCCGTGGCCGAAGGTGGCGAGCGGGCCGACGGTGGCCTCGGCGAAGCCGTAGAAGTGGCGGCCGCCGAGCCGGATGCCGACCGGCGTCAGTTCCGGCAGCGGGATGTAAAGCGTGGTCGTGCCGAAACCGAAGCCCACGCCGCTGTACAGGTCAAAAATGCCCCTGGACAGCCATGTGCGGCGCCACGTGACGGAGATGGCTCCGGTAAACCGGCCGTTCTCCCGACCGATCAAATCGCCCTCGCTCAGGTCATAGCGGGGCTTTCCGGCCGGATCCGTCCCGAAAGTGGCATATTGGTACACTTCGTAATTGCTCCACGACAAGCCCGCGGAGACGGCCACCTCCCATTTTTCATTCCGTCGGAAAACCCAGGCAAGGCTCAGGGCCGGGAACCAGGCTCCTGCGGAGCGGGCACGACGCCCCATTTCCGCGAGTTCCGCTTCCCGCGCCGCGGTGGGGAAGACAAAATGGAGTCCTATCTGCTGGTGGAGCGGCGCCGGGCCGCCCCCGATTTCCAGGGCATGGCGCCAGGGCGGAGCGACGGCTGTCGTATCGCCCTGCCCCCGGGCCGGCAAGGCGGCCGCAATCAGTACGGCGGCAAGCACCGTCCAGCGCTTCGTCCTGTCCATCCTATTTCCTCAGTTCGATCAGGATCTCCCGCGGCTGCAGGTCCAGGAACACGGTGTCTTTCGGCACATAGGCCCCCGCCTTGTCCTCAAAGCGGACAAACGGCCCGCGGACATTCCGCAAATACGGTATTTTCACGGACGCACGCCCGTCCGGCCCCGTCGTCCCGACTTCCCGCATCTCTTTCTGCCCTTCCGTTTCCGCCGACAGGATCCGGACGTCGCCGACGGGTTCTCCCGTCTCGACGGAGACCACCGAGAAGGTCAAGGACGCCTCCCCGGAATCAAAGCGCAACGAATCCTGCGGCGAACCGTAGCACGCCTGGAACACGAACAGGGCCCCCGTCAGGGAGCATCCCCGCAGAAGGTTATGCAACCATTTCATAAACAATCCGTCTTGACCGGCCAAATATAGTGGGTTTTCCGAAATTTTGCAAAAGGACGAAATACCGCCGGTCCCGTCATCTCCGTTCCCATCCGCCGGGTTAAATAGGATTCGGGCCGCAAAATGAACCGCAGTATTGTTGCTTTTGGTGTTATTAATTCGTATTTTTGCACGAGTAAAGATCATTTTGACTTATGAATCACTTTTCCCCTTTTGCTGCAGTGGCCCTGCTGGGCGCCCTTCTCTTCGGGACGGGTTGCGACCGCAGCGGCGGTGACGCCCCCCAGGCGGAAGAGACCGTCACCGTCCATCTCAATCTCATTGGGGACTTCAACGTGGAAGTCGACCAGGAACCGCTGACCCGGGCTGAATCATCCGATGACGCCTATGCCATCAACGTTACTTATGAAGACGGGCAATATGCCTACGGTCTCTTCGACAACGTGGCGGACATGACCATCACCCTCTTGTCCAACCACCGGTATACCGTCGAATGCTGCCTTGTCAAGAACGCCAAGAATACGCTGTTCTACGGCCAGGCTTTCAACAACGCCTATACCGGCTATGCCTATCCTTTCCAGACCAGTTCCTCCAACTCCACCCTCGTCAATAACCGTTTCGTTATCGGAAACGGCGTGAAGTTTACCGGTCTGCAAAGCGGCAACGCCCACCTGCACTCTAATTCTTCCCCCTCAACATCGAACTATTCGAAATACGCGCCGGGTGTCAACCGCTTCTATGGCAGGACTTCCGGCTATGAGCCTGTTCCCAACGGCACAATCGACGTCTACTTGAAGCGGGTGGTCTTCGGAGCCCGTTTCGAGGTGGAGGGCCTGCAGGAAGGAAGCCTGAAAATCGAAGCCGGAGACTTTTACACCTCGACGAAATCAGCCAATGGCCTTTGGTCCGAACAGATCTACACCTTCCCTGGCGTCTTTGATGTCTGGAACAATGACCTGCCGCTCGTTTTCAATGTTAAACTAACCTATACCAGCGACCGGGGGCAAGGCTCCGGAACGCTTTGGAACATCACCCAAAACCGTGAGGTCCAGTTCAAACGCAACGTGATGACGACGGTTACCGCCAAGGTGAACCCCGACCTCTCCGGACTGACCTTCGACATCGCGGAAGAGGAAATGGATCCCGACAATGAAATCTACCTCGGCATCAACACCGACGGCCTCATCGACATCATCGTTAACCCCAATAACTAGCCGGCTATGAAAAAGTTCTTTCTTTCCGCATTGATGCTGGCAGGTCTCGCCTGCGGCTGCCAGAAACTCCCCGAGGCGCCGGCTGCGGCCGATGAAATGGATTGCCTTGTCTGCCTCAACCCGGTCGGCGAAATTTCCACCAGTGAAAGCCCTCTGACCCGTGCCGGATCCGGCAATGATATCTACGCCGTTCAGGTTTATAAAAAGAATGGAAGTAGTGAAGACCGTTTCGCCTGCGGCTTTTTTGACGATCCCTCCGAGATGAGACTCTGGCTAAAAACGGGTTCTACGTACAACATCCGCATCGCCATGGTCCGAAATGCCAAACTGCTGATCAGTTGGTACAGTATGGCCAACAACGGAATCGATGCCGGTGCGGCTGGTTCTTATGAATTCTACCATTGCTCTAATGGCTATTATTATACTCCACTTAACCGTTTTTATTACAATAGTAATTCAATTTATTACTACTATTCAGATGCAAATGGAACAACACTGAATTCCAGATCCAGAAGTGGCTGTTATCTTGATAGTATCCGTTACGGCTACCTGAACGACGTCCGCTACCCCACCTGCGATGACTGGTTCTACGCGGAAGTTAACAATTATGCACCAAACGGAGAATGGGAGAACCTGGATGTCGCGCTCAAACGGACCGGATTCGGGCTCAGATACACCTTGGAAGGAGTTACGGACGGAGAAGTAACGGTAACGATTTACAACAGCGACCGCACCTTTGTCCAGAACACGACCACAACGGCCAATTACGAGAGTTCCAGCCAGTTCATTGCCTATTACGATACCTATAGTGCCTGGCAGTATGCCGATAATTATGCCGAGAACGTATCCGTAAGCGTGGTTTGGAAACGAGGCATCGGCATTACGCAGGACCTGGGGACCAAGACCGTCCAGGTCCGGCGCAACAGGATGAACATCGTCAAAATATCCCTCGGGAGTGATGACCGCAATGCCGGGGTCAGCCTGACGACCGAGGCGGAGAGTTCGATGGGCGCCGCAGGCAACCTCATTCCGGTTGAATAAACCAGCTCCATGAAACGGCTGGGAGCCATTTTCCTTGCGGCGGGACTGTTGCTTGTTTCCTGCCGAAATGACGGCGGCGGACTGGTCGCCAGCGGGTGTTTTGCGGCATCCGTCGAAGCCCGGCTGCCCGATATTCCCATCTGGGACGACACGCCGACCCGCGCATCCTCCCAATACACCGTCCGGATCAAGTGGGCGGAAGGCGACCGCCTGTCCGTCCTGAACCTGACCACCGGGAAAGTGCTGGGCGGCGCACTCGTCGCGGCCTCTTCCGGCCCCTCCACCACCTTCTCCGGCCAATTGGACGGCCTGGTGCGGGAAGGGGACTGCATCGTCTATTTTTATCCGGCACAGGACAATGCGACGGAGACCGACCTGACGGCGCTGCACGTCGACATGCGGGAACAATCCGGGACGACCGGCGGTGTTCCCCTCTGCGTCTATTCCATCGCCCGGGCGGATGCGCAATCTTTTGACAATGCCCTTGTTCCCTTCTCCTTCCTGATGAGTTACGTGATGATCGGCCTGTCCGACATCCCCGCCTCCGCCAGCATCCGTCGCGTCACGATCGACAGTGTTACGGAAGCCTTTGACATTTCCGCCAATCAGGACAAGAACGGTCTCAGCATAACCCCGTACGCAGGTTCCATCTCACTCACTCCGGGGCAAACCGCATCGGCCGCAGGCGTCAAAACCGTTTATGCCGCCATCCCGGCATCTGTCGCTGCAGAACGGACACTCACGTTGGAGACATCGCTGACAGCTTTCACGACCGCCTTTACCGGCGCAGCGCTTCAAAACGGATATGCCTACAACACAAACGTTTCCGGCTTCCTGGTCGATGACCTCATTCCGGAAGATCCGCTGGTGAGGGAATACTGTCTGGCCCACTTCGATGCCAATGGAGACGGGCGGCTGACGCGGGTGGAAATCGCGGGCGTGAGCCGATTCCCGGAGCCCTTGCCGGCCGGCATCCGCCGGTTCAATGAAGTGGAATTCTTCTACGGCCTGACGGAATTCCCGTCTTTCTCGAACCAGAAATCACTGGAAGCCGTGACCATTCCCAGGCAGATTACCGCAATCCCTGCAGGCACCTTCAGCGGTTGCAGTTCTCTCGTGAAAGTCTGGCTGCTTCCGCAAGTTCCGCCTACGCTCGGAACAAATGCCTTTGCCGGAACACCTTCCGGCATCATCCTGGTTGCGGACGATGCGGTCGTGCCGGATTACCAGGCGGCTGATGGCTGGAAGAACTATTATAACAATTTCCGCAACTCCTCCAGCCAGAACGATTCCTCGCTGGAAATCGACACCGAGGACGAGAACACGATGGGCGAGGAACGGATCAGCATCATTGTTCAGGGATGAAAAAGCGTCTATCCAATTATCTCCCGCCTTCCTGCCGGATCCGGGCTCTGAACACGGAACTGAATTTCCTGCAGACACTTCCCTCACCGGGGACCGGTGAAGGTGGCGGCGGTGAAATGGAAGAAGGCGGCGAAATCTGAGCCGCCTTTTTTCATTCCTGTTCGCCATTATCGCGCCTATTCGCTGACGCAACGCACCAGGCAACCGCCCGCCCGACCACCCTGGCCGTTAACGCTGTAGCCACCCGCATGGAAATAAAGATAGGATGATGTGCCGTCGGAGGCCGAACCCGTCCAGTAATAGCCTTCAACTCCCCGGTCGCAAGCTTTGCCGTCTGAGATGTTCAGCCGTCCGCCGGCCGACAGGAAAAGAACGGTCGCGACCCCGGAAGCGTCAGTAGCCGGAACGGCATATCCATGGATACCTTCCTGTTCCGTCCACTGCGCCCCGTCGGAATCCATGAGCGTCCGGAACTCATAAGCCGTCGGCACCCGCCAGCCGGCGGGGCATGGGTCGTAGGTTCCGTTCTTGACCGGATTCTCCTCCGTGCCCGAATTCCAATAGCCGTCACTTCCTTCAAGGATCCAGTCATAATTGAAACGGCTCCCCTCTCCGCTCAGGAAGAAAGCCCCCGCGGGTGCATCCTCGTTCCGCCCAGTCCAGATGGATTGGACCTCTGATGCGGAAATATCGTTGAAATGATCATCCCGATACCCCACGCCACTCTTACGACCCCATTGGTACAACTGGCCGAAGGGATAGTCCGTTTCATGGAAACCGCAGTTTACCTCTGCCCAGATGCATTCCCCGACCAAAAAGCCCATACCGCGTCCATTCCCTTGTGCATCAATGTATTCCACTCCACCGGAAGAACTCCGCCCTTCCTGGCTGACCCGGATGGTCTGCAAGAACTCATACCCTTCGCTTTTCACCACGATCTCCGCCGTGCGCGCCGCGCCCGGGTTCGTCCCTGCCGTCACGGTCATTTCGAACCGGCCAACCAGGCCTGTCACAGGCCGTATGGCCAGCCATCCCACGTCCGTTACCGCTTCCCAGGTACAATTTGCCTGGACATAAAGCCGCTTCTCCGCTTTCCGGTACCCGAAAACCAGCTCCGGATCGGATATCTCGATTTCCGGGATGAAGGCGGCCTGGGTGATCCGCAGGGATGACGGTCCGTTTTCATGTTCAAAAGTCAGGACAGCCGAACGGGAAGAAACCGACGTATTGGCCGACAAACGGATCTGCAGGGTGGCATCTCCATCGAAACGGAGCTGCCAGGGATCAATGGTCACCCACTTCTCCGGGCATGTGACTGTCCAGGCCGTATTGGAAAGCACTTCCAGTTGAAATGAACCCGCATCACAGCCGACGGAATATTCCGTTTCCGGCAGGCGGACGTACGGAATCTCCTCCGGTGTCGGCGAAAACGGTTCCCGGCACGCCGGCAAAAGAAGCGCCAGCAGGACGGCGAGGAGTCCCTGACGGGAGATTGAGCGTAAAATGGAAATAACTGATTGATAACGAATTATGCGTTTTGGGGTGTGTAAATAACGCACCCTAAAACATATAACAGACTGACTATCAGTTATTTCCATTTTGCGCAACCTCGCGTTCCCCGGAACCGAACGGATATTACTGGAGCTTCGCGATATACACCGAGGTCGGGGCCATCGTGAGGATGTCGCCGCGGCCGGTGGCGCGGAGGGAGACCTTGCCGTAGGAAAGGGTGGGGGCGAGGGTCGTGCCACGCGCGAGGCCGGGCGTCGCAGGAACGACGACGGTCTGCTTGGCGGCGGTCGGGTTCAGCGCCACGATCCAGGTCTCCTTCCCGTCGCTGCGGGTATAGACCATCGGGTAGGGCTTGGCCTCATTGAAAAGGGGAATGAACTGACTGTCAGCCCAGAAGGCCGGCGTGGCCTTGCGGAGGGCGATCAGCGAGCGGGTCCAGTTGAGGAGCGATGCGGGGTCATTCTCCTGGCTTTCGACCGTGATGGCGCCGGGAGCCGTCGGATTCGGCGCACCCGCCGCCTTCCATTCCAGATAGGCCGGATAGGAGGTCGCCGGGGTCCATTCGGGGCAGACCGGGAGGTAGATCTTCGACGGGTCGCAGGTGCTGAAGCCCGCATTGACGGAGCCGTCCCACTGCATCGGGGTCCGGCCGCCCGCCCGCTCCTTGGTGTTGTGGTTCGCGCCTTCCACGTTGGGGAGGGCGACCAGCGAGCGGATGCCGATTTCGTCGCCGTAGTAGAGGATCGGGAGCGGCGTCGTCAGCACCCAGGAGAGCATCACGCGGAGCTGGTCGGGGGAATTGCGGTCGCCGGTATTGAGGCGGAGGTGGTCATGGTTGCCGGTGAGGGTGGCGAAATAGCCCCAGTCCTTCGTCCATTCGACCGCGGCGGTATAATAATCATAATAGAGTTTCAGGGCCTTCGCGGGCGTGACCGTCCGGTCCACCTTGTCCTCCGGCCAGGGGTTGCCGTACAGGTCCATGGTCGAGGGCTGGCAGCCGTTGAGGCTGAAATAGACGCCGCCGTTGGCCTGGTGCTTCCGGTCGAAGTACAGGAGCCGGTTGGTGGAGC
>JAEEVC010000019.1 GCA_016287075.1 Bacteroidales bacterium | reverse complement strand
GCGGCGGTGCCGCTATAAAAATGTCGCGAAAGTTTGTATCTTCGCGACATCAACGTAAACCGATATCAGGACTTCTTCGTCCTAACTACTTATTGTTCAACATCGGTAAACTAATATCAGGACTAGACAGTGTGTCCCGTCCGCGGAGTCGAATCTGTTTTCGTCTCAGATACTTGCAATTATATCGGGAACCGCCTATCTTTGTGCAGAACGGAGGGGAGGAGCTACTCCTACAATTACGACCACAACGGAGCCATGACCTACGACGGAAAAAACCAAGTCACCCTGACCCGGATCATCCTGGGACAACCGTATCTTTTGGAACAAGCGGGAGGAGCTTGTGTGGAGTTCTCATATCTGGCAGACGGGACGAAGCGTTATATGGTTGCGGACACCAGTCAGCACGAACCGGTCTTTTCCAACCCCTACGTCGACTACGGCGCCCGCTACTACGACCCGACCGTCGCCCGCTGGCACCGCCCCGACCCCATGGCCGACAAGTATCCCGACACCTCCCCCTATGCCTTCTGCGCCAATGATCCGGTGAATTTCGTGGATTGGGATGGACAAGTAATTACTGATTACTTTGACTCCTCTGGAAACACGACTGAAAGATTTAGAGCGGGAATCAATAATTACTATTCGAGACAACAACAAAATAAAGCAGAATATGAAAAACACTCGAAATAAGCTATTATACCTGCTGTATTTTTCCTTTTATTGCTGTTTTCCAGCCGGAGCGCAACTGTCCTTCAAGATAGATAGTCTGTCCTGTATGTGTTATGGATGCTTTGAATGCGAATCTTCATGGGAGAGTGAAGAGCTTTCTCAAAGGGGACCTGGTATTCTTGTATATGGTGTTCTTACCAATAATAGTGATTCTCCTGTTATCCCTGATCTGATAGAGTGTCGGCCGGATGCGGATACTATTATTCTCCACAAAATGCTGTGTTTCGTGTTTTCATATCATCATAAAGATACTCTGATATCTACGGATTGTTTTCCCCTTTATTGGAAGGAGGAGGATTTGCCATTCCATTCAATTAGGATAAATGAGAAAGATTTAGGGTATTCGATAATTGGAGCAGGAGAATCTATCCCTCTAGCTTTTGTAATACCCAGAAGTGAGACGGAACTCATGGGTATTGATCCTCCCCTATCAAAGGCCTATAAAAATAGACGTCGATTTCAAAAAAGAGTTTCGAATTCCATCAAGACCTCGCTCAAGATAATTCCGTTTTTGAAGGAATTTAGCGATTCTCCAGAACAGTTTGATTCATTATTGTCTTCCCTTCCTGTACAACATACCGAAGAATCACAAGATGAAATCATCCCCCAAGGCCTTATAGATACAAAACCCATCTTCATTGATGGTGGATTATCTGGTTTTGACAAGTGGCTGAAAGTGAGATGGGGGGAGATAAGGCCGGAATTATCTGGACAAGAATCCACAATTCATCTCTATTTCGACGTCGATAAAAATGGAGAGGTTATCAATACAGAGATGTTCATTCCAAGGTCGAGTGATAATAAAAGGTTGGACGAGCTTCTGAAGAAAATAATTCTTCAGTCCCCAAAGTGGATCCCCGGAGAACAACAGGGAAAGAAAGTTGACACCCGAATAGGTCTCACGATTACAACAGATGAATTTGGGGATATTCATGAAATCTCCATGTTTTAGCTTTGATGTTTCAGGAAGAGTCTTCTGTAGAGCGAGAATGGTATACGTTATGTTATTTATTCGGAAATGAGAACGTCTTTCATTCTATACATGCTCTTTCTTTCCCCGCTGTTTCGCCTGACTGATTTCGGGAGAGAGTTGTTGACGTCATTCTGCGACCATTGCAGTCAATTCTCAGAAGTGACGGGCGTGTCCATCTCTTACTTTGAGGAAGACTCGTTGACATGCCTGAGGATAAGGAATATTCCTGTTCCTTCCGGAAAGAGAATGAAGATTCATGGGAAAAGCGTCCGTGTGGAATGCTCGCAAGGGGATACGCCATTTTTTAAGAATAGGGGCAAGCCGGCCGGCCAACCATTCCTTGATGATGTCCATGAATGGGTGATTGTAATGGACAAGCAGCATAACTTGAATCCTTACATGACCGAGTCAAATATCGGCGAGGACCCCATCGAAGATATTGTTGCTTGTTTTGCTTCCAGAGGATATACCCGATTCGGATCGGAATGGATGCAAAAGCGGATATTCCCATTCTGGGGAGTGACTACGCCCGTTTCTTTCCCTCCGGGAGAAGAGTACATCCGTTCTCTTGTCAAGGAGCGCTTTTCCGGTCATGCCGGTATTGATTCCATCCAGGAACGCTTCCCTATTGTCGCCACCTTGATTGTAGACGAAAATGGAACGGCAAGGATCGATTCGTTCGCCCGCCTGACAAACGACGGGATCCTGGATCGGATTGCCGAGGATGTCTGCCACGAAATCTGCCGGAACAAGTTTATCCCGGCAACGTACCGCGGTCACCCTGTGAAGAGCGGATATACAATCCGTTTCCGAAGGGAGGATATGCAAGCCGTGGCGGATAAGCGCCTTGTTATCAGCTGTTTCCCCAAAAGAGCCCCCTGAAAAGGGGTGGAGCGCTCAGGCTTTATCATCTGATTTGCAGGTGTTTACCTGCCACGGCTTAAATGGAGGAAGCGGCAGACGGAGGGTGGCGGCGGATATTAAGGGGAACGGTTACAGAGGAGCCCGGGGAAAGGGGTGTTCCGTCAGGACGGCCGGCGTGTGTTTGAGCGCGGGGGGCTCCGTCGACCCGCGCGAGTTAGCCGGACGAACCCCTTTCCCCGACCGCGACCGCCGTTCCCCGCCATGGAGCCGCCGCCCTCCGTCTGCCGCCCTTCGCCTGCCACACGGGATGCGAAAAATGTTACACCCCGTCCTGTGAAATCGGAAAGCAGCCCGCCCTACTTGATCAGGTTGCCGAGGATGCTGCGGGAGAGTTCGCGGGTGAGAGTCGTGGTGGCGGACTTGGTGGCCCTTTCGATGGCCTTCTTGCCCGTGGACTTGGCGGATTTCGACTTCGTGCCCGTCACCTTGTCGGCCACCGCGGCGGCGGCGACGCCGGTTACGGCCGTGATGACGGACCTGAGCACCTTGGAAGCGATGCTGTTCTTCGATTTCTTCGCCCGCTCCCGCTCTTCCCGGGCCGCTTCCTTTTCGGCCTTCGCCTGCTCCCTGGCCTCGATGGCGGCCTGCTTTTCCGCCTCTTTCTGCGCATCCAGTTCCGCTTTCTGGCGCTCGGCTTCGGCCGTCGCCGCGACAAGGATCTCGTAGGCGCTCTCGCGGTCGATGGGATGATCATAGCGGCCATAGAGGCGGGACTGCTTGATGAGCTGGGCCCGCTGGTCCTCGGTGATGGCGCCGATCTGGCTGAGCGGGAAGAGGATCTTCGCGCGCTCGACCACGGACGGGGCGCCCTTCTCGTCGAGGAAGGAGACGAGGGCTTCACCGGTCTCGAGCTGGAGAATCGCCTCGTAGGTATCGAAGGCGGAATTGGCGCGGAAGGTCTCGGCGGCCGTCTTGACGGCCTTCTGGTCCTTCGGGGTATAGGCGCGGAGGGCGTGCTGGACGCGGTTGCCGAGCTGGCCGAGGATGTTCTCGGGGATGTCGGTCGGGCTCTGGGTGATGAAATAGATGCCGACGCCCTTGGAACGGATCAGGCGGATGACCTGCTCGATCTTGGCGGTGAGGGCCTTGGAAGTATCCTCGAAGAGCATGTGGGCCTCGTCGAAGAAGAAGACGAGCTTCGGGAGGTCCAGGTCACCGACCTCCGGGAGGGTGCTGTAGAGCTCGGAAAGAAGCCACAGCAGGAAGGTCGAATAGAGCTTCGGCTTCAGCATCAGCTTGTCGGCGGCGAGGACGTTCATCACACCCTTGCCCCCCTCGCACTGCAGGAGGTCATAGATATCGAAGGAGGGCTCGCCGAAGAACTTGTCGGCGCCCTGGCTCTCCAGGCCGAGGAGGGCGCGCTGGATGGCGCCGATCGAAGCGGTGGAGACATTGCCGTACTGGGTGGTATATTCCGCGGCATTCTGGCCGACGAAATTCAGCATGGCCCGCAGGTCCTTCAGGTCGATCAGCAGGAGGCCGTTGTCGTCGGCGATCTTGAAGACGATGTTCAGGACACCGGTCTGGGTCTCATTGAGTTCCATCAGGCGGCCCAGCAGGTCCGGCCCCATGTTGGAGATGGTCGAACGCATCGGATGGCCCTGCTCGCCATACACGTCGAAGAAGCGGACCGGGCAGCTTTGGAACTGCGGGTCCTCGATGCCGAACTCCGGCAGGCGCTTCTGGATGAAGCCGGAGAGGCGGCCGACCTGGCTGATGCCCGACAGGTCGCCCTTCATGTCGGCCATGAAGCAGGGCACGCCGGCCTGGCAGAACGTCTCCGCCAGCACCTGGAGGGTCACTGTCTTGCCGGTACCGGTCGCGCCGGCGATGAGTCCGTGGCGGTTGGCCATTTTTCCGCAGATACTGATCGGGCCATTCTCCGAATGGGCTACATACAGCCCCCTTTCCTTGTCGAGCATAGTGGTTTCTTCTTGATTTCCTACAAATATAAGAAAAAAATCAATACTCGCCCCAGCTCTTGATTTCGAGGGCGGAGAGGGGCCGGGTGCAGAAGGCGTTGATGAAGGCCGAGGCGAGCCGGGAGTTGGTCAGCAGGGGGATGTTCAGGTCCACGGCGGCGCGGCGGACACGGTAGCCGTTGGTCAGTTCACGGGAGCTGAGGTCGCGGGGGATGTTGACCACCAGGTCGACGGTATGGGCATGGAGCAGGTCGAGCGCCTGCGGCCCCCCTTCCTCGCCCGGCCAGCGGACTTCCGTGCAGGCGATGCCGTTGTCCCTCAGATAGCGGGCTGTGCCGCCGGTGGCGTAGAGCGGATAGCCGCGGCTCTCGAGCATCCGGACGGCGGGCAGCATGTCCGCCTTCTGCTCGGCGCCGCCCGTGGAAAGCAGGACGCCCTTTTCCGGAATGCGGAGCCCGACCGAGAGCATGCTCTTGAGGAGCGCATCTTCGGCATCGGAGCCGAGGCAGCCGACCTCCCCGGTCGAGACCATGTCCACGCCGAGGACCGGATCGGCCTGCTGGAGCCGGTTGAAGGAGAACTGGCTCGCCTTGATCCCCACATAGTCCAGCTCCATCGGGTCGCAGGGGACCTTTTCGGCCGGGAGGCCGAGCATCACCCGCGTTGCCAGATCGATCAGGTTGATTTTCAGCACCTTGCTCACGAAGGGGAAGGAACGGGAGGCGCGGAGGTTGCACTCGATGACCTTGATGCGGTTGTTGACCGCGAGGAACTGGATGTTGAAGGGGCCGGAAATATGGAGCTCGCGGGCGATCCGGCGGGAGACATTCCGCACCTGCCGGACGGTTTCCATGTAGAGTTTCTGGGCCGGGAAACGGATGGTGGCGTCGCCGGAATGGACGCCGGCGAACTCGATGTGCTCGCTCACCGCCTCGGCGAGGATTTCGCCGTCCCGCGCGACCGCGTCCATCTCGATTTCCTTCGCATGCTGGATGAAGCGGGAGACGACGACCGGGTGCTCCGGGGAGACCGCGGCGGCCAGGCGGAGGTAGCGGTCCAGTTCCCCCTCGTTGGAGCAGACGTTCATCGCCGCGCCCGAAAGGACATAGGAGGGCCGCACCAGCACCGGGAAACCGACCCGGCCGATGAAGTCCCCGATGGCCTCCCGGGTCGTCAGGGCGCTCCACTCGGGCTGGTCCACCCCGATCCGGCCGAGCATCGCCGAGAATTTCTCGCGGTCTTCCGCCCGGTCGATGTCGGCGGGCGAGGTGCCGAGGACGGGGACGCCGGCCCGGTACAGCGGCAGGGCGAGGTTGTTCGGGATCTGGCCGCCCGTCGAGACGACGACCCCGTGCGGGGCCTCCAGTTCGACGATGTCCATCACCCGCTCGAAACTCAGCTCGTCGAAATACAGGCGGTCGCAGAGGTCGTAGTCGGTCGAGACCGTTTCCGGATTGTAATTCACCATGATGCTCCGGAAACCGTTATCCCTGAGGGTCTTGAGGGCCTGCACCCCGCACCAGTCGAACTCCACGGAGGAGCCGATCCGGTAGGCGCCCGAGCCGAGGACGATGACCGAACGGCCGTCCCGCTCGAAGGCGATGTCGTGCTCCGAGCCGCCATAGGTCAGATAGAGGTAGCTCGTCGCAGCGGGATACTCGGCCGCGAGGGTGTCGATCTGCTTGACCGACGGGACGAGGCCGATGGCCTTGCGCCGGGCCCGGACGGCGGCCTCCGGCGTCCCGTTCTGGAAGGCACCGGCGACCTGGGCGTCGGAGAAACCGAGCCGTTTCACTTCGCGGAGCAGCTCGTCCGGAACGGCCTCGAGCGTACCGCACGCCTGCAGTTCCGCATCCAGGCGGACCAGGTGCTCCAGCCGGTAGAGGAACCAGCGGTCGATCTTCGAAAGGGCGTGGATCCGGTCCACGGAATAGCCTTCCCGGAAGGCCTGCTCAATCGCAAGCAGCCGGTTTTCAGAAGGTTCCGCAAGGGCTTCGTCCAGGTTTTCGACATTGGGGACGGGATCGTGGCCGGTGAAGCCGGCGAGGCCCTGCCCGACCATCCGGACGCCTTTCTGGATGGCCTCCTCGAAGGTCCGGCCGATGGCCATCACCTCGCCCACCGACTTCATGCTCGAGCCGATGTGGTGGTCCACCCCGTGGAACTTGCCGAGGTCCCAGCGGGGCAGCTTGCAGACGATGTAGTCGAGGGCCGGCTCGAAGAACGCGCTCGTCGAACGGGTCACGCTGTTTTCCAGCTCGAAGAGCCCGTAGCCCAGCGCCAGCTTGGCGGCGACGAAGGCGAGCGGATAGCCCGTCGCCTTGGAGGCGAGGGCGGAGGAGCGGCTCAGCCGCGCATTGACCTCGATGACGCGGTAATCGTCGGAATCCGGGTCCAGGGCATACTGGACGTTGCATTCGCCCACGATGCCCAGGTGCGCCACGATCTGGAGGCTCAGCGAGCGGAGTTTCTGGTACTCGCTGTTGGAAAGGGTCTGGGACGGGGCGACGACCACGCTCTCCCCCGTATGGATGCCGAGCGGGTCGAAATTCTCCATGTTGCAGACGGTGATCCCGTTGCCGTAGCAGTCGCGGACCGTCTCATATTCAATTTCTTTCCATCCCTTCAGGCTCTTTTCGACGAGCACCTGCGGGGCGAAGGAAAAGGCCTTTTCGGCGAGTTGGACGAGCTGCTGGCGGTTGTCGCAGAAGCCAGAGCCGAGGCCGCCGAGGGCATAGGCCGAGCGGATGATCACGGGGTAGCCGACCTCCTCCGCCGCAGCCGCCGCTTCCCCGATGGAGGCGCAGGCCGCGCTCCGGATGGTCTTGACCCCGATCTCGTCCAGCTTCTCCACGAAAAGCTCGCGGTCCTCCGTGGCGATGATGGCCTCGACCGGCGTGCCGAGGACCCGGACGCCGTACTTTTCCAGGACGCCGGACCGGTACAGGGCGACGCCGCAGTTGAGCGCCGTCTGGCCGCCGAAGGAGAGCAGGATGCCGTCCGGCCGCTCCTTTTGGATGACCTCCTCGACGAAATACGGGGTAACCGGCAGGAAATACACCTTGTCCGCGACACCCTCGCCCGTCTGGACGGTGGCGATGTTCGGGTTCACAAGCACGGTCGCGATCCCCTCCTGCCGCAGGGCCTTGAGGGCCTGCGTCCCGGAGTAGTCGAATTCTCCCGCCTCCCCGATTTTCAGGGCGCCGGAGCCGAGCAGCAGCACTTTGGAAGGACGTTCGGTCATGGTTTCAGGAGTCTGGCGAACTGGTCGAAAAGGAAGACCGTATCGAGGGGGCCGCCGGCCGCCTCGGGGTGGAACTGGGCGCTGAACCAGGGCTTCTCCCGGTGGCGGATGCCCTCGTTGGAGCCGTCGTTGAGATTGGTGAACAGCGGCTCCCAGCCCGAGGGAAGCGTCTTGTCATCAACGGCATAACCATGGTTCTGGCTGGTGATGTAGCAACGGTCCGTCCCGGCGAGGCGGGCCGGCTGGTTGAAGCCGCGGTGGCCGTATTTGAGCTTGTACACGGAAGCGCCGGCAGCAAGGGCGAGGAGCTGGTTTCCCATGCAGATGCCCATGCACGGGCGTACGCGCGGGTTGGCAAGGAAGGCGCGGATGTGCGCGACCGCCGCCGCACAGTTCTGCGGATTGCCCGGCCCGTTGGCCAGGAAAAGCCCGTCGAAATCCAGCGTGTTGAAATCATAGTCCCAGGGGACGCGGATGACCTCCAGGTCCCGGGCCACCAGGTTCCGGAGGATGCTCCCCTTCACGCCGCAGTCGACGAGGACGACCTTCGCTTTCCCGCCGGGATGGTAGCGGACCGGTTCCTTCACGGATACCCGGTCGACATAGTTGACGCTCTCATAATCAACCGGTTCCACTTCCGCCGCTCCTTCGACCAGCACGCGGCCGGTCATCACGCCCCGCTCGCGCAGGCGGCGGGTCAGGGCGCGCGTATCGATGCCCGTCAGGCCGGGAACGCCCTCTTCCGAGAGCCAGGCGCCGAGGCTGCCCCGGGCGTTCCAATGGGAATATCCCTCGCTGTAGTCGCTGACAATCAGCGCGGAGACATGGATATGGGGACTCTCCCGGAAAACCGGGATCCCCTCCGCATCGAGGTCGGGCGGCGGGGTGCCGTAGTTTCCGATGAGCGGGTAGGTCAGCACGAGGAGCTGCCCGGCGAAAGAGGGATCGGTCAGGCTCTCGGGATAGCCCGTCATCGCCGTGGAGAAGACCACCTCGCCGGCGGCGGAAACCTCCGCCCCGAACGACCGGCCTTCCAGGACGGTCCCGTCATCGAGAATCAGTTTAGCCTTTTTCATAAGCACACGCGGGTTCCGCCTGCAAGGGCGTTGTATGAAGTGATAACAACCTCGCCGACACCTTGTTCCAGCGCCTTGAGCGCGCCCTCCACCTTGGGGAGCATGCCGCCGGAGAGGGTGCCGGAGGCCGTCAGCGCGGGGATGTCCGCGGCAGCGAGGACCGGGATGACGGAGCCGTCGTCGGCCGGATCGGCAAGCACGCCGGGCTTTTCGAAACAGAGTTTCAGGGAGACGGCATAGTACTTGGACAGGGCGGCGGCGACCGCGGAGGCCATCGCGTCGGCATTGGTATTCAGCAGTTGCCCTGCACCGTCGTGGGTGATGGGGGCGATGACCGGAACCGTGCCGGCTTCGAGGAGGCGCGACAGCGCGCCGGCATCGACGGATACGATGTCGCCGACGAAGCCGTAATCCACTTCCCCGACCGGGCGCTTCACGCTGCGGACACAGTCGAAATCGGCCCCGCAGAGCCCTGCAGCGGGGATTCCGAGCGCCTGCAGCCGGGCGACCAGGGACTTGTTGACCAGCCCGCCATAGACCATCACGACCGTCTCGAGGGTCGCCGCATCGGTGATGCGCCGGCCGCCGACCATCCGGGTCTCGATGCCGAGCCGGGCGGAGAGGGCCGTCGCCGCGCGTCCGCCGCCGTGGACGAGCAGCTTCCGCCCCGGCAGCGCGGCGAAGGATTGCAGCAGCCGTTCCAGCTTCTGCGCATCCTCGACGACGGCGCCGCCGACCTTGACCACATGCAGCGTTTCCATCCTACAGGCTCTCCAGCATCCGTTTCATGACAACCTGGGCGGAGACGACGCGGTTGGCCGCCTCGGGGATGACCAGGCTCTTCGGGGAATCGATGACCTCGTCGGTCACGATCATGTTCCGCCGCACGGGCAGGCAGTGCATGAAGAAGGCGTCGTCCGTGACGGCCATCTGGCGCCGCCCGACCGTCCAGGACGGATCCTTCGAGAGGATCTGCCCGTAGGCGCCGACGGCGGACCAGTTCTTCGCATAGATGAAATCCGCCCCCTCGAAGGCCTTCATCTGGTCATATTCCACGCGGGCGCCGCCGACGAAGCGGGGATCCAGCTCATAGCCCTCCGGATGCGTGATCACGAAATCCACGTCGGCCGCGTTCATCCACTCAGCGAAGGAGTTCGGCACGGCCTGCGGGAGCGCCCGCGGATGCGGCGCCCAGCTGAGGACGACCTTCGGACGGGGTTTCGTCTTGTATTCCTCGATGGTGATCAGGTCCGCGAAGGCCTGGCAGGGGTGGACCGTGGCGGACTCGAGGCTGATGACCGGCCGGCCGGAATAGTCGATGAACTGCTGCAGGACGGTTTCCGCATAGTCATAGGCATAGTCCTCCAGCCCCGCAAAGGCGCGGACGCCGATCAGGTCGCAGTAGCTCCCGATGACCGGGATCGCCTCGCGCAGGTGCTCCGACTTGTCCCCGTCCATCACCACGCCGAGGCGGGTTTCCAGCTGCCAGCTCTCCTTGCCGATGTTCAGCACGATCGGGTCCAGGCCGAGGTTCAGGGCCGCCTTCTGGCTGCTCAGGCGCGTCCGGAGACTGCTGTTGAAGAAAACGAGGATGATGGTCCTGTGGACACCGAGATGTGCCCAGCCGTACGGGTCGGCCTTGACGGCCGCCGCCTCGGCGAGGGCTTTCTTCAGGTCCCCGATATCGCTGACGTGGAGGAATGATTTCATAGGAGTTCCTTGAGGGATTGGACAAAGACGGCCGCCTCGTCCCGGGAGAGGACGAGCGGGGCGAGCAGCCGGATCATGTTCTGCCCGGCTACGCCCGTAAAGATGTGTTTTTCAAAGAGTAGGCGCTTCCGCAATTCCGCGACGGGACGGTCGAATTCCAGGCCGAGCATCAGCCCGCGGCCGCGGACTTCGGCGATGCCGGGCAGGCCCGCGAGCGCCCCGGCGAGGTAGTCCCCCACCGCCACGGCGTTGGCCATCAGCCCTTCGCCTTCGATGACATCCAGTACCGCGAGCGCGGCGACCATGGCCAGGTAATTGCCGCCGAAGGTCGTCCCGAGCATGCCCTTGGAGGGCTTGATCTGCGGGGCGATCAGCACGGCGCCGGCCGGGAAGCCGTTGGCGATGCCCTTGGCCATCGTCACAATGTCCGGCCGGATGCCCGCCCACTGGTGGGCGAAATACCGGCCCGTCCGGCCGCACCCGCTCTGGACCTCGTCCAGGATGAGCAGGGCGCCGTATTTCTCCGTCAGGGAACGGAGCCCCTGCAGGAAGGCGTCCGACGGGACATGGATGCCGCCGCAGCCCTGGATGCCCTCGATGATCACGGCGGCGACGTCGCCCTTCATCAGGGCCTTCTCGACCGCGTCGAGGTCCTCCAGGTCCGCGAAGGTGACCTTGTGGACGGCGTTGAAGGGCGCGACAATCTTCGGGTTGTCGGTCACGGCGACCGCGCCGGAAGTCCGCCCGTGGAAACTGCGGCGGAAGGCGACGATCCGGTCCTTGCCGGTATGGAAAGATGCGAGTTTCAGCGCGTTCTCATTGGCCTCGGCCCCGGAGTTCACGAAGAACAGGGCGGAGTCGTCGCAGCCCGAAATCCGGCCGATCCGGTCGGCGAGCGCCTGCTGGAGGGGGTTGACGACGCTGTTGGAGTAGAAGCCGATCCGGCCGAGCTGTTCCGTCAGGGCGGCGATGTAATGCGGGTGGGAGTGGCCGATGGAAATGACGGCATGGCCGCCGTAGAGGTCGAGGTATTCCACCCCCTTGTCGTCCCAGACCCGACAGCCCTGCGCCCGGACCGGGGTCACGTCGAACAGCGAATATACGTCGAAAAGCTGCATGTCAGAAACGGGAGGCTTTGAGCTTCAGGCCGGCCGTTTCGGGCAGGCCGAAGACGAGGTTCATGTTCTGGACGGCCTGGCCGGAGGCGCCCTTGAGCAGATTGTCTATCACACTGATAATATGGAGCTTCCGCCCATGCTTCCGAACCTGGAGGACGCATTTGTTGGTGTTGACGACCATTTTCAGGTCCGGGTCCAGGTCCGTCACCACCACGAAGGGGGCGTCCCGGTAGAAGGCCGCGTAGGCGGCTTTCGCCTCCTCCTCCGTCCAGTCGCAGTCCAGGTAAACGGAAGCGAAGATGCCCCGCGTGAAGTCGCCGCGCACCGGCACGAAATTGAGTTCGCCGCCGAAGGACGGGGCCAGGTCGCAGAGGGTCTGGCGGATTTCCCCGAGGTGCTGGTGGGTGAAGGCCTTGTACACGGAGAGGTTGTCGGCGCGGTTGCTGAAATGGGTCAGGGGCGTCGGGGTCTGCCCGGCGCCGGTCGAGCCGGTGATGGCGGTGACATGGACCTCGCCGAGGCGGTCGGCTGCCGCGAGGGGCAGGAGGGCCAGCTGGATGGCCGTCGCGAAGCAGCCGGGATTGGCGATATGTTTCGCGCTGATTATCTTCTGCTTATAGGCCTCGGGAAGGCCATAGACGAAGTCCTCGGCATCGGCGGCGAGCCGGAAATCGTTCGACAGGTCGATGACCGCGCCGGGATAGTCCGCGGGAAGGCCGTGGAAGGCCTCCTTGGACTTTCCGTGGCCCGAGCAGAGGAAAATGACATCCGTCCCCGCGGGATCGAGCGCCTCCGTGAAGCACAGGTCCGTCTCGCCGAGCAGGTCGGGATGGGCCGCATGGAGGGGCTGTCCCGCGTGGCTGCGGCTCTCCGCGGCGACAAGGACCGCATCCGGATGGTTCAGCAGGATGCGGATCAGTTCGCCGGCGGTGTACCCGGCTGCGCCGATGATGCCGACGCGGATCATAACTCGCTGGCCATCTGGTCCTTCTCGTCGCCGTGCACCGCGTAATACACGCGCTGGGCGGTCGAGGAGACCTTGATGAAGCCCTTCGCGTCCTCGGAGGTCCAGCCCTTCTGCATCTCGCCGTATTCGCCGAGCTTGGTCTTCACGAGGTCGTCCGGCGAATCGACGCCGACGGTCGAATAGCCGTACGGACGGAGTTCCAGGGTGACGGTGCCGTTGACGTGGCGCTGGCTCTCGGTGAGCATGGCCTCGATGTCCCGCATCACGGGCTCGAGGTACTGGCTCTCGTGCAGGAACATCCCGTACCAGGTCGAGACCTGGTCCTTCCAGTACTGCTGCCATTTCGAGAGGGTGAATTTCTCCAGGAAACGGTGGGCGGCGATCAGCAGGACCGGGGCGGCGGCCTCGAAGCCGACGCGGCCCTTGATGCCGATGATCGTGTCGCCGACATGCATGTCCCGGCCGATGCCGTACGGCGCCGCGATGGCCTCGACGGCCTGGATCGCGGCGACCTTGTCGGCGTAGGCCTTGCCGTTGACCGAGACGATCTCACCCTTCTCGAAGCCGAGGGAGAGGATCTCGCTCCCCTCTTTCACGACCGGCTTGAGGTAGGCGCTCTCCGGCAGGCCCTGCTTCGAATCGAGGATCTCGCCGCCGCAGATGGACGTGCCCCAGAGGCCGACATTGTAGGAATACTTGAGTTTCGTGAAGTCCGCGAAATAGCCGTGCTCATTGAGGTAATCGACCTCCTGCTTGCGCGTGAGGGCCATGTCGCGGGTCAGGGTGATGATCTCCTTGCCGGGGGCGAGCACGAGGAAGGCCATGTCGAAACGGACCTGGTCGTTGCCGGCGCCGGTCGAGCCGTGGGCGATGGCGTCCGCCCCGATCCCGTTGGCATACCGGGCGATGGCCATCGCCTGGAAGATGCGCTCGGAGGAGACGGAGACCGGGTAGGTCCCGTTCCGGAGGACGTTGCCGAACACCATATATTTGATGCTCTTCTCGTAGTATTCCTTGGTTACATCCAAAGTCACATAACTGACGGCGCCGAGCTTGTACGCCTTCTGCTCGTTCTCGGCGAGCTGCTCCTTCGAGAAGCCGCCCGTATCCGCACAGGCCGCATAGACCTCGTAACCCAGTTCCTTCGTCAGGTACATCACCGTGAAGGACGTGTCCAGTCCGCCGCTGAAGGCGACCACCGCTTTCTTCTTTCCGCTCATTTCCCTTCCTCCTTGTGCGCCGCCGGATCATACAACATGCCCGTGCACAGGCAGCGCGTAAAGTTGTTGCGCAGCAGGACATCGTAATTCACGCAGTTCTCGCAGCCCTTCCAGAAGACCGGGTCGGTCGTCAGTTCCGAGAAGGTCACGGGGACATAGCCCATCGAAGTGTTGATCTTCATCACGGCGAGGCCCGTGGTCAGGCCGAAGATCTTCGCGCCCGGGAACAGCTCCTGGGACAGCTCCAGGGCCTTTTTCTTGATGCGGCGGGCAAGGCCCTGCTGGCGGAATTCCTTCTTGACGATGAGGCCGGAATTGGCGACGAACTCGCCGTGCTCCCAGCATTCGACATAACAGAAGCCGGCAAAGACGTCCCCCTTCATGGCGATGACCGCCTTGCCTTCCATCATCTTCTTGGCGATGTAATCCGGCTTGCGCTTGGCGATGCCGGTCCCGCGGTCCCTGGCCGCATCCTCGATGGTCCTGAGGATCTCATCCACATATTTCAGGTGCTGCGCACCGGCCACCTCGACGGTAAATGTGTCGTCCATATTCGAGAAATATTCATATTTACGGCAAATATACGGCTTTATTCTGGATAATTACCGCATAATATGCAATATTGTGTATTTTTTATGAATAATCGACCGGCGCCGCTCAGGCGAAGAAGGAAAAATGGACCTTCCCGTAGGTCTTGGTCTTGACGAAACGGGGGTGGGACGAGAAGTCGTACGTGCCCGGATGCTCGAGGATGAAGTAGCATTCCGGATGGAGGATGTCCGCGGCGAAGACCTTGTCCGGCAGGGTGTCCAGGCCTTCCAGCGCATAGGGCGGGTCCGCGAAGACGATGTCGAACTTTTCGTGGCACAGGGGAAGGAAGTCGAAGACATTGCTCCGGACCATCGTCACGTTCGGCAGGCCGAGGCGCTGGGATTCCGTCTTGATGAAGGAGGCGTTTTCCCGGGCCATCTCGACGCAGTAAACGCGGCGGGCGCCCCGGGAGGCGAATTCGAAGGCGATGGCGCCGGTGCCGCCGAACAGGTCGAGGACCTGCAGTCCGTCGAATTCATATTCATTGTTCAGGACATTGAAGAGCCCTTCCCGCGCGAAATCGGTCGTCGGCCGTGCCTTGTAGCCCGCAGGCGGCAGGATGGTCTTGCCCTTGAGGCGGCCCCCGATGATCCTCATAGCTGCTCGACGGCCTTGAAATAGCGGTACAGGGACATCTCCTCTTCCGCCGTGATCGGGGTCCGCCAGGAGATGGTGGAGACCTCCGGATTGAGCTGGAGACGCTTGAGGGACAGGAAGATGAAGTATTCCGCCGTCGTGAAATCCACGGCCGGGAAGACATTGGCCAGGAGGAGGCTCTTGCCCTGGCCGACCACCAGGTAGAGGTAGCCGTCCCGCCAGGAGGCGAGGATCTTGTTGTACTCGCGGCTGCGGGGCAGGCTCCCGAGGAGCCAGTACATCTCCGGCAGGACGGGCGCCTGCTCCCCGGCGGTCGTCAGGACCGTCTGGGACAGCACCCGGGACAGGGATTCGTCGATGGCGTTGGAATACAGGAGGACCGCGGCGAGCGCAGGCACGGGGACGGACTGGACCAGATCGCTTTCCCGGAGGCTGACCACCTCGGCAAGGGCCTCACGGGCCGTTTCCGGCGCATAGAAGCCTTCCGGGACCAGGGCGCATTTCGGGGTCAGGAGGGACAGTTCCACGACGTCGTAGCGCCGCTGGAATTCGGGCGTCGTGAAAAGGCGCTCCGCCCCGAGCCAGCCCGAGGCGTAACTGCGCGTCCCGTCCTCGACGGTAAAAGAATATCCACTCAAGGAGACTTGAATGGATATCCTGCTTGTCTGCGAACCGGCCATCTGGCGGATTACTCCCAGTTACCGGCGTTGTTGTTCGGCGCGGAAACGCTGCCGACCATCAGGCCCTCGTAACGGTTCTGGGCTTCACGCTCGGCGTCGAGGTTGATGCGGAGCTGGTTGTCCAGGCCCTTGAGGAGCGCCTTGTAGGGCATCTTGGCCTCGAAGAGCGGGACCTGGACACCGGAGACCATCTTCACGATGGCATCCATCTGGACCTTCTCGCCGCCGGAGAACGGGATGTAGGCGAGGGAGTCGATGTGGAAATCGTCACGGCCGCTGAAGAGGGTGTCCTTCACGGGGATCGGCGTGCTGATCGAGAAGACGACCGGGGTGCCCTGGCGGTAGATGGAGAGGAGTTCCTCGTTGGAAATCTTTTTGTTCTTCTTGCGCAGGGCAGCGGTGTTGGCCACGGCGACAGAGTCATCCTGGGAACCGATCTGCATCACGACCTCCATCTTGCCGGTCTCATAGAAAGTCTTGAGGGAGTCGATGTCGGCGGTGAAGTGGTTGTTCACGCCCTTGAAGGCGACCTCCAGGGTACGGATGTCCTTGAGACGCTGGATGGCAACAGCTTCGCGGGCGGCCTTCTGCTTGTTGAAGTGGACAGGCTCCATGATGCTGCTGTAGACGGCGTACACAATGGCGGCAGCCGCAACGGCGAGGACGATCTCGAGAATGATTTTGAGCGCTTTGTTCATTATTCCTGTGTTTTTATCATTTCCAAACGTTCCGACAAAGTTATGAATTTGATTTATGAAATGCAATATTATTTGTAAATTTGCAGACGAAAAAGCAGAGCAGATGAACGCTGTCGTCACCCCGGAAAAGGCCCTCCGGTTCGACCGGATGCTGTCCGCCGCCTCGCGTGCGGTCCTGTCGGCGCATATCCACGCCGACGGGGATGCCGTCGGCAGCTGCAGCGCCCTGCTCCACTACCTGCGGGAAAGCCGCGGCATCGACGCCCACGTCGTCCTCCCGGACCGGGACGCCGGCGGGACCTCCTTCCTGATCCCGGAAGAGGACCGTCCTTACTACCATTTCCACCTGACCGACGCCGCCGACGCCGAAGCCGTCATCGCCCGCAGCGACCTGGTAATCCTCCTCGACTGCAACAGCTTCTCCCGCACGGAGGGCCTCGAGGCCGCCCTCAGGGGGTCCGCGGCCCCGAAAGTGCTCATCGACCACCACCTCAACCCCGAGACGGAATCCTTCGACCTGATCTTCTCCACCGAAGCGATCTCGTCCGCCTCCGAAATGCTGTTCCAGGTCCTCTGCGCCATGCCGGACGTCGCCGGGGACGCCTCCCGCCTCCCCGCGCATTCCGCCGTGGCCCTGATGACCGGGATGACCACCGACACCAACAATTTCGCCAATTCGGTCTTCCCGGGCACCTTCGAAATGGCCTCCCGCCTGCTTGCGGCCGGGGTGGACCGGGACGCCATCCTCTCCCAGCTGTACAACAGCTACCGGGAGAACCGCCTCCGCGTGATGGGCTTCCTGCTCGGGAAGATGACCCTGACCCCGGAAGGGGCCGCCTATATGATCCTGACCAAGCGGAACATGAACGCCTTCGGCATTTCCGAGGGGGAAACGGAAGGCTTCGTCAACATCCCGCTCTCCATCCGCGAAGTGCGGCTGAGCGTCTTCCTCAAGCAGGATGCGGGCTACTTCCGGGTATCGACCCGCTCCAAGAAGGGCACCTCCGCCCAGCAGTTCGCCGCCCGCTATTTCAACGGCGGCGGCCATGAGAACGCCGCCGGGGGCCGGCTCTATTTCTCCGACTCGATCACCTCGATCAAGGATGTGGTCGCCTATCTTGAAAACGCCCTCAACGAATTCCTGTCATGAAAAGGGCCCTCCTCATCCTCCTCGCGGCACTGCTCGCTGCGGCGGCCTGCACCAAGCAGCAGGTCCAGAACTACTACGACAAACAGCAGTCCGCCATCGACAAGTTCGTGACGGCCGCCAAGGGGGTCAAGACCATCTACAAGGGCAACGCCGTCCGGGTCATCCTGAAGGAAGGCACGACGGCCGACAGCCTGGCCACGGACGGGGTCGTCTCCTTCTACTACGGCGGCTACACCATGAATGGCACCTCCTTGAACGCCAATAACTTATTCGCCACCAACTACAAGACCCTCGCGGAGAGTTCCCGCTGGAACCTGTCCGACGAAAGCGTCTTTGCGCTCACCACCCTCAAGCTGGACGAGACCCCCCTGCTGGAGGGCCTGCGGGACGGTCTCGCCGGGGTCCGGGGCGGCGAAGAGTGCTATATCATCTTCCTCGGCAAATACGGTTTCGGGAACCATGCCTCCGGCACGATTCCTGCAAAAGCCACGCTGGTTTACCACATCTGGGTGGACAGCATCCAAAACGAATGAAACGCATGAACAAGATACACAGAGCTTTCCTCGTGGCCGTCGCAGCCCCCGCGCTGCTGTCCGGCTGTGCCAAAGAGCCCGTTACGCAGACGAATTTCACCAACAAACTCTTCTTCGACGCGTGGGTCCAGCGGAACCATCCTTCCGCCGCCGCGGCCGGCAACGGCATCTACATCCTGGACGACCAGCCCGGCACCGGCGCGGCCTGGGACGCGGAAAACGACCTCTTCGCCTACCTCGACTACACCGTCACGGACCTGGAGGGCGTCATCTCCGCCACCACGTCCGAACGGCTGGCCAAGAAGGTCGGCTCCTATTCCAAGGCCAACTACTACGGGCCCAGGATGCAGCTCATCATGGAAGGGAACAGCGTCGCCGGGCTGGATGACGCCCTGAAAGGGATGCGGGTCGGCGGCACCCGGACCGTCGCCATCCCCTCCTGGCTCCAGACGACCCTCCGGTACGGCTCCGCCGAGGAATACCTCGCCCAGTCCGTCACCGCCAACGACGCCCTCTACACGGTCACCCTCCGCAGGAAAATCGCCGACGGGCTGGACCCGGAGACCGGCATGGGCCGCATTTACCGCTGGGAGGCCGATTCCCTGGAGAAATATGTCGCCGTCCATATGCACGGCGTGGATTCCACCTGGCGTTCCAGCACGGAGGAAGGCGCCCGGTTCGGGTTCTATTACGATCCCCTCTACCGGCCCGACGACGAGCACCTGATGCCCAGGGACACGACCTTCAAGATCAACTATACGGGCCGCCTCCTGAACGGCCGCGCCTTCGACACGACCATCGCCAAGGTGGCGAAGGACAACGACATTTACAGCACCTCGCGCACTTATGAGCCGGTCAGCATCACGATGAGCGAGACCCTGTCGGAGATTTCGATGGACGAAAGTTCCTCCCTCCTCGAAGGATTCCGCTATGCCCTCGCCTGGCTGCACCCGCACGAGAAGGCCGTCTTCGCCTTCTATTCCCAGCTCGGATACTCCTACAGCGGCAGCGGATCGACCATCCCTCCCTTCTCCCCGCTCGTCTTTGAAATCGAGGTCGTAGATTAGCGCGTATGGCAGCGATTCCGACCGAACTCGGCACCAAGAAGATTTCCACCCTCATCAAGGAATATGCGATTCCCGGCATCATCGCGATGACGGCGTCTTCCTTGTACAACATGGTGGACAGCATCTTCATCGGGCACATCCCGGATGCCGGCGCGCTGGCAATCTCCGGCCTCGCCGTGACCTTCCCGCTGATGAACATCTCCACGGCGCTCGGCACCCTCGTCGGGGTCGGCGCGGCGACGATGATCTCCGTCCTGCTCGGGCAGAAGAACTACGCGGTCGCAGGCAAGGTCCTCACCAACGAGGTCGCCCTCAACATCCTGGTCGGGGCCCTCTTCACGGTCGTGACGCTGCTCTGGATGGATCCCATCCTGACCTTCTTCGGCGCCAGCCCGAATACCCTGCCCTATGCGCGGGAATACATGGTCATCATCGCCCTCGGCAACATCGTGACCCACCTGTATTTCGGGCTCAACAGCATCATCCGCTCCTCCGGCAATCCCCGGCTGGCGATGGGCCTCACCCTGTTCACCGTGACGTCCAACGCCATCCTCGACCCCGTCTTCATCTATGTCCTCGGCATGGGGATCCAGGGCGCCGCCCTCGCGACCGTGCTCTGCCAGATGATGGCCCTCGGCTACACCCTCCGCTATTTCTCCGACCCGTCGAGGCTGCTCCACCTGCAGTGGAAGCACCTTTTCCGGATCGACTGGCGCATCGCCAAGGATTCCCTCGCCATCGGGATGGGGCCCTTCCTGATGAACCTGGCAAGCTGCATCGTCGTCCTGTTCATCAACCAGCAGCTGCTCCGCTACGGCGGCGACCTGGCCATCGGGGCCTATGGCATCGTGAACCGGATCGGGTTCCTGTTCGTGATGATCGTGATGGGCTTCAACCAGGGGATGCAGCCGATTGCGGGCTACAATTACGGCGCCCGGCAGTATTCCCGCGTGCGGGACGTCTATGTGAAGACGGCCCTCTGGGCGACCCTCGTCTGGACGGTCGGCTGGATCATCGCGGTTTTCATGCCCCGGCCCGCCGTGTCCCTGTTCACCAGCGACCCGGCCCTCAGGGACATGGCCGTCCGCGGCCTCCGCATCATGACCCTCGTCGGCCCGATCATCGGCTTCCAGATGGTGACCACGAACCTCTTCCAGTGCCTCGGCATGGTCAACAAGTCCATCTTCCTGTCCCTGACGCGGCAACTCATCTTCCTGCTGCCCTGCATCTATTTCCTCCCGGTCCTGACCGGCGACGAGACGGGTGTCTGGTACAGCTTCCCCATTTCCGATTTCCTGGCGTCCCTGACAACCGCCATCTTCGCCGTCGGGCTGCTCCGCAAGCTCGGGCGGCTCCGGGACGGCGACGACCCGGCGATCCTCGGCAGTAAAATCTAGTCCCATGCATACGCTCATCACCATCGGACGGCAGTTCGGCAGCGGAGGCGGCTTCGTCGCCCAGGCTGTCAGCCAGCTGCTCGGCATCCCCTACTACGACAACGAGCTCATCTCCAAGGCGGCCGAAGAGAGCGGGTTCTCCCGCGAGCTCTTCCGCGAGCGCGACGAACGGGCCAGCCTGTTCTCCATGTCCACGTTCTTCGAGTCCTGGCGCTTCGGACAGCCCCAGAACTACATGAACGACAACACTTTGTTCACCATCCAGTCGAAGGTGGTCCGGGATGTGGCCGAGAAGGGGCCGGCCGTGGTGATCGGCCGCTGCGCGGACTATATCCTCCGGGACATGGAGACGCTCGACGTCTTCATCACCGCCCCGCTGGAATTCCGCATCCGGCGCGTGATGGAACGGGAGAAACTGCAGCGGGACGAGGCGGAGAACCTCATCCGGCGGAAAGACCGGACCCGGGCGACCTATTACAACTATTTCACCTTCGGCTCCTGGGGTGCGGCGGACAATTACGACCTCTGCATCGACAGTTCCATCCTGGGCATCGAAGGCACGGCGGAGGCCATCATCGACTTCGGCCGCAAGGCGGGGAGGATCCACGGATGAGGGGGCCGGTGCGCATCCTCGCCGTCCTGGCAGTCCCCCTGCTGCTCGCGATGACGCGGGCAGGGACGCCGGCCGGGCCCCATCCGTCCAGCCAGTACCTGTACCCGGTTTCCCTGAACGAGATCCTGACCAACGGGATGTCGGACATCCCCGAGGTCCGGCGGATGGACGAGGCCGTGGACAGCTTCATGCGCGTCTGGGACATCCGCGGCGCCTCGCTCGCCATCACCCGGAACGATTCCCTGCTCTATGCCAAGGGCTATGGCTGGGCGGAGAAGGAGCGGGGGCGGCCCATGACGCCGGGGACGACCCTCCGGCTCGCCTCCGTCTCGAAACTCATCACGGCCATCGGCATCATGGTCCTGCAGGAACGCGGGGCCCTCAACATCCAGTCGCCGGTCTTCGGGCCCTTCGGCATCCTGAACGAGTTCGACGACGCCATCACCGACGACGACTACTACCTGATCACCGTCGAGCATCTGCTCCGGCACCAGGGCGGCTTTACCCGGCGCTACGGCGATCCCATGTTCTCCACCCTCCAGGTCATGCGCCAGTTCCGGCTCTCCACGCCGCCGGACGCGAAAACCCTGACCCGGAAGCTGGTCTCCCTGCCCCTCGACTTCGAGCCGGGCACCTCGCAGAACTACTCCAATTTCGGCTATCTGCTGCTGTCGATGATCATCGAAAAGGTCTCGGGCATGTCCTACGAAGCCTTCATCCAGGAGAATGTCCTCCGGAAAGCGGGCTGCTTCGACTTCCACATCGCCGGCAACTACTACCGGGACCGCTGGGAAGGCGAAACCCGCTATTATCCGCACAAGGACTGCACGCCGGTCCCCGAGTTCACGGGAAGCGGCCAGGAGGTCAACCGCTGCTATGGCGGGAACAACATCACCGGCACGCTCGGTGCGGGCGCGTGGGTCGGTTCCTCCGCGGAGCTCGCCCGCCTGGTCGCCTCCATCGACGGCGACATCCGGGTGCCCGACATCCTCGGCTTCTTCAGCATCTACCAGATGACGCAGCGCCTCGACGACGAGACCTTCCCCCTCGGCTGGCTCGACTGCAAGGATGACGGAGAATGGACCCGTACCGGCTCATTCACAGGTACTTCCGCCCTCATCAAGCGCTACCCGGACGGGACCTGCTGGATCTTCGTGACGAACACCAGCACCTGGGTCGGGCCCAATTTTTCCAAACACGTGAGCGGGCTTTTCCGCAGCCTCCGGAACCGTTTCTCCGCCTCCCTCCCCGAGCACGACCTCTTCCTGGCGCGGTAGGGTGCGGGATCCATACGGAAACGGAAAAAACGGAAAAAAACGGAAAAACTTTCCTCTCGCAGGAAAAGTTTTTCCGTTTCAGGGGGTCCTGTTCCGGGAATCAGCCCTTACTTGCAGGAAAAAATGCTACTTGACGAAAGCGACGGCCTCGGCGATGGAGTTGAGCTTGACCTCGACGGAATCGGCGCGGCTGGCCAGGACGCAGGGGACCTTGGTCCCGACGAGCATGCCGGCCTGCTGGACGCCGGAGGCGAGCTTGGAATTGGTCTTCCAGAAGACATTCGCGGACTCGATGTTCGGGAAGAGGAGGCAGTCGGCGTCACCGGCCACGGGGCTGACGAGCTTCTTGATCTCGACGGATTCCGGGTCAATGGCGACGTCGAGGGCCAGCGGACCGTCCCCGATGCAGCCCTTGATCTGGCCGCGGTCGGCCATCTTCGCGAGCATGGCGGCCTCGACGCAGGCGGGCATGGTGTCCAGCATCTGCTCGGACGCGGCGATGAAGGCGATCTTCGGCTTCGCGATGCCGAAGGAACGGGCGACCGACGTGATGAAGCCGGCCATCTTGACCTTCTGGCGGAAGTCCGGCTGCGGGATCACGGCCATGTCGGTGATGAAGATGAGCTTCGGGTAGTTCGGGTTCTCGATGACGCCCACATGGGAAAGAAGGCCCTTCGGAGGAAGGAGGCCGGTCTCCTTGTTGAGGATGGCGCGGAGGAACTTGTCGGTGGAGCAGAGGCCCTTCATCAGGACGTCGCCCTCGCCGTCATGGACCATCCGGACCGCCTCGGCGACGGCCTTCAGCTCGTCCTTCACATCGACGATGCCGAACTTGGCGGCATCGATGCCGTTGTCCTTGCAGACCTTTTCGATGAGGTCCGCGTCGCCCACGAGGGTCACTTTGACGAATCCGAGGTCCGTGGCCTTGGAAGCCGCTTCGATTGTGTGCTCATCGACAGCCCATGCTGCCACCATCCTTTTGCAGACGGCCTTCGCCTTGAGCTCGGCGAAAAGATCGGCGAAACTGGTAATCATATCGTATTATTCTTGGGATTCGAGGACAAGATGCATCGTGTCGCGGGCGATGACAAGCTCTTCGTCGGTGCAGATGGCCGCGGCCTTGACCGCCGAGTCGGGGGTGCTGATGATGGCGTCCTCGCCGCTGGCGACATTGGCTTCATAATCGACCTTGAGGCCGAGGTAGGCGAAGTTCTCCAGGACACGGCGGCGGAGGCGGCTGTTGTGCTCGCCGATGCCGCCCGTGAACACGATCAGGTCCACGCCGTTCATCGCGGCGACATAGGAACCGACGTTCTTGATGATGTCGTAGGTGAACTTCTTGAAGGCGAGCTTGGCCTTGGCGTCGCCGTTGTTGGCCAGTTCGTTCATCTCGCGGGCGTCGGAGGTCTTGCCGGTAATGCCGAGGAAGCCCGACTTGCGGTTGAGGATCGTGGACATCTCGTCGGGGGTCGTGCCGAGTTTCTTCATGAGGAAGAGGACGGCATTGGCGTCGATGTTGCCCACGCGGGTGCCCATGATCATGCCCTCGAGCGGGGAGAAGCCCATCGAGGTATCGATGCACTTGCCGTTCTGGATGGCGCAGATGGAGCTGCCGGCGCCGAGGTGGCAGGTGATGATCTTCGACGTGGCGAAGTCGATCCCGGCGAACTTCGCGCCCTTCTGGGCGACGAACTGGTGGGAGGTGCCGTGGGCGCCGTAGCGGCGGACGCGGTACTCGTCGTAATATTCATACGGAAGCGCATACATGTAGGCGTACGCAGGCATCGTCTGGTGGAAGGCCGTATCGAAGGTGACGACCTGCGGGACCGTCGGCAGGACCGCCTCGATGGCATGGATGCCGAGCAGGTGGGCCGGGTTGTGGAGCGGGGCGAATTCCGCGCAGTAGGCGATCTTGTCCAGCACGTCCTTGTCCACAAGGGCGCTGCCGGAGAAGAAATCGCCGCCCTGGACGATGCGGTGGCCGACCGCCTCGATGTCCTCGAGGGACTCCAGGACGCCGGTCTCCGGGTCGGCGAGGGCGTCGAGGATGAGCTTCATGCCGACCTTGTGGTCGGGAATCGGCAGGTCGATGACCTGTTTTTCCCCGCCCGCAGGCGCATATTGGAGGATGCCCATCGGAAGGCCGATCTTTTCGACGATACCCTTCGCGATAATATCATACAGGTCGTCATTCTTCATGTCCAGCAGCTGGTACTTGATCGAGGAGCTGCCGCAGTTGATTACAAGGATGATCATAACATTTCTTTCTTGGCAGCGCAAAGATACAATAATTTCCTCAATTCCATGCCATTCCCGCTGACGAAATGAAATCCCGGGAGCCCATCGTCCTCCTGACCCTTCCGCTGGTCGCCGGAACGGCGGCGGGGGTCTTTCCGGTCCTCCCGCCGGCTGCGCTCAGAGGCGCGGCTGCGACGGCCGTGGCCCTGACGGCTGGGAGCGCTGCCATCCTGCTCCTAAACAGGCAGAAGTCGCTGTATAATAATGCATTGCTGCCGGTTCTATTCTTCCTCTGCGGCCTGCTGGGCGCATGGACCGCCGCGCTTTGCGGCGGTGCGGCCGCGCCGGGCTTCCTCGAGGAAGCCGCCGGGGCCGCCGCCACCCGTTTCCGTGCCCGGATCGACGCCCTCCCCTTCCCCCACGAGGGCACGGCGCCCCTCGTCAAGGCCCTCCTCACGGGCGACAGGAGCGGCCTCTCCCGGCAGACGGTCGCCACCTTCCGAGAGAGCGGCGCCTCGCATCTGCTCGCGCTCTCCGGGCTGCATGCGGGCATCCTGTACCTCTTCCTCTCCAAGTTCCTGTCCATTCTTGGCAACAGCATGACGATCAGGCGTTTCCGCGGAATCGCCATCCTTCTCGCCGCCGCATTCTACACCCTGATGACCGGGGCTTCGCCCTCGATGGTCCGGGCTTTCCTATTCATCACGATCCGGGAATTGTCGCACCTGGCCGGGCGGGAGCCGGCCCCCCTCAGCGTCCTCGCCCTGGCCCTTTCCATCCAGCTGGTCCTCCATCCGGCCGTCCTCCGCTCCGTCGGCTTCCAGCTCTCCTACGCGGCCATGCTCGGCATCTTCCTCCTCTTCCCCGTCCTGGAGCGGGCTTATCCGGCGACGGAGACCCGCGGACCCCTCGGCCGCTGGACCACCCGGCACGAGCCGCTCCGCCTCGTCTGGAACTCGGCTGCCCTCTCGCTCGCCTGCCAAGCGTTCACCGCTCCCCTAGCCTGGCTGTATTTCAAGGCTTTCCCACGGTATTTCCTGGTTACCAACCTGCTCGCCATCCCCCTGACCACCTGCCTTGTCCCCACTGCGCTCATCACCCTGGTATCCCACCCGCTCATCCCCTCCACCCGCGTGGATACGCTCCTCATCACCCTTACCGACCGCCTCGCCTCACTCCTCCAGCACACCCTGGCCATCATCGCGACGATGTAGGAAAGGCAGAGGGAAGTGAGGGAGACGTCCCAGAAAATGGACCGTCTCCCTCAAATACCGCCTTTTTTGACGGAGACCTGCCAAAAACCGGGACGTCTCCCTCACGTGGCGAGCGCAAACCGCCTTCGCCGCGGGCAAAAAAAGCCGAACTGCATGCGGGATAGTGTGGCAGGGAGGTTACCGCGGGCGGAGCGGGAAGTCCGGGGAGGCCCAGTCCCGCATCGACCCGTCCTCCGCCGCATAAACCAGATAGCCGGCGAGGCCCGGCGTGGAGGAAAGGATCTCCTGCGCCCGTTCCAGGCCGACGACCATGCACCAGGTCGCGACGGCGTCGGCCGTGGCACCCGTGCCGGGATAGGCGGCATCTTCCTCCGCCCGCGCGACGACTGTCGCGCTGAGGAGGGAATTCCCCGCCGGATAGCCCGTCCGCGGATCAATGGTGTGGGCATACTTCCGGCCGTCCCGGACATAGAACTTCCGGTAATTCCCGGAGGTTACGATGCCGCAGGGCTTCCCTTCGGACGTCAGGACAGCCTCCAGGTCGGCCCCGGGGGCGTCATTGCCGTCCACCGGGCGGTCGATCCCGACTGACCAGGGGCGCCCGTCCGGATTGACCCCGCGGCACCAGATCTCGCCGATGTCCACGAGCATGTCCCGGACGCCGATCCCGTCCAGCCAGGCCGCCACGAGGTCGCAGGAAGTCCCCTGCGCGATGGCATTGTAGTTCAGCACGGCCCCCTCCGGGGAGCGGAGCGTGCCGTCCTCCGCCGGGGCCAACTCCGGAGGAAGAAGCTTCATCCCGCAGCGCGCAAGCAGGGCGGACACCGTCTCCGGCCCCGGCAGCGAATCCTTCTTGAAGCCGAAGCCCCAGGCGTCGAAAAGCGGCCCTGCAGCGCAGTCCACGGCCCCTTCCGTCCGTTCATACCAGCGGTAGGCATCCCGGTACATGTCCAGGAAAAGGGCATTCGGACGGATGGCCTCGCCCCGGTTGAAACGGGAAAGCTGCGAGCCCCTGTTGTACCCGGAAAGGGTCGTGTCGATCACCTGGAGGATGGAATCGACGCCCGCGCGGACGGCCTCCGGCGCCATCCGCACGCCGCGGAGATTCAGCGTCACGGAATACGTCCCGCCCTGGGCATACCCCTGGATGCGGACATACCGGTCCGGCTCCGTGCAGGCGCAGAGGAGAAGCGCTGAAGCAAAAAAAAGAACAGGCCGACACTTCATTGCGTGAATTCTAAGTGAAACACACTTCAGAAGTCAAAATTAAACAATTGTTTACAATATTCCAAAGGCATCCTGTAACCGAGTGACTTACGGGGGCAGTGGTTCCGTTTCCATTCTATCTCAGCAAGCATCTCGTCAGTCAGCTTGGAGCGGACCCCTTGGAAATGAGCGGGTGAACTGCGGGCGGCGTGATGAACTATTATATCAGGGATCATCTTGGCAGCATGCGCGTCATTTGGCAAAGTGTTTGTACAAAGGTAGGAGATTTCGCGGAAAATACCGATATTTGCAAGTTAGATACGCTGACAATGAAAAGATATCAATCCCTGGCATGGTCCCTCCTGGCCGCCGTCGCCGTCCTGGCGCTGGCGGTTTCCTGCAAGGACAAGGAGGAAACCGATACCAAGCCCTCCCTTTCCGGGATGACCTTCCAACTGGACAAGTACGCCCGCGCCAAAGAGAAAATCACCGTCAGGCCCTACGGCGTCGTCCACCCGGACGGCGGCACGCTCAAGTATTACATCAAGGCCTCCAGCGGCGTAGTCATCGACAAGCCGGATACCATCGAGGTCAAGGGCGGCATCACCAAACCGGGTGAAGTCAGCTTCACCTTCGCCCTCCCCGACAGCATCGCCGACTATACCATCACCTGCACGGCCATGGACGTGGCCGGCAACTACTACACCAGCGGGGTCTCCAACACCATCACCCTCGTCCGTCCCTACACGGGCGGCTCGCTCACCGGCGACAACATCGATCCGCTCGACGACCACTTCCTGGACCCCCGCTACCCCGCCGCCGAGGCCGAGCGCAAGTACTATTTCACGACCATCGGCGGCCTGGAATGGTTCCGGAACAACCTGGCTTACCCGGGTGCCGGCGCTCCCTTCGGCCAGAATGAAGTGATGTCCTACAGCCTCGGTCGCTACTATACTTATGATGAGGCCGTTACCGCCTGCCCCGAAGGCTGGCGCCTGCCTACCGACACCGAATGGGTCACCCTCTGCAACGGCCTGACCGGCAAGTCCGGCAAGCGCGGCGAGACCCTCGAGGGGGCCGCCGGCGCCCTGATGGCCGACGTCTCCTTCAACGGGACCAAAATGTGGGAATACTGGCCGGCCGTCAAGATCACTGACGCCGCCGGCCTCGCCGTCATTCCGGCCGGCTATGCCAACAAGAGCGACGCCCATTATGCCTTCGTGGGGATACAGAACTATGCGGCCTTCTGGACCGCCGACCTCAGCGAGGACGGAACCCGCGCCCTCTACCGCTATTTCAATGTGAATTCGCCCGACATTTTCGCGGCGTACGCCGACAGGCATTCCTTCGCGGCGTCCGTCCGCTGCGTGCGCTAGCGCAGGTCGGTCACGACATACGAACTGTCCAGGGACTTCTCATCGACGGAGAAGTCCTTTTTTTCGCCCGTCGGGTCGGAGAAGACGATGCCTTTCAGCAGGAAACGGGCCTTGACCCCTTCGTCCAGGGTCAGGGTGATGTCCAGGGAATCCGGGCCGGAAGCATTGACATGCAGGCGGTCACGGTAGTTCTTGTAGGAAGCGATGAACAGGGCCGGATTCGTGAACAGGTCCTCCGACTCGACCGTCTCGATGAGCATTTCCTTCGCCTCGCGGTCGAGGGTCCAGCGGGTCGTCCCGTCGCTGCGGACCTCCAGGCCGAGGCCGGTCATCGTGAAACAGTTCTCCTCGACGGTCACCAGGCCGCCCGTCACCTTTTCCATCGGCTTGCCGTCCTTGGACAGGGAATAACTGTAGTCGAAGGTCACGCGATGCCCCGGGACCTTGTCGAGCAGGGCGATCGACTGTCCGAAAGCGGTGACGGACAGGAAAACGGACAGAAGGGTGGCGACGATTCTCATGGCTTTTCCTATTTGTTGAGGAAGTGGCTCAGGATGTTGTCCAGTTCGGCAAAATCCTTCACCAGCACCTCGCGGGGTTTCGAACCCTGCTGGGGACCGACAATCCCGGCCGCTTCCAGCTGGTCCATTACCCTGCCTGCCTTTGCATATCCCATGCCAAGCCGGCGCTGCAGGTCGGAAGTCGACCCCCGCTGGCTCGTGACAATGAGCCGGGCCGCCTCCTCGAAACGCTCGTCGATGTCCTTCATATCCACCATGCCGCCGCCTTCTTCGCCGCTTTCCGGCTCCGGCTCCGGCAGGTAGTAAGGCGTATTGTAGCTCTTCTTGTAGCCCTTCTGGTCGCCGATGAAATCGTCGATCGCCTGGACCTCGTCGCCATCGACATAGCCGCACTGGACGCGTTCCATCTCGATGCCGCTGTAGATGAGCATGTCCCCCTTGCCGATGAGCTTGTCGGCGCCGGGATTGTCGAGGATCGTCATGGAATCCACGCGCGAAGTCACCCGGAAGGCGATCCGCATCGGGAAGTTCGTCTTGATCAGGCCCGTAACCACATCCACGGTCGGGCGCTGGGTCGCCAGGATGACATGGAGGCCGGCGGCACGGCCCTTCTGGGCCAGCCGGATGACCGACGTCGTGATGCTCCGCGCCAGGGCCTTGGACTCCGGGCCGGCACCCGTGGACATCGTCAGGTCGGCATATTCATCGATGATCGTGACGATATAGGGCAGGAAATGATGGCCCTCGGTCGGCAGCAGGTGGCGGTCCTTGTACTTCTCGTTGTAGCGCTTGATGTTGTTGACGCCGGCCTTGGCGAGGAGCTCGTACCGGTCGTCCATCTCGATGCAGAGCGATTTCAGCACCGCCGCCGCATCCTTTGCATTCTTCACGATGGCCTTGTCCATCTCCTCCTGCTCGCCGGAGGCGGTCGGAAGGACGGCCAGGTAGTGGTAAAGCAGCCGGCCGTAGGCGGTGAATTCGACCATCTTCGGGTCCACGAAGACGAATTTCAGCTCGGACGGATGCTTGGCATACAGGAGAGAGGACACGATCACATTGAGGCCCACGGACTTACCCTGTTTCGTAGCACCGGCCACCAGCAGGTGCGGCGCATCGGCCAGGTCGAAGACCTTGACCTGCTGGGTGATCGTGTAGCCGATGGCCACCGGCAGCTCCGCCTTGCTCTCGCGGAAGGCCGCGTCGTTCAGCAGGGCCTTGAGCGGGACGATGGAGGGCCTGTCGTTCGCCACCTCGATGCCGACGGCGTCGGAAAGGGTGACGATGCGGACGCCGCGGGCGTTCAGGGACATGGCGATGTCCTCCTGCAGGCTCTTGATAGCGGCGATCTTCACGCCGGGAGCGGGATAGACCTTGTAGAGGGTCACGGTCGGACCCACGATGGCCTTGACGTCCCGGACCTGGATCTTGTAGTTGGCGAGGGTCGCGCGGATCTTGTTGTTGTTGCGCTCCAGTTCATCCTGCGAGACCTCGTGGCGGCCGGAGATGTAATCGCCCAGCAGGTCCAGGGGCGGGAACTTGAAGGAAGGCAGTTCGGCGCGGTTGTCGATCCGCGGCAGTTCCTTCTTCACTTCCGTCTCCAGTCCCTCCCCGCGGACGACCTCCAGGCCTCCCTCCTCTCCCGCGGCGGGGTCGGCGGTGGCAGGGCCATCCGCCTCTTCCGCACCGGCGGCATCGGCCCCGGAAAGGTCCGCAAAAGGCGACACGGGGCCCGGAACCTCTTCGCTTTCAGCGGGTTCATCTTCCCCGACAAGGGCGATCTCTTCCATATCCTGCTCCGGATCATCATCTTCGTCGAAGACCTGGGCCGCCTCTTCCGGACCATCCATGTCGATGTCCGGATCTGCAGTGCGCGCACCCGTCATCCAGTCGGAGAAACGCCGGCTCAGGCAGAACGCCCACAATCCGCAGAGGACCAGCAGCACCGCGCCGGTCAGCAGCGGGCCGAGCAGGTTGATCCCCCACCCGACGACCGTAGCGCCGGCTTCGCCGCCGAGGCCGCCGCCGAAAGCGGTGTCAACGCCGGCGAGCAGGCCGGCGAACGCAAGCACGAAGGACAGCAGGAAGGTGCCCGTCAGCGTCGCAAGGAAGTATTTCAGGACGGGAATCCGGAGCGAACGGCGGATCATCTTGGCGGCGAGGACCACGAGGAAAAAGGCCAGGACCAGCGCCGCGATGCCGAAACAGCGGCCGACCAGGAACTGTCCCCAGCGGGCCCCGGCCTTGCCGGCCAGGTTGCCCACGGGCTCGGAAGCGTCCATCATCCCGGGGTCCCGGAGCAGGCTCATGTCCTGCTTCCAGGTAAAGAAATGGGATCCGGCCGAGAGGAGGGTGAAAAGGGCGAACAGGGCCACGACCCATCCCGCGACATGCAGGATGCGGGTCTGCTTCTCCTCCCCGAGGTCCGTCCAGAACGTGAACAGTTTCCCGACCTTGCGCATGACCTACCGCTTTTTCCCGTTCTTCCGGCCGTACTTGTTCCGGTTGCCGTTGCCGCCGGGGCGGTTGCCGAAGCCGAGGTTCATGCCCGGACGGGCGAAGTTCGCATCGGCGGACAGTTTGGAGAGTTCCAGCCCCTCCGGGACCGTCACGCGGCCGCCGGACAGGCGTTCGATGTCCTGGAAGATGGTCCGGTCGGCGACCGTGTCCTTGTTCCAGATCAGGTACTGCTGGCGCATGTAGATGGCCAGGGAGCGGATCATCGCCGTCTTGATCTCGCCCTCCGGTTCGGAGGCGATCAGGTCGATGATGCTCTCGATGTTGCGGCCGTAATGGCGGGCCTTGATCGGGCGGGTATTGAGCGGAATCGTCTCGGGGCGGCTGTTGACCACCTCCGGCACCGGGGCCGGGAACGGCGCGTCGATGTCGAGGTCATAGCCGGCGATCATGTAGAGATGGTCCCAGAGTTTCTGGTTCCAGTTCTCCTGCTGGTGGACCTGCGGATTGAGGCGTTCCATGACCTTCACGATGGCGCCGGCCTGCTCGCTGCGCTTCGCCCGGTCGGGAATTTCCTTCATCTGTTCGACCATCTGCAGGACGATCCGTCCGTATTCGGGCATCCGGAGTTTCTCGACCTCCGTGTTGTAGTATAGTTTGATGGTGTGTTCGTTGGCTTCCATATCGTTTGTACTAGAAGTGCAAAGATAATCATTTACATGGAAATCTCCTCAAAAAAATCGGGACCGTCCCCGCGGAAGTACCACAGGAAGCCGCGCACGGGCGCATACCCCATCGCCGAGAAGGACTGCATGTACCGGCGGACCTGGCGGCGGTACCGCGGATCGGCGGCGCCGAACTTGAAGTCGATGACGATGGCCCCGCCGTCCTCCGTCCGGACGACCCGGTCGGGCCGGCGGTCGCCCTCCCCGGGAATCAGGATGGTCGCCTCGTTCAGGACGCGGCTGCCGTCGGCGGGGAACCATTCCGCGGGCGCCGCCGCGATGGCCGCCGCGAGACGGGCCTCTGTCTCAGCTTGTTCCGAAAGGACAATGTCGCCCCGCCGGAGCGCGCGTCCGACCGCCTTCGGCAGGTCCGACGCCGCCCGGACATCGGACAGGATGCGGTGCATCACCTGGCCGCGGATGCGCCGGGAGGCATCCTTGCCGACCGTGCCGTCCGGGCCGAAGAAGTCGGCCGCCTCGGGGCTGAATTTCAGCCTTCCGCGCTCACCTTCAGGTGCTTCCGGATCCGTCTCCTCCCGGTTCAGCGGGATGGAAGGATAGCCCAGCGGGAGGGGCTCGGAAGCGGAGGGTTTCCGCTCGAGGGTGGAAAAGTCGTAAAGGGCACCTTTTGTGAAACGGACCGGCAGTACCACTTCCTCCTCCCCCTCGGGTCCCTCGTCCGGACGGGGCGGCATCCTGAGGAACGCCGTATCCTTCTGCGAGCCCAGCCAGCCGTAGAGGATTTCAGACATGTTCCCGTACTTGGGAACCGGGGCATCCGGATTCTCCCGGAGCGCCTCGACGGCGCCGGCAATGCCGCTGGAAGGGGTTTCGGCGATGATCTTCAGGCCGTAAACCGGCCGGGTCAGCGCGACGTAGAAGATGTTCAGGTTGTCGATGTACGTCAGTTCCAGTTCGCGCAGATAATCATCGGCGAAAAGGGTATCCCGCGTCGTGCCGGAGAGGTTGATGTGGTAGAGGCCGTCGATGGACGGCGACGTCCTTTCCGGCCGGCACCAGGCGGATGCCCGCCTTCCGAACAGTTCCACCTTTTCCGCGAAGGGGAAAATGACATAGGGGAATTCCAGGCCCTTGGCCTTGTGGACCGTGATCACGCGGACCGAAGACCCCGCGTCGGGCGAGGCGATCTTGGGTTTGGCTTCCTCCCAGGCCTTGAGGAAGGCGGAGAGCCGGTTGCCGTTCAGGTGGGTCCAGTCCTGCAGGAAATCCATAAAAGCGTGGATATAAGCCGTTTCCCGCCCGAAGGTCTCCGGGTCGGCGGCCTGCAGGTCCCGGAGGATGGACTCGGCAAGGTCCGAGAGCGAAAGGTAGTTCTCCGGCGGGACGACCTGCATGGTCCGGGCCAGGAAGCCGCGGACCGAACGGTCGTCTTCCTCCGGCGGCGTATCGACGAGCGACAGTTGCGACACGAGGCGCCGGACGGTGACGGAAGACTTGACGAAGAGCGAATCGTCCGAGACGACCGGGATGCCTTCGGCGATCAGCCTCGCGGCAATCGAGGAGCCTTCCGCATTGTACCGGACGAGGATGGCGATGTCACCGTACCCGGCGCCGCGCTCCCGGATCTCCCGGATGCTGCGGAGCACCTCGGGGATTTCCATCCCGGCATCGGGGCAGAACGCGACCTCGACGGAGCCCTCCGCCGGGTCGGGGAATGCCACTTCCTGCCTGACGTCCCGATAGATGCGGGAGATGCTGCCGGGCGAAGCCGCACCGGCGCCGAGCATCCGGTCGAGCGTTTCGGCCGAAAAGCGGAAAAAGGCGTTGTTGAAGCGGACGATGCCGCCCAGCGTCCGGTGGTTCTCACCCAGGACGTCCACGCTGTCCTCCCCCAGCCCGAAAGCCGCCTGGACACCGCTGTCCAGCTGGCGCCAGTCAGACCCGCGCCAGCGGTAGATGGACTGTTTCACGTCCCCCACCACCAGGTTGTCGAAACCGCCCGAAAGGCTGTTGGCCAGCAGCGGCCGGAAATTCTTCCACTGAACGGCGGAGGTGTCCTGGAACTCGTCCAGCAGGAAATCCTCGAAGCGCACGCCGAGTTTCTCGTACACGAAGGGCGCGTCGCTGCCGTCGATGATGTCCCGCAGGAGCGTGTTGGAATCGTCGATCGAGAGGATGTTCTTCTCCCGCTGGATGTCGGTGAAAGCCCGGCGGAGTTCCCCCACGACGCCGAGGTTGTACAGCTGGCCGAGGATCAGCCGGGCCGACCGGTATTCCTTGTACGGGCGGTCGAAAAGGGTGATGAGCGCCGCCAGGGGCTCTTCCAGGACGCCTTCCAGCTGCAGGCGGAAGCGGTCCTTCGACTTGGCGAACCACAGGGAGCTGTCCGTGGCCTTCGAGAGGAAACTCTCGGTGGGCGGTTTGATATCCCCTTCCGGGGCGGGCTTATACTTGTACAGGCCTTTCAGGAAACCGCGGTTGCTGTCAGCGGGATCGATCCCTTCCCGTTCCAGCAGGTCGAGAATCGCCGCGGCCGCTTCCTCGAGCCGCTGCGGGAATGCCGCGACAATGGCATTGCAGGCATCCCGCACAGTCCGGAGATGCCCGCGGGAAAAAACGGCATCCACATCGAAACCGCATGCTTCCACCTTCTCCTGGAACACCTCGCTGCGCAGGGTCTTCGCCACCTCGGTGAGGGCGGATTCCAATCGGAACTTACGACCGCTTCCCAGTTCCTCCATCGCACTGTCCGTCAGCCATTTCAACAGGTTTTCGTCGGATTCGGTCAGCGCGTCGAGCACCCGGTCCACGCTCTCGGCGATCAGGCCGTCGCGGTCCAGGTTCACCTGGTAGGAGGCGAACTGGCCGATCTCCCGGGAGAAAGCCCGGAGGGTTTGCTGGAAGAAACTGTCGATGGTGCTGACGGCAAAAGCCGTGTAATCATGCAGGATGGCATACAGGTGGGCGGAGGCCCGCTCCTTCAGGCCTTCCGGCCCCGGGAACAGCGAGGGAACGAACTCCTTGTAATAGTGCGAGCCCGCCGGATCGACCGACAGCTGGTAAAGTTCCTTGAGGATGCGGCGCTTCATCTCGTCGGTCGCCTTGTTGGTGAAGGTGACGGCGAGGATGGAACGGTAGGCGTAACGCTCCCGGCTCGAAAGGAGGAGCCGGATGTATTCAAGGGCGAGCCGGTAGGTCTTTCCCGACCCCGCCGAGGCTTTGACTATCCTGATCATCGTCCGCAAATCATCTTGAAGTCACACGTCTTGCAGGTATCGGACTCGTCCGTCCGCCGGAAAGGCACACCGGGATCCACGATCTCGTCGAGCAGTCCGGCCAGCCGCTCTTCCACGGCCTCCACGAAAACAGGACTCTGGGAGACCTCGCGGATCTCCCCGGTGAAGAGTTGCTGCGTCGCATAGATGACGTTGGAGATCTCACGCCCCGCCAGGTCCGGTTCGCCGCCGGCATACATGTCATACAGGAACAGCTGGAGGGCGATCTTTGGACGGTTTCTGTTCACGGGACCGAAAAGCTTGTCCACGATCCCGAGGGCTCCTTCGTCGTCGATGTCAATCTCCTCCGCCACCACTTTCCCCGTCTTGTAATCGACGATCCGGGCCGTCCCGTCCCCGAAACTGTCGATGCGGTCGGCGGAGCCGGTGAAGGAGAAGCCCCGGAACTTCCAGCCCATCCTGCGCTCCAGGCCCAGGATCCGGAAGGAGGGCAAACCCTTGTCCTGCAAGAGTTTCAGGTCATACTCGAGGGTTTTGACCACATAGGCGAGGATGATGCGCTCGAGGATGAGGTTCCGGCCGGACACCTCGAAGGAACGCATTTCCTCCCGGATCAGGCCGCGGACGCGCCGGTGCAGCAGCGCCCGGTCGGCGATGAGCGAGCGGAGGTACTCCTGCGTGATCTCCTCCAGGGGCCGGGTCACCCGCTCCCGGGCGGGCCGGACCCGGTCGCCCATCGGGAAGTCTTCCTGCAGCGCCTCTCCCCCGAGGTACAGGGCCTGCATCGCGCGGTGATAGACGTTGCCGAGCATGCCCGCATCCAGCGATTCCGCCACTTCGTCCTCCGTAACCAGGTGCTTGACGCTGTGGTAGTAGAACATCGCCGGGCAGAAGAGATAGTTCTGGAGGGCGGACGCCGAAAGGGGCCGGCTGCGGAGTTCCGCGATATCCTCCTCCGTCTTGGGAATGCTGCCCGCGGCGCGCGGGGCATGCAGGGGTGACACGGCCACCCGCCGCCGCAGCGGAATCTCCCTGAAATGGTATTCCAACTGCTTGATGTAGCGGCTCTCCTCCCCCGTGTTCATGCCTTCCGTGCGGCTGTCATAGACCAGCCAGACCTTTTCGGCGCGCTGGAGCAGGCGGTAGAAATAGTAGGCCCAGACCGCATCCTGGAACTCATAGGTCGGCAGGCCGAAGCCCTTGCGGAGTTCCGGCGGGATGAAGGAGGAACTGACGCTGCGGCGCGGGAACATCCCTTCGTTGGCCGAGAGAATGACGACGTTCCGGAAATCGAGGGCGCGCGTCTCCAGCGGGCCCATGATCTGAAGGCCCTTGAGCGGCTCGCCCTGGAACGGGACGGAAATCCCCTGCAGGATCTGGTCCAGGAGGCGGGCCCATGTCGGCGGAACCACCTGGATATCAACATCCCGAAGCAGGTTGACGGCCGTCAGGTACCGCTTGGCGAAATCCAGTTCCAGCAGCACGTCCTCCCGGCCCCGCAGGGCCGCGCCGAGACTGCCGGCCACATCGGCCAGGTAGCCGGCGAAGGCGGCCGCGCCGGGCACCTTGGGATCCGTCACGACGGGACGGAAGATCAGTTCCAGGAGGGGGCCGCCGGAGAAATCCGCCTGCGGGATGTAGTACTTCGCGTCCTTCTTGATCCGGTCGACGACGGCCGTCTCCTCCGCCGAAAGCGCCTTGCGGAACAGGCTGCAGGAGAAGATGGAATGGACCTGGCGGTGGTAGAAAAGGGCCGCGCCGTCGCGGAAACGGAGATGGAGCTGGAGGGCGGCGACGTCGCTCATCAGCGCATAGAAGGAGCTGGAGCGCATCGGATAGCCCATCGTCACGTTGATGTCACGGAACTGCTCCGGAATCGAATTCAGGAGCGGGGTGAGCAACTGCTCGTCCGGCAGGACGAAGGCCGTCCCGACCGGATCGCCGGTCACGCCGGAGAGGATCTCCGGGGCGAGTTTCGCCTGCCCGACGGAGGAAGGAACGCTGACGACCTCGACCTGCGGCGGTTCCGCGGCCGCCGTGATGGGGAACGCCTGCGGGAAGGCCGCGACATTCTCCCGCATGAAGAGCGAGGATTTGTTGAGCGGATGCCGGATGACCGGGGTCACATAGTCCCAGCAGAACTCGGCGATCCGGGCATCTCGCATCTTCCGCATCAGGGCTTTCTCACACTCGTTCAAGGCATTGAGCCCCACGAATACATATTGCTCCGTGCCGGGGAATACCTTTCCCAGAATGTCGCTGACCGCATCCGTTTCCAGCCGGTCCGCCAGATCCCGGTACACCATTCCCTCATAGGCCATGTCCCCTTCCCTCAGTTTCTTCCGGAAACGCTCATACAGCGGGAACAGGATGTTCCAGATCTTCAGGAAACGGGCCTTCACCCCGTCCGTCCCGAGGTCGACCGTCAGCCGGCCGTCCGAGGCGCGGAAGTGGCCGACAAAGCGCTCGATGGCATCCCGCTGGTTGTCGGAGAGGTAGGAGTAGTCGTCCTGGAGCCCCTTGAGTTCGGCGACGTTCCGGTACAGGTCCCGGGCATTGACCCGGTATTTGTCCACGTCGTCGAAGTCCGACAGGATCACGTCGCCCCAGAAGATGAACTCGTCCAAGGATTCCGCCTGGGGATAAAGCGCTTTGTAGCAATCATATAGCGCAAGCAAGAGCCGGATACGGTCCGTTACCTCCACGTCATAGACATGGTAGAAGAAATCGTTGACCGTGAACAGGGCCGGCGCGAGCATCGGCTTCCCGGCCTCCAGCGATTCGCTCAGGTATTTCCGGAAAAAGACGAGCGACCGCCGGTTCGGGAAGATGAAACAGGTTTTGCCGATGGCGCCCCCGGCCAGGTAGTGGGCCGCCACTTGCCGCAGGAATGGATCCATGTGCTACAGGTTTTCAAGGTCGTCGTCAGAAAGGCCGAAATGGGCCGCGACATCGTCCGGAATGTCATGGAAATCAATGGCATCCCAGATATCTTCGATTTCCCGGCGGTCCTTCTTGGTCGGCCGGCCGGCTCCGCGGTCGCGGCGGAGGAAGAAGGTCTCGACGGGCGCCCGGAGCTTCTCCAGTTCCGCGGCGGGCGTCAGGTTCTCCGCGTAATCGGGGACCATTTTCGCCCCCACGCGGCGTTCCAGCGGCCGCAGGACCTTGTAGGTGAACACGACGGCCCCCTTCCGGACCTCGACGACATCGCCGGCCTGGACGGTCTTGGACGGCTTGGCCGCGGCGCCGCCGGCCTTCACCCGGCCGCCCTTGCAGGCGTCGGTGGCGTCCGTCCGCGTCTTGAACGCGCGGATGGCCCAGAGGAATTTGTCGATGCGGACAGAATCTGCCATGTCAGTTCAGGATATGCGGGCCGGCCCAGTCGGTGAAATCCTCCCCCTCCAGGCCATTGTAGTCTTCCCCGTCGAGGTAGGGTTCGGCGTCGCGGTTGATGTATCCGTCGGGCTCCGGCTGCGGCTCCAGCATCACCTCGAGGAGCACCGTCCCCGCCGCCGTCGGAACGAGGGTGAATTCCGGGATCTCCGCCGGGACCAGCAGGACCTCCCCCGCCTTCAGCGGGAAGGTCTCCGTGCCCTCTTCCGCGGGGACCTGGATGGACGCACCGCCCTCCACACAGATATATACCAGGAACGTGTCCGTTTCTTTCGCTTCGATGCGGACCGGATCCTTCAGGCGGAACTCCGTCACGGTGAACTGCGGCGTCGCGAAGAGCTGCTCCGTGGCCTGGCCGGGGCGCATCCGTCGCTGGAGCGCCGGGTTCCAGGCCCGGAAATCGATGAGGTCGAAGGCCTCTTCCAGGTGGGTTTCACGGCCGTTGTCCCAGTCGTGGAGCCGGAAACGGAGGTCCGAGGCCTCCGTGATCTCGATGATCTTCACACCGCCGCCGGCCGCATGGACCACGCCGGGAGGAAGCAGGAAACAGTCGCCTTTGCGGGGGGTGATCCGGTGGAGCAGGTCCCCCACCGTGCCGTCCTGGCAGGCCGCGTAAAAGGCCGGCGCCGGGACATCCCGCTCGAGGCCGGGGCAGATAAAAGCCCCCGGCTCCGCAGCGGCGACATACCAGAGCGCCGTCCGGCCGAATGCGTCGTAGCGCTGCTCGGCGGAGGTGTCGTCCGGATTGACCTGCAGGGCCGTCCGGCCGCGGACGTCCAGGAAATGGACCGCGACGGGGAACTGGGTCCCATAGGACTGGAACACATCGTCGCCGACCACGCGCTCCAGATAGGTCTGCATGAGGTCGGAGAGCAGGTTGCCGCCGAACCAGCCGTTGCCAACCATCGTGTCCACGGTGCCCAGGTCCGCCAGCTTGACGGTCCGGACGCCCCAGGGCCGCTCCTGCTCTTCCGGCAGGAAACGGAAGGGATAGAGTTTTCTTTCTTCCATGAATCAGTCAGCCAAGTCCGGTTTGAGACAGTACGAGGAGGATCGGAAGGGACTGCACTACAGGCCGATGGTCTTGAAGAAGTCGTTGCCCTTGTCATCCACGAGGATGAAGGCCGGGAAGTCTTCCACGCGGATCTTCCAGATGGCCTCCATGCCCAGTTCGGGGTATTCCACGCATTCGATGCTGCGGATGCTGCTCTGGGAGAGCACGGCCGCCACGCCGCCGATGGTGCCGAGGTAGAAGCCGCCGTGCTTCTGGCAGGCGTCCGTGACCACTTTGGAGCGGTTGCCCTTGGCAATCATCACCAGAGAGGCGCCATGGTCCTGGAATTCATCTACATAGGGGTCCATCCGGTTGGCCGTGGTGGGGCCCATGGAACCGCAAGGGTAGCCAGCCGGCGTCTTGGCGGGGCCGGCATACAGGATGGGATGGTCCTTGAAGTAGGCGGGCATTCCCTCACCGGCATCCAGGCGGGCTTTGAGCTTGGCGTGGGCGATGTCACGGGCCACGATGATGGTCCCCTTGAGGTTCACGCGGGTGCCCACCGTGTATTTGGTGAGCTCGGCGCGCACGGCGTCGATGCCCTTGTCAAGGTCGATTTCAATGCCCTTGGGGCCTTCACCGGGACGGCGGAATTCTTCCGGGATGAGTTCCGAGGGGTTGGTGTCCATCTTCTCGATCCAGACGCCGTCCGCGTTGATCTTGGACTTGATGTTGCGGTCGGCGCTGCAGCTGACGCCCATGCCGATCGGGCAGCTCGCTCCGTGGCGGGGAAGACGGACCACGCGGATGTCGTGGGCCAGGTATTTGCCGCCGAACTGGGCGCCGAGGCCGATTTTCTGCGCTTCCTTCAGGAGTTTCTCCTCCAGGTCGATGTCCCGGAAGGCCCGGCCGGTCTCGTCGCCGGTGGTGGGCAGGGCGTCGTAGAACTTGATGCTGGCGAGCTTGACGGTCAGCAGGTTCTTCTCGGCCGACGTGCCGCCGATCACGAAGGCGATGTGGTAGGGAGGGCAGGCCGCCGTACCCAGGGATTTCATCTTCTCCACCAGGAAGGGGATCAGGGTGCCTTCGTTCTGGATGGTGGCCTTGGTCATCGGGTAGAAGTAGGTCTTGTTGGCGCTGCCGCCGCCCTTTGCCACCATGATGAAGCGGTATTCGCTGCCCCGGGTGGCCTCGATGTCGATCTGGGCGGGGAGGTTGCACTTGGTGTTCACCTCATTGTACATATCCAGGGGGGCGTTCTGGCTGTAGCGGAGGTTCTCCTGGGTGTAGGTGTTGAAAACGCCGAGGCTGAGGGCCTCTTCGTCCTCGAAATCCGTCCATACGTGCTGGCCTTTCTCGCCGTGGATGATGGCCGTGCCGGTGTCCTGGCAGAACGGGAGCACGCCCTTGACGGACGTTTCCGCATTGCGGAGGAACTGGAGGGCCACGTATTTGTCGTTGTCGGAGGCCTCAGGGTCCTTCAGGATGGCCGCCACCTGCTCATTGTGGGCGCGGCGAAGCATGAACTGACAGTCGTGGAAAGATTGCTGGGCTACCAGCGTAAGGGCTTCCGGAGACACTTCCAGGAGGGTCTTGTCTCCGCACTGAACGGTTTTCACCAGTTTCTCCGAACCGGGAATCCTGTAATACTCGGCCGTATCTTCGCCGAGCTGGAACATGGGGGCGTATTTGAAATCTGCCATAATTATTGTGGGTGCTGTTGTTTTCGGACAAGGGCATAGACCCGCTCCAGGGAAGCGGGGTCGCCGGAGGAAAGGAGGTCGATGCCGGGTTCGGGGTCGACCGTCGGGATGCCATGCTCCTGCATCACGGCGAGCGTCTGGCGGGCGACGGCCGGGGCGGGGTCGATGACCTGCACATCCGGACCGGCAACTTTCCGGACCATGCCCGCCAGGAAGGGGTAATGGGTGCATCCGAGCACGATGGTGTCGGCTCCGGCGTCGAGCAGGGGCTCCACGGAGCGGCGGACCACCGCCTCAGCGTGCGGGCTGTCGAAGTCGCCGGCTTCCACCAGCTCGACGAAGCCCTCGCCGACATGTTCCTCGATCCGGACATCATCCTCATATTTCCCCTTGGTGGTCAGGTATTTCGACCCCTTCAGCGTGCCGGCCGTCGCGAGGACGCCGATCACGCCGGTCTTCGTCCCGAGGGCTGCCGGCTTCACCGCCGGCTCCATGCCGATGAACGGCACGTCCGGGAACGTCCCGCGGAGATAGCGGATGGCGGCCGCTGTCGCCGTGTTGCAGGCCACGACGATGATGCCGCAGCCTTTCTCCAGCAGCGTGCAGGTAATGGCCCGCGCCCGCCGGCGGATGTATGCGGCGGTTTTCTCCCCGTATGGACAATGGGCATTGTCGGCGTAATAGACATACCGCGCCTCCGGGAGCAATTTCACCAGCTCCCGGTAAACGGACATGCCGCCGGACCCCGAATCGAAGACACCGATCATACCATACAAATATAACCCAAATCACGGAAATAAACAAGGGCTGGAATGAAAGTGCATTGTGAAAAAGCGGCGCACAGAATCGGCCACAGAACGCTGTTTCCGTGCCGCACCCGCCCTCAGAAACCCCAGGTCAAGCACGCAATCGGCCTCTGAAGGTCAAAAGTGTGCAGCACTTTCATTGCCGCTATCGGGAACGGGGAATTGCGACTGTCGGTAATTCTTCGTACATTTGCCGGAGCAACCGGCCCGCGAGGGCCCTTAACATGGAGAGACGATGATTACTTTCGACGAGATCAAGGCTCTGCATCAGCGTATGGAAACGCTGGGGAGGTGTCTTTGACATCCCCGGGAAACGGGAACGCGTAGCGGAGCAGGAACTGCAGACACAGGCCGCAGACTTCTGGGGCGACCCCAAGGCGGCCGAGACCTTCTTGAAAAAACTGTCCGGACTGAAGTCCTGGGTGACGGATTACGACAAGGCCGCCGAACGGGTCGATGACCTCGACGTCCTGTATGAATTCGCGCGCGAAAGCGTGACCGCCGGCGAAGACGAGGCGATGGAAACCGACGAGACGCGCGAACTCGCCGCCGCCTACGCCGCCGCGGTCGATGCCGTGGAGGCCCTGGAACTCAAGAACATGCTCGGAAACGAGGGCGACAACCTCGGCGCCGTGCTCACCATCAATTCCGGCGCCGGCGGCACCGAGGCCAACGACTGGTCGGCCATGCTCATGCGCATGTACCTCCGCTGGGGCGAGCGCAACGGCTACAAGATGACCGTCACGAGCCTGCTCGACGGGGACGAGGCCGGCATCAAGTCCGCCACGATCGAGGTCGAGGGCGATTATGCCTACGGCTACCTCAAGGCCGAGAACGGCGTCCACCGCCTGGTCCGCATCTCCCCCTTCAACGCCCAGGGCAAGCGCCAGACGACCTTCTCCTCGGTCTTCGTCTATCCGCTCGTGGACGACACCATCCACATCGAGATCAATCCCTCCGACCTCGAGTGGGACACCTTCCGCAGCGGCGGCCACGGCGGCCAGAATGTCAACAAGGTCGAAACGGGCGTCCGCGTCCGCCACATCCCTTCCGGCATCATGGTCGAGAACACGGAGACCCGCTCCCAGTTCGACAACCGCGAGAATGCCCTCCGCATCCTCAAATCCCGCCTCTACGACATCGAACTCAAGAAACGCCAGGAAAAGCAGGCCGAACTCGAGGGCCAGAAGAAGAAGATCGAATGGGGCTCCCAGATCCGGAACTACGTCCTCCATCCCTACAAGATGGTCAAAGACCTCCGCACCGGCGTATCCACCGCCGACACCCAGGGTGTCCTGGACGGCGATATCAACGAATTCATGAAGGCCTTCCTGATGGGCCGCGGCTCCGCCGTCACCGACGACGAGGAATAGCCTTCCGCCGGAGGGGCGCAGCATGGCGCGGCGTAAGCACGCGCGTGGGGGAAGATTTGGATTTTTGGGACAGTTGGGTTATCTTTGGGGGTAACCTATGGAAGAAGCGGTGGGACAAGAAGTTGCATATGGCTGGGTGGCCTGCGGCATTCCGTCGCGGGATATAGCAGTAAACGGCTCAAAATCAACCATTTACACATATTGTTATGAAACGGACTGCGACGTATGAGGCGCCGGCGGCTAGGACTGTCGTGCTGCAGGTCGAGAGGGCATGGCTGCTCTCGATGACGAACGGCTTCATCTATGATGCCGAGGAACAGGACGAGTTTTGGGAGTTTTAACGGGGAGGACGGAATCATGAAGAAGCTGACCATTTCCTGTCTGCGCGCGGGTCGGGCATCCGCCGCAGTGGCCGTCGCCGCGGCGGCGATGCTGAGCCTCTCCTGCCAGAAGGAAGCCTGTGCACCGGTAGAGAGTGCGCCTGAAGAAGGTTACATGCGCGTCAATTTCCATGCAGGATTCGTGGAAACCCGCACGGAGTTCGCTGCGCCGGAGGGCAAAAAGTATCCGACGCTGTGGAACGCGGGGGACAGGATCGCGATCACGCTGGCGTCGAAGTGCAGTGATGCGGACTCGGTGGTCGTGACACCGAAACTGTCGGCGGACCGCAAGACGGTGGGGTTCAAGGCGGATATCCCTGTATCGACGGCGGCGGAAGATGCGTTCTGCGCCGTGGTGCCGGCGATTGCCGTGAAATCGCTGAGCGCAGCGAACCGGACGTGGAACCTGGAGATCCCGGCGACCCAGACGCCGGCGGCAGGCTCCCCGGACCCGCAGGCCCAGATCCTCTGGGCGCGGACGCCGTTCAGCGGGACACCGCCGGAGGCCGACCTTGCGTTCAGCCATTTCGTCGCTTACGGCAAGCTGAGCCTCAAGAACTTCAACCCGGAAGGCGCAACCGTCAAGTCCATCTCGCTCGAGACGGAGGTGCCGCTCACCGGGCGCTATTTCCTCTTCATCGACGACGCGACGAAGGACGGCGTATCTTACAAGGCAGGGGATGTCACCGGCAATGTCCCTGCCAAGACGCTGACGGTCAATACATCCAGCACCAGTGATGTCTGGTTCGCCTGCCTCCCGGCGGACCTGAGCAACACGACGCTGAAGATTACCGTCACGACCGACGCGAGCACCTACAACAAGACCGTAACGGTTCCCGCCAATCATACGTTCGAAGCCGGGAAGGTCACGGGCATCCATGTGGACATGGGCGGCATTGTCCCGACCTTCCCCACCCGGTATTACAAGGTCACCGCCGTCGACCAGCTCAAGGACGGCGACGAACTCATCATCGCGGGCTACGGGGTCGACAAGTCCAACGCCGACTACAAGGGTTGGTTCGCGCTGACAGACAGCCAGAAGGGCAACAACCGGCAGGCGACCCTCATCGAGGTCCTCGAGGACGGGACGATGATCCAGGATCCGGCGGCGAACGTCGAGACCGTCGTCCTGGAGAAAGCCTCGACGGAGGGCGGATGGTATCTCCGGGCCACGAAGCACGGCGGCTACCTGTACGCCGCCGCGACAAAAACCACCAGCAACAACTACTTACGCACGGCGACAGCGGATGGGAAGGACGCATCGGGCAACGAAATAACAAGTTTCGAGGAGCGCCGCACATGGAGAATCGCAATCAACGAAGACGGCACTGCAAACATCCTCTCCAACCTGTTCTGGACCCACGCCGACTTCGCGACCATCATCCGCCTCAACGTGGACAACCTCACCTCCAACCCGATCATTTCCTGCTATACGGTCAAGAGCACGGCCCCGCTCCCATCGATCTTCCGCAAGGGGGACGCGGAAACCCCCATCCCGGACGTTGAAAAACAATGGGTCATCTGGATGGACAAGAACGGCAGAGTATACTACGATGAAAACGGAGATGCGATCCAGGAAGGCTTCCGGCAGATCTACGACATCGGTTATACGGCAAAAGGGAAATTGCTTGTGTGGAATGAAAGAGAAAACAGTCTTGGCTTCTTTTCCGGCTTTCAAACTGGGCCATATGCAATCAGCCTGACGGCGGAAGGAAACATCATGGTCCGAAGTAAGGACGAGTCGGAAGGTCACTATTGTTTCTTTATCTTTGAGAATGTGACAGAAAACAGGTTGGAAAGGAAGCTTTATTACTGGGACTATGAAGCGAATTACAACAATCATGAGAACGGATACTGGCTGGACTCCTATGGCTATCACCATGCGAACACTGCTGAAGACCGGGGAGTGGCATACCGTGCGGTAGAAACCCCTGTCAACCTGCACAACATAGAATTGTGGATTGTCATGACTGTCGAAGGACGAAAGTATTCGCTCAATTCTGCCGATGATTCTGCCTGGAATGAAGCTACGGAAGAATATGATTACTTTTACAGGTCCGCCTTGCATTTCAGGGACGACATCATGAACGGAACGACCCGCACGATCCCTATCCTCCGGATGAACAATGCGGGGACGAAGGAAGACTTCGCCAAGGTGGACGTCAAGGGCAAGATCGCCGTCGTCGACCGGGGTAGTATCAACTTTCACGACAAGTGGGTGAATGCCATCGAAGCCGGCGCCATCGCTCTCATCTGTGCAAACAACCAGCCAGGAATCCTCAACGCCAACATCGGCCACCTGGAGGACGCTTCCAAGGGGATACCGTTCTTCACCATTACCCAGGAAGAGGGGCGATTGCTCGACGGGAAGACTTCCATCGAGTTCTCCTTGACGGACATCCCGCTTTTCGCGGGCGGGGAATAGGCCCCCTTGCGCACTTCCCTTTTCCGGAAGGGTGCATAAAGAACCGGCCCTGCATCAGAGCGGGGCCGGTTCCTGTTCATTCAACCTGCAGGCGGACTACCTGTAGATGCTGTACTGGTTGTAGAGGTTGCCGTACATCTGGCCGAGGACCTCGAGGTAAGGCTGGGAGTTGAAGAGCATGGTCCGATAGACCGTGTTGTCAACCATATAATACTCTACACCGTTCAGGACGATGGTCTCGTAGTCATCCGGGAGGGAGGTGACAAGGGCACCTGCCGGAGGGATGATGGTGGTGTACTGGCCACCCTGGTTGATGTAAAACACGCCGTCCTGATAGTAGTAGTTGGAGTTGGCGTAGGCATAGCTCTGCACGAGGCCGAGCTTGTTGGCCAGCTCGTAGGCCGTCAGGGCGCGGCTGCTGTTGAGCGCGTAGTTCGCGTTCTGCGCCGCGATGATGGCGTTGTTCTGCGCGATGATCCGGTTCTGCTCCAGAATCGTATTGTAGTTGTCGAACCGCGTGCTGAAGACACGGTAGGCGTCGCAATAGTAGGAGAAGGTCACGGCCCGGAAGATTGCGGCGTCGATGGCGCGCTCGAGGCGGGTGCCGAAAGGAGGACGGCAGACCACATAGACACCTCTCCAGGGACGGTAGTAGATCCCGTCATAGAAGTAGTAGTCGATGCCCCAGTGGCTGATGCGGCGGTAGCGCGGAGGCAGGACCTGCACGCGGTAGCCATAGTAATGGGGATGGTCACCGAAGAAGTGGCCGGGACGGTCATAGGACAGGAAGTTGCGCTCGCGCGGAGGCACCCTGTGGAGGTTGTGGCCGTCGTCCAGACGGAACTCGCTGTCGGAGTAGCGGTAGTTGCCGCCCCGGTCGCGATAGGTCTCCGTCACGGGCTGGCGCTCTGCGGAAGCGGAGTTCTGCGTGCCGGTCAGGCCACCGCGGGAGACATTGACACCCTGGCGGACGGTGCCGTCCGTCGCACGGACTGCAGTGCCGCTCTGGGTGGCGCGGGTCGTGGTGGTGGAGCCGGCGGCGCGGGTGGTCGTGCCGCCCTGGGTCGAAGAACCGGTCGCCCGGGTCGTCGTACCGCTCTGACGGGTCGTCACACCGCTCTGGGTCGAAGAGGAGGTCGCACGCGTGGTCGTGCCGCTCTGGCGGGTCGTCGCGGAAGAACCGCTGGACGAGCTGGTGGTGGCACGGCTCGTCGAGCCGCTCTGGCTGGACGAGGTCGTCGCACGGGTGGTCGAACCGCTCTGGCGCGTCGTGGCGGAAGAACCGCTGGACGAGCCGGTGGCACGGGTGGTCGTCCCGCTCTGGCGGGTCGTCGCGGACGATCCGCCGGTGGCACGGGTGGTCGTCCCGCTCTGGCGGGTCGTCGCGGACGATCCGCTGGTAGCGCGGGTGGTCGTCCCGCTCTGGCGCGACGAAGTGGTGGCGCGGGTGGTCGTCCCGCTCTGGCGTGTCGCCGTGGAAGACGAGGTCGTGGCGCGGGAGGTGGAAGAGGAACCGGTCGAGCGGGTCGTCTGCTGGGACGAGGACGCCCGGCTGGAGGAAGTCGCGCGGGTCTGCGCGTATGCAAAGCTAGTGGCGAAGGTCATGGACAGGGCCAGGACAATCGCGGCGGTTGTGTTAAGCGTTCTCATGACAATCTCGTTTTAAGTTATCTGTATAAATAATATTTGCGGGAAAGCCTGCGGAAGTCTTCGACGTCCTTGGACCAGTAGGTCTCGATGTCGGTGACCTTCAGCCGCTTTCCGAAACTCTCTCTTACATAATCCGTACCACAAACGATATCGAACATCCGAAGACGCTTCGAACCGGCGAAAGGATTGTGCTCCGGATACAGTTCCTGGACCGCCTGCATCACATAAAACTGGGTCAGGGTGAGGGTGGCGGCTTCATAATCCGTATAGAAATACTGGACCCCGTGGAGCAGCACGCCGGAGGCGGAACCGGAGATGGGCTTGTAATGGATGGTCCGGAAGGCGGTGCCCGGAATCCGGTAGCTGTCCAGCCGTTCCTTGAGCGCGTCCGCATCGATCCAGGCGGCGGCGAACGTCCCGAACGGGAGCGTGTAGCCGACGCCGATGTTCAGGTAATCCTGGAATTCCCCCGCAATGCCCGCGGAAGGGTAACCGACGGCCGACTCCATGGAGGGGATGTTCGGGGACGGGAGGATCCAGGGAAGGCGGGTGTCCCGGTAGGTCATGTCCCGGGTCCATCCTTCCATCGGAATGACGGTCAGCCGGCAGGACAGGGGCTTTTCATCCCCCGTCTCGCCGCGGTTCAGGCCCTCCTCATTGATCAGGACGGCCAGTTCACCGACGGTCAGCCCATAGACATACGGGATGCTGAACTCGCCGACGAAGGAATGGAAACCGGGCTCCACGCAGCATCCCTCGACCTTGTTCCCGCCGAGCGGGTTGGGGCGGTCGAGGACCATCACCTCGATCCCCTCCTCCGCACACGCACGCATGACGAGCCCGAGCGTGGAAATGAAGGTATAGGACCGGGTGCCGACGTCCTGGATGTCATAGACCATGATATCGACGTCCCTGAGCATCTCCGGCGAGGGTTTCCGGGTCTTTCCATAGAGGGAATGGACGGGAAGGCCTGTCCTGGGATCCCGGCCGTCCGAGACCGCGCCCCCGGCATACACGTCGCCGCGTACCCCGTGTTCAGGGCCATAGAGGGCAACGAGATTCACTTCCGGCGCCGCGTAAAGGATGTCGATCGTGGAGCGGAGCTGCCGGTCGACGCCGCTCGGGTTGGTCACCAGGCCGACCCGCTTGCCGGCGAGGCCGGGGAAGCCCCGGCTTTCGAGCACCTCGATGCCCGGACGGACGGCGCCATGGAGGTCGGGGAGGGCATACGGCTGGCCGAAGGCCGGCATACCGGCGAGGACGGCCAGGAGAAAGGCGCCCACAGAAAGATGGAACTTCTTCTGTATCATTCTGTTTCTGTTTGTTTCTTACCGAATTCCGGATCGATGTCCACGAGCGCCGCGACAAGGAAGGTGATGAGGCAGAGGACCATTACCACGATGAAGAAGCGCCGGTAGCCCAGGTGGTCGGCGAGGGCGCCGGAGAACATCCCCGGCAGCATCAGGCCGAGGTAGGTGATGCCCGTGCAGATGGAATAATGGGAGGTCTTGAACTCGCCCGCGCTGAAATACAGCATGTACAGGGTCAGGGCGGTGAAACCGAAGCCGTAGCCGAGCTGCTCGATGAAGATGCAGGCGGTGATGACCGTCATGTCGGTCGGGAACGCCGTGCTCATGTACACATAGACGATGTCCGGCAGGGTCAGCGCCAGCACCATGGGCCAGAGCCACTTCTTCAGTCCGTGGCGGCTGGCGGCGAACCCGCCGAGGATCCCGCCGAGCAGGAGGCCGACGACGCCGATGGTCCCGTAGGCGAGGCCGTACTGCTCCGCCGTCAGGCCGAGGCCGCCCTCGGAGGCGGGCCGGAGCAGGAATGTCGGTCCCATCTTGGCCAGCAGCGCCTCGGGAAAACGGAACAGCAGCAGGAACAGCAGGACGACGACGGTCTTCTTCAGCGGAACCTTGGTGAAGAAGGTAGAAAGGCTCTTCCAGAGCATTTTCCCGGTTTCATGGAAGGACAGGTCCCGGGGCTGGTCTCCCGCACTCTTCGGCAGGAAGAACCTGTGATAGAGCGCCATGGCGAGGAAAAGCCCGGCGAGGCCGAAGAAGATGAGGCTCCAGCTGAAGGCGACCCGGCCGCCGGAGGCCTTCTGGATCAGGCCGGCGACGGGGACGAGCACGCCGTTGCCGAAGATGACCGCCAGGCGGTAAACGGTGTTGCGGATGCCGACGAAGAAGGACTGCCCGTGGGGATCCAGCTCGATCATGTAGTAGCCGTCCGCCGCGATGTCGTGCGTCGCGCTGGAGAAGCCCATCAGGAAGAGGAAGAACATCATCCACTGGAACCAGGCCGACGTGCCGATGGTGAAAGCGACGCCGGCGAAGGCGGCCCCGAGCAGCATCTGCATCGCGATGACCCACCAGCGCTTGGTCTTGACGATGTCCACGAAGGGGCTCCAGAGCGGCTTCACGATCCAGGGAAGCTGGAGCCAGCTGGTATAAAGGGCGATCTGGGTGTTGGTCAGGCCCATCTGCAGGAGGATGACCACCGAGACGCCGGTCACGACGATATTCGGCAGGCCCTCCGCCAGATAGACGGTGGGGATCCAGGCCCAGGGGGACCGTTTCGTGCGGATGTCCATAGAATTATCGGGTAATCAGTTCGTGTCCGGGGTAATAGTGGCGGAGGATCTCGTCATACCGGTATCCTTTCGATGCCATCACGGCGGCGCCGATCTGGCAGAGGCCCACGCCATGGCCCCAGCCGGCGCCGCGGAGGACGACGTCGTCCCCCTCGAAGGCCACGGTAAAAGCGGAGCTGTACAAGTGCGATTCGGAGAGATACCGCCTGATCATCAATTCCTTCCCCACTTCCATCGTCAGCTTGGAGCCGACAATCCGGAGGCGCTTGATCCGCCCGGAGGAGCCGCGCTCCAGCGGGACGAGCGCCTGGAGCGTCCCGATGTCATGGCCGCTCCGGCGGGAAATCCGCTCCGACAGCACGGCGACCGGGACGCGCTCCTCCCAGCGGAAGAAATGCTCGGTTTCCAGGTCGTAATCGTTCAGCACCTGCGAAAGGATGGCCCTGTCGCGGGTATTGCAGAAGGCGTCGGGGGTACCGTGGATCCATTCCGCCGCCGCATCCTCCCCCGTCAGGTCGGGGAAATCCCCCTCTTCCGGGGCGTCGCGGCGGGCGGCGAGATAGGGATAGTCCCGGTCCTCCCAGCAGGTGGAGAAGCGCTCCATGACCCCGCCGCAGCATTTGGAGAAGCGGGCATCGACAATCTCCCCGCCGGAGACCATCACCTTGCCCCAGGTCTCGTCGACCGCCGCCCGGACGGCCTCGCCGACGGCATTCGTAAGACCCTGGTAGCGCTGGCAGTGGTCGTCGGCGCAGACGTCGAAAAACTTGTGGTCGTCGTGGTCGAACCACTTGACCTGCCGCAGGATACCGCCCGGTTCCTCCGCAGCGGGATGGTTCCGGGCATCCAGCCAGGTCACCAGCGACGGGACGTCGTTGCCTTCGAACGGCAGGCCGCCGTCCGCCTTCTGCCGGCGGTGGGCCATCTGGGACATCACCCAGGAGCGGGAGATGACCGCATGGGCCTTGAGGAACTCCAGGCTGGCCGAGGCGCGCATTTCCGAGGAGATGACGCTGAGGAGGTAATCCTCGACGCCGATGACGTTGACCGCGGTGACCTTCCCGTTTGCGGCGATGAATTTCAGGGTGCCGGCAAAGGTCTGGTCCTGCTGGCGCTGCCAGTGGAAATCGATGCCGATCGTCACCCCGTAGAGGATGAAGGACGGCTCGGCGAAGAGGGTGGAAATGGTCGGCGCCTCGAAGCAGAGCTCGTCGTAGAGGGCGCCGTTGTAATCGATCTTGCCCTCACGGTAGGAGACCTTCTGGGGGCCTGCGCCGTCGGAGATGATCTCGAAGACAATCTCCGCGCCGGAGAGGATGCCGACCTCCAGGCGCGGCTGGGTGCGGACGAGGCGCCAGAGCAGGCGTTCCTCCACCTCCGGGGAGATGGAAACCTCGTCGAGAATCTCCGTAAGCGCCTGGGAATCAGCCTTGCGGAAGTCATCCGCATCCGGCGTGATGAAATAGCCGGCCATCTCCACGGCACCGGGGCTGATGGTATAGTGTTCCGCCCCCGTCGCATAATAATGGTGGGAGCGGAGTTCGCTCCGGCAGATGACGAAGGAGCGGTACTCCCCTTCCGCGAAATACGTGAAGGCGTTGAAGCGCGGTTCCTTCTCGTCCCCGAGGAAGGGGGCGCAGTCCAGGAGGCGGTAGAACATCTTCGCCATGGACTTCTTCGTCCGGGCCCGGAGGGCGAATACCCCGCGCGTAAAATGCTTATAATGGAACAGCTGGGCGTCCTGTACCGAGGCGATGTAGGCAATGTCGCCCGCGATTCCGGCCGGGACGGCGACCGTCTCCGACTTGTTCGGGACACCGGCGTCGGGCTGGGCCGCGGAGATGAGATGGAGGAGGCGGTCCACGGCGCGCTCCAGGGGGAGATAGCCCCTGGGACAGGCCTGGAAGTGCATGTGGTCCGGCGCGGAGGCACCGGCGACCGGACCGTTATAGTACACGATATAGCCGTCCAGGGCTTCGGCGAGGTCGAGCATGTCCACGTAGCGGTGCCAGATGGACTGGGGCACATGGGCCTCCGCGCCGATGACCAGGTGGTTCGGGAAAATCGGGAAAAGATTGGTCAGGATGTCGTATTTCCGGCCCTTTCGGCCCTCGAAACGGATGGCATGCTGGCAGTCGGGCCGGTGACAGAGGAAACAGGAGCGGCTGCGGAGGGTCTCCTCGTCGATTTCCGCCGTGGAGGACGAGATCCGGCCCGGGTTGAACTGGAGGGTCACGTTCAGCCCGCCGACGGGCATCTGGCGGGTCTGCGTCGCCTTCAGGGCGCGGAAATTCCGGGCGGCCTCCGGCCACACGGAAAGCTGGTCGTGGACGAACTTGTCGATATCCATGGTCATAACCCCGTAAAGTTACGCCAAAATCCGGATTTCCGCAAGCGCCCGCTACAGCAGGGCGGCGAGCCGGTCACGGATGCGCCCGAATTCGTGCGCGAAGTTGGGCGTCAGGATGTCCTTCCCGACGGCGGCGTCGATCTCTTCCTGGGTCCACCAGCGGCCGTCCGACACCTCGGCCGGATCGGGATCGAGGACGGGGTGGCCGACGGCGGCGAAGACGCAGACGAACTCGTTGTCCCGCGCGGTCTCCCAGCGGTAGGCCTCCAGGAAAACGGGGTTGAACGCGGTCAGGCCCAGTTCCTCGCCCGTTTCGCGGTAGAGCGCCTCCAGGATGGACTCGCCGTAGGAGACATGGCCGCCGACGGCCGTGTCCCAGTAACCGGGCAGGAGGTCTTTCGTGTCCGCGCGTTTCTGGAGGTAGATGCGGCCCTCGCGGTCGACCAGATGGAGATGGACGACCGGATGGAGGAGCTTGGAACCGCTGTGGCAATAGGAGCGCGTCGCCTGTCCGATGACCAGGCCGCCGGGCTCAATGATCGGGAGAAGTTCCTCTGCCTCAACGGTTTGTATTCCCGGATTCGAAAAAGTGGGCCGCGGCAGGCGCGGTGCGGGATCGGAAGGGTACAGGAGGTCGAACATATCAGAACACGAACTTGGCGGTGAAGACGGACTTGCCTTCGACCTTGCCTTCGACATAGCAGGCGTCCTCCCGGCAGGTCCGGCTGAGGGCGACGGTCTCGCCGGGGACGGTCTCCTTGTTGAAATTGATAAATACGTCCCGGACGCGGCAGGATGACACGCGCCCGTACGGGAGGGCATCCATCGCCCATACCACATAGCGGGCGTTGTTCGTATGGCCGATGATGTCGAGATCGGAATAGGCCACCGTATGCTCCCCCGCCGGCTCGGGCTCCGCATCCCGCGGGAAGAGGATCTTCGGCGCAGGCTCGGCGATGGCGCTTTCCACGGTCCCGGGATCGACCTGGAGCAGGTCGACGAGGGCCTCGGGACGGACGAGATGGCGCGTGGCCACATCCAGGACCAGCCAGGAACTGGTGCATTCCGCCAGCGGCTCCCCCTCCGGCGTGCGGAGGAGGAAATCCCGGAGGAAAAACAGCCCGTCGGAGCCCTTGTGCCAGGTCAGGAGGTCCACCTGCTCGCGCCATTTCGGGGCGCGGGTGAAATGGAAATGCATCCGGGACAGCACCCAGGCCGTCCGGTGTTCCTGCAGGGCGTCGTAACCGAAGCCCAGTTCCTCCGCTGCCCAGTAGGCGATTTCCTGGGCCATGTCCATGAAAGCGGCCGGCTTCAGGCAGAAGGCCGCATCCGTATCATAACAGGGAACGGTCAGGCGCTGCCTGAACCGGTATCCTTCCCGAATCACTTCATTCATAAGCTTCCCGGATGAACTCCAACTCCTCGGCCGAATACAGGAACCGGTCCACGAAATCCGGCGCGAGGCGCGCTACCACCACATATGCAACGAGAAGGACAAGCGCTATGGCCGCAAGGATGGCCAGTGCCACGAGCAGCCGCCTCCAGCCGGAGCGCCGCTTCGGGGCCGTGGCTGCCGCCGGGACCGTGGCTTTTGCCTCCCGCTCCTTTTCCTTCGCCTCCTGCCGGGCCACCCGGCGCGCTGCCCGCGCCGCCCGCCAGTTCTCCGGCTCCTCATGCTTCCGCAGATGCGCCCACGGATCCACCGGCCCGTCAGGGGCCGTGGAGGCCTCGGGGGCGGCTGCTGCGGGAACCGCAGTAGTCTCCGGGGCCGGGGTTGCGGGGGCCGGGGAGGCAGGGGGGACGGGGGCTGGCGCTACAGGTTCCACGGATGGCGCCTCCTGTGCAGCCGTGGGGACATCCGGAGCGGAGGAGGCAGGGGCCACAGGAGCGACCGCCACGGGGGCGGATGCAGGTGAAGCCGCAGGAGCGACCGCCGCAGGGGCGGATGCTGGTGAAGCCGCAGGGGCGACCGCCGCAGGTGCGGGAGCCGTGGTTGTTACGGCCGAAGCGCCAGCAGGGGTAGCCGTCGCTGTATCAATAGGTTCCGAAAGGATTCCGGCCAGGCCGGCGACCATCTCCGATACCTCCTCGTCCGTCTCCTGGTGCGTCTTGAGGGAAACCGGCTTCAGGCCGAAACCGGCGGGATAGATGTCCAGGTCCTCATCCGCCACGAAGAAGAAATTGTTCTCCTTCGTCGCACGGAGGCGGCCCAGCCCCGGGAAAACGACGGTCTTCTTCTCCTTCAGCACCTCCTTCATCTCCGCGAGGAACTCCCGGACAATCCGGTCCGCGGAAGCAAGCGGGATATCGTTGGATTCGGCATACAGGTCGCGCAGCAGCGTATCCCCTTCCTCCCGCCGCGAAAAGAACAGGCGGCGGTACGGCGGATGGATGGTATAGCCCTTGTCGGTAAACATCGACGGCACGATTTCCGCCATGAAAGATCCGATGCCGGGCAGCGTCACGGCATCATGGTCGAGAATGGTCTCACGCACCATCTTGGACAAAAGGTCGATATCCATACAGGGATCCAAATTCTGGTTGCAGACACAAAGATAGCAAAAAAATCCCCGAAAAATTTGGCAGTTCGAAAAAAGTATGTACCTTTGCAATCCCGAAACAAATCGGGGCCGGTTCCCAACCGGAAAATATTCCTCAGTAGCTCAGTTGGTTAGAGCACCTGACTGTTAATCAGGGGGTCCTAGGTTCAAGTCCTAGCTGGGGAGCCAAAGCGGACAAATTGGTTGAAAAATCACTTTGTCCGCTTTCTTTTTCCCCGTAATTATCTGATTTCAAGCCGTATGTAAAGAGGAACTCGTTCTTGGGAAGAGGTTCAATATGATACCAACTCCAATTGGGTTAAAAACGGGTGGTACAGCGAAAACGCCTTGAATGAATAGATATTATCGGTTTTCCTATTAGCCAGATAGTCCTGCTTGAAGCCAGATATAGT
>JAEEVC010000059.1 GCA_016287075.1 Bacteroidales bacterium | reverse complement strand
TGACGGTAAGATGCACCCGGTGGACTCCAAGGAAATCGCGTTCATCATCGCCGGCCGCAACGCCTTCAAGGAGGCCTTCAAGGCCGCCGGTCCGAAGATCCTCGAGCCGATCTACAACGTGGACATCATCACCCCGAACGAGTATGTGGGTCCTTGCATGAGCGACCTCAACACCCGTCGCGGCATGATCATGAACCAGGACATGGACAAGGGCTTCACCGTCCTCCACGCCCGCGTTCCGCTCGCCGAGCTGTACCGCTACTCCACCGTCCTGAGCTCCCTCACCGGTGGTTCCGCGACCTTCCAGATGAAGTTCGCCGAGTACGTCCAGGTGCCTGCAGACGTCCAGACCAAGCTCCTCGCCGAATACGCCGCGCAGGAGCAGGACGAGGACTAATCCTCCATCCTACGGCAATTTTATGCCGGGCTCCTGTACGGGGTCCGGCATTTTTTTGCTAAATTTGTTAGAACGAACCAAAATAAAATGAAAAAGTATGAATCCCCTTTCTGCGAGATGGAGATCGTCGAGCAGGAAAAATCATTCTTATCGGTGGCCGCATCGTCGGACGATTATCCGGTCACGCAAGTCGATCCTTTCCATTCCAGAGGCCTGTGGGAGGAGGATGGAGATGAATAAGCGGTATCTCTGGTTGGCATCCGCCCTGCTCGTGCTGGCAGGATGCGCAAAGACTTTCGATCCGGTCGTTGAGCCGGAACCCGCCACGAAGGCGAATGACCCCTGGGTGTTGGAGGACCTGTCGCCCCTGATGAAACTGGGACCGGCGGAGAAGCATGCCCTCCGGGCGGATTTCGCGGGAACTCGTTCCACCGTCGCAATGAACGAGGCGGGAACCTCCGCTTCCACGGTGTGGTCGGCGGGGGATACCTTCGAGATGTATGCCCTTGACGCCGCGGCGAACGAACTGTACTATGTCCCGTTCACCACGGTCAATGGCGGTGCCGACGCTCACTTCACGACGGACAGCGGCTTCCCGGAGTCGTTGCCGACGCCGTACGACGTGCTTTATCCCGGCGTTGAAAAGTTCGGCGTCACCGACGGCACCCTGGTCTATGGCGTCACGGTTCCGACCGAGCAGCCGGCCGTCCCGGGCGGCATCGCCGACGGGCTGGCGGTGTCCTATGCGACCGCCGACAACCTGACGGACGGCGTCCATTTCAAGAGCCAGGTGTCGATTGTCCGGTTCAAGATGCGCGGCGGCGTGGTATCGAAAGTCAGGAAGGTTTCCATCAAGGGCGCGAGCCCGCTGGCGGGCGACGCCATCGCCTGGCCCGACGGGGAAGGCTCCGTGGATATCCTGCAGGACATCGGCTTCAGCGGCGACGTCCATTCCCGCACCGTTTCGCTCGTGGGCGATTTCGTCGCCGGACAGGACTATTTCATCGTGCTGCTGCCCGGAACGCAGTCCAGCTTCCAGATGGTCTTTGCCGATGGTGAAGGCCACTCAACGAGCAAGAAGGCGGTCTCCGAATTCACGTTCCCGCGCGGCGGAATCCTCGATTTCGGCACCATCGACCTGGGCGATGAATTCACGGACGAGACCGGAGACACCACGCCGGTCCTGTACATGCAGGCGACCGCCGACGTCCCGAAGCCGGTGACGATCGCCGTCGTTCCCGAAGGCTTCACGGCCGACGAACTGGACACCTATGAGCTGCTGGCCAAGAGCGCCATGGACGCCCTGATGGCCACGGAGCCGTTCAACCATTACCGGGAGTATTTCAATGTCTGGATCCTGAAGGTCGCCTCGAACGAATCCGGCGCCAGCATCACCGACGGGAACGGTAATATCAAGACCGCGCGGGACACCTATTTCGGAGCAAGATGGGGTCAGGACGCCTATGGCGACATGACGGCGGACGACGATCTCGTCTTTGATTTCGTGAGCGAGAACTGCCCGGACGTCAAGCAGGGTATTCACGGAACCAACGAGGTTCCGGTCCTGATGATCATCAACGACAACCGCTACGGCGGCATCTGCCATGGCTGGAGCGACGGCACGGGCTACTGCATGGCGCCGGTCTCCTACGACGGAGGAAGGCTGATGTGGGGCTATCCGGAAACGGAAGCGGTGAGCGTCACCGCCACTGCCCGGCAGTCCAACATCCGGCAGGTGACCGATGAGGAGCTCGAGGAAATGGGCGTGAACATCGGCGACTGGCGCAATACGGTGGTCCATGAATTCGGCGGCCACTGCTTCTCCCGTCTGGCGGACGAGTATTGGTACGAGAGCTGGGAGGGTAAGGTTAGTTCCATTTACGAGCAGAGCTGGCCGGTTCCCTATTCCCTGAACATTTCTGCGACGTATAACAGACCGGGCTGGAAGGCGGATCTGCTGGACGGCGATCTCAACGCCCTTTCTTCCCTGACGGAGAAGGACAGCCGCTACGGCCGTATCGGCGTCTTCCAGGGTGCGGACGTGTCCATGTTCAACCGCTGGCGCAGCGAGCGGATCAGCTGCATGATCGACAACCGGTTCTATTTCTCCACCTGGCAGCGGATGATCATCGTGAAACGGATTATGACCCTCTGCGGCGGTACGTTCGATGCGGATGCCTTCTGGGCGAAGGACGACCCGACGGATCCTCTCCGTGACAGGACGTCCAATTCCACCTATGGTCAGAAGAGCCGGGTCCCGGCCCGTCCGGTGCCTGTGCTTCCTTCGCCGGTCCTGCACGGGAACAGCGTGGAAACAGCCGGAGTCAAATAGGACTTAGAGGTTCATCAGGACACCGATGATGATGTCCCGCGCTTCCAGGCGGGCCTGCCAACCTTTGACAGGCTCGCCTGTTCCGTAATCGGTACGGTTCCAGCCGAAAAAGCCGATCTGCGTGGAAAGGATGACGTTTCCGAGGGGGAAATACACACCCGGACGGAAACCCAGGGTCTGCCGGTTGATGAGCGGCTCATATCCCCGCCGGCGGGTCCACCGGGCGGCGAAATACGTGTCGCCGGTAAAGCCGAAGCGCTCAACGATGGGAAGATAGGTCCGCACGTGCGGAATGAGGCCCATCGTGAAGTCCGAGTCGCTCTGGATGTTGTTCCAGTCGAATCCGGCGGCGAGTCCGACCGTCAGGTAGGGATTCACCCGCGTGCCCACTTCCGGATACACGACGATGCTGGTGCCGTAGTTGCTGGCGCCGAAGGAAATGTTTCCGCCGACATAGTAACGGTTATTCTGCGCCCGGGCGGAAAGCCCGATGACCAGCGCCAAGATAAGGAGAGTCCACTGTTTCATAATCACAAATATAGGCCATCCGACCGATATGGCAAAAAGAATCAGGCTTTTGGCGTGTCGAGGAGGTTTGTCAAGGCGATGAAATCCTCGACGGAGAGGGTTTCGGGACGGCGCTCGAAGACGGGTTTGGCCGTGAAGGCCGCCTTTTCCTCGTCGGTCCAGCCTTCCCGGGCGGCTTTGGCCGCGATGAGGGGTTTCAAGGGGTTGCGCATCATCTTCCGGCGCTGGCCGAAGGCGGTCTTGACGACGGCCTTGAAGAGGCTTTCGTCGCAGCCGAGGGAGGTGCGGGTGTTGCGCGTGAGGCGGATGACGGCCGATTCGACCTTGGGCGGCGGAGCGAAACAGCCCGAGCCCACGCTGAACAGATAT
>JAEEVC010000002.1 GCA_016287075.1 Bacteroidales bacterium | reverse complement strand
CTTGCATTTTAGGAATTGTGAAAGAATAACCTGCATCACCGGTGTCTGCTGCTTCGCAGCCCTGTCCGGGTAAATGCCACCGGTGATGCAGGTTATTCTTTCTGATTCACTTACTGCGGTAATTTCCCTTTCGCGGGGCAGCCGGAGCAGGACTGTATTGCCTTTTTGGGGTAACTTGTTTAAATTTGCAGAATTGTATGATAACCCATTATTATGGCATGAATGCCTTGCCGGGGCAGGGAAAAACTAGAAGAACGATAACGATGCACGGGACAATTACCGCTAAAGGTTTGCAGGGGAAGGAATACCTTTCGCCTGCCGTCCGGGTTGTACTTTCACAACCCGAAACGAATTTTGTGATCTCCAACACCGAAGTCATCGTCGACGACGGGCAGGAACATGGCTGGGATTAAAAAAACATTGATAATCATGATGTACCGTTTCTTTATCCTCGGATTGGCGGCGGCCTTGTCTGCTGCTTGTGCCGTCAATGAAGCGGATCATTCCACCCCCGTCATTGATGATGGAGAGGAGTTCTTCGCTTCCATCGAGGGTGCGGCTACGCGCGTCTATGTGGACGATGAACTCCGCGTCCTCTGGAATGCCGACGACCGGGTGTCCATCTTCAACCGGATAACCTATAACCGGCAGTATCGCTTTGACGGCGTGGACGGGGACAATTCCGGCACCTTCAAGAAAGTCCCGACCGATGATTTCGTTATGAGCAATCCGCTGGATTATGTTTACTCGGTCTATCCCTACAACGAGAATACCAAGATTTCCAACGACGGGGTCCTCACGGTCTATCTCCCCGCCGAGCAGTCCTATCGGGAAGACACCTTCGGCCTGGGCGCCAACACAATGATTGCCGTCGCTGACGATAACGAGCTGATGTTCAAAAACCTCTGCGGATATGTGACGCTTCGGCTCTATGGCACGGATGTCTCCGTGACTTCCATCTCCCTCAAAGGCAACCGGAACGAACCCCTGGCGGGTAAGGCGACGGTCACGGCCGGTGTCGAGGCCGCTCCGGAATTGCAGATGGATGCATCTGCTACCCAGGAGGTTACGCTGAATATGGACGCCCCCGTCACCCTCGGCACGACGGCCGAAACGGCTACAACCTTCTGGCTGGTCGTCCCGCCGACGACGTTTGAGGGCGGCATCACTCTGTTGGTAAAGACGGCCGACGGGAAACAGTTCGAAAAGAGCACGACGGGCATCCTCGCCATCTCCCGCAACACCCGCTCCAAGATGGCGGCGCTGGAGGTTGTGCCCGAAATTCCTCCTTTTAGCCGCTACCTGACCTTCACCTCGGAAGGGACGACAAAGGTGTCGTTCACCTATAATGGAGTCTATCCGTTGTTTTATTATTCCACCGATAAGAAGAACTGGTCGCCGTGGGAGAGTGAGTCGGAGTTGACATTTTCCAACGAGCAGCCTCTATTTATCTGCGGAGATAATCCGCGAGGTTTCGAATCTTCCAACCTCATATTTGTTGCGAAGGGAGATCTTTTTGCTATTTCGGGAGATGTGATGTCGTTGATTGATGATCAGCAGGAACTGACTTCCATTCCGTCCAAGGGTTGTTTTGATGGTTTATTCTCACGATGTCCTGGTTTGACAAGTGCCCCGGAACTGCCTGCTACAGAACTGACGGATCATTGCTATTATCGTATGTTCATTGGTTGCAAGAATTTGGCGGCAGCTCCTGAACTACCGGCGACGACGCTGGCCCAATCTTGCTATGAATTGATGTTTTCAAATTGCTCCGGTTTAAAGACCGCTCCTGAGCTACCGGCGACGACGCTGGCCCAATCTTGCTATAACTCGATGTTTTCAGGTTGCATAGGTTTAACTGCCGCTCCTGAACTGCCGGCGACTACATTGGCTGAAGAGTGCTATTCCTGGATGTTTTCACAATGTTTCGGTTTGACAACCGTTCCTGAGCTGCCGGCAACGACTCTGGCTAAATCATGCTATTTCTTGATGTTCAATGAATGCTCGAGTTTGACGGTTGCCCCAGAGCTTCCTGCGACAACGCTGACAACGGGGTGTTATGAAAATATGTTTTACAATTGCACTGCTTTGACAAAAGCACCTGAACTGCCGGCGACAGAACTGGCAGATTATTGCTATCATCGTATGTTCGGTGGCTGTAGGAATTTAAGGAGTGCCCCGGAACTGCCAGCGGCGACGTTGGTCAAGCGTTGCTATGCACAGATGTTCTCGGGATGTTCTCATCTTAATCAGGTGAAATGTCTTGCTACCGATATCTCTGCGACAGGTTGCCTGGATGAGTGGCTGGATGGTGTCGCCTCCACCGGCACCTTCGTCAAGGCTTCAGGCATGAATGCCTGGCCGACAGGCCGGAGCGGCATTCCGGTGGGTTGGACGGTTGAAGATGATAACGAATTTGACTGCCGGTACCTGACCTTCACCTCGGAGGGGAGGACAACGGTGTCTCTTTGCAATTATGGTGAGAATGCTCCGGTTCTGTTCTATTCGACCGACAGGACCCATTGGACACAGTGGGATTACTCGGAACTGACCTTCACCAACGGGCAGCCGCTGTATATCTGTGGGGACAATCCGGAGGGGGTCAGTTCGACTGATCCATGGGGGGTCAGTTCGTCTGATCCGGATGGGCTCTTTGCTGAAACCAGGTATAGCCAGTTCGTAACATCCGGCGACCGGTTCAGCGTTTCCGGCAATATCATGTCGTTGATTGACAGCAAACTTGAAACAACTGTCATCCCTTCCGATTATTGCTTTTCCGGGTTGTTCGATGGCTGCAGGGATTTGACGGCCGCTCCGGATCTTCCGGCAACGACTCTGGCTGATGGATGCTATTCATACATGTTCTCTGGCTGCACGGGTTTGACAGCAACACCGGATCTTCCGGCAACGACTCTGGCTGATGGGTGCTATCGTAGCATGTTCGTTAATTGTACGGGTTTGACGGCAGCACAGGATCTACCGGCAACGACACTGGCTGACGATTGCTATTCCTCCATGTTCTCTGGCTGCACGGGTCTGGCGACTGCTCCTAATCTTCCGGCAACGACTCTGGCTTACGGGTGCTATTCCTCCATGTTCTCTGGCTGCACGGGTTTAACGTCCGCTCCGGATCTTCCGGCAACGACACTGACTGGCAGCTGCTATTCTACCATGTTCATCGACTGCACGGGTTTAACGTCCGCTCCGGATCTCCCTGCAACGACATTGGCCAGTTCTTGCTATTATTCCATGTTCATTGGCTGCACGGGTTTGACGACCGCCCCGGATCTACCGGCAACGACACTGGCTAGCAGTTGCTATCGTAACATGTTCTCTGGCTGCACGGGTTTGACGATTGCTCCGGATCTTCCTGCAACGACATTGGCGGAATGGTGCTATTCTTCTATGTTCTCTCGTTGCACTAAAATAAACCATATCAAATGCCTGGCGACCGATATCAGCGCAACGAATTGTGTAAGCGGGTGGCTGTCCAATGTCGCCTCCACCGGCACCTTCGTCAAGGCGCCGGGCATGAACGATTGGCCGGCGGGTGCGAGCGGCATACCGGAAGGATGGACGGTACGGGAGCCACTAGCGTTCAATAAGTATCTGACATTCAGTTCAGAAGGGAAGACGAAAGTGTATTTGAGGAATAATGGTGGAAATGCCCCGGTGCTCTATTATTCCACTGACAAGATGAAATGGACGCAGTGGGACTACTCGGAACTTACTTTTTCCCGTGATCGCCCCCTGTATATTTGCGGAGATAATCCGGATGGGTTCAGCTCATACTCCAAGTACAGTTCGTTTGAGACAGCTGGAGATAACTTCGGTGTATCAGGAGATGTGATGTCATTGCTCGACACAGAACATGAGGTGGCATCCATTCCGTCGGATTATTGCTTCTATGGATTGTTCCTTAACAGCAGCGGTTTGACGGTTGCCCCTGATCTTTCGGCCACAAAGCTGGCGCACCATTGCTATTCTAGAATGTTTTCTAATTGTACGGATTTAAAAATGGCTCCTGAACTTCCGGCAACGACGCTGGCGGAGAACTGCTATAGTAGTATGTTTTCCGGTTGCACGAGTTTGACGGATGCTCCTGAGCTCCCTGCGACGACACTGGCCCAAAGCTGCTATAGCGAAATGTTTTATGGTTGTACGAGTTTGACGGATGCTCCTGAGCTCCCTGCGACGGCACTGGCCCAAAGCTGCTATAGCGAAATGTTTTATGGTTGTACGAGTTTGACGGATGCTCCTGAGCTTCCAGCGACGACATTGGCGGATAACTGTTACAGTCATATGTTTAGAGAATGCACGAATTTGACGAGTGCCCCCAATCTTCCGGCAACTACCCTGACTGAAAGCTGCTATGCTTGTATGTTTTATAATTGCTGGAGTTTAACAAGTGCCCCTGAACTTCCGGCAACGACACTGGCGCGTTATTGCTATTCCGGTATGTTTTATACCACAAGCTTAACGAGAGCGCCTGATCTGCCGGCAAGGACTTTGTCGGAGTATTGCTATCAGCTCATGTTTGCCTATTGCCGCGAACTTCAACACGTCAAATGCCTCGCTACCGATATCTCTGCAAATGCTTGCCTGTATAAATGGGTGAATGGCGTCGCCTCCACCGGCACCTTCGTCAAGGCGCCGGGCATGAATGACTGGCCGGCGGGTGCGAGCGGAATCCCGGAGGGGTGGACGGTTAATGAGGCGGAATAGATAGAAGGCCTTGAGTGCAGGGTTGATTCATTGAATAATTGTAATTTATGAAGAAATACATCGTACTTGCCGCGCTCCTTGCCGCTGCGTGCGGCGGGCCGGTCCGGAAGAATGTGCCGGCTTATCTGGACCCTGCGAAGCCCGTTGAGGAGCGGGTGGAGGATGCGCTGTCGCGCATGAGCCCGGAGGAGAAGGTGGCCATGCTCCATGCCCAGTCCAAGTTCTCCTCCGCGGGCGTGCCCCGGCTCGGCATCCCGGAGATCTGGTGCACCGACGGTCCGCACGGTATCCGCCCCGAGGTCCTATGGGACGAGTGGGACCAGGCCGGATGGACCAATGATTCCTGCACGGCCTTCCCGGCCCTGTCCTGCCTGGCGGCGACCTGGGACCGCGAGATGGCCAGCCTGTTCGGCCGGAGCATCGGCGAGGAGGCGCGTTACCGCGAGAAGGACGTCCTGCTCGGCCCCGGCGTGAATATCTGCCGGACGCCGCTGAACGGGCGTAATTTCGAGTATATGGGCGAGGACCCGTATCTGGCTGGCGCCATGGTGGTTCCGTATGTCCAGGGGGTCCAGGAGAACGGGGTGGCGGCCTGCGTCAAGCACTTCGCCGTCAACAACCAGGAGACGCGGCGGACCAAGACGAATTCCATCGTCGGGGACCGCGCGCTGTACGAGATCTACCTGCCGGCCTTCAAGGCGGCGGTCTGCGAGGGCGGTGCATGGGCCATCATGGGCTCATACAACCTCTACAACGGCCAGTTCAACTGCCACAACAAGCGTCTCCTCTGCGACATCCTCAAGGGGGAGTGGGGCTTCGACGGCGTGGTAATCAGCGACTGGGGCGGCTGCAGGGACGATGACGAGGCGGTTACGAACGGGCTCGACATGGAGTACGGCACATGGACCAACGGCCTTACCGGCGCCCCGAGCGACAAGTATAACCGCTATCACCTGGCGGATCCCTACCTCCAGCGGCTTCGCAGCGGGGCGGCCGACGAGGCGACCCTTGACGACAAGGCCCGCCGCGTCCTCCGGCTCATTTTCCGGACGGGGATGAATCAGGAGCGTCCCTTCGGCTCGTTCAACTCGCCGGAGCATTACGCCGCCGCGCGGCAGATCGCCGCGGCGGGCGTCGTCCTGCTCAAGAACGAGGACGGAGTCCTGCCCCTGCAGGTGCCCGCTGGCGGCAAGCTCGTGGTCGTCGGCGAGAACGCCGTCAAGAAGATGATCGTCGGCGGCGGCAGTTCCAGCCTGAAGACGAAGTACGAAATCAATCCGCTGGAGGCCTTGCAGGAGGCTTTCCCCGAGGCGGAAGTCGTCTGGGAGCGGGGCTATGTGGGCGATACTTCGACCTCCTACAACCGGGTCGATACCGGCCAGGACCTCAGCGAGGCCCGTTCTCCCGAACAGCTTGTCTCCGATGCGGTCGCTGCCGCGGAAGGAGTTGATGCCGTGATATTTATCGGCGGCCTGAACAAGAGCGCCCACCAGGACAACGAAGGGACGGACCGGCTCGGACTCGGCCTGCCGTACGGCCAGCCGGAGGTCATTGCCGCGCTCTCGGAGGTCTGCCCGCGCCTGATCGTGGTCAATATCTCCGGCTCGCCCGTCGCGATGCCGTGGGCGGACAGCGTCCCGGCCATCGTACAGGGCTGGTACGGCGGTTCTGAGAGCGGCCGGGCCCTCGTGGACGTGCTCTCGGGCGCCGTCAATCCCTCGGGCCGGCTTCCGTTCACCTTCCCGCTTGCCCTGGAGGACGGGCCGCTCAAGACCGAGCGCCAGTATCCCGGCATCCTTCCGGAAGGGGAGAAATGGTGGCAGGAGTACTACGAGGAGGGGATTTTCGTCGGTTATCGCTGGTATGATACGCATCAGATTCCCGTACAGTTCGCCTTCGGCCACGGCCTGAGCTATACGACCTTCGAATACGGGGAGGCGAAGGTCTCCCGGAAGTCCCTGTCCGCCGGCGGTTCCATGACCGTGACGGTGCCGGTCACGAATACCGGCGCCCGGGATGGCGCCGAGGTCGTCCAGCTCTACATCGCTCCGCCCTCCGACTGGGTCGCGATTCCCGGCTCGCTCGAGGATCCGCTCTCACGCCCGGCTAAGGAGCTCAAAGGCTTCGAGAAGGTGTATCTCAAGGCCGGCGAAACCCGCGAGGTGACTTTCACCGTCACGCCGCAGGAACTCAGCCGCTTCGATGCGGATGAGCATGCCTGGGTGGCCGACAAGGGCGTTTACCGCCTCCTCGCCGGCGCTTCTTCCGCCGACATCCGTGCGGAGGCGCAGGTGGAATTCAGGTAAGTCTCAGAAAGGGAATGTCTCCCGCCCGAGGACGTAGTTCCGGAACTGCGCCCAGGGATAGAACGGGCCGGGGCCGAGGGCGGGGAAGCAGGTCTCGCGCCCGTTGAGGATGCCCTGGACGAGGATGCGGCCGACCGGGTCGCGGTAGAAGACGAGCTGGAAATTCGCGGCCATGGTGAGGTATTCATAGCTGTGCCAGGTTTCGGCCTCTTCCAGGGAGCGTCGTTTGTCATGCCCGGCGGCGCCGAGGTAGCACATGAGGGGCAGGAGGGCGCTGTCATGGCCGAAGCGGACGTCTGCGGCGATGCCCCCGTACCGGATGACGGAGTCGGCCTTCTGGATGAAATCTGTCGCCAGGTTGCGGGCCAGCGGGACCCGTTTCGCCCCGAAGTCGGGGGAGATACCGTGGCGGAACCATAGCTGGAAATTCTTGATCTTCCACCAGTTGACGAGTTCCTGGAAGGGCATGTAGCCGGTCATGTCCGGCACCCCCGGCATGCACTGGGCGATCAGGCAGACTTCGCCGAGCTGCCATTCGAACTTGTCCGGATGGCTCATCAGCGCGAGCGCCGCCTTGGTGTCGGTCACCAGCGGGGCGAGGAAGGCCCCGGGGTCCAGCCAGACGGTTTTCAGGGAGTCGGCCATGTCATTGGCCGCGGCGGCGACTTCCTTGCCGAGGTCATTGAGGTAATAGCGGTATTGCTTGCCGTCGTCCTTGTCGATGACGGTGCCAGGGTTCCGCTCCGCAAGGGCCGCGACGAAGCAGTCCATGCTTTCGAGGCAGCGCTCGGAATAGCTGGAACGGGCGCGGACCTTCGGCGTCCCGTCGAAGATTTCCGGAAAGCGCCGGGCCATCTCCAGGGCGATGTACGCATGTTCCTCCCGGCCGCGGGGCGTCAGGTTCCCCCAGTGGTCATCGCTCATCTCGTAGAGCCTTTCCACCTGCTTGAGCAGCTCCTTGCCATTGGCGTTGAGCAGCCCTTTCTCCTTCATCAGGCGGAGCTTGCTGACGGGATACTTGAAGGAATCATGTGTCAGGTTCCTGGATCCATGCCGCCCGTAATGGCTGATATAGAAGGGCTTGAACCCTTCCGGCGCGGGCGTCAGCGGGTTGTCCCCGAATTCATAGGCATGGTAATTTGCCCCGGCCCGTGCGGGATTGTTCCGGAGATCCTGCTCCGGCGTCTGCCCGGCCGCCCCCATGGCGACAATCGCGGAAAGGAATAGGAGGATGGCTTTTTTCATGGCAGCAAAGATATGGAATAATTGCCGCACTCGCAAAGGGGCGGGCCCTTTCCTCTTTCCAACATTGCAATGTGGTACAGCAACCTTCCTGAGGAATGTCGTGGCGGACAAAGCGCTGCAAGTCAGCGTTTTATGCAAATCGACGGAGCGTTTTATTTGCTGAACAATTCATCAAAGAACTTATTCTCAACCAGATAGTCGCCACGCCTTACCACCCGGAACGGCCTATCGCGCACTGACGTTTGAGTTCTTCGACCACCCCCCCCCCTTAACCGTCGTTAGGGGTGCTACGTGCGGCACCCCTAACGACGAAAAAGCCCTATTATGCTTCTAGGGGTGTCTTGCGCAGCACCCCTAACGACGGATAGGCGAAGTCGGGGGGGGGCGACTCCTTACGCAGCCGTTCCCATCCTCTTTCCAACATTGCAATGTGGTACAGCAACCTTTCTGTGGAAAAGGCGTGGCGGACAAAGCGCTGCAAGTCAGCGTTTTATGCAAATCAACGGCGCGTTTCAATCTGCCCATAAACAAGGAATTGACTGCTATACAGGCACATAGCCGCCACGCGTTTCCGGGTGCCGCCTGGCACATTCGGCTGAGAGAGGTGCTCCGCGAGGGCAGTTCCAGTCGCGCTGGGCTGGAAGGGGCGTTTCTGTCTGAAGCGCGTGCCCAATGCCTTAGCCGCAGGTGTGCGGGACTGTTTTTGCCCACGGCGTACGCCGAATGCATCTGCCGCAGGTGTACAGGGAGTTTCTGTCCGCGGCGCGTACCAAATTACGACAAGGTTGTCGTTTTATGGCGGGGGACGGTTTTCGCGCTAACTTGCGGCAAGAAACGAAAGGTATGGGAAAGAATCGAACTTTTTGCAGGACGTCCCTGCGTGTGGCCGATTTCCGCCGGCTTCCCGGCGGCGGCCGGTCGGCGGGCCCCATCCTCCCGGATGCGGAGGGGCTTGCCTTGATGTACGACATCCAGGAGCAGTTGCGGCGGCTTGCGCCGTCGGGCGGTGATGACCGCCGCAGCCTCTGGCTCGAAGCGCTGCGGGGAGAGCCCGGGGAATGGGCTGATTACCAGACGCTTCTCGATGATGGCGAGGTCTCGGATGAGGATGACTATCTGGCCCTGTGGCAGATGGAATGCCCGGATGAGATCGCCTGGTATGAGGTATCCGTATCCTGTTTCCGGGACCGGCACTTCCTGCTGGTCTCGGATGGGGAAGGCGCCGAATGGATGTTTGTCAACCGGGAGGATCCCGAGGGGAGCTTTCCATCGATGCGCTGCGACGTTTCCGGCTTCCTCAGGGCGTTGAAAGACAGCGTGTCCCGTCTGGTCGGGCGTATTTGCCGGGATCCGGCAGCCTATAACCGCTATCTGGAGCGCAGGCTCTCCCATTTCAAGCGTTACGGTTCCATTCTCCGCCGCGACCTCTTCCGCATCCTGCCGGAAAGCCGCCCTGCGCTGGCGGCGGAGGATGTGGCCTTCCTGTCCCGACTGGCGCAGGAGGCGGAGAATCCGCCGGAAGGGATTCCCGTCATGACGCTTGCCTTGTATCGGGATGCATGGGAGGCTGCCATGGCTGCCGTGACCGGCCCTTCACCGCATCTGTCCGATGAGCAATGCCTTGTCCCCGGATCCCTTCAGCAGGACAGCGAGGTGGCATTCCAGGCGTGGATGGACCGGCAGGGGAGGGACCATTGCTTCGACCTGATCTATGCGCGGCTGTCCCTGATGCCGGTGCGGGGCGAGGACGGCTGCTGGACCTTTGTCCTTGTCTTTTCCTTTGAAGACTACCTGCAGGAAGCGGTCTATGCCGCCCGGGCCGTGGCAGCGGCGGGCTATCCTGTCCGTATCCACGGACTGGATGCCATCTTCGACCTGCTTTCCGGCGAGGACCGCGTCGAGATCCGGCCGGGCTGGACGCGCAGTTGCCTGGGCATGCCCGAAATCAGTCTCCAGCGCCCCTTTGACGCGGACAGCGAGGCGGCCGTCCGGGCCTTGATCGCGGCGGCGGACTGGTACCCGTTGCCGGAAGTCGGTCCCGACCCTTTCCGTTCGCCGCACTGATGGAAAGACCGGGGAAATCCGCTATCTTTGTACATGATGAAAAAGACGGGTATCGACAGTGTCTCGCAGCGGGTGCTGCTCGCCTTGCTGGAAGGGCGTCTTCTGGAGGGGGCCCTGCTGGAAGGAACACTGATGGAGGGAACTCTGCTGGAAGGGCGTCTGCTGGATGGGCTGGGAGATACCCGTAGCGGGCAGGAAGGGTTTCCGCAGGAAGGCCTTCACCCAGGTGGCTGTCGGCAGGATGGCATACAGCCGGGAGGTGGCCAGCAGGGAGACCTTCACCCGTCAGGCCTTCATCCGGACAGTTTTCCGCATGGGCCGGGAGATGGCCAGTCGGAAGGCCTTCTGTATGAGCCGGATCCGCCTTATGGCGGGGCGGAGCAGGTGGCCCTGCTCGAGGCGGGGGAGTTGGTACGGCTGTACCGCGCTGTCCGGGACCGGATGGCTGAGTTGGGCATGGATCCGGACCGGTTTGAGCCGCCCGTGCGCCGTGAGCCGGAGGTGCTCCGGATCACCGGTCGCTATCGGATTTTCCTGCCGGAGCGTGGCGGGGAGGAGTTGCGGCTGCGACCGCTGGTGAAGACGGTGTTCATCTTTTTCCTGAAGCATCCGGAGGGGATTGCTGCCAAGGGGATCGGGGCCTTTCGCTCGGAACTGCTTTCCATTTACAGTCGGATTACCGGGCGGGAGGACGCGGAAGCCGTCGCCGCGACGGTGGACCGGCTGGTCGATGTGATGGAGAATTCCTTCCATGAAAACTGCTCCCGGCTCAATACCCGGCTCGCCGCCTGTTTCCCCGAGGGCACCCTGGACCAGTACCAGGTCCGCGGGGCGCGTTCGGGGCTCCGGCGGATTGCCCTGGAGCCGATGTATGTGCGCTGGGAGGAGCCGTAGCGCGGGCTGCTGCGGGCTGCCGCGAACGGCGGTGTGTTGCCGCGTTCTGCCGCGAACTGTCGCGGCAAGTGAATGAGTGCCGCTGGCGCTCCTGGTCCGGCCGCCGTAGCGCGGGCTGCCGCGGGCTGCCGCGAACGGTTGTGGGCAGCCTCGAACGGCTGCGGTCTGCCGCGAACGGCCGTTGCCGGCCGCGGGGCTTACTTCAGCAGGTCGTGGGCGCCGAGCATCGCTTTCGGGTCCAGCGCTTCGTCGAGTTTCGCCTTGCTCATCAGCCCCTTTTCGAGGACGATGTCATAGACCGAACCGCCCGTCTCGAGCGCTTCCTTGGCGACTTTCGTGCTGTTCTTGTAGCCGATGTAAGGGTTGAGGGCCGTGACGATGCCGATGCTGTTCTTGACCATTTCGTAGCAGTGCTCCCTGTTCACGGTGATGCCTTCGATGCACTTGGTGCGGAGGGTTTCGATGGCGTTGCGGAGCCAGGTGACGCTTTCCAGGATGGACTCGGCGATGACGGGTTCCATGACATTGAGCTGGAGCTGGCCGGCTTCCGCGGCGAAGGCGACCGTCGTGTCGTTGCCGATGACCTTGAAACAGACCTGGTTCGTCACCTCCGGAATGACCGGATTGACCTTGCCGGGCATGATGGAAGAGCCGGGCGCCATCGGCGGCAGGTTGATTTCGTGGAGGCCGCAGCGGGGGCCGGAAGCCATCAGCCGGAGGTCGTTGCAGATCTTGGAGAGCTTGATGGCCAGGCGCTTCAGTGCCGCGGAATAGCTGACGTAGGCGCCCGTGTCCGGCGTCGCCTCGACCAGGTCCGGTGCGCTGATGAGTTCGTCGCCGCAGAACTCGGACATCTTCCGGGTGCAGCATTCGGCAAAGCCCGGGACGGCGTTGAGGCCGGTGCCGATGGCTGTGCCGCCCATGTTGATCTCACGGAGCAGGACGGCGTTGCGCTCGAGGTTGGCGATCTCCTCCTCCAGGTTCGTGGCATAGGCGTGGAATTCCTGGCCGGAGGTCATCGGGACGGCGTCCTGGAGCTGCGTGCGGCCCATTTTGAGGATGTCCTTGAATTCCTCGCCCTTGGCGCGGAAGGCCTCGATGAGCGCTTTCAGGCTCCGGACCAGGTGCTTGTTCATGCGCACGAAGGTGTAGCGGAAGGCCGTCGGATAGGCATCGTTGGTCGACTGGGCACAATTGACATGGTCGTTCGGGGAGCAGAACTGGTATTCGCCTTTCTCGTGGCCCATCAGTTCGAGGGCGCGGTTGGCGATGACCTCGTTGGCATTCATGTTGACGGATGTGCCTGCGCCGCCCTGCATCATGTCGACCGGGAACTGGTCGTGGAACTTGCCCGCGACGATTTCCTTGCAGGCGGCGATGATGGCATCCGCGATGGCCGGGTCCAGGGCGCCGAGTTCGGCATTGGCCGCAGCGGCCGCCATCTTGACATAGGCCATGGCGATGATATACTCCGGATAATCGCACATCCGGGTGTTGGAGATCTTGTAATTTTCCAGCGCCCGCTGGGTCTGGACGCCATAATACGCCTCGGCGGGGACGAGCCTTTCGCCGAGCAGGTCGCTTTCGACACGGAATCGTTTCGTTTCCATCATGTGGTTCTCTTGTTGGAACAAATATAGGCATTAATTTGAGATATTATTCGTATTTTTGCAGGAATCACAAAGGATTGAAAGGAATGGATACGCATGTCGTCATCATGGCCGGAGGCATCGGCAGCCGTCTCTGGCCGGCCAGCACACCGGAAATGCCCAAGCAGTTTATCGACATCCTCGGTGTCGGCCGCAGTCTCATCCAACTGACGGTGGACCGCTTCCTCCCGGTCTGCCGGGCGGACCATTTCTGGGTCGTGACCTCCGAGCGCTATGTCGACACCGTTCGGGAGCAGCTGCCGGAAATTCCTGTGGATCAGATTCTTGCCGAGCCGGAGCCGCGCAATACGGCCCCCTGCATCGCCTATGCCTGCTGGAAGATCGCGCGGAATGATCCCGATGCCAACATCGTCGTGACCCCTGCGGACGCCCTCGTCCTCAAGACGGAGGCCTTTGCGGACACCATCCGGAAGGCGCTTGCCGCGACCGACGGGACGGACGCCATCGTCACGGTCGGCATCGCCCCCACCCGCCCGGAGACGGGCTATGGATACATCCATGCGGAGGAAGCCGTGCGCGACCGCGTCGTCGCCGTGACCGAGTTCAAGGAAAAGCCCGATCTCCCCACGGCGGAGGAATACCTCGCCGACGGCCACTATTTCTGGAATGCGGGCATCTTTGTCTGGAATGTCCGGACCATCCGCGCCGAACTCCGTGCCCATGCCCCGCAGATTGCCGGTGTCATGGACGAACTGGCCCCTTCCTTCTATACGGCGGAAGAGCCCGCCGCGCTCCGGCGCCTGTTCCCGACCTGCGAGAAGATTTCCATCGACTATGCCGTCATGGAGAAATCCTCTTCGATCCGGGTCATCGCCGCCGACCTCGGCTGGAGCGACCTCGGCAGCTGGGGCTCCATCCGTACCCATCTTCCCGCCGATGCTGACGGCAACGCCGCCGTCGGTCCCGACATCCGCCTGTTCGACTGCCGGAACTGCCTCGTCCATACGGCAGGGGAGCGCACGGTTGTCGTCCAGGGGCTCGACGGCTACATCGTGGCCGAATCTGCGGGGCAGCTTCTTGTGTGCAAGCTTGCGGAAGAGCAGCACATCAAGGAGTATTCGCAAAAAAAGTAGCAATTTGGGTGGAAAATATTTGGAGGATTCAAAAAAAGAATCTACCTTTGCATTCCCAATCGGAGAGAACCCCGAACGGAATGGAAAGACTCGTTAGCTCAGTTGGTAGAGCACAACACTTTTAATGTTGGGGTCTCGGGTTCGAGCCCCGAACGGGTCACAAAATACGAAGAGCGTTATCCGCGATACAATGCACTCTTAGCTCAGCTGGTAGAGCAGCTGACTCTTAATCAGCGGGTCCAGGGTTCGAGTCCCTGAGAGTGCACCAAAGACTGCCGAAAGGCGGTCTTTTTTGGTTTATACAGAGGTCTGGACCCGGGATAACGGATTGAAAATGAAAAAGGCACCGCGTCTGCGATGCCTTTTCCGAGCCACTCAGGAGGCTCGAACTCCCGACCTGCGCGTTACGAATGCGCTGCTCTACCGACTGAGCTAAAGTGGCAAGACCGATTTCTCTGAATCGGGACTGCAAATATACAACTTTTTTGTATTCTGCGAAAAAAAATCTGAATTTTCTATTAGGTTCCTGCTATTCCGCTACCGGACGGATCACCATGCCCCAGCTTTGATAGCTACTACCGAACGCCGATGGAATACTGCCCGATATACCGTTCGCGTTGAAATCCAACCTATACCTTATTATTGCTTCGACGCTTTTTTCGCGGAACTTTGCAGGAGAGCCAAATAATCCGTATTTTTGCGGAAACATTGACGGAATGAAATCGGATATTATCGTGATAGGCGGCGGTGCGGCCGGCCTGATGGCCGCCATCGGCGCGGCGAAAACCCTGGCGGAATCGGAGACCGGCGGCACGGTGACCGTGCTGGAGAAGATGCCCCGGCCCGGGCGGAAGGTGATGATTACAGGCAAGGGCCGCTGCAATTTCACGAATGTCAAGGAGTGGGGGGATTTCTCCGCCCACATCCGCACGGATGTCAATTTCCTGAGCCCGGCCTGGCACAACCTGACGCCTGAGGCGCTCATCGGCCTGTTCCGGGAAAACGGCATGCGGAGCGTCGTGGAGCGGGGCGACCGCGCCTTCCCGGCTTCGCATATGGCCGGCGACGTCGTCGATGCGCTGACCCGTGCCTGCACGCTGCTCGGCGTGAAGATCGTGACCGGCTGCGAGGTGAAAACCATCGACAGGACGCCCCGGGGCTATGAACTCGACTGCGTGAAGACGACGGTGAAGGAGTTCCGTCCGCGTCCGGAGGGCGATGCCCGCTTCGACCGCAAGGGAGCGGTGCCGGTGCGGAAGGAGACCACCGTGGAGACGGAACTGTTTTCCTGCCGGAAACTCATCGTCGCGACCGGCGGCCTGTCCTATCCCGGCACGGGATCGACGGGCGACGGGTACATGTGGGCGGAGGAGCTCGGCCATTCGGTCGAAAGCTGTTTCCCGGCCCTGACCGCCCTTGTCCCGGAAGGATACAAGACGGACGAGAATCCGCTCGTCGGGGACATCCGTGAAGCCTTCCGCGGTACGCGAAAGACCGTCTATGGTACCCGGAAGGAGGTCAAGATCAATCCGTTGCCGGCCCATTACCCGAAACTGCAAGGCCATATCGAGCGGATCACCCCGCTCTCTGAGACCGGCTCCCTCTTCAATGGCAATACCCTCGAGAACGTCCAGCTGACGCTCTTCGTGGACGGGAACGAAGCCCAGAGCGAATTCGGCGACCTGGAGTTCACCGACGGCGGCATCGAAGGCCCGATCGGCTTCCAGGTGAGCCGGAAAGCCGTCAAGGCGATCCTGAACGGCTCCAAGGTTTCCGTGAGCCTGGACCTCAAGCCGGCCGTCGAAGCGGAGAAACTCCGTGAGGATATCCGCGGGAAGTGGCAGGAGATCCTGGATGACCCGCGGAGCAAGGGACAGGATTTCAAGCGGCTGTTCCGCATCCTGCTCGGCAAACTCATCCCCTGGAACCTGACCCTGGCCTTCCTGAAGACCAACCCGAAGGTCAGCGTGGATACGATGGCCTCCCTCCTGAAGGACTGGCGGTTCGACATCGCCGGCTTCGTGGGCTTCGAGCGCAGCGTCATCACCGCCGGCGGCGTGTCCACGTTGGAAGTCGTCGCCAAAACCCTGGAGTCCAAGAAGTCCGAAGGCCTGTATTTCGCGGGCGAGGTTTTGGACATGGACTGTGACACAGGTGGTTACAACCTCCAGGCCGCCTTCTGTACCGGCTACCTCGCCGGCCAGTCCGCGGCGAAGGCCCTTTCCTAAAACAACACCCCATCCCTATGAAAAGAATACTGACCGTTTGCCTCCTTCTGGCCGCTGCCGTGCAGTTGAGCGCGAAGGATTACGGGCTCGTGTCCCCGGACGGGAGCCTGTCCGTCCGCATTGATGTCGCCGACAAAGTGACGTGGAGCCTCTCCGCCGGCGCGGTGGCCCTGCTCGAACCCTCCGAGATCGCCCTCTCGCTTTCGGACGGGCGCCAACTTGGTATTGGCAATAAGGTGAAAAAGGTGACGAAATCTTCTTGTAATGAATCGGTTCCGGCCCTCTACTTCAAGCGGAGTGTCGTACGGGATAACTACAATCAGTTGAAGTTGGACTTCAAGGAGGGATTCTCGCTGGTCTTCCGTCTGTACGACGACGGTGCCGCCTATCGTTTCGTGTATGCCGGCAAGGCCTGCGAGGTGGCGGGGGAGACGGCCGCCTTCCGTTTCGCCGGGGACTGGAACCTGTATGTCCCTTATGTCTGCCAGCACACGCAGACGCTGGAGAGCCAGTTCTACAATTCGTTCGAGAATACCTATGCCCATCACCGCCTTTCCGGGTGGCGGAAGGACAGGCTCGCGTTCCTCCCGCTGACCGTGGAAGCGGCGGACGGGATCAAGCTCTGCCTTACGGAATCCGACCTCCGGGACTATCCGGGGATGTATCTGTACAACGGCGACGGCGATGCCGCCCTGGAGGCACGCTTCGCCCCGTATCCGAAGGAGATCCGCCAGGGCGGGCACAACATGCTGCAGGGCGAGGTGCAGACGCGGGAGGAGTATATCGCCCGTGTCGAAGGTCCCCGTTCCTTCCCGTGGCGGGTCGTGATGGTCGCCAGGGAGGATAAGCAGCTGACGGACAATGACATGGTCTTCCGCCTGGCGGCGCCTGCGGCGGAGGGGGACTGGTCCTGGGTCAAGCCCGGGAAGGTCGCCTGGGACTGGTGGAATGCCTGGAATCTCTATGACGTGGATTTCCGGGCCGGCATCAACAATGACACCTACCGGCACTATATCGACTTCGCGGCGGAGCACGGCATCGAGTATGTCATCCTGGACGAAGGATGGGCGGTCAACAAGCAGGCGGACCTGATGCAGGTCATCCCGGAGATCGACCTCCCGATGCTGACGAAATATGCCGCTGAACGCGGTGTGGGGCTGATTCTGTGGGCTGGATACTGGGCCTTCAACCGCGACATGGAGGGCATCTGCCGCCACTATGCCGCGATGGGCATCAAGGGCTGGAAGATCGATTTCATGGACCGCGACGACCAGCCGATGGTCAAGTTCTACGAGGACGCCGCGGCGACGGCCGCCCGGTACCGGATGGTGGTGGATTTCCACGGCGCCTTCAAGCCCGCCGGCCTGCAGCGGACCTATCCGAACGTCCTCAATTTCGAGGGGGTCCATGGCCTGGAGCAGATGAAATGGAGCGGACCGGAAGTGGACCAGGTGACCTATGACGTGACCATCCCGTTCGTCCGCCTGGCCGCCGGCTCGGCCGATTACACCCAGGGCGCGATGCGGAATGCGACGAAGCGCAATTACCGGCCGGTCAATTCCGAGCCGATGAGCCAGGGCACCCGCTGCCGCCAGCTCGCCGAATATGTCCTTTTCGATGCGCCGCTGATGATGCTGTGCGATTCCCCGTCGAACTACCGCAAGGAGCCGGAATGCACGGCGTTCATCGCCGCCATCCCGACGGTCTGGGACGAGACCCTCGCCCTGGACGGCCGGATCGCCGAATATGCCGTCCTGGCCCGCCGCAGTGGAAGTGCCTGGTACATAGGTGCTATGACGGATTGGAAAGCCCGGGATATGGAGATTCCGCTGGACTTCCTTCCGGAAGGGGCCTACACCGTCACGGTCTATCGCGACGGGCCCAACGCCGACCGCGCAGCGCGCGACTTCCGCGTCGAAACATGCGACGCGACGCCCGCAACGACGCTCCGCGCCCATCTCGCCCCCGGCGGCGGCTGGGCCGCCCGCCTGGCCCCGGCACCCTGACAGTAGCGGAAAGCGTAGAAAGCGAAAGAACAGGGTTCAGACCGAATTTTTCTGAGGTCTGAACCCTGTTCTTTCGCGTCGGAGCGCCGCTAGTCGATGAACTGCTTCCGCAGTTTCTCGATCTTGGCGGGGGCGGCGTCACCCGTTGCGCCGAAGTAGAACTTGATCTTCGGCTCGGTGCCGGAAGGACGGACGGTGACGACGTCGCCGTCGGCGTTGAAGAACTGCAGCACGTTGGATTTCGGCAGTCCGGTCTCCTCGGGCTTGAGGTAATCGATGACCTTTACGAGCGGGACGCCGGCCAGTTCAGCGGGCGGCGTGGCGCGGTAGCCGGCCATGATCTGCTGGATCTCCTCGGCGCCGGCCTTGCCCTTGCGGACGATATAGACCATCTTTTCGACGTAGAGGCCGTATTCCTTGTAGATCTTCTGCATGAGCCCGTAGAGGGTCAGGCCCTGGTCGGCGGCCCAGGCGGCGCACTCGGCGACCATCGCGCAGGCGACCTGGGCGCATTTGTCGCGGACGAACTGCCCGACGTTGAAGCCGTAGCTCTCCTCGCCGCCGCAGATGAACTCGCCGTCGTTCTCATGCTCCTTGACGATCTCGGCGATGTACTTGAAACCAGTGAGGACATTGTAGCACTTGACACCGAAGGACTTGCAGATCGCGGCGATGAGTTCGGTCGTGACGATGGTCTTGACGCAGTACTTGGTCGCATCCAGCTTGCCGAGTTCTTTCCAGCGGGTGAGGATGTAGTAGGTCAGCATCGCGGCGGTCTGGTTGCCGTTGAACTGGACCATGTTCCCCGCGTCGTCCCGGACGGCGATGCCGAGCCGGTCTGCATCCGGGTCCGTCGCCATGACGATGTCGGCGCCGGTCTCGTCGGCCTTGGCGAGGGCCATCTTCATCGCGGCCGGCTCCTCCGGGTTCGGGGAGACGACGGTCGGGAAGTTGCCGTCGCTGATGTCCTGTTCGGGGACATGGATGACATTCTTGAAGCCGAGGCGGGAGAGCGCTTCCGGAACGAGCCGGACGCCGCAGCCGTGGAGCGGGGTATAGACGATCTTGATGTCGGGATGGCGGGCGACGGATTCCGGGCTGAGGGTCAGCGAGAGGATGTCCTTGAGGTAGGCTTCATCCATCTCCCTGCCCATCGGCTCGATGCCGCCGATGTCCCCGGCCGATTCGAAGCGGACCTGGTCGGGGTCGGTGATCTTGTTCACCTCGGCGATGATGTCCTTGTCCACGGGGGCCGTGATCTGGCCGCCGTCGCTCCAGAAGACCTTGTAGCCGTTGTATTCCTTCGGATTGTGGCTGGCCGTGACCATGATGCCGGCCGTGGCGCCCTTGGCCCGGATGGCGTAGCTCAGTTCGGGCGTGGGGCGGAGGTTGTCGAAGAGATAGACGTGGATGCCGTTGTTGGAGAGCACGTCGGCGGAAATCCGGGCGAACAGCTTGGAATTGTTGCGGCTGTCGAAGGAGATGCAGACGCTTTTGGCGCCTTCGACATGGGCGTTGATGTAGTTGGCGAGGCCCTGGGTGGCCATGCCGACCGTGTACTTGTTCATCCGGTTGGTGCCGACGCCCATGATGCCGCGGAGGCCGCCGGTGCCGAATTCGAGGCTCTTGTAGAAGGCGTCTTCGAAACCGGTGGGGTCGGTGTTCCTGAGGGCGAGGACCTGGCATTTGGTCTCCGGATCGAAATTCCCTTCGATCCAGCTCTTGGCTACTTCGTTGTAATCTTTCATATCGGGAGTGTCATTGGTTTCTGCAAAAGACAAAAATAACGATTTTTACGGGATTCTTGCTATTTTTGCCGATGAAATGACATTTGCCGATTTCATACGCGCCCACGAGGGCGACGATCCCGTGCGGCTGCTGCTCGCACGCGACCGCTACCCGGACGTCGATGTCGCCCTGGCGGCCTCGACCCTGGCCTGCCGGCGGCGCCTCCGGGCCAAGGTCCCGGCGTGGTACGCCGTGCCGTCGCTCCGCTTTCCCAACCAACTAGCCGCCGAGCAGTGCAGTTCTGCGGAAACGGCGCGGTACAAGGCCGCCGTTGCGGCCCGTGCCGTTGCTGCCAGCGCCGTTGCAGGGGCCCGTGGCGGGCAGAACGGGGCGCTATTGCCCGCGACGACTGCCCCACGGGCGCGCCTGGCCGACCTGACCGGTGGGCTCGGCGTGGACAGCTGGGCGTTTGCGGAGGTCTTCGGCGAGGTGCTGTACAATGAGATGCAGCCGGCGCTCGCCGCGGCTGCGGAGGAGAATTTTAAAGAGCTGGGTGTTAAGAATATACGCGTTTCTAATTGGAGGATTACTCCCGCAGTCGTCACCGATGCTTCCGCCAGCCGTTCCGGCACGGCCAGTCCTGCGGACGGCGATTCCGGAGCCGGCCCGGGCGGCTCCGTCGCGGACGTTCTCGGCGACTTCGGGCCGGACATCCTCTTCCTCGATCCGGCGCGGCGGGCGGGGGACGGCCGGAAGGTCTTCCTGCCGGAAGACTGCCAGCCGGACGTGACGGCCCTGCTGCCGGAGCTTTTCGCGGCGGCCCGCTATGTTCTATTAAAGCTTTCGCCGATGGCGGATATCTCCTTATGCGTCAAACGTTTCGGATACGTACGTGAGGTCCATTCCATCGCGGCGGAAGGGGAGTGCAAGGAACTGCTGCTCCTGCTTGACCGGGAATGGAACGGCGGATATACGATTACGGCCTATGAAAACGGATCGACCCTGACCTGGTCGCCGGAGGAAGAGGCGGCCGCCGCCGTTCAGTTCGCTTCGGCCGGGGACTTGACTCCGGGTCACTCCTCCGGAACCATCCTGCCCTCTGCCGCATCATTTCCCGCCCCGCCATCTTCCCCGGCCGGCTTCCTCTTCGAGCCTGGCAAGGCGCTTATGAAGGCCGGGGCGTTCCGGCTGCTTTGCGGCCGTTTCGGCCTGAAGAAGCTGGATACGCATACGCATCTGTATGTCACTGAGGCAGTTCCTGCGGAACTGGCACCGCTCGGCAAGACCTTCCGCATCCTGGAAACCCTTCCTCTGGACAAGCGGACCATGAAGGAGGCCGGCCGGCGTTACCCCCGGGCGGAAGTGACGGCGCGGAACATCCCGATGACCTCCGACGAACTCCGGAAGCGCCTCGGCTGCGGCTCCGGCGGCGACATCCACCTCTTCGGCGTCCGCACGGCCGCAGCCGGAAATGTATTGCTGATTGCTAACGAATTGTGAAATAACAACCTGCGTCACCGGTGGCATTTACCCGGACAGGGCTGCGAAGCAGCAGACACCGTTATTTCTGTTTCACTAAGTGTACATAGATCATCGACTGGCTGATCGTTTTGATGCACACTTAGATGTGGAAAGGCCCTTTTATCGGTTTTTCTTTACTAAATGTGCAAAAATAGAGTTGTGAGAATGCTTTTTCATGTACACATGTTAAGTGTACCGATACGATTCCCGTTTTGAAATGCAGGAGAATGGCGGTATCTTTGTGGGGAGGCCCGCCGGGAACCTCAAGCAGTCAGTAATACGCAAAATAATGGAACAGATTGAAAGGATCCGCCACTTCGAGGCGATGCTCGACCGGATCGGTCCGGCGCTGGATGCGCTGGAAAGCGCGCTGGACGGTTTCGACGCCGTCCAGGAAGATGTCCGTGCCCTCTCGGCCTATTACGGCAGCGACGAATGGAACGAAGACTATGATGCCGATGCGGCGGGGCAGCTCCCCGCCGGCCTCAAGCGCGGCGTCCTGTCGGAGGATGGCATCTACGACGTCCTCGACTCCCATTATCAGCTGACCGTCCGCATGCTGGATACGGTCTCGGCCATTCTGAAAAACCGCTAGGCGGGGCGCCAGAGATCGACGTGCGCCACAGGGCGATGCAGTAGGGACGTATTTCAAGCCGAAACCGTCGCGACCGTACGGTGGAACGACATGGCGCTGAGCCTCTCGCCCTCGGGCGTGGGGATCAGGGGAGGATTCTCTTCAGCCAGTGTTTCAAAACCGGATCGCTAAGGACAAATCCGTTCTCTGTGAGTTCCACCAACTCTTTCTCAATCATGGAACTCTTTAAGCGGTTGATATTGGAAGGAGAGCCGAGATGATACTTTTCCCGGATTTCGGCTTCTCCGAATCCGCGGGAAATCCCGTCCATGACGGCCCGCAGGAAATTCATCTGGTACGTTGTCAGGGATTGGGTCTGTTCAATGAAGACATTGCTGTTCTGCGCCACCAGGTCCTCCACGGCCCGGGCGAACGAATCGTCCGTCACTTCCTTGTCCGAGAGCAGGAATACGGAATAGGCCAGCTGCTGGACATAAGAGGACTGACAGGCGACCGTCTCACAGATCTGTTCGATATACCGCTGGTCAATCTGCTTCCCGAATGCTGCAAACCGGCCCTGGATATAGGGAATCCAGGTCTGAAGCGGGATTGGCTCCAGGTTCAGCACTTCTCCGAACCGGTAGAAGGGATAGCTCTTTTTTAGGAAAAGGCGGGTCATCATGTGCATTTTACTGCCGTAGAGGCAGTATGAAACATGCTTCTGGTGTTGCCATGCTCCTCTCAGCCGTTTCTGTACCTCCAACGAGTCGGGAAACTCTCCCACCTGCTGGAATTCATCGATACAGATGACCAGCCGGCAGTTCTTTCTTTGTGCAATGGTTTCCGGAAGGGAAAGAACCTCATCGGGCGTATGTGTCTTGGGGCTGATGCCCAGGGACACGGAATACTCCGATCCGGGGCCCGGTGACAGGGAAACCTTTGGTGTCAGTCTCTCGATGAATCCCCGGGCAAGTTCTTTCCATTCATCAAGCCTGGAGGACGTCTGCCTTAGGATGGCGGCGGAGAATGTGTTATAGAAATCGTATTCGCTCCGGCAGGCGAAGATGTCCAGCCGGACGATAATGCGATTTTTCTCTTTGGCAGACTGGGCGATCCTGTTCACCAGAGATGTCTTTCCCCAGCGTCGCGGAGATATCAGAATTGTGTTGATGCCATATTTGAAATTGGATTGGAGCCTAGCCAGTTCTTTCTCCCTTCCGATGAAATACGGACTGTCAGCGGGCACGCCGAAAACAAACGGTTGTTCCATAATCTGCCTGTTTTTGCAAAGATACGCCTTTTTCCTTTAATACACAACCTTGTGTAACACAACTTTGTGCAACACAACCCTGTGTATTACAATTATCGGCCATTTGCGGCATTCAGGCCAGCTGCGCCTGATTCGGTTTGAGAACGACATATGGGCATAAATTCTATTGCGCGTCCTTACGTGCAGTATCCTGTCGGAGGACGGCATCTACGACGTCCTCGACTCCCATTATCAGCTGACCGTCCGCCTGCTGGATACGGTCTCGGCCATCCTGAAAAACCGCTAGGCGGGACGCCAGAGATCGACGATCTCCTTTTCCGAAACGCAGTGGAGGCCGGAGCGGAGAAGCACTTCCCGGGCTTCTTCCGTCTTGTCCGCGCGGATGATCAGGAGCCCTTTTCCGTGGAGGAAGAAGGAGTACATGTAGACGATGCCGATCTCCGCCTCGCTCAGGAGGCGGGCCGCCTCGGCGATCTGCCCGGGACGTTCGTCCAGTTCGACGGCGAAGACGTCGGAGAGGGCGACGGCGACGCCGTTGCGCTCGAGTTCCTTGTAGGCGCGGTGCGGCTCCGAGCAGATGATGCGCAGCAGGCCGTATTGGGCTGTGTCGGCGATGGAGGAGGCGATAATATGCAGGTGGGCCTCCTTGAACAGGTCGAGCACCTTGGTCAGGGTCCCGGCGCGGTTCTCCAGGAAAATGGAAAGCTGGTTGATGTTCATGGGTGGAGGTGTTTTATTTCAGGTTGCGCTTGTCGATGACACGGACGCTCTTGCCCTGGCTGCGCTCGATGGCGTTCGGGGCCTTGAGGGAGACCTTGGCGCCGATGCTGAGGACGCTCCGGAGCTTGGAAGCGAGGCGTTTCTGGAGCTCGTCGATGGCGGCCGGGGTGTCGAAGGTGGCGGTGAAGTATTCCTGCCGCAGTTCCACCTGCACCTCGAGGGTGTCGAGGTTGTTGATGCGGTCCACGATGAGCATGTAGCGCGGGGCGAACTCCTTCATGCTCAGGACCACGCTCTCGACCTGGGACGGGAACACGTTGATGCCCCGGATGATGAGCATGTCGTCGCTGCGGCCGGTGATCGGGGTCATGCGGACGCTGGTGCGGCCGCAGCCGCACTCGCCGGGCATGAGCGAGCAGAGGTCGCGGGTCCGGTACCGGAGCACCGGCATGCCCTCCTTCGTGAGGGTGGTGAACACCAGTTCGCCGGGCTGCCCCTTCGGCAGGGGCTCCAGGGTGACGGGGTTGATGATTTCGGGGTAGAAATGGTCCTCGTTGATGTGGGAGCCGTTCTGCATCTGGCACTCGTAGCTGACGCTCGGACCCATGATCTCGGACAGGCCGTACAGGTTGAACCCCTTGATTCCCAGGCGTTCCTGGATTTCCTCGCGCATGCTTTCGGTCCACGGTTCGGCGCCGAAGGCCCCCACGCGTAGCTTGATCTGCTCCTTGGTGATGCCGATCTGTTCCATCGTTTCGGCGAGGTAGAGGGCGTAGGAAGGCGTGCAGGCGATGCCCGTGATGCCGAGGTCGCGGATGAGCTTGGCATGCTTCTCCGTGTTGCCGGTCGAAGCCGGGACCACGGAGGCGCCGACCATCTCCACGCCGTTGTGGGCGCCGAGACCGCCGGTGAAGAGGCCGTAACCATAGGAAACGGAGAAGATGTCGTCCCGGCCGACGCCGTAGGCGGTCAGGCAGCGGGCCATGCATTCGCTCCAGACGCCGATATCCTTGCGCGTGTAGCCCACGATGGTGGGGTTGCCCGTCGTGCCGGAAGATGCGTGGATGCGGATGATTTCGCTCTGGGGAGCGGCCTGGAGGCCGAAGGGATAGTTGTCCCGGAGGTCCTTCTTGGTCGTGAAGGGGAGTTTCACGATGTCGTCGATGGTCCGGATGTCATCCGGCGTGAGGTCCATCTCCTGGAGCTTGTGGCGGTAGAAGGGGACGTTGTGATAGACGTACTCCACGATCTTGTGGAGGCGTTTGCCCTGGAGCGCGCTCCTTTCGTCGCGGCTCATGCATTCTTTGTTGGGGTTCCAGATCATATTGTTTGTCAGTTCGTTCCAATGGGGTGGTCTTCGCGGAAGGCCTTCATGCGCGCTTCCAGCACCGGGTAGAGCTCTTCGCGCATCCGGCTCGTGCAGCCCCGGACGCCGTCCTGCAGGCTGCCGGTCGTGGAAAGGGAGATGCAGCTCACGCCGTAATAGAGGAGTTCCCGGAGCAGTTCCCCGCCTGTCAGGTTGCCGTAGCCGAGGGTGAAGAAGAAGCCGTCTCCCACCGGCAGGGTCACGTCCCGGTCATAGACGACGCGGAAACCGTTCCGGCAGAAGATGTCCTTCATCCGGGCTGCCCGCCGCTCATATTCCCGGGTATCCTCCACGAAGTCGATGACCCCGTCCGCGGAGAGGTCCAGCATGCGCGCATAGGCATACTGCGTGGAGGCGGTGCAGCCGCTCGTGATCATGTACAGGATGGAGGCGGTGAGCGTCTGGCCGAAGACGCCGGCGTCGTGATACCGTTCGGCCATGGCGGGGAAGTGCCTGGTGAACAGTTTGTTGCCGATGGCAAGCAGGGCCATCCGCTGCCCGGCGTAGCTGAAAATCTTGGACGACGACAGCATCAGGATGTAGTTGTCGGTATAGCGGGCGACGGTGGGGACGAAGGGTGGCTCGAAGGGCCGGCCCAGCGCCCGCCTGTAGTCCATGCAGAAATAGGCGAGATCCTCCATGACGATGGCGTCGTACTTCGTCGCCAGTTCGCCGATGACGGCGAGTTCGCTCTCTTCCAGGCAGATCCAGGCAGGGTTGTTGGGGTTGGAATAGACGATGGCGGCGACGTCGCCGGCGGCGAGTTCCTCCTCCAGCTTCGCGCGGAGGCCTTCCCCGCGGTACGGATAGATGTCGAATTCCTTCCAGACGACCCCGAGCACCCGCAGCTGCGATTTCTGGATGGGGAAGCCCGGGTCGATGAAGAGGACCTTGTCCTTGCCCGGTATCCGCTGGGTGCAGGCGATGAAGGCGCCGAAGGACCCGGCCACCGAACCTGTCGTGGGAATGCAGTAAGCGGGGTCTATGTCGATGTCTATGAATGCCTTGATAAAGCGGGAAGCGGCTTTTTTCAGCTCCGGGACCCCGTCTGCGGGCGGGTACTGGGAGCCGACGCCGCGGTCCAGGGCCTCTTTCTCGGCCTCGACGCCGAAACGGTTCGGCGGGAGGCCCGGGGACCCCTGGTCCATGCGGATGAACGGGATGCCCGTGGTCCGCTCCAGGTACTGGGCGACGAGGAGGACCTCCCCGATGGTCGCCTGCGAAAGGTCCGCGACGCGGGATGCGGTCCGGGCCTCTTCCACCAACGCCTCACTGAATACCTTCATAGCCTGCGTCGAATGCTTTGAGGTTGTCTTCCACTACTTTCGCGCCTTTGCGCCCGAAGACGGTCCGGATGGCCTGACGGAGCGCGTCCGGGCCCAGGATGCCGAGGTGGTGCGCGGCCATGCCGAGAAGCACCATGTTGGCGCTCCGGGGTGCCTGCAGGCCCCTGGCGACGGCATCGATGTCCATCCGCATCACTTTCGGGAGGGCGTCGAGTTCTTCGAGGAGGGCGGTCTCGTCCGGATAGTCGGGAATGTTCACGAAGGGTTTGGAGGCGGTGACGACAGCCCCTGACGGGCTGAGGTAAGGCAGATAACGGAGCGCCTCCATGGGCTCCATGGAGAGGATCAGGTCGGCCTCGCCGAGGGGAATCAGGTCGCTGTGGATGGCGTCGGTGGATAGACGGAGGTCGCTCTGGACGTCGCCGCCCCGCTGGCTCATGCCGTGGACTTCCGCCTGTTTGAGCCGGAGTCCCGCGGCGGTGGCGGCCTCGCCGATGACCGTGGCGATGGAGAGGATGCCCTGGCCTCCTACGCCAGAGAGCTTGATATCTGTTTTCATGCCTTGTTTGCCAGTTTCTGTCGTTGTTTGCGCGCGAGGGTCTGCATGCATTCCCGCTGGGGGATGATGACGGAAACGCCCTTGTATTCAATTTCTTCCCGGATGATCCGCGTGATTTCTTCCATGTTCTTCGGGAGCGGGATGACGACGTGCAGATGCGCCCGCTCGACGCCGAGGGCGAGGCAGATGGCCTCGAATTTATGGGTGCCGGCGGAATCCTGCCCGCCGGTCATCGCCGTGGTCAGGTTGTCGGAGAGGATGACCGTGATGGCGGCGTTGTCATTGACCGCGTCCAGGAGACTGGTCATGCCGGAATGCGTGAAGGTGGAATCGCCGATGACGGCGATGGCCGGGTGGATGCCGGCGTCGGCGGCACCTTTCGCCATCGTGATGGAAGCGCCCATGTCCACGCAACTGTCGATGGCGCGGTAAGGCGGCAGGGCACCGAGGGTATAACAGCCGATATCCCCGAAGACACGGGCCTCCGGATAATCAGCAAGTACCTGGTTCAACGCCGTATAGACGTCGCGGTGGCCGCAGCCCTGGCAGAGTTGCGGCGGGCGCGGGGCGAGGTTGTGCGCGGGGGCATGGACCGCCCCTTCCGGCCGGCCGAGGGCCTTGGCGACGTTGTCCGGATTCAGTTCGCCGGTCCGCGGCAGGGTGCCGTCAAGCCGTCCGGAGACGGGATAGTCCGGCCCGAGAAGGCCTTTCACCTGCTCTTCCGCGAACGGCTGGCCGTCTTCCACGACGAGGATCCTCCCGCAGGCGCGGGCGAGTTCCCGGACGCGGTCTTCCGGAAGCGGGTACTGCGAGACCTTCAGGACGGAGATTCCGTCCGGAAGCGCCTCACGTACATAATTATAGGCAATGCCGCAGGCGATGACGCCGAGCGGCGCCCCTGCGTCTTCGAAGCGGTTGTAAGGGGATGCCAGGGAGCGCTGCCGGAGGTCCGGCTGCATGGCCACGAGGGCGTCATACTGCCTCCGGGCGTTGCCGGGCAGGAGGACCCAGCGGCCCCGCTCGCCGTCCGGGGCGAGGGGATTCTGCGGACCGGCCTCTCCGACGGCGACGGCGGCCCTGGAATGGGCGAGGCGCGTGACGATCCGGACGAGGACGGGCAGCCGCACCTCCTCGGAAAGCCGGAAGGCATGGGCCATCATGTCATAGCATTCCTGCTGGTCCGCCGGTTCGAGGATGGGAACCAGCGCGAATTTGCCGTAGAAACGGGAATCCTGCTCGTTCTGCGAGGAGTGCATGGACGGGTCGTCGGCGGCGACGACGACGATGCCGCCGTTCACGCCGGTGATGCCGGCGTTCACGAAGGCGTCGGCGCAGACGTTCATGCCCACATGCTTCATGCAGACCAGCGCCCGTTTCCCGGCATAGGACATGCCAAGGGCAGCCTCCATGGCCGTTTTTTCATTCGTACACCAGCGGCTGCGGACGCCGCGTTCCTTCGCGAGCGGGTCTCCCTGGATGAATTCCGTGATCTCGGTGGACGGCGTGCCCGGGTAGGCATAGACGCCGGACAGACCGGCGTGCAGGGCTCCCAGGGCCAGCGCTTCGTCACCAAGCAGCAATCTCTTTCCTGTCATAGATATAATCTCTCTGCTACTGACTTACAAATATAACCATTTTTCTGACAAAGCGTCCTTTTGGCAAGATTTGTGCAGACCTTTCGGCGACTTTAACCCTTGATAAAAATGGGAAACATGAAAAAACTTGCGGCCTCCCTTCTGGCTTGTGCCGCGCTCCTGCTCCCTTCCTGCACGAAGGGGGTCGAGCACACCGGTGACGACACCGGCCTTCTGTATGGCAACTGGGTCCTTGACACCAAGACCGTGACCACCCCTTCCACGAGCGGCGCGGGCACGGACAGCCAGGTTTCCGAGACCAGCTTCGTCAACGACCATTTCTACCTCTGCCTCGTCGAGCCGCAGCTTGCATTCGGCAAGGAGGGGACGCTGCTGACCTTCGATATCGATGATGTCGATGCCGGGAAATTCTCCTACAATGCCGATCTCGGCAAGATCACGTTTGAAAAGATCATACTGCTGAGTACGGGCTTCCCGCCCAGGATCATGAGCCTGCTCGGAACCTTTGACGTCGTGGAACTGACGGATACCCGCCTCGTCCTTTCCAAGGAAGACAAGGTCGAGCTCGGCGGCCTGAGCTACCAGCAGAAAACCGTCTATTCCTATCACAAACTGGTGACGGGCGGTAAATGACGGCACCCGGATGACGGACCTGCTGCAGCATATCGGGCGAGGCGTCCTCCGCCTGGACGGAGCTACCGGCACCCTGATCCAGCGATACACCCTGACGGAAGCGGATTTCCGGCAGGGTGTCTTCGTGGATACGCAGGTCCCGCTGAAGGGGGACAACGAATGCCTGAACCTGACGCGGCCGGATATCATCGCAGCGGTCCATACGGCTTATATCGAAGCCGGTGCGGATCTTATCGAAACCAATACTTTCAGTGCGAACCGGATCTCCCAGAAGGAGTACGGACTGGAAGAAAGGGCCCGTGAAATGGCGCTTGCCGGGGCCCGGATCGCCCGTTCCTGCGCCGATAAGGCGGGCCGTAAGGTATGGGTGGCGGGCAGTATCGGCCCCACATCCAAGTCGTTGACGCTGGCCTCGGACGTGGCCCGTCCCGCAGAAAGGCAGTATGGTTTCGACGACATGGCGGCATGTTACCGGGAGGAGGTCGCGGCCCTCATCGAGGGAGGCGTGGACGTCCTGCTCATCGAGACCGCCTTCGATGCGTTGAACGTGAAAGCGGCCCTGTATGCCGTTCAGCAGGTGCGGGATGGTTTCCCGGTCATCGTGTCGGTCTCCGTGGCCGACCGGAGCGGCCGGACCCTGACCGGCCAGACGCTGGAGGCCTTTTTCGCGGCCGTGCGGCACTATCCGCTCACGGCTTTCGGCGTGAACTGTTCGCTCGGCGCGGACGGGATGCTGCCGCTCGTGGAGGAGGTCGCCGCTTTCAGCGACGTGCCGCTCATCTGCTATCCGAACGCGGGCCTGCCCAATGAACTGGGCGGGTATGACCAGACGCCGGCCCAGATGGCCGCCGAGATGGCGCGGATGGACGGGCTGGTGAACATCGTCGGAGGCTGCTGCGGCACCACTCCGGCGCATATCCGGGCCCTGCCGGAACTGACGCCGGCTCCCATGAAGGAGCGGCGGAAGGAATTGATCGTTAGCGGGTTGGAGGCTTATCTGGTGGATACCCGGAAACGGAATTTCACCCTCATCGGCGAACGGACGAACGTCGCCGGGAGCCGGAAGTTCGCCCGCCTGGTCGCGGCAGGGGATTACGACGCCGCCCTCGAGGTGGCGGCCGGCCAGATCGAGGCCGGGGCCGGCATCATCGACATCAACATGGACGATGCCATGCTGGACGGCCCCCGGGCGATGGAAACCTTTGTCCGGACGCTGGAGAACGATCCGGCGGTGGCGAAGGCCGCGCTGATGATCGATTCCTCGCACTGGGAATGCATCCTCGCCGGCCTCAAGAACGCACAGGGGAAATGCATCGTCAACTCCATCAGCCTCAAGGACGGTGAAAAGCCGTTCCTGGAAAAGGCCGCGGAGATCCACCGGCTGGGGGCGGCGATGGTCGTGATGGCCTTCGACGAGGAGGGACAGGCGACCACCTATGACCGGAAAACCGCCATCGCGGAGCGGGCGTTCCGCCTGCTCACGGGGATCGGCATTCCCGCGGAGGATATCATCTTCGATGTCAATGTCCTTTCCATCGGGACGGGGATTCCCGAACACGACCGCTACGCCGTCGATTTCATCGAGGCGGTGCGCTGGATCAAGGAAAACCTGCCCGGCGTGCGCACCTCCGGCGGCATATCCAACCTCTCCTTTGCATTCCGCGGCAACAACCTGATACGCAGCGCGATGCATGCCGTATTCCTGTACCACGCGATCCGGGCGGGACTGGATATGGCCATCGTGAATCCCGGGATGCTCCTGCAGTATGACGACATCGAACCGGAACTCCGTACCTGTGTGGAGGATCTGGTCCTTTGCCGGGATGCCGGGGCTTCCGACCGGCTGTCGGCCCTGGCCGCGAAATACGGAGGACAGCCGGATGCGGCCGCTCCCGAGACCCTTCCGGCGGCCTCCGCCGATCCGGAAACGCGTCTGGGTGAGGCACTTGTGGCCGGTCGTGAAACGCATCTCCAGGAAGATATCCTGGCGGCGCTCGCCCGTCTCGGCTCCGCCGTCCGGGTCATCGAAGGGCCGCTGATAGCCGGGATGGAGGAGGTCGGAAGGCGTTTCGGCGCCGGGAAGATGTTCCTGCCCCAGGTCGTGAAGTCGGCCAGGGTCATGAAGGATGCGGTCGCCCTGCTGGAACCCTATATGGAAGCGGGGGAGCAGGCTTCGAAGCGGCCGGTCATCGTCCAGGCGACCGTCAAGGGCGATGTCCACGACATCGGCAAGAACATCGCCGGCATCGTGCTCCGCTGCAACGGATTCGAGGTGGTGGACCTGGGCGTCATGGTGGACAAGGAGACGATCCTGGAGGCGGCGCAGCGGCATCATGCGGCCCTGATCGGCGTGAGCGGGCTGATTACGCCGTCCCTGTTCCAAATGGAGGAGCTGTGCCGGGAGATGGCCGCCCGCGGACTGGATACGCCGCTGATGATCGGTGGCGCGACGACTTCGGCGCTGCATACGGCGGTGAAACTGGCACCCCTGTATGACCATGTGTTCTATGCGCCGGACGCCTCGGCGGGCGCAGTGCTCGCGAAGCATTGCCTTCGCGACCGGGCCGCGTTCGAAGCGGAACAACATGCGGCACAGGCCCGTCTGCGTACAGTGCATGCCGGACGGAAGGCCGTGCCGGCGGGGATGCCTGCCGGCTTCCCTCCGGAGAGCTACCTGCATGCCGTTCCGGAAGATATTCCGCTGATGGAAATCCCGTTGGATGAGCTGGTTCCCCTATTCGACTGGCGGATGTTCCGGACGGTCTGGGGCGTGAAAGAATCGCTGCAGCTGACGCGGGAGGGACGCGCCGTCCTCGACGGGATGGTCCGGGACCGGCGTGTTTCCGTCCGTCTGGCCGCCCGTTTCTTCGCCGCCCGTCGCGTGGGCGAAGGGATCGACCTCGGCTCCTGCTTCCTGCCGATGCTCCGGCAGGAGGAGGCGCCCGGCCGCTCCCTTGCGGACTTCGTTCCGGAAGGGGAGAGCGGGCCTTTCGGCCTCTTCGCCATCAGTGTCCATGCGCCCGCCCATCCTGCCGGATGCGGATGCGCGGTCTGCCGCAATGCCTATGATTCGATGATGGAGCGGGCCGTCCGCGTCGTCCTCGCAGAAGCGGCGTCGGTCTGGCTGGACCGCCGCCTGGCCGCCTGGCTTCCCGCCGGCGTCCGCATTGCCAAGCCCGCCGCCGGTTATGCCTCCTGCCCGGACCACAGCCTCAAGCGGGACATTCTCCGCATGCTTCCGGAGGGGCTGGACATCCGGCTGACCGAAAGCTGCGCCATGGTCCCCGACGCGTCCATCTGCGGTTTCATCGTCCTCCATCCGGAGGCCGGCTACCCGGAAATCCGCCATATCGGCGCACAGCAATACGTACGTTACACCACCGCCCGCGGCTTCTCCCCGGAGGAGGCCCGGGCATTCCTGTCCCATCTGTTATGAGAATTACCGACCTGCTGGATGCCCGCCATCCTTTCCCTTCCCTCGAGATTGTTCCGCCCATGGGCGGGATGACCCAGGATGAGCTGTTGGAACGCATCGCCCCGCTGATGGAATTCCGCCCGCGTTTTATCAATGTAACGACGCATCGGGATGAAATCCAGTTTGTTCCGAAGGAGGACGGCCGCTTTGAACGGCGTGTCGTCCGGAGCCGTGTCTCCCCGGTGGCCGTTTGCGCCAGCATCCGGGGGCGGTACGACGTGGAGGTCGTTCCGCACCTGATCTGCGCCGGGAATACGGCGGCGGAGATCGAATGGCTGGTGCAGGATTTCCGCTATCTCGGCATCGACAACCTGATGGCCCTGCGCGGGGATTCCCTTGCGGGCGAAAAGCGTTTCGCACCGGTTCCCGGCGGGTATGCCCACGCGGATGAACTCGTCCGGGGCATTCGCCGGATGGACGGCGGCGGGCGTTTCTGCATCGGTGTCGGCGGCTATCCGGAAAAGCATTTCGAAGCGGCCAATCCCGAGACCGACATCGCATTCCTGAAACGGAAGGTCGATGCCGGAGCGGATTGCATCTTCACCCAGATGTTCTTCGACAATGCCGTCTTCTACCGCTTCCGGGACCGTTGCCGCGCGGCCGGGATCACCGTACCGGTCATTCCCGGACTCAAACCCCTCACGACCGCGCGCCAGGTGCAGCTCCTTCCGGAGACGTTCTCCATCGACATCCCGCTGGCCCTGACGGAAGCCGTCCGGGAAGCGGAAGCCGACCCGGAGGCCGTCCGGCAGGTCGGGACGCAGTGGTGCACGGACCAGTGCCGCGACCTCCTGCAGCACGGCGTTCCCGCCGTCCATTTCTACACGATGGGAAAATCCGCCAGCGTCGTGGAGGTGCTCCGGAACTGTTTCTGACAGCGGGCTTTCCGAAAACAGCTGCCGTATAAAAAAAGGAAAAGGCCGCATGTCAAACCGACTTGCAGCCCTCTTTTTTGTGGAGCATAGGGGATTCGAACCCCTGACCTATAGATTGCGAACCTATCGCTCTACCAACTGAGCTAATACCCCATTGGGAGTGCAAAGGTAGGAAAAATTTTGGAAACCCGTACTTTTTTGCGGATTTTTTTCAAAAGAATCAACCGATGCTGTCCACGGTGACCTCTTTGAAGCGCTCCAGGATCTGCTCGATTGTGGTGCTGCGGCGGACGATGACGGCCAGGCGGACGCGGTAGCGGCCCTCGGAGCAGGTCAGCGATTCTTCCTCTATTTCCTTTTTGAAGGTGCGCAGGATGGCCTTGACCTTTTCTTCGGAGTCGCTGGAGAATACGATTTCCATGGTTTTGGATCCGGAGCGGAGGAGGATGTAGTGCATCACCTCGAGACAGATCAGGGCGAGGATGCAGGTGGTGCCGGAGAGGACGTAGAGGCCGGCGCCGCAGCCGAGGCCGATGGCCGAGGCGACCCAGAGGCCGGCCGCCGTGGTCAGGCCGCGGACCGTGTTCTTCTGGAAAATGATGATGCCGGCGCCGAGGAATCCGATGCCGGATACGACCTGGGCGGCGACCCGCGCGGCATCAAAACGCTCGGCGCCGGAGAAGCCGTATTGGGAGATGAGCATGAACATGGCGCTGCCGAGGGCGACGAGGAAATGGGTCCGGACGCCGGCTTCCTTGGCGCGGAAGCTGCGCTCGAGGCCGATGGCGCCGCCGAGCAGGCCGGCGACGAGGAGTCGGAGGATGAGTTCCCAGTCAATCATGTGGAAGGAGGGTGTTTCGTGAAACATAATCCCGGCACCACGCCTGCAGCGGACATTCCGCACATTTGGGGGAACGGGCAGTGCAGGTGTAGCGGCCGTGGAGGATAAGCCAGTGGTGGGCGATGGCGCGTCTGTCGGCGGGGATATGGCGCTCGAGGTCCTTTTCGACCTCCAGCGGCGTCTTGCCGTCGGAGAGGCCGAGCCGGTGGGCAACCCGGAAAACGTGGGTGTCCACCGCGATGACGGGTTTGTCGTAAACAACGGAGGCAATGACATTTGCCGTCTTTCTGCCGACGCCCGGAAGCGTCATCAGCGCATCGATGTCCGAGGGGACCTCCCCGCCGAAATCGGCAAGGAGTTTCCGGGCCATGGCAATCAGGTGCGTGGTTTTGCTGTTGGGATAAGAGACGCTGCGTACGAAGGGATAGACCTCGTCGAAGGTGGCGGCGGCCAGGGAGGCGGCATCCGGGAAGCGTTCGAACAGGGCCGGCGTGACCAGGTTCACCCGCCGGTCGGTGCACTGGGCGGAGAGGATGACGGCGACGAGGAGCTGGAAGGGATTCCGGTAATGAAGCTCCGTTTCGGCGACGGGCCGGTTCTCGACGAACCAGCCGATGATGGCGGCGAATCGTTGTTTCCGGTTCATCAGATGGTAATGTCGAGGTCGATGATTTCGCTGTCGGGCTGCTCTTCGCAGCGCTCGTCCACGCAGGAGAAGACGCGGCCGCGGTAGGTCTCGAAGATGGTCTTGTTGTGGGTGACCATGACGATCGCGGTGCCTTCGGCATTGAGTTTCCGGAGCAGGCGGAGGATGCCGTCCGCGGTCTCCGTGTCCAGGTTGCCGGTCGGTTCGTCGGCCAGGATGACGGCCGGGCTGTTGAGGAGGGCCCGGGCGATGGCGATGCGCTGCTGCTCGCCGCCGGACAGCTGGTGGGGCATCTTGTGGGCTTTGGTGGACATGCCGACATCGTCCAGCACCTCGCTGATGCGCGCGTCGATCCGCCCCTTGTCTTTCCATCCGGTCGCGCGGAGGACGAATTCGAGGTTGTCCTCGACGGTGCGGTCCATCAGCAGCTGGAAATCCTGGAAAACGACGCCGAGCTTGCGCCGCAGGTAGGGGATGTCTTTGTTCCGCAAGGTGCGCAGGTCATACCCGCACACGGTCCCTTCGCCGGAAAGGAGGCGGTTTTCGGCCGTGACGGTCCGGATGATGGAGGTCTTGCCGGTGCCGACCTTGCCCACGATGTAGACGAAGTCGCCGGGGAAGATGTCCATGTCGAGTCCGTAGATGACGGTGTTTTCGCCGCCGCGGATGTCGGCATTTCGGAAGGATATGAGCGCTTGTGTGTTCTCCATGGTGATTTTCTTGCCGTTGAACACACAAAGATACCGAAAAAAATGTTATTTTTGTAAAATATAAGGAACCGAATATGAGAATCAGACCCCTTGCGGCCGCCGCGGCCGCCATCATATGGACGGCTACGGCCCTGGAGGCCCAGACCCCCCGGCTTTTCCGCCAGGCCTTGAACCTCTACGAAAACGGGGCATATACGCGTGCCGCCCGTCTCTTCGAGCGCCTGGACGGACCGGATGCCGCCGGATACAAAGTGCTTTGCGACGTCAAGTCCCGGGCGGACGGTTTCGAAGACCGGGCCGACCTTTTCCTGGAGAATCATCCCGAGTCGATCCTGGCCCCGCAGATCCAGTTTGCCTGGGGCCAGTACCTCTTCGACGAGGGGCAATATGCCGCGGCCGACCGCCACTTTACGGCGCTGTCCGTCTCCGACCTGTACAAGGACCAGCAGGCGGAATACCTGTATAAGCGGGCGTACTCCTGTTTTGCGGAGGGGAACTATCCGCTCGCGGAATCGCTGTTCAACAAGGTGGAGGCCCTCGGCAATACGGATTATGCGGCTCCCGCCCAGTATTCCCGCGGCTTCATCCGCTATTCCGAAAGCGACTTCGCGGGTGCGTTCGATGCCTTCGAAAAGGCGTCGAAGGATGCCCGCTTCGCCGAGATCGCCCATTACTACATGCTGGAATGCCGCTTCCTCCAGAAGGACTACGATTACGTGGTCGACCGGGGGACCGACCTTTTCGGGAAGGTCCCTGAAGACCGCCAGCCCCACCTCGCCCGCATCCTGTCGGAGGCATACCTCGTCAAGGGAGATGTTGCCAAGGCCCGCGAGTATTATGAGAAGAACCTGCGGAACAAGGCGGTCAAGAACCGTTCGGATTATTTCTATGCCGGCTCCGTCCTCTATGCGGTCGAAGACTGGCAGGGAGCCATCGACAATTATTCCCGGATGACCGAGCGGACGGATTCCCTCGGCCAGGTCGCCAATTACCAGATGGGGTACAGCTATATCGAGACCCGCAACAAGGTGGCCGCGATGGAGGCTTTCAAGGAAGCCGCTGCCGCGGAGTTCGACCCCCGCATCCGGGAGGATGCCTATTACAACTATGCCAAGCTGGCTTTCGACCTGAACCACGATACGTCGGCCTTCGAGGATTACCTCCAGCGCTACGGCACCCGCTCGAAGGGCGACCGTATTTATAGCTACATGGCCATGGCGGCCCTGTATAACCATGATTATGAGGGCGCTGTCGCGGCTTATGACAAGATCGATGAACTCGATGCCGACATGCGCGGCAACTACATGAAGGCCTATTTCATGCGCGCGAACCAACTGATCGGCAACGGCGCCTGGCGGGATGCCGTCCCGTGCCTGAAGGCCGCCGCCTACTATGTCCCCCGCCAGAATCCCTTCAACCAGCTGTCGCGCTACTGGCTGGCGGAATCGCTCTTCCGGAACGGCGATTACAAGGAGGCGAGGGATGTCTATACCGACTTGTACAACCTCTCCGCCCTGGACGGGAAGCCGGAAGGGGACCTGATCTCCTACCACATCGGCTATACCCATTTCAAGGAAGGGGATTATGCCACGGCGCTGCGCTGGTTCCGCAATTACCTGGAAGGGCGCCACGATGCCTTCGGGGCCGATGCCGAGACCCGCGTGGGGGACTGCTATTTCTTCACGAAGGACTACCGGACGGCCATCTCAGCCTATGAGCGGAAGCTTTCGGATTATCCCGATCCGGACGACATCTACCCGTATTTCCGGGCCGGCGTTGCGGCCGGGCTCGTCGGGGAGACGGAGGAGAAGGTCCGTTTCCTCGAGACGGTCAAGTCCGCGTCCCCTTCGGCGCCCTATTATTCCGAGGCGCTCTATGAACTCGGCCGGGCCTATGTGGCCGCCGGCAGCCCGGAGGACGCCGTCCGCGCGTTCCGGACCCTGCGCAGCGCGACGTCCGACAACAATTACGCCGCCCGCGCGCTGATCGAACTGGGCATGATCGCGCGGAACCAGGACCGTTACGCCCAGGCGCTCGAATACTACAAGGAGGTCGTGGAGACGATGTCCGGCTCCGACTATGCCGAGGATGCCCTCCTGGCCATCGAATCCATCTACCAGCTCCGCCAGGAGCCTGATGCGTACCTCGCCTATGTCGAGTCGCTGGGCGACAAGTCCGGCCGCGACGAGGGCTCGAAGGACAACATGTATTTCAGTACGGCGGAGGAAATCTTCCTTTCCGGGAACTATCCCAAGGCACAGAGCACGTTCGAGGCTTATCTCGCACGTTTCCCGAAGGGCCTTCATGTAGGGCAGGCTTCGTATTACCTCGGAGAATGCTGCAAGAACCTGGGCCGGACGGACCAGGCTGTGGACTGGTACGGCAAGGCGGTCGAGAGCGGGGCGGAAGGCTCCTTCCTGGAGCTTTCCATGCTCAATTTCTCGATGCTTTCCTACCAGCTGGGCCGCTATAACGACGCATTCGGCGCCTATTCCGCGCTCCGTGAGTCCGCCAAGCTGGCGGACAACGTGTTCGCGGCCAAGGCGGGCATAATGCGCTCCGCCTACAAGGCGAAGCTGAATGACGAAGCCATCAAGGCGGCGGAAGCCGTGAAGGCGGACAAGCTGGCGTCGGAGAGCGACCGGCGGGAGGCGGATGCCATCAAGGCGAAGGCGCTGCTCGCATCCAGCCGCCGCAGCGAGGCGTTCGCCGTGCTGCAGTCGCTTTCCGCGCAGCCTTCCACGCCGGAAGGTGCGGAGGCGACGTACATGATCATCCAGGACCTCTTCGACCAGGGCCGGTTCGATGCCATCGAAGACCGGGTGTACGACTTCTCGGGCAAGGCGGGCGGCCAGAACTACTGGCTGGCCAAGGCCTTCATCGTCCTCGGTGACGCTTTCCTCGAAAGGGGGAATGCGGCGCAGGCCCGCGTCACCTGGGAGAGCGTGAATAACGGATACCGTCCGGCCGCAGGGGCGGATGACGACATCCTCGACCAGATCGAACTCAGACTGAACAAACTCGCCAAGAACAAGTGAACATGAAACGTCCGTATTCCATCATAGCCGGCCTGCTTCTCTCCATCCCGGCCCTTGCGCAGAGCAATCTCAATCCGACCATCGTCGTGACGAATGCCTATGAAGGCTCCGCCGCGGATATCCACAAGCCCGTCCAGAAGATGCAGGTCCCGGATTCGGTGATGAAGTTCAACCTGGATTTCGACTATTCCGTCTTCTCGAACCCGTACCGCGGGGCCTATGAGTTCCGTCCGTACCTCGTGTCGATGAAACCGCGCGCGGAAGTCCGTGACGAGAGCACGCTGTATGTCCGTGCGGGTGCGGGCTATGCGCTCCGTCCCGAGGCGGAGGTCGTCTGGACGCCGTCCATCGGTCATGGTTTCACGCTCGGGGTCCATGGCAACCTGGATGGCTTCATCGGCCGCTACCGGCTGATTTCTTCCCGCCTTGACGAGCAGGTCCGCCGCTACGAGCCGTCGGGAGAAAAGGCGCCCGGCCTGGATCTCCGGGGCGGCGTCGGAGCGGACCTGACGTATGCGGCCGGCTGGGGGCAGGCGGGCATCGGCCTATCCTGCCTGAACCAGTCGAACCGTGACCCGCTGCTGGGGGCCGATGTGCGGGCATCCATCTTCAACCAATTCGGTATCAATGCGTTTGCGCGTTCCTATAATCTGCTGGAACCCGGGTGGACCTGGCAGGGAACGCTGGATTACCGTTTCGGCGGCGACCGGCTGGACGCGTACCATCCGCATGAACACCTCGTCTCCCTGGACGGGACCTTCGGACGCATCCTGGCGGATAACCAGCGCGTTTCCCTGGATGCCGGTTTCCACCTCGCACGGTCCGGCGATGCGACCTGGTCCACCGGCGGACTGGTCAGCGTCAAGCCGCGCTATGTCCTCCGCACCGGCAGGTTCCTGCTGGATCTCGGACTTCTTTTTACCGCCCATCTGCGGGATAATGCGGGCGTTACGGACCGCCCCGCCTGCTATGGGACGGGGACCCAGGTCATTTATCCGGCCATCCATGTCCGTTACGGGATTCTCGAGGACCAGCTGACCGCCTATGCGGACATGACCGGCGGAAGCCACCTGAATACCTATTCCTCGCTCCTCGAGGGACATCATTTCCTCCGCTGGAACTACCTGATGCTGGGCGGGACGCCGCTGGATTTCTCCGTCGAACGGGTCCGCGTCGCCCTCGGTCTCCGCGGCCAGGTCGCCGAACGCCTGCAGCTGGACCTCTCCGGCGGTTATACCGTCTGGGGCCACGCCCTGCTGGAAGCCGCCCCCTACAATGACGATGAATTGCCGCGGATGGGCTATGGCGACTATGAGGCGGCGTTCGTGGCGCTGACTTATGGATGGAAGTCCCGGAGCGTCCTCGTGGACGGGGGCCTCTCCTACAGGCATTTCATGATGAAGACGGACCGCGTTTTCACGCCGGCCCCGTTCAGCGGCGACATCCGCGCCCTCTACGACTGGAACGGGCGGATCCGCGGCGGAATCTATGCGGAATTCGCCTCCGCCCGGGAAGCCGTCTATGATTCCTACTCCAACCTCCGGATCCCCGGCTATGTCGACCTGGGCCTCGGAGGAGACTTCCGCCTGACCTCCCGGTTCGGCCTCTGGCTCCGCGTCGGAAACCTCCTGAACCAGCCGATCCAGCGCCATGTCCTCTATGCGGAGGACGGCGTTTCCGTCACCGGCGGGATCACCTTCAATCTCCGCTGATTTTCGTTAGGAAATTCCGTTCTTTTTCCTTATCTTTGTATGTTTATAGGATATGCCTGAAAAACATACGGAGAAATGATAGAGAACGAAGAAATGAAACAGGCGGAAGCCCAGTATTCCGCCAACAGCATCCAGGTCCTGGAAGGCCTGGAAGCGGTCCGTAAGCGGCCGTCCATGTATATCGGCGACATCGGCGAGCGGGGTCTTCACCACCTGGTCTACGAGGTCGTCGACAACTGTATCGACGAGGCGATGGCCGGCTTCTGCACCGACGTGGAAGTGACCATCCTGGAGGACAATTCCGTCCGGGTGAAGGACAACGGGCGCGGCATCCCGACCGGGATGCATGAAAAGGAGCACCGCTCCGCCCTCGAAGTCGTCCTGACGGTCCTCCACGCGGGCGGCAAATTCGACAAGAACAGTTACAAGGTGTCCGGCGGTCTCCATGGCGTCGGCGTTTCCTGCGTGAACGCCCTGTCCGACCTGTTGGTCGCCGAGATCCACCGCGAGGGGAAAGTTTTCGTGCAGAAGTATTCCAAGGGCAAGCCGATCACGGATGTCCAGGTGGTCGGCACGTCCGCCGATACGGGAACGACCATCACCTTCCACCCGGATCCCTCCATTTTCCAGCAGACGACCGTCTATAAATATGATACCCTGGCGAACCGCCTCCGCGAACTCGCCTTCCTCAACAAGGGCATCCGCATCACCCTCACCGACCTCCGCGAGGATGTCGAGGAGTTCATCACCGACGAGAGCGGCGAACGGAAGGCGACCGGGCGGATGGTCAAGCGCCACGACGTCTTCCATTCCACCGAGGGCCTCAAGCAGTTCATCGACTACCTCGATGCGGGCGCCTCCCAGCTGATTCCGGAGCCGATCTGCGTCAATTCCGACAAGATCATCCCGATCGACATCGCCCTGAGCTACAACACGGGCTACTCCGAGAAGATCTATTCCTATGTGAACAACATCAATACGATCGAGGGCGGTACGCACCTGCAGGGCTTCAAGATGGGCCTTTCCCGCACCCTGAAGAACTACGCCGAGAAGAACAACCTCCTCGCCAAGTTCAAGGGCGACCTTTCGCCGGAGGATTTCCGTGAGGGCCTCACCGCCGTCATCTCCGTCAAGGTCGCCGAGCCGCAGTTCGAAGGCCAGACCAAGACCAAGCTCGGCAACAGCGAGGTGACCGCCGCCGTCTCCCAGGCGACGGGCGCGGCCGTGGACATGTACCTGGAGGAGCATCCGAAGGAGGCGAAGCTCATCATCGAGAAGATCGTCCTTGCGGCGACGGCCCGCGCCGCGGCCCGCAAGGCCCGCGAGATGGTCCAGCGCAAGACCGTGATGTCCGGCGCCGGCATGCCCGGCAAACTGGCCGACTGCTCCGAGCGCGATCCGGAGAAATGCGAGCTCTTCCTCGTGGAGGGTGATTCCGCAGGCGGTACCGCCAAGCAGGGCCGCGACCGCCGGATCCAGGCGATCCTGCCGCTGCGGGGCAAGATCCTCAACGTCGAGAAGGCGGCGGGCGACCGCGCGTTCGAGAGCCAGGAGGTCCGGAACATCTACACCGCCCTGGGCGTCTCCGTCGCCCGGGAGGATGAAACCGGCGAGAAGAAGATGGACCTGTCCCGGCTCCGCTACCACAAGGTCATCATCATGACCGATGCGGATGTCGACGGCAGCCATATCGCCTGCCTGATCCTGACCTTCTTCTTCCGCTATATGTACGACCTGATCAAGAATGGCTACGTCTATCTGGCCACGCCGCCGCTCTACCTCGTGAAGAAGGGCAAGGAGGAGGTCTACTGCTGGACCGACGCCCAGCGCGAGGAAGCGACCAACCGCCTCGGGCGCGGCACCGACAAGGGTGTTACCGTCCAGCGCTACAAAGGTCTCGGTGAGATGTCCGACGTCCAGCTTTGGGAAACCACGATGGACCCGTCCCGCCGGCTGCTCCGCCAGATCACCATCGAAAATGCGGCCCAGGCCGAGCGCACCTTCTCCATGCTGATGGGGGACGATGTGCCGCCGCGCCGCCAGTTCATCGAAGAAAACGCACATTACGCAAACATTGACGCATAGATACCATGTTGGACATCTTTGACAGAATCGCCCGCGATTCGGGCGGCCCGATCGGGCAGTATTTCGACCAGGCTTTCGGTTATTACATGTATCCCCGGCTCGAGGGTGAACTCGGCCCCCACATGATCTTCAACGGCATTCCGGTCCTGAACTGGAGCCTGAACAACTACCTCGGCCTCGCCAACCATCCGGAGGTCCGCAAGGCGGACGCCCAGGCGGCGGCCGACTGGGGCCTTGCCTATCCGATGGGCGCCCGGATGATGTCCGGCCACACCCGTTACCATGAGAAGCTGGAGAAGATGTTCGCCGATTTCGAGAAGAAGGAGGACGCCTTCCTTTTCAACTTCGGTTACCAGGGCATCGTTTCCGCCATTGACGCGCTGGTCGCGCGCCATGACGTCATCGTCTATGACGCCGAGTGCCATGCCTGCCTCCTGGACGGCATCCGCCTCCACATCGGCGACAAGTACAAATACCGCCACAACAACATGGCGGACTGCGAGAAGGTCCTCGCCCGCGCCTGCGCCAAGGCGGAGGAGAACGGCGGCGGCGTCCTGCTCATCACGGAAGGCGTGTACGGCATGACCGGCGCCCTCGGCAAGCTGGACGAGATCGTCGCCTTCAAGCAGAAATACAACTTCCGCATCCTCATCGATGACGCCCACGGCTTCGGCCTGCTCGGCGAACATGGCCGCGGCACGTCCGAGCACTTCGGCGTGATGGACGGCGTGGACCTGTACATCGGCGCCTTCGCGAAGAGCATGGCTTCGATCGGCGGTTTCATCGCCGGTCCGCACAAGATCATCAATTACCTGCGCATGAACATGCGTTCGCAGATGTACGCGAAGTCGCTCCCGATGCCGCTCGTCATCGGCAATATCAAGCGGCTGGAAATCATTGATTCTCCGGAGGGTGACGAACTCCGCGCGAAATGCTGGAAGATCACCCACGCCATCCAGGACGGCTTCAAGGCCGAAGGTTTCGACATCGGCGAGGCCGAGGCCTGCGTCACGCCCGTCCACATCAAGGGCGGTGTCGCCCAGGCGACCAAGATGGCCAAGGACCTCCGCGAGAACTACCGCATCTTCTGTTCGATGGTCATCTATCCCGTCATCCCGAAGGGCATGATCATCTTCCGCATCGTCTCGACGGCGGCGCACTCGATGGAGGACGTGGAATATACCCTCAAGGCCTTCAAGGAAATCAAGGCGAAACTCGATGCCGGCGCCTATGACGGCGACGACATCGCCGCGATGAAGGTCGATTGAAGAAACCGCCTGCCGCTCCCGTATGAAACTGCCCAAGATAGAACGGCGCTTCGTCCCGCTTGCCCTCGTTTTCGTCGTCCTGGTGCTGCTGATGCCCCGGACCGCGAAATTCGGTTACGACTACAAGAAGGGATCGACCTGGCCGTATGAGACGCTGGTCGCCCAGTTCGACTTCCCGATCCTCAAGACGGAAGAGCAGATGGAAGAGGAGCGGGAGCGGGCGGGCACGACCGTCGTGCCCTATTACCGCAAGTCCCAGGAACGGGCCAACAACACCGTCCGGGCTGTCGAAGGGCTGGATTTCGGGCGTTTCGCCGGGATGAAACCCGCCGTGCTCTCCCGGATCCGGGAGATCTACGAGACCGGGGTCATCTCCGACGCGAAAATCCGGCTGGACCGCGGGGACGGCATCCTTTCCCAGGATGTGATCTTCGTGCAGACGGGCAAGCGGGCGCAGAAGGTCCCGGTGACGGAAGTGTACAAGGTCTCCGAGGCCCGGGATAAACTGATGGCGGAATTGCTGCGCGCCTATCCGCAGGTCCATGTGGACTCCCTGCTCGACAAGGCCGGCGTGTATGCCCTGATCCTGCCGAACCTCGAGTTTGACCGCTCGATGACCGAGATCGCCCACGCCGGGTCCGCGGATTACATCTCTCCGACCGCCGGCTATGTCAATGCCGACCAGAAAATCGTCTCAAAGGGCGAGATCATCACGGCGGAGATCGCCCAGATGCTGGATTCCTACCGGGAAGAGTACAACAAGATGTACGGCTACGACGGCCCCCGGATCCTGATCTGGCTGGGGAATATCCTCATTGCCCTGGCGTTGGTGGTCATCCTCTATTTCTGCATTTTCTACACGAACCGGCGCATCTTCGGGGAGTGGAACCGCTACCTGTACCTGCTCTGCGTCTTCCTGCTGAGCGCGGTGGCGGCCCTCCTGATGATCCGGTTGAAACCGGGCTCCCTGTACCTCCTGCCATTCCCTGTGACAGCCCTCTTCCTGATGGCGTTCTTCAAGCGCCAGGTGGTGTTGCCGGTGTATATCGTCTCGCTGCTGCCGCTGCTGATCTTTGCCGGGAACGGGGTGGAACTGTTCATGATGTTCCTCACGGCGGGCGTGGTGTCCCTGTACACTTTCCGTCGCTTCGGCCGCGGCTGGCTGCAGTTCGTCAACGCGCTCATCGTGTTCGCGGTACTCGCCCTGGTCTTCCTGGGCTTCCGCCTGATCGACACGGGGAGCAGCCCCATGCTCACATCGCTGCTGGAACTCTTCCTCGGCTCGATGCTGGCCGTGGCCATCTACCCGCTTATCTACCTGTTCGAGAAGGTGTTCAACCTGGTCTCCAGCACCCGGCTGGAGGAGCTGGCCGACACCAACAACCGCCTGCTTCAGGAACTCTCCGAGAAAGCGCCGGGCACCTTCCAGCACAGCCTGCAGGTGATGAACCTGGCGGATGCCGCCGCCCGCTCCATCGACGCGAACGTCCTGCTGATCCGGGCCGGCGCGCTGTACCACGATATCGGCAAGATGAAGAACCCGCTCTGTTTCATCGAGAACGAGAGCACGGTCCCCGGCGGTCAGCATTATCATGACGGCCTGTCGCCGAAGGACAGCGCCCGGGCGATCATCGCCCATGTGGCCGACGGCGTGGAAATCGCCCGAGAGAACAATCTCCCCGAGGTGATCCGCGATTTCATCGTGACCCACCACGGGACCGCCAGCACCGGCTATTTCTATACGAAGTACCTCAATGACGGCGGTGACCCGGAGGATGTGGCGGCGTTCTTCTATCCCGGCCGGCGGCCCGCGACCAAGGAGCAGATCATCCTGATGCTCTGCGACTCCATCGAGGCGGCTTCCCGCACCCTGAAGGAATATACGCCCGAGGCCTTCGACGCCTTCGTCGAGCGGATTGTCGCATCGAAGATGAAGGACGGCCAGTTCGAAGACGCCGACATCTCCATCAAGGAACTTGGGACGGTCAAGGATGTCATCAAGTCCTACCTCCAGCAGATGTACCACGAGCGGGTGGAGTACCCCCGCCGGAAAGAAACGGATAATTAAGCAATTACAAACAATATGAACCTTATCAAGAACCAGAAAGACGCCCTCAATTACGAGGTGACGATCGAGATCGCCGCTGCCGACTATGCAGAGGCCCAGAAAAAGAAACTCAATGACATCCGCCGCCGGGCGGACATCAAGGGCTTCCGCAAGGGAATGGCCCCGATGACGCTGATCCACCGGCTTTATGGCGACCAGGCCCTGTATGAGTCCGTCAATACCGTCCTCTCCGATGCGCTCAACGACTTCATCCGGGACGAGAAGATCCGCATCGTCGGTGAACCGCTCACCAGTGCGGCCCAGCCGGAACTCGACTGGAAGGACGGGAACGATTTCACCTTCAAGTTCGACATCGCCCAGACGCCGGAAGTGGACTTCGAGGTCAGCGCGGCCGACAAGATCGTCTATTACGACATCAATGTCACCGAAGCGGCGAAGAAGGAGATGAAAAAGAACATGCTCCAGCAGATGGGTTCCCTCCAGGAGGCGGAGGCGACGGGCGAGGACGACTATATCGTCGCCGACCTCGACAACGGTGAGATCCAGGCCGAAGGCGTGTACATCTCCATCCGCAATGTCGCCGAGGCCCAGCGGCAGGCCTTCGTCGCCCGCAAGGCCGGCGAGACCTTCCAGGTCAACATCAACGAGGCCTTCGAGAACGAGACCGACCGTGCCGCGATGATCAAGGTGGACAAGGCGAAACTCGCCGAAATCAATCCGGAGTTCCATATTACCGTCGTGAATGTCAAGACCTTCGTCCCGGCCGAAGAAAGCCAGGAGACCTATGACAAGATGTTCGGCGAAGGCGTTGTCAAGAGCGCGGAGGAGTTTGACGCGAAGGTGACCGAACGCATTGCCGCGAACCACGCGCAGGATGCGGATTACCAGTTCTCCAAGGATGCCCGGAAGTATTTCCTTGACAAGGCGGCCGTCGCGCTGCCCGAGGAGTTCCTGAAGCGCTGGCTGGTCCATGTCAACGAGGGCAAGTTCACCCCTGAGCAGGTGGAGGCTGAATTCCCCGCCTTCCTCGCCGATTTCCGCTGGCAGCTTGTCCGGGGCACCATCCTCAGGAAGTTCGACCTGAAGGTGGAGGACAAGGATATCCGGGAGGCCGCCAAGGCCTATGCGGCTTACCAGTATGCGATGTACGGGATGGGCAATGTCCCGGACAGCATGCTTGAGGATGCCGCCAAGAATATGCTCGGCGATGAGAACCAGGTCCGCCGCTTCGAGGAGCAGGTGGAGGACAACAAGGCCATGACCGCCATCCGCGAGCATGTCACCCTGCAGCACAAGAAAATTTCCGAAGAAAAATTCCGTGAACTGAAATAATCTTTTAACTGCCTTATGAAACGTATTCTTTTCGCTGCCCTTGCAGCCCTTCTGTTCTGCTGCATTTCTACGGAAATGCGCGCCCAGGTCCCCGCTCCGTTCGGCAAACTCCGCGTGGACAAGTCCTACGCGCTCCGCGTCTATGACGAGGCCGATGTGCTCATGACCAAGGACCAGCGTTCCGTTTACTGGAACCTGGAGGAAAACAAGGCCTTCAAGACGGCCCAGATCCTGGAAATCCCTGCCTATACCTGCGCCGTTGCCGGCGGTGCCTTGATCGGCTGGTTCGGTGCCAACATGATCATGGGGCATGGAGACAAGACCCAGAACCTGACCCTGGTGGGCGTGGGTGCCGGTGTCGTCGTCCTCGGCGGCGTTTTCAACGTATGTGCCCGGCACCAGGTAAAAAAGGCCGTCCGCAGCTACAACGGCCGCACATATGAGGACGTGACGTTCCGTCTGGGCGGCACCTCTTCCGGCGCCGGCCTCACCGTACGGTTCTAACCTTTCCCCCGTGCCACTGGGGGCAGCCGCTTTCGCGGCGGGGGGATAGGGTTCTCACGAAAAAATCCGGCTTCTGGCCGGATTATTTTGGAGGCCGACGGCCGACTGAAGGGGGACGGCGGAGCCGTGCGGGGGAATACCTTCCCCCGTGCCCCTGGGGGCAGCCGCTTTAGCGGCGGGGGATAGGGTTCTCACGAAAAAATCCGGCCAGAAGCCGGATTTTTTTGTGAGAACTGGCAGATTTGAACTGCCGACCTCCTGCCTGTCAAGCAGGCGCTCTAAACCAACTGAGCTAAGCCCTCATTGGATTGGATTGCAAAGGTAGCGTTTTTTTTTGAATCTCCAAAGGATTTGGCGACTTTTTTCGGCGGCTATGCCTTTCCAAGCTTCTTTTTGGCGTCCTCGAGCGTGAGCGTATAGGTCTTCTTCCGGGAGGAGGGCGCCTCGAACATCGCATCGTTCATCAGCTGCTCGCAGATGCTCCGGAGACCGCGGGCGCCCAGCTTCCGTTCGATGGCGGTATCGACGACGAGGTCCAGCACTTCCGGCTCGATTTCGAGTTTCATGCCATCCATTTCGAAGAGTTTGGTGTACTGTCGGACGATGGCGTTCTTCGGCTCCGTCAGGATGCGGCGGAGCGAAGCGCGGTCGAGCTGGTCCAGGTAGGTGACGACCGGAAGACGGCCGACAATCTCAGGAATGAGCCCGTAGGCGCGAAGGTCTTGTGCTTCAACGTATTGCAGGAGATTGTCCTTGGAGACCCGCTGCTTTTCCTCGGCACCGAAGCCGATGATTTGCGTGTTCTTCCGCTGGGCGATGTGGCGTTCGATCCCTTCGAAGGCGCCGCCGCAGATGAAGAGGATGTTCTGGGTGTTGACGTGGATGAACTCCTGTTCTGGATGCTTCCGGCCGCCCTTCGGCGGGACATTGACCACATTGCCTTCCAGGAGCTTCAGCATGGCCTGCTGGACGCCTTCGCCGGAAACGTCGCGCGTGATGGAGGGATTGTCCCCCTTGCGGGCGATCTTGTCGATCTCGTCGATGAACACGATGCCGCGTTCGGCCTTCGCCAGGTCGTAATCGGCCTCCTGCAGCAGGCGGGTGAGCAGGCTTTCCACATCTTCGCCGACATAGCCGGCCTCGGTGAGGACGGTCGCGTCCACGATGGTGAAGGGAACGTCCAGCATCTTGGCGATGGTCTTGGCCAGGAGGGTCTTGCCGGTGCCGGTCGGACCGACGAGGAGGATATTGGACTTCTCCAGTTCGACCCCGTCGTCGGTACGGCTTATCAGGTTGTGGCTGATGCGCTTATAGTGGTTATAGACGGCGACGGACAGCACGACCTTGGCCCGGTCCTGCCCGATGACATACTGGTCGAGATAGGCCTTGATCTCCTTCGGCTTGGGCGCCTTGTCCATCGATCCGACACTGGATTCCGCGTGGGCGGAGGCTCCTTCCAGTTCCTTGAGATAATCGGAGGCGACCTTCACGCAGTCGCTGCAGATGTAGCCGTCCAAGCCCTGGAGCAGGAGGGGAACCTCCGCATCGGGCCGGCCACAGAACATGCAATGGTTGCGGTTGCCGTTCTTTTTCGCCATGATTACCGTTTTTTGGAAAGGATTTCGTCGATCATGCCGTAGGCCTTCGCCTCTTCGGCCGTCATCCAGTAATCGCGGTCGCCGTCCTGCGCCACGCGCTCGTAGGGCTGGCCGCTGTTCTCGGCGATGATGCGGAAGAGTTCCTCGCGGGTCTTCTCGATCTCCTTCGCGGCGATGAGGATGTCGCTGGCCTGGCCGCGGGCACCGCCGAGGGGCTGGTGGATCAGCACGCGGGAGTGGGGGAGGGCGGAGCGTTTGCCCTTCGTCCCGGCGCACAGGAGCACGGAGCCCATCGAAGCTGCCATGCCGGTGCAGATGGTCGCGACGTCCGGCTGGACGAGCTGCATGGTGTCGTAAATGCCGAGGCCGGAAGAGACCTGGCCGCCGGGCGTATTGATATACAGGGAGATATCCGCGCCGGAGTCCGTCGAGGACAGGAAGAGGAGCTGGGCCATGATGATGTTGGCCACGTCGTCGTCGATCGGAACGCCGAGCCAGATGATGCGGTCCATCAGCAGGCGGCTGAAGACGTCCATCTGGGCGACGTTGAGCTTGCGCTCCTCGGTGATGGTCGGATTGATATAGGTGTCGAAGGCCGATTCATAGCGGTGGAGGGTCATCGGGCTGACGCCCCTTTCCTTCGTCGCGAACTTGTTGAATTCTTTCTTGTCCATTCTTCTGCGGGTTAAAGTAAGTCTTGCAAGATACGCAAAAAACCGCGTTCCTGCAAGCTACAGGTAATCTTCGAAATAAAGCGTCACCTTGTCCATGAGGTGGACGCGGTTGCGGCCGCGGACGTTGTGCTCATGGGTCGGGTAGGGGAAGTAATCCACCTGGATGTTCTCCTGGATGCATTCCTCGATGAAGCTGAGGCTGTGCTCCCAGACGACCGTGTTGTCGATGGCCCCCTGGCAGATCAGGAGCTTGCCCTGCAGGTCCTTCGCTTTGCCGATGAGGGAGGTTTTGGCGAAACCTTCCGGATTGGTTTCCGGATTGTCCATATACCGCTCCCCGTACATGATTTCGTACCATTTCCAGTCGATGACCGGGCCGCCGGCGACGCCGACCTTGAATACCTCGGGATAATGGGTCATCAGGCTGATGGTCATGAAGCCGCCGTAGCTCCAGCCGTGGACACCGATGCGGTCGCCGTCGATCCAGGACTGGTTCCGCAGCCAGTCGATGCCGACCATCTGGTCGGCCATTTCGGCCCGGCCGCATTGCCGGTTGATGGCCTTTTCGAAGGCGGCGCCGCGGTTCTGGGTGCCCCGGTTGTCCTGGATATAGACGACAAAGCCCTTCTGGGCCATCAGCATCTCCCACATCCGGATCTGCCCGAGCCAGCTGTCCTGGACGAGCTGGGAATGGGGACCGCCATAGACATAGAGGATCAGCGGATACTTCCGGGAAGGATCGAATCCGAGGGGCTTGATGAGCCGGAAGTAATTGTCATACAGCCCGTCGGCGCTCGGTATCGTCCCGAAATCAACCTCGCAGGCGGCATAGTCCTCCAGCGGGTCTCCGGCCGTCAGCAGGTTCCGGACGAGACGGCCGTCCGCGCGGCGCAGGTCCGTCACCCGCGGCACATTGAGATTGCTCCAGCTGTCGATAAACAGGCTGCAACCGTCGTTCATGGCAATGTCGTGCCAGCCGCGCTCCGTCGTCAGGCGCTCGGGCGCTCCGGCTTTTACGCGCTCGAGTACCGGCTTCCTTCCTTTCCTGACTGTCAGCGGGATCCGGAACAGGTGGTTTTCGACGGGAGAGATCTCGGCCGAGGTGTAATAGACATATTTCCCGTCATTGCCGACATAGGCGACATCGGCCTCGACCGCCGTCAGGCGGCGGACCGTGCCGAGGGTATCGACGAGGTAAAGGTTGCGGTAGCCGTCCCGGTTGTCGGTGCGATAGACCATCAGGTCCTCCCGCCCTTCCAGGAAACGGACGGGGTCGAGCGGCTCGATCCAGGCGTCGTTGTCCTCGGTCAGCAGGGTGCGGATGAAGGCGCCCGTCCCGGCGTCATAGCCGTTCAGGCGCATGTGGTGCTGGCTGCGGTCGACGACCTGGACATACAGGACGCGCCCGTCGGGCGACCAGCTGATGTTCGTCAGGTATCGTTCTTCGCTGAAGTCCTTGACATCCAGGTAGATGGTCTTCCCCGACAAGCGGTCGTACACCCCCAGGGAAATCAATTCGGAGTCCATCCCGTTCATCGGGTACTTGATGGGGACGAGGCTGCCGGTGCGGGTCTTGATGTCCAGGAGGGGGAAGTCTGTCACGCGGGATTCGTCTTTCCGGTAAAAGGCGAGTTTCGTGCGGTCCGGCGACCAGAAGACGCCGCCGTCGATGCCGAATTCATTCCGGCTGACGCTCTGGCCGAAGACCAGGTCGCGCCGGTCGGAAAGGGCGACTGCCGTCGTATCGGCCCCGTCGGTGATGAACAGGCTGTTGCCCTTGCTGAAGGCCTTCCAGGGGGAGGCCACCGTCACGGTTTGGCCCGGGAGAGCCTCCGCCGTCTCCCACTTGCTGTCCTTGAAGAAGGCATAGGTGTTGTCATCCTTCCACCTGAAGTAGCGGTTCTCGGGGACGACGGCCCGGTTCAGGATGACGTCCTCCATCGTCAGGAGCTTACCGGCAGGGTCGCCGGCGGGATGGACGTCGAGGATGCGCGGTTGGGCAAAAAGTGCGCTTCCGGCAAGGAAAGCGCACAGAAGGGTCACAGGGGCTCTCATCTGCTACAGGAAGATTTCGCCTTCGAGTGAATAGGCGTTTTCCCGGACCGGCTCGGAAGTGATGACGCTGTCCACGATGCTTTTTTCATAGCCCCGCCACGGCAATGCGCCGAAGTACTGCTTGAAATGGACCGTCACCCGCTGGCCGGTCAGGTCGGTGAGCTGCCGGGCCACTTCATCGCTGGCGACGGAGAATTTGAAGTTCTTGGACTGCACGCTGCCGCCGGTACTGCTCTTGGCCCCGTAACCGGTCAGGATCATTTCGCCTTCATAGGTCTTGAAGACATATCCGGTCTTGGCGAAGGTGTTGAGTTCACCGGTCTTCGTGCCGTCGCTGAATACATAATAGAAGCGGAGATAGAAGAATACCGCTCCGGCGATGAGGAGGATCAGGATGATCCAGCCGATAATGCCTTTTCGTCTTGCCATAATTCGGATCTTAGATAACAAGGCAAAGGTACATAATTAAAGGCTCATCTGCAAAGGCCATGTTGTTTTTTCCGGAATGAAGGCCGTATAGGGCCGGGAGGGTGGTTCCGTCAGTCAGAAAAATACCTTCCGGAACCACCCTCCCGGCCTGGCAGGTGTCCTTTTATTTGTGTAAATGAAACTCTTTTATTGTTTACTCGTATTAATAATAGATGAAGCCTATTCATTTAAAGACCGGCATTGATTATTGCGAGTCCTAGTTATTTGGACTCGCAAAGACTCTCTTACTAATACTCCCTCTTTTATTTGAACGTGGGTAGTTTGATAGATTACATTTTTACTCGGATATGAATACATTTTAGTCCTTTATATTCCGTTAAACTTTTTCTTGTTTTACCAAGTAGAATTTCGGTTGCATCATAAATAGATTTCTTATTATTTCCGTTGCCCTCTTTTCGCTCTTCTTTTATTCATGTCAAGAAGAGAGGATTAATGATTGCGTATATGAAAAAGGACAGGTAATAATTACGGATACACTTGCCTTTTTACATAATCGAGTCCTTGATAATCTACTCTCATTGGAAACCAGATCAGGAGTATCCAAAGATCCAACAATGGATTCATACTTATTAGATGTTGTAAATGCCCTTCAAAAAGAGTGTGATAATTCCGAGATTATGCACTGTCTAGATCCTTGCGAGATTGAGGAAATTCGGACACTGTTTTCTTCCTTTGTTTCGATGTACGATAAATATGGTCTTGTAGCAGGATGTCATTATATCAATACCCTTCCGCTCCCTCAGTCTGTAATAAATGGTATTAATGATTGCTTCTTGGATGATATAGCAAGCGGAACACATATTCTGTTAGATTATTTGTCATCTATTGCTCAAGGAGAAACTGGTTTTGAGTTGAATCATCTTGAAACAATTCGTAGGATGTATTTCTTTTATTCTGATGATATCAAAATATGGAATAAACACACTCTATTGACTAGAGGGGGAGATGACAGAGGCTTTGCTTGTGATTTTATAGATGTTGGTGTAGGATTAGCGGTTTCAGCATGCAATTTTTTTGTTGCAACAGCAGTCTCAATCCTCGCCTCAAAAACTGTTCAATTTGCTCCATATCCTCCCAAAGGACCGCTTGAGTGGACAAATTGCGATTAGAGTATTATGAATAAGCATTTGAAAAGATCTCTGGTTTCCGCCCTACGTGGGACAGGGATTGGCTTGACAGCTATTATTATTATTGCTATTATCAGTCAACGATCTTTTTCATCTAAAGAGATAGTTTGTCTGGTCATCTTGCTTTTAGTGATGACACTTATCTGGTTCTTGATCGCCTATTTCGGGAACAAGAATAATCAGTAGGCCAATAGGCGTACAGAGTTGATGCCAGGAGGGTGGTTTCAGCGGGCATTTTTCAGACCGCTGAAACCACCCTCCCGGCCTGGAGCCGGCTGGGGGTGCTACTTCAGATACATCTTGAAGAAATCCCAGACGGCCTGGCAGGTGTCCATGTCGCCCTGGGCCCAGGAGTGCTTGCCGCCGATGACCTCGTAGAGGCGCACCTCGATGGCGGGGCCGCCTTTCCAGGCCGGGTCGCAGCCGACGAAGCGGTGGAGGACCACCGGGTGGGCGTCCTCGGCCTTGAGCGGCAGGTTCTCCGTCACCTCATAAGTGCAGCGGGCTTCGGCGCTCCAGCGGGCAACGGCCTGCGGCACGCCGATGTAGGCGCCCCAGCCGCCCTCGTTTGCAAGATCCCCGTTCCAAAGGGAGGTCTTGTCAGCGGTACCGTGGACCTCCATCAGGGGGACGGGGGCCTTGGGAGTCAGCTGCTTATAGGTCCATTCCATCGTCAGGCCGGCGATGGGCGCGAAAGCGTTGAACACCTCCGGATGACGGTAGGCCATCAGGTAGGACATCTCGCCGCCGTTGGACATGCCGGTCAGGAAAGCGTTCTTCGGGCTGAGCCCGCAGGTCTTTCGGAGATGCTTGACCAGATAGACGAGGAATCCGACATCGTCCCGCTTCAGCCCGGCCTGGAAAGGATAGCCCACATTCCAGCAGTTTTTGCCCTTGCCGTCTTTGAGGCCCTGGGGATAACACACGGCAAAGCCCTCTTTCTCAGCCACTTCCATCATCTGGGGGCAATACTTCTCGGCATTGCCGCCATAGCCGTGGAGCACAATCACGAGCGGCGTATCCGCGCCGGCATTTTCGGGCAGATAGAGCCAGCAGGTGTGTTCTTCGCCTTTGTATCGGACGGTGTGTTTCACACGTTCGGCCGCCTGCAGCGACAGGGCCGCGACGAGCCCCAGGAGGATCAGGATCTTTTTCATGGGAAAGCTTGTTGATTAACGGACGGGTTTGTCTTCCAGCGGCCAGCCGGTCGCGGTGGCGATATAGGGGATCAGGCAGTAGGCCAACTTGCGGTGGGCGGCATAGGACGGATGCGAGGCCGCACCCCGCTCGGCCGGATCGAAGGTGCCGTCGCCCACGCCGTAGCAGCAGACCCGCTTCAGGCCCGCCGCCTCGACGGCATCCCGGATGTACGGGTAGTTGTTGACATGTGAGGAAATGCACACGACGGGATGGTCCTCGCCATAGAAACGCTTGACAGCCTGGAGGATACGGATATAATCCGCCTTGAAGAGCGGGAACTGCGGCTGGCGGCCGACGGAGAAATCGTTGGCGCCGAGATTGATCACGGTCACATCCGGCTTCGGCGCGGAGGCCGGGTCCCACAGCGGGGCGCCCTCGACCTTCTCAAAGCCGTCGTCGAACACATTCAGGTAGCGGTCGGCCATCGTATAGCCGCGGAGCTTGTCGTTGTAATTGCGGTTGACCCCCATTCCCGAATGGGCGATGATGTAGGCATCCGCCCCGAAGTAGCGGGCGACGATCGGGGCGAACGACTTGAACACCGATTCCGTTTCCGGGGTGAACGGGTCGGTCGCCACGCTGTTCTCGCTGCCGAAACCGCAGGTGTAGGAATCGCCGATGAACTCGATGAGCCGCTCCCGGACCGGCTCGGCCTGCAGGACAGGGCCGGAGGTCATCCAGGCCTTGACCGTCACCTTGCCCTGCTCCCCTTCCGTCCGCTTGCCGAGGACCGCGGTATGGGTCGGCGGGACCTTCTTGCCGTAGCGTGCCTTCAGGAAAGCGGCATCGCACAGGACGATGGTCGTGTCGCCGGCGGTTTTTGCGACGAAATCCGGTTCTGCAGCCGGCTCCCGGTCGATCCAGACATTGAAATAGTCCTTTTTCGTATCGGAAAGGATGATGGCGAGATCGTCTCCGGTGAAGGCGACCCGGATGAGGGTGCCGGTCCAGTCGAAGCTCACTTCCCCGCGGGAAACCAGCGTACGGCCGACGTACGTGATGCGGGGATCGGAGCCGGGCGTCCGGACAACCTGGGCGGCGAGCCCGGCCGACAGGCAGCAAAGCACCGCCAATAGGATGATTCTGCGCATAGTCAGTGCTATTTTCTACAAATGTAGGTATTTTTTCGTAATTCGCCGCGCCCTGCCGGAAGGGTGGTTCCGGCAGGAATTTTTCTGACTGCCGGGACCACCCTTCCGGCAAACAGGCAGCGCGGCGGCGCGATAAGAAAACTGCCGGCTTCCGGGAAGGAAGTCGGCAGTTTGTCCGTACGCAGGGGAATTACTTCTTCCTGCTCTTGTATCTCTGGTAGAACTGGTCCACGCGGCCCGCGGTATCGACGAGCTTGACCTTGCCCGTGTAGAAAGGATGAGACGTGTTGGAGATCTCAAGCTTCACGACAGGGTATTCAACACCTTCCACCATGAGGGTCTCCTTGGTCGGAGCGCAGGAACGGGTGATGAAAACGGTCTCGTTGGACATATCCTTGAAAGCTACAAGACGGTAGGTTTCGGGATGGATTCCTTTTTTCATGTCGTTTGCAATTAATTGTTAACAATTTTGGACGGCAAAGATAGGTATTTTCCTCCGCCTTTCCAAATCTTTCTGCAAGAATTATTTCATCCGGTAGGGGGCGTCCTCGTAGAGGAGGTAGCGCTTGGCCTTCCGGATCCATTTCTGTTCCTCGAGTTTGATGTGCTCGCGGGCGACGTCGAAGGGAATGGAGCCGCGGATGTATTCCTCCAGGACCGGGTCGGCGAGTTTGATATAGAAGTCGTCGAAAATCTCGAAGGCCGGGTAAACCTCGCGGAAGTACCTGACCAGCTGGAGCGTATGCATCAGCGAGTGGTAGTTTTCGCCCGGGATGAGGAGGATCTGCCAGCCGAAGCACCACTGGCCGGCGTACCGGCCGGCGGCGGGGGTGAAGGAACAGGGCCGCACGAGGGCTCCGTCCACTTCCGGGAGCCGGTCCATCCGGCTGGGTTTCAGGAAGGGCGCGCCGATGTACTCGTACGGGCGGGCCGTTCCGATGCCGGGATTGACGTTCGTGTTGTTCCAGAGGCCGCCGCCGCTGTAGAGGTAGGCGGAGAAGAAGCCGGGAAGGTCGGAGGCGGGGGCGATGGTCCAGGGCATCAGCTGGCGGGAGGCGTCGGTCGCCATGGCCGAGATGACATGGAGGGGGAATTTCGCGCCGATCTCCGATGCATAGAGATTGCAGAGTTCGCCGAGCGTGAGCCCGTGCCGGTGGGCGACTTTCGGGACGAACATCTCGCCCGCGACCGAGGGAATGGTCCCCTCGACGACCCGGCCGGCCGGGTTGATATGGTCCACGATGTACAGGGAAGGGGACTCGTCGCCGAGGAGATTGAGCATCTCCATCAGGTGGAAGACGTCCTTCGTATAATTGAAATAGCGGGAGCCGACGTCCTGGATCTCCACGACGATGCCGTCGAGGTCCCGGACCTGCTCCATGTCGAATTCGATGTGGTTCGTCCCCGGGGTCAGCTCCGCTTCACGGGGATTGAAGACCGTGGCGAGGTTGCCGCGGTCCCGGAAGATGTCGTACATCCAGCGGCCCCGGGCCGTGTCCCAGCAGTTCTGGGTGCAGAAGCAGCCGATCCGGCCTTCGCGCAGCGTCTTGTCGAGCTGGTCCTCCAGCGGCGTGGTGCGGAATGAGAACATGGGCTCAGGCGCGGATGATGCCTTCCGCGACGCCGATGACTTCCTGTGCAAGGGCTTCCGCTCCCTCCTGGGTCGGGGCCTCGGCGTAGATGCGGATGATGGGCTCGGTGTTGGAGCGGCGGAGATGGACCCACTTCCGCTCGGATTCGAAGCTGATCTTCACGCCGTCGATGGTGTTGACATCCTCCGCGGCATAGCGCACTTTCAGCGCGTCGAGGATCCGGTCGATGAGCGCCTTGTCGGCGAGTTCGATGCGGTTCTTGGCGATGGCGTACTGGGGATAGGTCGCCTTCAACTGGCTGACCGTCATTTTCTTATGTGCCAGGTTCGACAGGAAGAGGGCCACGCCGGCCATCGCGTCGCGGCCGGTATGGAGGGCCGGGTAGATGACGCCGCCGTTGCCCTCGCCGCCGATGAGGGCGCCGACCTCGTGCATCTTCGTCGTCACGTTGACCTCGCCGACGGCGGATGCATAATAGGTGCCGCCATGCTTCTCGGTGACATCCCGCAGGGCGCGGGTCGACGAGAGGTTGGAAACGGTCGCAATGGGCTCTCCGGCCTTTTCGGCGCGCTCGCAGAGATAGTCGGCGACGCTGACGAGGGTATATTCCTCGACGAAAGGCTTGCCGTCTTCGCAGATGAAGGCGAGGCGGTCCACGTCGGGATCGACGCTGACGCCGAGGTCCGCCTTCTCACGGACGACTGTTTCGGAGAGGTCGGTGAGGTTCTGCGGCAGCGGTTCGGGGTTGTGGGCGAATTCGCCCGTGGGCTCGCAGTTGAGGCAGATGCACTTGACACCCAGGCGTTTGAGGAGGCGCGGCATGATGATTCCGCCGACCGAATTGACCGCATCCACGACGACCTTGAACCCGGCCGCGCGGATGGCTTCGAGGTCCACCGCCTTCATGGCGAGGACCGCTTCGATGTGCTTGTCGGTGAAGTCCTCCTCTTCGATGGTTCCGAGTCCGTCTACGCCGGCGAAATCGAAATCCTCCCGCTCGGCGAGGTCCAGGATTGCCTGGCCTTCCGCCGCCGTGAGGAATTCCCCCTTGTCGTTGAGGAGTTTGAGGGCGTTCCATTGCCGGGGATTGTGGGAGGCGGTCAGGATGATGCCGCCGTCGGCACCGGCGAAGACGACGGCCATCTCGGTCGTCGGGGTGGAGGCGAAGCCGCATTTGACGACATCGACCCCGCAGCCGATGAGGGTGCCGACCACCAGCTGTTCGACCATGTCTCCCGACAGGCGCGCATCCTTGCCGACGACGACCTTGTAGCGGTTGCCGTTCGGCTGCGGCTTGCGCTGGGGCAGCGTCGCGCAGTAGGCGTACGTGAACTTGACGATGTCGATGGGGGTCAGGCCCGCTCCCGGTGCGCCGCCGATGGTGCCGCGGATGCCGGAGATGGATTTAATCAGTGCCATAAAACATTCATTTATCGTACAAATTTATTAAATTTGCCGCCCAAAACAAAAAAATGTCATGCAAGGTTTCTGGACCATCCTCATGCTCGTTTGTTCGAACGTTTTCATGACGTTCGCCTGGTACGGCCATCTCAAGCTGCAGGAGATGAAGATCTCGACCGGATGGCCGCTGATCCTGGTCATCCTTTTCTCCTGGGGAATCGCTTTTTTCGAGTACTGCCTGACCGTCCCGGCCAACCGCATCGGTTTCTCCGGCAACGGGGGACCGTTCAACCTGCTGCAGCTCAAGGTGATCCAGGAGGTCATCTCCCTGACGGTCTTCAGTGTCATCGTGATGTTCGTCTTCAAGGGGGAGGCGCTCCATTGGAACCATTTCGCCGCCTTCGCCTGCCTGGTTCTGGCGGTATTCTTCGTGTTTTTGAAATAAATCGGGGTCCGGTGCGCAAAAAAATTTGGTAGTATTGATTTTTTTCGTACCTTTGTATTCCCGTTTGGGCTTACACGCTGGGTTCGTATAACGGTTAGTACTCGAGATTCTCAATCTCGCAATAGGAGTTCGATTCTCCTACCCAGTACCGGAGAGCGCGTTCGAAAGAAGCGCTCTTTTTTTAAGGGAGTTCGGAAAGGTGGCCGAGTGGCTGAAGGCGCTGGTCTCGAAAACCGGTATACTCCCACCGGAGTATCGCGGGTTCGAATCCCGCCCTTTCCGCACATGAAACGGCATCGCAGCGCAAGCTGCGGTGCTTTTTTGTTGTCAGGGCCGTCGAAAGCTAGCTTTCGTAAGGTCCTGGCAGCGAAAAAGTACCGAAGGTCACGAAGTGATCTTCGATGCCGTTTCGTGTGCACCGCCCGCCGCAGGCGCAAGGGATGTGGCCGCCGCAGGCGGACAAATCCCGCCGTTTCCGCCACGGCGCCTGCAGGCGCCCGCTAAGTCAGTGACATTCGATGCCGTTTCCTCATATGAAACGGCATTGCAGCGTCAGTTGAGGTGTTTTTGTTGTCAGGGCAATCGAAATTACATTCCGTAGATTCTGCTAGAATAATAGCTCCATTCGTTCTTGTATCTTTCAACAGATTCCGAAGGTACGTATATGTTACAATTGCCGGTATTGCTGAAAGCATTGTGACAAAGAGACGGGGGGAAATAGCAATAAATAATGATTTTTTGCAATGAGTTGCAGCCTTGAAAAGCAGAGTCGCCGATGTAGTCCACTCTCTTGGGAATTGTCACTGCTGTCAAGCTCGTGCAGTCCTGGAAAGTGGAGTTACTGATACTCTTCACGTACTCGGGGATTGTCACCGCTGTCAAGCTCGTGCAGCCAGAGAAAGCATATTGCTCGATACTCGTCACGCTCCCTGGAATTGTCACTGCTGTCAAGTTCGTGCAGCCAGAGAAAGCATATTGCTCGATACTCGTCACACTCCCTGGGATTGTCACCGCTGCCAAGCTCGTGCAGTCCTGGAAAGTGGAGCTACTGATACTCGTCACGCTCCCTGGGATTGTCACCGCTGCCAAGCTTGTGCAGCCAGAGAAAGCATATTGCATGATATTCTTCACGTTCTTGGGGATTGTTACCGCTGTCAAGTTCGTGCAGCCAGAGAAAGCATATTGCCCGATACTCGTCACGCTCTCGGGGATTGTCACCTCTGCCAAGCTTGTGCAGTCCTGGAAAGTGGACCATTCGATTCTCGTCACGCCCTCGGGGATTGTCACCGCTGCCAAGCTCGTGCAGCCAGAGAAAGTCCTGTCTTCGATACTCGTCACGCTCTCGGGGATTGTCACCTCTGCCAAACTTGTGCAGCCAGAGAAAGCGGACGAGCCGATACTCGTCACGCTCCCTGGGATTGTCACCTCTGCCAAACTCGTGCAGTCCCGGAAAGCGGACTCGCCGATACTCGTCACGCTCCCTGGGATTGTCACCGCTGCCAGGCTCGTGCAGCCTTTGAAAGTCCCGTTTTCGATACACGTCACTCCCTCGGGAATTCTCACCGCTGCCAAACTTGTGCAGCCAGAGAAAGCGTACGAGCCGATACTCGTCACGCTCTCCGGAATTGTCACCGCTGCCAAACTTGTGCAGCCAGAGAAAGCGGACAAGCCGATACTCGTCACGCTCCCTGGAATTGTCACCTTTGCCAAACTCGTGCAGCGATCGAAAGCCATGCCGTAGATGTATGTCACGCTCTCGGGGATTGTGACCATTGTCAAGCTCTTGCAGCCAGAGAAAGCGCCATAGCCGATACTCGTCACGCTCTTGGGAATTGTCACCGCTGCCAAGCTCGTGCAGCCAGAGAAAGCTTCGTACTCGATGTATGTCACGCCCTCGGGGATTGTCACCGCTGTCAAGCTCGTGCAGCCTTTGAAAGCCTGTTGCCAGATGTACGTCACGTTCCCAGGGATTGTCACCGCTGCCAAACTTTTGCAGCCAGAGAAAGCGGACTCGCCGATACTCGTTACGCTCTCCGGAATTGTCACGGATGCTAAGTGGTTCCAGTTCTGGAACATGCTCTCGGGAATTGTTCTAACTCCGGTAAAAAACATAAACTCATCAAAAGAATTATAGGTTTTGATGGCCCCGAATGCCGCTTTTAAGTCGTCTCCTGACGAAACCGCCTCGGCTTCCGCCACAGATAGTTCTCCGTCTCCGTTGGTATCGAATGCGGCCACAAGTTTAGCTTTCACATTGTCATCGGCGAAAATAATGGAACCGGAAGGTGTCGTGTGACCCCCTTCATCGCTCCCTCCACCCGAGAAATCCAGCCCCTTGTCCATCGCATCCAGGATACCAAATCTTGAACGCTGGATCGTTACACTGTTGGAGAAGGACTTGGACGCCGTTACCGTCCCCTTTTTATACGATATGGTCAACCCTTGGGATATTTCTTGGGGAAGGAAGACCGCATAATACTTTTCCCCTGGAAGGAATCCTCCGGCAGGGGCTGTTACGGTAACCTCGTCCACGCCCCCCAGGATCTCCATGATGTGTGGCTTTCCATCTGACCCGAATGACGCTCTGACTTTTCCTACAAGTTTTTCCCCGCCGTTCGATTTGAAGGAGACCGAAGTAATCCCTTTGTTTTCAACGCAGAAGCATGCTCCACCGCATACATTGTAGAATGCCAGGTCCGGAGTCCTGCCGCTGGCAATGGCCGGAAATAGATTCCTCGAAAAAGAGCCCTCAACGGAAGACTGTGTGGAAGGGATCGTAAATACAACGCTACTACCGTCACAAGTATTGTCCGCTCCATAGGGGTAAACCGCCCAATATGCCTGCGACTCATTTTCTTCTTCGATTGTCCCGGTCAATATAGTCAGGGTTCCCCGGAATGTAGCCAGGGCGCTGGGCTGGGTATTGGTCGAAACAAAAAGGCCGCTAAACTTATCCCCATAAAAAATATTAATCTGCTCAGATGGCGACCACCATACAGAGGTTCCGTCCGACTGCAAGACTGTTCGAGTCATGGGGTTTTCTGCAATGACCGCCCGAAACTCAGTGGGGTGCTCCTGCATCTGCTGTTTTTCACTGATGCAGGACACCGCCAAAAGGACCGCCACAGCGGCAATTCCATAGAATGCTTTCATATATCAAGCTTGTTCATTTTATCATTCAACCCACCAATTGTCATATCCGACATCTTCATTGCCGCCCTTCTGCGGGCTCCCGCACAGGGCTTGCTCCATCCTGCAGACCACGATGCGGACGGCGGGAATCCCATACGGTTTCCTTTCTTTATTTTCCATAACCTCTCAATTGCTGTTTTCTATACGGAAGTGCAATGGCTTCCAACGCTAAAGATATCTAATTTCTTAAACTTTTCCAAAGGTGTGTTGACAGAAATAGATCCTGGGACAAATCCCGCCCGGGCGCGGCCCTACAGCAGGAAGAACATCGCCACGCCCAGCATGGAGACGGCGATGCCGAGGATTTCGCGCAGGCGGATGCGCTGTTTGTAGATGAGTGCGTAGGGGATGAGGATTAGGACCGGGGTCAGGGCCATCAGCGTGGAGGCGATGCCTGCGCTGGTGTATTTTACCGCCATCAGCGAAAGGGAAACGCCGATGACCGGGCCGAAGAGCGTCATCATCAGCACATCCCGCATGCCGCGCCGGTCCCGGACTGCGCTTTTGAGGCGCGGCAGGTCTTTCTGGAAGGCCATCAGCAGCAGGAAACCGATGCTGCCGACAATGGCCCGGATCATCGTGGAAGAGAAGGGCAGCATCACGGACATGGCTGCAGGAGCGTCGGCAGGAATGGCCTCAGCGTAGTGTGCAAGGCCGATTTTGCTGAGGACGAGCCCGACGCCTTGGCCGGTCCCGGCGCCGATGCCCAGCAGGATGCCCTTGAGCGGCAGGGTCAGTTTCATTTTATGTCCGTCCCCCCGGCTCAGGATGGAGATGGCGATACCCGTCAGGGTCACGGCCATTGCCAGCAGGGACTTCCAGGAGAGCGATTCTCCCAGCAGAGCCCATCCGGCGACGGCGGCCATGGGCGGGGCGAGGGTCATCAGCAGCTGACCGAAGCGTGCGCCGATGGAGAGGTAGCAGTTGAACAGGCACCAGTCCCCGAAGACATAGCCTACCAGTGCGGACAGGGAGAGCCACAGCCAGGCCTTGCCGTCCGCATAGACCGGATAGGGACGCCCTACCGTGATCCAAAGCAGCAGGGCAAGGAAGACGATGGCCAGCGACAGGCGGAGCACATTCGCCGGCATGGAGCCCAGCCGGTGGCTGGCCTTGTCGGCGCAGAGGGCCGTCACCGTCCAGGACACGGCGACCACCAGCGAGATGGCTTCACCCAGAAACTGCATGGAAACGTCTGACTGTCAATGGCAATTAAAGGAGGAGTTTCGCGATCTGCGCTTCTGTCGCCTGCGGTGCGATACGGCGGATGTGGGCGACGAGGCGGTCGTAGGATTCGGCGGGGGAGTGGCCGGTATCAAGCGGATTGACCGTTTCCGAGAAAGGGGATGCAGCGCCGAAAGTGGCGGCGAGGGAGGCCGAAAGCCCCGTTACCGGGCCTCCTGTCCCGGCCGCCTCCGCGCCGCTGAACAGCGCTTCCGGCGTGCAGAAAGTCGATGTCTGCCAGCCCGCGTAATGCAGGTCCGGGCCGCGATAGACACGGCGGATGTCGCCCGTAATGAGGCGGGTCTGCTGCTGGAGCCGGGTCACGATGCCGTCGGCGATGCTTTTCTTGACGCCGAGCCGTTCGCGGATGTCCCGGATTCCCACCGATCCCCGCTCGCTGACAAGGGCGAGCACCTCGGCCTGCTGCCCGTCACGGACTGCATATTTGGGGAGGGAACGCCGCCAGTTCATCAGCTCCGCGTACCATTCCAGGGTCGCGAACGCGCTCTTTCCGCCCCAGAGGAATTTCCCATAGGCGATGTCCCCCGCCTGGATGCAGGGAATCTTCCAGTCCCACGGGCCGAGGTTGTCCTCGTTGAACCACAGTTCTTTCGGGGTCAGTTCCTCGATGGAATAACCCGGGATCGCATTGGTGAAAAAGGGGATGACGCCAAGCCGGCGGATGGTTTTTTCCATCGCGCCGGCATTGGTGACGGGAGCTTGGGAGATGTTTCCCGGATGGTCGACTATGGACATGCTAACGGATCCTCGGCTGCAGCGTGGACGGATCCCTCGGCTGCTGGTTCCGCCTGTGCCGGTGGCGGTACGGATTGAACGTCCAGCCGACGGAGATGGCGCCATAGGTTCCGATCCGATCCGCGAAGGAACAGCGGAGATGCGCGGTAAGACGCAGTCTTTCAAACAGTTCCAGACCAATACGGGGGTCGATGCACCAGCCGCGTCCCCAGCCGGAGAAATCCTCCGTGGGATAATTGTAGTAGCCGTACGTACGGCCGATACCGAAACCGAGGAAGGCCATCATGTTGGGCATGTCGAGGAAGTCCCAGTCCAGGATGCCTTCCCAGCCGGCCTGGAAGAGTTTGAACTGCCCGAGCGGGGTCAGTTTCTCGTTGTCGTTCCGGCCCTTCCCGCCCGTGAAGAACAGCTGGACGCCGACGTCGAACCATTCGTTGAGGAATCCCCGGTACTCGCCGTACAGCTCGGCGAAACTGTTCCGGTAAACGGAACTGATGTCGCCGATGCCGGTGAGCCCGATGCCGACTTCGATGCGCTGGTCAGGCCGGTAGGAGCGTCCATAGCCGGTGCCGTATCCGGGACCGTATCCGGTACCATACCCAGGGCCATACCCCGGACCATACCCGGGCCGATAGCCGGGACCGTACTGGGCTGCAGCGCTGAACATGCTGCAGGTCAAAGCGATGAGCAGGACAATCTTTTTCATAAGGCGTCTTTTTTGGGCCCCTGTGCAAAAGTTATTCCACAATTTCCTGGATGAGCGGCATCGTCCTTCCGGCGATGCGCTGGACCGCCTGGGTGCGCGGGTGGAGGAAGCAGACGTCGTTGACCTGCCATTCCGAGCAGACCCTCAGGCGGATCTTCACGTCCGGCGTCTCTTCCGTCAGGGTGAATACGAACGAGGGCTGCCAAGTCTCCTTGACGGCGAAGGACTTGTTGTAGGTAACCGTCTCGTTGAACGCCTCTCCGGTGTCCTTGGTCTTGCCGGTGATGGTCTCGGTCTTGACCGTCAGTCCGGGCATCGGTTTCCAGGTCTCGCCGTCGAGGTATTCCACCATCCAGTATTTCGCGCCATAGCCGGCGGAATACTGGCTGTAGGTGAAGCTGATCTTCGCTCCGGCCTTGAGGTTTGCCCCCGTCGTCTCAAAGAGGTAGTAATCTCCGGCAAGGGCGCCGAAGGTGCCGGGGAGGCAGCCGAAGTCGCTGGTAATGAGAATCAGTCCGGCGCGCATGTCACCTTCGGTGTCGCTCCAGGCGGTCTTGTCCACCTGGACCCAGGAAAGTTTGCCGTTGCCGGCCTTGTTGGCGAGGACATGGCCCCGTTCGCCGGGCTTGTTGCTGTAAACCTCCCTTCCGATATTGGAAGAGACGTTTTCCAGGCCGGTCCAGCTGGTGATGTACTCGTCCGAGACGGCCCGCTCGACGGACCATTCCCACGCGGCGAGCGTCCGCCTTCCGTCCACGACCGGTTCGTCGGGATTCGGCCCTGGATCGGTCCCTGGGCCCGGATCCGGGGTCTCCGGCTTGACGAAATAGGAAAGGTCCGTCGTCACGTAGGGATGGATGGCCGCCTCGTGGGCGGCGGTCCGGCAGATTTCCGCTTCAGCGTCCGAAATGGTTGCCGGGTGGTAGGGATTCGCAGTCACATCCTCTCCGGTCAGTTTCTCATACCACAGGCAACTGGCCGTGTACCGGCCGGTCCCGTAGCTGAGATGCCAGCCGTCGCGGTCGAAACCGCCGTCGCCGATCCACGAGGTGCGCCCGTTCTGGATGGCGTCGACGGAATTGATGACCATGTCGAAATGCATCTCCCCGTCCACTTTCTTCGTCGTTTCCACGATGGCGTCGTACATCTTGGCCTGGTCGTAGTCATAATAGCCGAACTTGGCGGCGGTAGATGTCTTGGGCGCGCACCAGCAGGCGTGGTAGATGACCTTGAAATCCTTGTAGCCGGCTTTCTCGCGGGCGTAGGCGATAAGGTCTTCCAGATAGGGGTGGAACCAGGTATAGAATCCGTGGTGGCCGGCGCCTTCCTGGAAACTGATGTAGTCCCATTTCTCGTCCGCGAGCCCCCGCTCCATGGTGTAATCTGCCGTCTTCGTGAGATTTCCGTCCACGATTTTCCGGTAACTGTAATCGGCGAGATTCCCGGAGGCCTTGGCCAAGTGGGTCTGGAGGTCGCAGCCGCCGATGTACAGGTCGCCGATGATGACCTTCTTGCCGGTGGCGGCGAACAGCGGAGCCAGTTCCTGCTCGACGGCGTCGGCGGAAAAACTGTTGCCGATGGTGAGAACCCGGAGGATGCCGTCGTCTGCGGGCACCTCGCGCGGATCCGTCGGTTCCTGCGGTTCCGGTTCGGGTTCGGGCTCGGGCTCGGGTTCGGGCTCCGGCTCCGGTTCCGGTTTCGTATCCGGCTTTTCCGTCGGCGGAACGACCGGCGGCTCGGGTCTTCCGCAACCGGGAGCGACGGCCAGGAAGGTGAGCGCTGCAAGGAGCCAAAAGACCTTTTTCATGGCGTGGAGACGGCTTTTTGGGGGACTATACCATCAGCGCACCGACCAGTCCGAGGATGGCGTAGAATTCCGGAAGGGCGGCGTAGATCAGGGTGTTCGTGAAGACGTTATGGCCCTGGGAAATGCCGACGATGCCGTTGGCGCAGACCTGGCCCTGGCGGATGGCGGAGAGCATGCAGACGAGGCCGACGGACAGGCCGACGCCGAAGACGACGGCGGGGTTCTCCATCGCGCGCATCATGAAGAAGGCGACGAAGCCGTAGATGCCCTGGGTGGCCGGCAGGGCGGAGAGCACCATGTAGTTGCCGGAGGCTTCCGGCCGTTTCTTGAGGGCGCCTTCCGCGGCGTTGCCGGCGATGGTTGTTCCGATGGCGGAGCCGATGCCCGCGAGAGCGAGGACGAGTCCGAGTCCGAGATAACCGAGAATGAGTTCCATAATCGTTTGATTTTTATTTGTTTATTATTTCTTTAACGGATTGTAGTTGCGTCCGGCGGCTTCGTAGCCGGAGTTCTTGAAGAATTCCAGGAAGTTGAGACGGAGCGGATGGACGAAGGCGCCGAGGGCGGCCATCGCGATGTTGAGGGTGTGTCCTACGAGGACGATGAGGATGAAGGGGATCCAGGCGCCGATGTGGGAACCGTCGCCGAGGATCATCCCGCCGATGTCGTTGAAGGCCTTGCCGAGCATGGCACCGGCGAGGCCGAGGGCATAGAGCCGGAGGTAGCTCAGCACGTCGCCGAGCAGGCCCGTCACCGTGTTGTAGGTCTCCCAGAGGCCGGAGCCGATGTTCAGGAGCGGATTGCGGTGCAGGTCGTTCAGCAGGAAGATCCCCGCGGCCGAAACCACCCCGAGGACGATGACGATCCACCGGGTCAGTTCCTTGTCCAGCACGCCGGCGAGGGCGAAGCCGCCGACGATGACGCCGCCGACGACCAGGAGGGTCCAGCCCCAGGTCCCGAGGGAATTGGCGAAGCCCTTGGTCTTCGTCTCATGGATGGTCTTGACGACCATCGCGAGGCAGAGGTGCACGATGCCGACGACCAGGGCGAGGACCATGGTCCCGTCATAGCCGGCGATCTTCGCGGGCAGGAAGATGCCCTTGACCGGCGCGAAGAGCGGCCATTCGGCGATGTCCATCGAGAAGAAGGTATGGAAGAGGAAGCCGATGACGGCCGTCCCGATCCCGAGGGTCACCACGAGGGGGGAGAAGTCCTTGAAACTGTCCGCCTTGCGGAGCAGCAGGCCGAGGACGATGAGGATGAGTCCATAGCCTGCGTCGCCCATGCAGAAAGCGAAGAACAGCAGGAAGAAGACCGCGATGAACGGCGTCGGGTCGAAACCGTCGTAGGCCGGACGGCCGTACATGTCGGTGAGGACCTCGAACATCTTGACGAAGCGGTTGTTCCGGAAGCGGATCGGGGGATTGTCCTCCACCGCCGCGCTGTCCTTGAGATAGAAGACGCCGCTTTCGTCCAGATACCGGGTCACGGCTTCGTCGCATTCGGTCGGGGCATAGCCCACGAGGGTGACGATCGTATTTTCTGCGGCGGGAACGGCGGCCGTGGACGCCAGATAGAGGTCCAGGGCGCCGAGCTTCCGCTCGTAGTCTTTTTTCAGTTCTCCGATATGTCCTTGAATACCAAGCAATTCTGCCTGTATATCCCGGATTTCCGCCTCGATGCCGTCCTGGCTTTCGAGCGATTCCTGTACGCTGCCGGCAGGCGCCGCGGTCTCATCCGGCAGGGGATCGGGCTCGCCTTCGGGCAGGACTGTGACGAACCAGGTCTTGCCGGCGGCTTCGGAAACGACCTGCAGGGGCAGCGTCTCCGCCCATTCCTCCCGGAAGGACTTGGTCGCGACCGCGTGGAAATGGACCCGGTAACCGGCTTCCAGCAACTGCTGCAGCTGTCCGGCGTCGAAAGCGCCCCAGGGCTCGCGGTTCCGGATGTCCTTCCGGACCGCCTTCAAGGCCTCTTCGAGCCCGGCAAGGCGGTCGAGCGCCTTCCGTGCTGCCTTCGACGGCTCGCCCGTAACCGGCCGGGCCTCAAGGCCTTCCGGAATGGCGACGTGGCCGAGCGCATCCAGCAGGCCCCTGGCCGACTCCGCGTCGGTCAGCAGCGCCGTGGACTGCGCGTCCACCGGCTTGACACTGCGGGTGATGTCCACGAGGCCCAGTTCCTGAAGCCGGTCCAGGAAACCTTCCTGCTCCCCGTTGAGGAGGATGAAGGAGTATTTGGTCATCGAATCGATCATCGTGCGGAGGCCTCCTGCTCCTCTTCGGCCGCATGGCGGCCCTTGACGATTTTCTGGGAGGCCTTGGAGAGGTTCTCCTCGTCCTCCATATAGCGCTTGATCTTGCGGATCGCCTCCTGGTAGCCGGGAATCTGGACCTTTTCGTAGAGGTTGACCTTCTGCGTGGTCTTTTTCCGCTGGTAATCCAGGATGCGCGCCTTCTCCTTATAGACTTCCGACTCGATGCCGAGCCGGGAGAGCTCCTTCAGGATGGCGACCCCGTCGGCATACCAGGCCGGCTTGGAAAAGGCGTTGAACGGCATCAGCTCGTAGCGGATCTCCCCGAGGGCAGGCGTCTTGACCCCGGCCACCTTCCGGGTGTAGAGGTCCACGTCCACGATGCGGATGAGCCCGGGCTCGAATTCGTTCCAGAGCGCGGCCAGATAGTCGTAGCGCTGCAGGGCGTTCTCAAGGTCGGCAATACAGCGCTCGCTCTCCTCCTTGGCCTTCCGCACCTCCAGCCGCAGCGCGCTCTCCTTGTTCTGCAGGGTCGGGAGCGCCCGCTGCCGCACTTTCAGCTGCTTGCCGAGTTCGTTCAGCGACGTTTTGTTGTATTGGAACTTGATGGCCATGCTAGTTCTTCCAGTATTTGTCGATGAGCGCCTGCTTGATGCCGGTCTCCGCCGGGGTGAAATGCCGGGAGAACAGCTTCCAGGCCGTGTCGAGCATCTCGGTGATGGTGATGTTGACGTCGATGGCGAGGAGCTCGCGGGCGTAGTCCTTCGCATAGGCGAGGCAGCGGTGGTCGTAGTCGGACAGGTCGAAACCGTTCTCCAGCTTGGTCTTCGCGTTCTGGGCGTCGGCATACAGCCGGACCGAGGCGTTCATGACCTGGGAGTGGTCCTCGCGCGTCTTCTTGTTCTGCACGAGCTGTTTGAGCCGGCTCAGGGAGCGGAACGGGTCGATGATGACCTTGCCGGTGTCCGTGTCAGCGCGCAGAAACAGCTGGCCTTCCGTGATATAGCCGGTGTTGTCCGGGATGGCGTGGGTGATGTCGCCGTCGTTGAGGGTCGTGACCGCGATGATGGTGATGGACCCGTCCGTCGGGAGCTGCACGGCCTTTTCATAGATTTTCGCGAGGTCCGAGTACAGCGAGCCCGGCATGGAGTCCTTCGACGGGATCTGGTCCATGCGGTTGGAAACGATCGAGAGCGCGTCGGCATAGAGGGTCATGTCCGTCAGCAGGACAAGCACCTTCTCGTTCTTGTCCACGGCGAAGTACTCGGCCGCCGTCAGGGCCATGTCCGGGATCAGGAGCCGCTCCACGGGCGGATTCTCCGTCGTGTTGATGAAGCAGATGATCTTGTCCAGGGCGCCCGCCGCTTCAAAGCTGTGGCGGAAGAAGAGGTAGTCGTCGTTGGAAAGGCCCATGCCGCCGAGGATGATCTTGTCCACGTCCGCGCGGAGGGCCACATCGGCCATCACCTGGTTGTACGGCTGGTCCGGGTCGGCGAAGAAGGGAATCTTCTGGCCGGAGACCAGCGTGTTGTTGAGGTCGATGCCCGCGATGCCGGTCGGGATCAGCTGGGAGGGCTGGCGGCGCTTGTACGGGTTGACGGACGGTCCGCCGATCTGCCGCGGCTCGCCTTCGATTTCGGGGCCGCCGTCGATCGGGTGGCCGTAGGCGTCGAAGAAACGGCCGGAGAGCTGCTCGGACACCTTCAGCACCGGCGGTTCGCCGAGGAAGGTCACTTCCGCGTTGGAGGGGATGCCCTCGGTGCCGGAGAAGATCTGCAGGGTCACGAGGTCGCCTTTGGTCCGCACGACCTGGGCGAGTTTGCCGCCCACGACGGCGAGTTCGTCGTTCGAGACGCCGCTTGCGCGGAGGGAGACGGTCGCCTTGGTGATGCCTTCGAGCCGGGTATAGACCCGCTGGTATGCTTTATTTGCCATTTTCTTCGAGGAGTTTGGAAACGTTGGACTGGTACTTGCGGAAGTTTTCGCCCTGGAATTCGGAGTAGTTCATCTGCTTGAGGTCATTGATGAGCTCTTTGAAGAAGGTGCGGCAGACCTCGTAGTCCGGGAAGTTGAACTCGCGGTCGCAGATGCCGAGGACGAGGTCCAGCATGTAGCGCTGGCGTTCCATCGGGCAGAGGGAGTCCACCGGGTCGAAGCCGTCCTGCTGGAGGATGATGAAGTCCACGAGCTCGGATTTCCAGAAGACCACGTGGTAGCTCATCGGGACGCCGTCGTCGCCGAGGATGTTGATCTGCTCCATGCTTTCCTTGCCGCGGCGGATGATGTTCTTGGCTTTCAGGACCTTCTCCACCCAGCCCTTCTCGACGGTCTTGTCGAGATAGTCGATGATTTCGGGGTATTCGAGGTATTTCGAATAGGAGTCGATGGGGTTGACGGCGGGGTAGCGCTTCTGGTCGGCGCGGTTCTGCTCGAGGGCGTAGAAGCAGCGGGCGGCCTTCTTGGTGGATTCGGTCACGGGCTCCTTCAGGTTGCCGCCGGCCGGGGAGACCGTCCCGATGAAGGTGACGGCGCCGGTCTGGCCGTTGTTCAGCACGACCATGCCCGCACGGGAGTAGAAGTTGGAGATGATGGCCGAAAGGTCCACCGGGAACGCATCGGCGCCCGGAAGCTCTTCCATGCGGTTCGACATCTCGCGGAGGGCCTGGGCCCAGCGGGAAGTCGAGTCGGCGAGGAGGAGGCACTTGAGGCCCATCGCGCGGTAGTATTCGCAGATGGTCATCGCCGTATAGACGGAGGCCTCACGGGCGGCGACCGGCATGTTGGAGGTGTTGCAGATGATGGTCGTGCGTTCCATCAGGTGGCGGCCCGTGTGCGGGTCGATGAGTTCCGGGAACTCGGTGAAGATCTCCACGACCTCGTTGGCGCGTTCGCCGCAGGCCGCCATGACGATGACGTCGGCGTCGCCCTGCTTGGCGATGGCGTGCTGGAGGACGGTCTTGCCGCAGCCGAACGGGCCCGGGATGAAGCCCGTGCCGCCTTCGGCGATGGGATTGAGCGTGTCGATGACGCGGACGCCCGTCTCCATGATCCGGCTCGGGCGCGGTTTTTCCCTGTACCCCCTGATGGCGACCTTGACGGGCCATTTCTGGGTCATGGTCACGGGAACATCCTCGCCTTCAGCGTTTTCGAGTACGGCAATCACCGTATCGACATTGTACGAGCCGGCGGGCTTGACGGACTTGACCGTGAATTCGCCCTTGAAGGAGAACGGGACCATGATCTTGTGCGGCAGCCAGCCTTCCTTCACCTCGCCGAGCCAGTCGGCGGCGACGACCTTGTCGCCGGGAGCGGCGAGGGGCGCGAATTCCCACAGCTTTTCCCGGTTGAGCGGGTCGGTGTATTCGCCGCGCTGGAGGAAGACGTTCTCCATGGTCGTGAGGTCGTTCTGCAGACCGTCATATACGCTGGAAAGCAGGCCGGGGCCGAGGGTCGCCTCCAGCATCCTGCCTTCGAATTCGACCTTGTCGCCGTTCCTGAGTCCGCGGGTGCTCTCGAAGACCTGGACGGAGGCGAAGCGGCCGTTGACCTTGATGACCTCCGCCATCATCTTCACCCCGGCGAGGTCGATGAAGCAGATTTCATTCTCGGCGACCGGCCCGTCCACCGCGACGGTGACCAGATTCGAGACGATGCCCGTTACGATTCCTGTTGTTTTCATGTATCTTCGTTTTTATTTTTCTTCGTATTTCACGCCCTTGAAGGTCCCTCGGACCTCGTCCACGAGTTTCTTGAAGAGCCGGCGGCCGGCCTCCTCGTCGAGGGCGAGCCAGCGGTCGGCGATGCGGAGCTTGCAGAGGTAGGCCAGGACGGCGGTCAGGTCGAAATAGTGGAAGGTCGAAAGGGCGTCCACCTTCTCCCAGACGATGTCGTCGAGCCCCCGCTCGCGGGTAAGGAGGTCCTTCCCCTCCAGCACGGCTTCCACCTTGGCGGCCTCGTCGAACTCGCCGCCGCGGAAGCGGTAGCCGTCGATGTCGAGGTCCCGGTCATCTCCCTTCCCCTCGCCGGTCAGCACGTCCCGGTCCGGTTCGCGTCCGAGCGCCCGGTTGAGGTAGCGGACCTTGGCGTTGCGGAGGTTGAGATCGAAGCGGAAATAATCGCGGAGGAAGCGGTTGCCCTTTGAGAGCGCCTCCGCGTAGAAGTCCGCGTCGAGTGCGTCGCCGTCGAAGCCCTTCAGGAGGAAGTCCATTTCGGCGGCGTCCCGCTCCGAGAGGTTCTCCCGGATCTCGGCAACCACGTCCCCGAAACCCTGTCCGTCGGCGTACCTGTAGTCGGCCGTGAGGTAGGGGAGACTGGCGATGATATATTCGAAATTGCTCATTCGCCGAAGAGGAGTTTCTTCGTCGCCGGACGGAGGTAGGCGCCGATGAGGGCCTGGAAGTCCGTGTCCGTCAGACTGATGAAGTAGCTGCCGTCCCTGGGACCGATCCGGAAGCCGCCGGCGACCTTCTTGGAGAAGGAGGCCTCGACGCCCTTGCCGGCAATCTGGGCGAGTTCGCCCGCGAGGAAGGGTTCAAGTTCCTTTTTCAGGCGCTCGGGAAGGACCAGGGAAAGGTCCTGCGGCTCCTGGGCGGAGAAGTGTTTCGCCACCTCGGCGATGATCCCCTTGAGGAAATCCGGCTCGGAAAGTGCGGCGGAGACGGGGCCGTCCACCACCTTGGCGACAATGAGCTGCTCGATATCGGCGCGGGTGGCCTGGACCGCCTGGACCGCGGCCATCTTCACGTCGCCTTCGACCTTCGTCCGGAAGCCCGCGGCTTCCTTCTCGGCGGCGGAGACGATCTGCTCGGCTTCCTCCTTCGCTTTCAGGACGATGGCTTCGGCTTCCGCCTTCGCCCTGGCGAGGATCTCTTCGCCCTCGGCTTTTCCTTTGGACAGGCCTTCTTCGTAGAGGCGCTGTGTCAGTTCCTGGAGTTTGTCCATATCGATACGGTGTATAGATGTTAGCGTATGTGTGAATCGAACAAAAATAACAAAAAAAAGTCACATCCCCAAGGATGTGACCCAAAACTGCATGCGGGATGTCCCGTCAGAAGACATAGGTCGTGGACATGGTCAGCGTCTTGTCCGCGAGCTGGGGATTGAATCCCTTCGCCCATTCGAGCGAAAGGATGAAATTCGTGTTCACGTGGATCTTCCCGCCGATGCCGGCACTGGCGTGGAGCCATTCGCCGTCCGTGTTTTTCCGGTACAGTTCGTTGCCGTCCAGGACGGCTCCCAGCTTTTCGTGCTCTTCCGGACGGAAGCGGCGCGTGATGGCACCTGCGTCCAGGAAGGGATTGACGATCAGGTCGAACTGCTGGTTGAACAACCTGAATTTCAGGATGTCGGCCCGGAGTTCGAAGTTGCCCCATGCGTACCCGGGGGCCGTGATGCGGTTGTAGTGGAAGCCCCGGAGGGTATAGCGGCTGCAGAGCCCCTCATACTCCTCGTACTGGTAGTAGAGGGTGGAAATCTCGTTCAGGTTGTACCAGGGCATCTGTCCGGCGAACTGGTGCTGGAGACCCAGGTGGTAGGCGAAGGTCAGGCGGCCGAAAATGATGGGGATGAATTGCTTGAAATGGGCCACGAGCTGGGCGTAATGGTATTTCCCGTGCGAGAGGTCGGCGTTGGCGTTCACGTAGATCTCCCCGTAGATGCCTTTGTTCGGGGCCAGTTCGATGTCCCGGGTATCGTAGGTGACGCCGAGGCGCGCTTCCAGCGAGGTCCCGCCGGCGGCCTCGTCGGCGCGGATGAGTCCGACGCCCGTCAGCTCGCGGTACAACGTGTTGTCGCTGTTATAGTTGTCATGCGTGAAATCCGAGATCCGGATCCTCCGGAAGACGAGCCCGCCGATCCAGTCGAGGTGCCCGGTGTTCCCCAGAGGGGACCAGATGGTGGCGGCGGAGCGGATGACCTTGCGGTGGTCGGTGTAGTAGGCCTGGTGCGTCTCCGCATTCAGGTCGAGTTCCGGGATATACGGCGTATTCAGGCCGTTGAATCCGTAGAAATTGTTCATCGTGCAGTCCCGGTAGGTCAGGGACGCGGCGAAACGCCGCCCGGGAATGAGCGTCTTGGAGTCGAACATCCCGTGGAGATACCAGGCGCCGCGGGTGGAGCGGGCGCCGGCCAGGGCGATGTGGTGGATGAAATTCGGATAGGTCGAGCCGTCCCCGTAATAGAAGAGGTCGCCGAAGGCGCCGAAATTCCAGCCGATGTCGGTGCTGTAACTGACGTCGGGCACGGGAATGCAGCTCCAGCCCGTCTTGACGTGGTCGTCCTGGGCCGCAGCGGATACGCCCCCGAAGAGCAGGGCGCCGAGGAGGGGAATGAGGTATTTTTTCATGGGTATGCTTTTATCCGAGGAAACTCAGCAGGATGCCGGCCGCGACGGCGGAACCGATCACCCCGGCGACATTCGGGCCCATGGCGTGCATGAGCAGGTGGTTGTCCGGGTCGTATTCCCGGCCGGCGACCTCGGAGACGCGGGCGCTGTCCGGGACGGCGGAGACGCCGGCATTGCCGATGAGCGGGTTGATCTTCCGTTCGGGATTGCGGATGAACAGGTTCATCAGCTTGACGAACAGTACGCCGCTGCAGGTGGCGATGACGAAGGACAGCAGGCCGAGGCCGAAAATCAGCAGGGATTTGCCGGTGAGGAACTTGTCTGCCTGGGTGGAAGCGCCCACCGTCAGGCCGATGAGCGTCGTGACGACATCGATGAGCGGTCCCCGGGCGGTTTCCGCGAGGCGGCGGGTTACTCCGCTCTCTTTCAGGAGGTTCCCGAAGAACAACATGCCGAGAAGCGGCAGGCCGGACGGGACGATGAAGGCGGTGATGAGGAAGCCGACGATGGGGAAAATGATCTTCTCCCGCTGGCTGACCGCCCGCGGTTTCGGCATGCGGATCAGCCGCTCCTTTTCGGTGGTCAGCATCCGCATCAGGGGTTTCTGGATGACCGGGACGAGGGCCATGTAGGAATAGGCCGAGACGGCGATGGCGCCCATCAGGTCCGGGGCCAGCTTCGAGGAGAGGAAGATGGCGGTCGGGCCGTCCGCGCCGCCGATGATGCCGATCGCACCGGCCTCGTTCGGCGCAAAACCGAAGGCGAGGGCGAGCAGGTAGGCGCCGAAAATGCCCATCTGGGCGGCGGCGCCGATGAGGATCAGCCGCGGCTGGGAGATCAGGGCGGAGAAATCCGTCATCGCCCCGATGCCGAGGAAGATGAGCGGCGGGTACCAGCCCTGCCGGACGCCCTGGTAGAGGATGTTGAGCACCGATCCGTCCTCATAGACGCTGATGTTCAGCCCCGGGAACATCGGGATGTTGCCGATGATCATCCCGAATCCGATCGGGACCAGGAGCATCGGCTCCCATTCCTTGACGATGGCGAGGGTGATGAAGACGATCCCGATCGCGATCATCGCGATGTTCTGCCAGGCCGCATTCGCGAAACCGGTGTATTCCCAAAACTGGGCGAGGGACTGGAAGATCTGGTCCATAAGTCCTTACGCGATGGTTACGATGGGGTCGCCTTCGCCGACGGAGGCGCCTTTGTCCACATGGACGGCGGTGACGGTCCCGTCTTTCGGGGACGCAATCTCGTTCTCCATCTTCATGGCTTCGAGGACGGCGACCTTCTCTCCGGCCTTGACGGCCTGCCCTTCCCGGACGCTGACTTCGATGATCACGCCCGGCATCGGGGTGGGGACGACCTGGCCGGACGCGGCGGCCGGCGCAGCCGTTTCAGGCGCCGCGGGAGCGGCCGTGGCGGGTGCCGCCTGAACAGGCTCCGAGGCGGAAGGACCATCCGCGCTTTCCATCTCCACGCTGTAATCCGCGCCGTTGACGTTGACCTGGATGTGCTTCCCGTCGGCGGGGCCGACCGTCACGTCGTACTGCTTTCCGTTGATCTTGAAGCTGTATTGTTTCATTTGGGTAACTTTCTGAAATTCTGTCGCTTGTCATTCCATGAGCTCGCCTTGGGACGGAGGGTGATGACGAAGGGTTCGGCATCATGGACCGTGTCGGACAGGTATAGGTCGAGCGCCGCTGCGATGGCGGCGTAAACATCCCCGTCCGCCTCTTTGCCGGGTGTCGGTGCGACGGCCGCCTCTCCCGGTGCCGGACGGGAATCCTTCCTGCCTTCCACGATGCGGAACAGCAGGATGAACAGGGCCCACAGGATGGCGAGGGCGGAAAAGACCACCGAGACGGAAACCAGCGCGAGGATGAGCCCGTGCGGGTCTTTCACCGCCATGACCTGGGCTTTGGACTCGGCATCCTGCCGGCCGTTCGGGGAGCCGGGCGTCGGCGTTCCGGGCGCATCGTTCGGGACGAATTCCCGCTGCCGGAGGTCGTGCGCTTCCTTGCCCAGGGACATCCCCTTCGGCATGCCGGCCGGGATTTGCAGGGAATCGATAACGGTCCGTCCGTCGTTGCTGACCAGATAGACGGTCTCGCCGGGCGAAAGGGTGAATCCGGCATAGAAGGTGCCGTCGGCGCCGTTTCCGCCCGCGAAGATGAGCGCCGTCTGCCGCGGGCCGAGTTTCGTCCGCAGGTCCCCTTTCGGGATGATGCTCTTCCGGAGGTCCGTCCGGTCGTCGGTCAGGTAGCAGCCGCCGAAATTGACGGTTCCCTGCGAGGTGTTGAACAGTTCGATCCAGCCGCATCTCCGCCCGTAGCCGTCCACGATGCCGCAACTGTCCGGCTCCGCGAGGACCTCGGAAATGATGAGGTCCCGCACGTTCTGGGAACGGGCCGGAAGACTCCAGGCGGCGAGGAGGATCAGCGGAAGGAAATGCTTGGCCTTCATGGGATTACAGCGGAAGATTGTCGTGTTTCTTGGGCGGGAGCGACTGCCGCTTCCCGGAAAGCTGCTCCAGCGCCCGGATGATGCGGAAGCGCGTGTTGCGCGGCTCGATGATGTCGTCGATATAGCCCTTCTGCGCCGCCTGGTAGGGGTTGGAGAACAGGTCCTCGTATTCCTTCTTCTTTGCCTCGAAGATCTCGTCCGCATGTTCGGGATCGGCCTTGATGTCCTTGGCGTAGAGCACGTTGACGGCGCCGTCGGCCCCCATGACCGCGATGTTCGCGGACGGCCAGGCGTAGTTGATGTCGCCGCGGAGCTGCTTGCAGCTCATGACGATGTGGGCTCCGCCGTAGGACTTCCGGAGGGTGACCGTCACGCGGGGGACCGTCGCCTCGCCGAAGGCATAGAGGAGTTTCGCCCCGTTGGTGATGATGGCGCCGTATTCCTGCTGGGTGCCCGGCAGGAAGCCGGGGACATCGACCAGCGTCACGAGCGGGATGTTGAAGGCATCGCAGAAGCGGACGAAACGGGCCGCTTTGCGGGAGGCGTTAATGTCGAGCACGCCGGCGAGCACGTTCGGCTGGTTGGCGACGACCCCGACGCTCCGTCCGTTCATCCGGGCGAACCCGACGATGATGTTCCGGGCGAAATCCCGATGGACCTCGAGGAAACGGCCGTTGTCCACGATGCTGCCGATGACGGTGTACATGTCGTAGGCCTTGTTCGGATTGTCGGGGATGATGGCGTTCAGGGCGTCGTCCACGCGGCCGACCGGGTCGTTGCACTCCGTTCGCGGCGCTTCTTCCATATTATTGGAAGGGAGGTAGGAGAGGAGTTCCCGGATGGTCGCGATGCCTTCCTGCTCGGTCGGGGCCGCGAAATGGGCAACGCCGCTCTTTGAGGCATGGACGGAGGCTCCGCCGAGCTGTTCCTGGTCCACGGTCTCGCCCGTGACGCTCTTCACGACGGCCGGGCCGGTCAGGAACATGTAGGCGGTGTTTTTCACCATCAGGGTGAAATCCGTCAGGGCGGGGGAGTACACCGCGCCGCCGGCGCAGGGGCCGAAAATGCCGCTGACCTGCGGGATCACGCCCGAAGAGAGGATGTTCCGCTCGAAGATCTCACCGTAGCCGGCCAGGGCGTCGATGCCCTCCTGGATGCGGGCGCCGCCGGAATCGTTGAGCCCCACGAGGGGCGCGCCGTTCCGCAGGGCCAGGTCCATCACCTTGCAGATCTTCTCGGACATCGTCTTGGACAGGGAACCGCCGGAGACGGTGAAATCCTGGGCAAAGACATAGACCAGGCGGCCGTCGACGGTCCCGCAGCCGGTCACGACGCCGTCCCCGTCGAAGTGCTGCTTCTCCATGCCGAAGTTCGTACAGCGGTGCTGCACGAACATGTCATATTCCTCGAAACTGCCTTCGTCCAGCAGCAGGGCGAGCCGTTCGCGGGCCGTGAGCTTGCCCTTGGCGTGCTGTGCATCGATGCGTTTGGCGCCGCCGCCCTCCCGGGCCGCCGCGCGCCGCTCGACGAGCCGGGCGATGTTTTCCTCTTGGATGCTCATGGTAAAAGGATGTGCGTCAAATCAATATGCCTCCCGGGGTGCGGGAGGCCTGCATGTTTCACTATGCTACTTCCCGGACGCAAAGGCGGCCGGAAACCGCTTAAATCTCCGCTTCCACGGGAGGCGTGACAACGACGGTCGTGTCGGCCTGACGGGCGGTCGTGTCCGGCTGCTCGACCGGCGGGGCGGGCGGGACGACGGGAACCTCCGGCTGGGCCTCGATCTTCTTCTGGATCTTCTGGCTCTCCTTCAGGTCCTTCTGGGTGGCCTTGAGGTCCTTCTTCGCCTCGTTCATCTCCTTCTTGCTCTTGTTGATGACCTTCTTCTCCGCGGAGATGTTCTTCTGGTAACCCTTGATCTGCTGGTCGTACTCCTTGACCGTCTGCTTGGCGCTCTTGATCTGGTTGTCCAGTTCCCTGAGCTCCTGTTTCCAGCCCCGGATCTGGTCCTTGTCCGCCATGGAGAGACCGTCGATCTTCATCGCTTTTTCATTGGCCTTCAGGGCGTCCTTCTTGAGCTTGTGGTGCTCCTTGAGGGTCTGGAGGGCGTCTTTGGCTTCTTTCCGGAGCTTCTTGATTTCCTTGATCCGCTGTTCGTTGCGGTTGATTTCGTCCTTGCTCCGGTCGATGGTCCGCCGGTTCTGGCGGTCGACGCTGTTCTTCCGGGCTTCCGCCTGTTCGACGGCTTCCTGGTTCTGCTGGATGGTGCGTTCCAGCTGCTGGTTGATGTCCTGTGCGGACAGGGTCGCCGAAAGGGTCATGACGGCGGCCGCGGCGAGAAGGGTTCTAAGCGCTTTCATGATCGGGGAATCTTGTTGTTTTAATCTGCCGGTTTGAGGGTCGTATAGACATTGGTCACATCCTCGTCGTCCTCGATGAGGCCGGTGAGTTTGTCCAGGGTGGCGCGCTGCTCGGGGGTGACGTCCTTGAGGTCCACGTTCGGGATGCGCTCGAAACCGCCGGAGAGCATTTCGTAGCCGTTCTCCTCGATGTACTTCTGGATCTGGCCGTACGCCGTGTAGTCGCCGTAGATGCAGACCTCGACGGTCACGTTCTCGTCCTCGTCCTCGACTTCCTGCTTGAAGACCTCCTCGGCGCCGTAGTCGATCAGCTCGAGCTCGAGCTCGTCGATGTCGATGGGCTTCGCGGGATCCTCCTTGATGCGGAAGACGCACTTGTGGTCGAACATGAAGGCGACGGAACCGCTGGTCTGGAGGGAGCCGCCGCACTTGGTGAAGTAGCTGCGGACATTGGCGACGGTGCGGGTGTTGTTGTCGGTCGCGGCCTCTACGAGGTAGGCGATGCCGAACGGGCCGAATCCTTCATAGACGATCTCCTTGAAGTCGCCGACGCTCTTGTCGGTGGCCTTCTTGATGGCGCGCTCGATGTTCTCCTTCGGCATCTGCTCGGCCTTCGCCTCGGCGATGAGGGCGCGCAGGCGCGGGTTGCCGACGACATCCGGGCCGCCGTTCTTCACGGCGATGGTGATTTCCTTTCCGAGCTTGGTGAAGACACGGGCCATGTGGCCCCATCTTTTCATTTTCCTTTCCTTGCGGAATTCAAATGCCCTACCCATGGCGTATGCTTATTTTGCGGATTCGATGCGGACGATGTACTTGTCGATGTCGATGGCCTCGGGAGCCTGCCGGTACTGGTCCTTGATCTGCTTGTAGGCGGCGAGGGCCTTCTGGGTGTCACCCAGCTTCTCGGCGGTGACGCCGGCCTTCAGCAGGTACGTGGCGGAGAAGAGGTTGTCGGAGGTGGCGGCCGCCTTCTCGAACCAGCCGAGGGCGGTCTTGTAGTCCTCGAGCCCGACATAGGCGTCGCCGATGCAGGCCTGGGCACGGCCGAGGAGGATCTTGTCGTTGCCGTCGTACTTCTTCAGGAAGCCGATCGCCTCCTCGAAGTTCCCCTGCTGGAGGGCGCTGACGCCGGCGTAGAGATAGACGGCGGCACCGGCCTTGCGGCCATACTTGGAGATGACCTCGTCGAAGCCCATGTTGTTGTCGTCCCCGTTGAGGGCGAGCTCATAGTTGCCCTGGGCGAAAGCCTGCTCTGCGTGATAGAGCTGGTCCGCGGCCTCGGCCTTCTTCGGCTGGAGGTAAAAGCGGGAATAGAGGAGGGCGACGAGCGCGACCGCGAGGACTGCGATGAAGCAGGTGTAGATGGTTTTCTTGTTCTTCTCGAAGAATTGTTCGGTCTTGGAAGCGGCCTCCTGCATGTTCTGGTTGCGGAGTTCTTCCGGGTTGTTCTTGGTTGCCATATGTTTTCTTGTTTTTTTGTTTAATCAATTCATTCCGGACAAAGCCGATACAGCCGACAAAAGTAGTAAAAAATGATTATATTTGCAAGGTTTGGAGCAAGTGGCTATGCCGACACTGAGGAAAATCATGGTCCGGGACTACCGGAATATCGCCTTCGAGGAACTGTCTTTTTCCCCGAATGTCAACTGCATCAGCGGCAACAACGGGGAGGGGAAGACCAACCTGATGGATGCGATCTACTATCTTTCCATGACCAAGAGCGCCTTCCCGGCCCCGGACCGGTACAACTTCCGCTACGGGACCGCCGGGTTCGCCATCGGCGGGACCTGCCGGATGGAAAACGGGCTCGATTCCCGTTTTTCGGTCCAGGTGGGTTCCGGCGGGGAGAAAAAACTGGTCCGGGACGACAAGCCCTACGGGCGCATTTCCGAGCATATCGGGGTCCTTCCCGTTGTCATGGTCTCTCCCTCGGACATTTCCCTCGTGAGCGATTCCGGGGAGGAGCGGCGCCGCTTCGCCAATGCCGTCCTTTCGCAGATGGACCGGGAGTATCTCGCGGCCGTCCAGGCCTATAACCGCCTCCTGCTGGAGCGCAACCGGCTCCTGAAGGACGGCAATCCGGACGAGGACCTGCTCGCCGTGTTCGATGCACGGATGGAGCGGGCCGCCGCGCCGGTTTTCGAAGCCCGCACCCGGATGACGGAGCACCTCCGGCCGGTGGTCGCGCAGTATTACAGGCTCATCTCCGGCGGATCCGAGTCGGTCTCCGTCGAATACCGGTCCGACCTCCAGAAAGGGCCGCTGTCCGCCATCCTCGCGGAAAGCCGGGAGCGGGACCGGGTGCTCAGGTACACCTCCGCCGGCGTCCAGCGCGATGATTTCCTCTTCGGCATGGACGGCCATCCGATCCGCCGCTGCGGCTCCCAGGGCCAGCAGAAGTCCTTCCTCGTCGCCCTCAAGTTCGCCCAGTACGAGATCATGAAGGCCCGGTACGGCTTCGCGCCGACCCTGCTGCTGGACGACGTGTTCGACAAACTCGACCTGCAGCGGATCGCCAACCTGATCGAACTGGTCGCGGGCAAGGATTTCGGCCAGATCTTCATCACGGACACCGACCGGGCCCGCCTCAGCGGCATCGTCGATGCGATCACCGAGGACCGGGCGTATTTCACGGCCGCCGGCGGCCATTTCACCCCTGTCGTATAGCGCTATGGGACTGGATCGGAAAAAAGCCGTCGGAATGGACGAACTGGTGCGGGCCTACATCAAGTCGATGCGTCTCGCCCCCGGGTTGAACACGCAGCGGATCTTCGCGGCCTGGGATGCCTGTTCCGGCGCCGCCCCCTTTACGCTCCGCCGGTTCTTCCGTTCCGGAACACTCTATATCACAGTCAGTTCCTCGGTCGTCCGCAACCAACTGTACTTCCAGCGCGACCTGCTTGTTGAAAAAATGAACGCCTGGCTTTCCGGCGACGCCCTCTTTACGGAGGACAACCGGAGCGTCGGCTATATCCGTAACCTTGTCCTGAAATGAAATTCGTCGCTGACCGGGCCATCCCTTTCCTAGAAGGCGTGCTCGAACCGTACGCCGAGGTCGTTTACAAGGACGGCCGCGCCATCACGCGGGCCGACCTGCTCGATGCAGATGCCCTCCTGACGCGGACGCGGACCCATTGCGACGCCGCGCTGCTCGGCGGGACCCGGGTGTCCCTCGTCGCGACGGCGACGATCGGCACGGACCACATCGACCTGCCCTGGTGCGCCGCAAACGGCATCGTCGTCCGCAACGCGGCCGGCTGCAATGCCGGCGGCGTGATGGACTATGTCTTTTCCGCCCTGTATGCCGTCGCCGCCCGCAAGGGGATTACGCTCACGGGCAAGACATTCGGGATCATCGGCGTCGGCCATGTGGGCTCCCGGGTGGAGGAAATGGCCCGCAAACTGGGCTTTGCGGTCCTTCTGTGCGATCCGCCCCGCGCTGCGGCGGAAGGGCCGGACGCCTTCCTCCCGCTGGAGGAACTGCTGGAGCGCTCGGACATCGTGACGATGCACACGCCGCTGGACCCGACGACGGCCGGGATGGCGGACAACGCCTTTTTCTCCCGCATGCGGACCGGGGCCGTATTCATCAACGCCTCCCGCGGCGAGGTCGTCGACGAGGCGGCGCTCCTGCATGCGATCCCGAAACTCGGGGCCGTCATCATCGACACCTGGCGGGGGGAGCCCCGGATCAACCGGATCCTCATGGATGCGGTGGACATCGCCACGCCCCATATCGCCGGCTATTCCTTCCAGGGGAAGCAGAACGGGTCGTCCGCCGTCGTCCGGGCCGTTGCGGACCACTTCGGCATCGCCGCGCTGCGGCACTTCTCCCCGGAGGATACCGTGCCCGAACTCTCGCCGATCCGCCTGGACATCACCGGCATGTCGCAGGGCCAGATCGCAGCCACTTTCCAATACAATTATCCGGTCCTCACGGACGACTTCCTGTTCCGGCTCGACCCGGACGGTTTCGAGGCCATGCGGACCGCATACCAATACCGACGTGAATTCAGCATTATTTGAACCATGACCAGCAAAGATTTACAGCAAATCCGCGAGCGGGGCGTCTCTCCCGCCGCCGTCCAGCAGCAGATTGATTGTTTCCGCCGGGGCTTTCCCTGGATGAAGATCGTGGCTCCGGCCACGCCGGAGCGCGGGATCCGTGTCCTGACGGAGGCGGAGGCGGACGCCGCCGTCGCCTACGGGGAAACGGCGGAAGTGGCCGGGCGCTGCAAATTCGTGCCCGCATCCGGCGCGGCCTCCCGGATGTTCAAGGACATTTTCGCCGGCCTGGCCAGGCTCGAGGCGGGGGAAGACCTGCCCGCCGGGGCGCCCGGCGCCGTCCTTTCCGCCTCCGTCGAGAAGTTCGCCTTTTACACGGAGGAACTGTTCGGCCGTCCGGAGGACACGGCGGCCTACCGGCGCAGCGTCCTTGAGAAGGTATTGACCGACAAGGGGTTGGGCTATGGCTCCAAGCCGAAGGGCGTCATCCGTTTCCACCGCTATCCCGGCGAGGTCCGCACGGCCATCGCCGAGCACCTGGTCGAGGCCCAGGCCTATATGCGCAATGCCGACGGCTCGTGCAACCTCGTGGTGACCATCTCCCCGGAACACCGTGCCCTCTTTGAAGCGGCATTGGCCGAGGTCCAGCCGGCATATGAGGCACGCTACGGTGTCAAGTACCATGTCACCTTCACCTATCAGGACAAGGCGACGGACACGATCGCCGTCGATGGCCGCAACAGGCCCTTCCGGACGGACGACGGCGCGCTCCTCTTCCGCCCCGCCGGCCACGGCGCGCTGATCCACAACCTCAATGCGGTGTCCCAGGAACTCGTTTCCATCAAGAACATCGACAATGTCGCCCACGAGAAGTATCTGCCGGAAACGGCCCGGTACAAGAAGGTCCTGATGGGGGAGGCCCTGCGTTTGCGTGACCGGATCTTCGGCTATCTCCGCCGTTTCGATGCGGTCGCAGACCCTTGCTGCGCCGAGGCGCGCCAGCTCTGCAACGAGGTGGAGGCGTTCCTGGACAAGCATCTGTGCGTCCAGCTGCCCCTGGCCCACGGCCAGGCCGAGCGCTTTGAGATGATCCGTGCCAAACTCGACCGCCCCATCCGCGTCTGCGGCATGGTCCGCAACGAGGGCGAGCCGGGCGGCGGTCCTTTCGTCATCGCCGGCCGCGACGGGGCGACGTCGCTCCAGATCCTCGAGAGCGTCCAGGTCAACAAGGACGATGCGGGCGCGGCCGACGCCCTCTCCCGCGCGACCCATTTCAACCCGGTGGACCTGGTCTGCTGCCTGCGGAACTACAAGGGCGAGCCCTTCGACCTGCTCCGCCATGTCGATCCGGAAGCCGGATTCATCAGCTCCAAGAGCTATCAGGGCCGCGAACTCAAGGCCCTCGAACTCCCCGGCCTTTGGAACGGCGCGATGAGCGACTGGAACACCCTGTTCGTCGAGGTCCCGCTGGAGACCTTCAATCCGGTCAAGGTCGTCCTCGACCTGCTCCGTCCGGCTCACCAGGGCTAGGGATCATGCGGAAGCTCCTGATCCTCGTCATTCCGCTCCTGGTCGCCTGCGCCGGGGAGCAGCCCGGTGCGTTGCGCCGGACGGCTCCCCGGCGCGCGGGCATGGATCCGGTGAAACTGAGCCGGGTGGATTCCGTCATCCGCGCGTCCATCGCCGAGGGCAACATGCCCGGCGCCGTCCTTTCTGTCGTCCGCGGCGACAGGATCGTCTATCTGAAGGCCTATGGCAACCGGCAGGTCGTTCCCGACACCGTGGCCATGACCCCGGAAACGGTCTTCGACCTGGCCTCGCTGTCCAAGTGTGTGGGGACGACGCTTTCTTTCCTGCAGCTTGTCGAGCAGGGCCGGGTCCGGCTGACGGACCCCGTCCGGCGGTATATCCCGGATTTCCAGCCCTGGACGGATCCGGAAACGGGTGAAACGGTGGATATTACGGTCCAGGACCTCCTGACGCACGCCTCGGGGCTGACGCCCTATCTCGGCGTGCAGGGCCTGGTGGACCGTTTCGGGGAGAACTGCCCGGACTCCACGATGCGCTATATTGCGACGGAAGTCCGGCGCAACTTCCGCCCGGAGACGGACTTCATGTACAGCTGCCTGAACTTCGTAACGCTCCAGCGGATCCTCGAAGGTATTACCGGCGAGCGGTTGGCCGATTATGCGCAGCATCATGTGTTCGATGCCCTCGGACTGAAGCATACCTGCTATGAACCGAAGGCGGAACATCCTGATATCCTGCCGCTTGTGGCGCCTACGGAGGTCCAGGAAGACGGCCGCCCGCTGCTCGGCGAGGTTCACGATCCGCTGGCCCGCCGGCTGAACGGCGGCAATTCGGGCAACGCCGGTGTCTTCTCCAACGCGGAGGACCTGTCGGTCATCGCCGCCGCCATCATGGGCGGAGGCGCGGTCCACGGCCGGCGCATCCTGGGGCCGGCGACCGTACAGGCCATGGCCGCCATCCCCGCCGGAAACGCGCCCCACATCGGCCGTGCGCTCGGCTGGGACGTCTGCAGCGACCACGCTGGCCTCCGCGGCGACCTGACTTCGCGCACGCGTACCTTATGTCATACGGGATACACGGGCACCTCGATGATCATCGACCTGGATTCCCGAACCGCCGTGATCCTCCTGACAAACCGCTGCCATCCGACCGATGACGGTTCCCTGGCCCGCACCCGCGCCTGCGTCGCCAACATCGTCGCGGGAGCGATTACAGACTGAGACTGTGGTCGATGCAGGAGGGGTATTCCTCCGGATAATGGGTGACCATCAGGAGGGTCTTGCCCGGAGCGCCGCAGAAGCGGTCCAATAGCCTTTTCACATGCCGCCTGTGCGGCTCGTCAATGCCTTGCAGGGGCTCGTCCAGGATATAGAGCGGCGGGTCCTTGACGAAGGCGCGCGTGACCAGGCACATGCGCTGCTGCCCGCTGGAAAGCCGCAGGAAAGGCATTCCGGCGAGGTCGCCGATGCCGAATTCCTCCATCCACCGGAGGGCGCCGGCCCGTTGCTCCGCGGAGGGTCGCATGAACAGGCCCTCCGTATCGAAGTATCCGCTGGTGACGATGTCCAGCGCCGGGGCGTCCACCCGGAAAGCCCGGTGCAGTTCCGGGCTCACGAAGCCGATCCGCCGCTTGATGTCCCAGATGCTCTCCCCGCTGCCCCGTGGACGGCCGAAGAGTTCGATGTCGTGGGCATAGGCCTGCGGGTTGTCTGCATTGATCAGGCTCAGGAGCGTGCTCTTGCCGCTGCCGTTGGCTCCGGTCAGCGCCCAATGCTCGCCTTCCCGCACCGTCCAGTTCAAGTCGTTGAGGATGACACGGTTCCCGTACCGGATGGTCACGTTCCGGAGCCGGATCACGGCGGGGGGAAGGGTCGTGTCCAGGTACTGCTCCCGCGTGACCTTCTCTCCGGGCACCCCGTCCTTGACCGGGATGACATGGGTGATGAAGGGGGGAATCTCCGCCGGCCGCGACAGGACCAGCACCAAGGTCATGTGCTCCGAAAGCGTCGTGAGCAGTTCCGTCAGGAGCGCCCGTGCCCGCGGGTCCAGGCCGATGTACGGGTTGTCGACAACGAGGATTTCCGGCCCGCCCAGCAGGGCTCGGGTCAGCTGGTATTTCCGGAGTTCACCGGAGGAAAGCGTCACAAGCGGCTTGTCCAGCAGCGGTTCCAGGGAAAACAGGGCGGTCAGTTCCGCCAGCCGTTCCCCGGCAGCTGCCGGATCCCTGCTTTCCGCCGCCTCCCCCCGGAGCGCTTCGCCGAGGGTCGGCGGGTCGCCTTCCAGGGTGAACAGGTTCCATCGCTGCTGCATGAAGAAGTTACGGTCGCCGTAGCTTCCGTAAGAATCCCGGAAACTGATATACTTTGTGCCGTATCGCCCCGCGAGGGCGGCTGCGAGCCGGCTTTTTCCCGCGGCATTGCCTCCCACCAGGGCGACCTGTTCCCCGCGATCGATCGTTATCGGACCCATGTGCCGTTCATTTTGTGCAAAAATACGCATTGCATAAAAAAAGTGAAAAAAAATTTGGTGGTTCGGAAAAAGTGTGTACCTTTGCAGTGTACTAATGAACTAACACACTCGCAAAGATATGATCAACGTCAGCAATCTCGCATTCAGCTACGGCAGCAAAATGGTCCTGAAGGACATTTCGCTGCAGATCCGCGAAGGCAACATCTATGGCCTTCTCGGAGAAAACGGGGTGGGGAAGACCACCCTGCTCACCCTGCTCTGCGGCCTGAAGAAGCCCCAGATCGGTTCCATCGAGGTCGACGGCCTCGCCCCGTTCGACCGTCAGCCTTCCCTGCTCGCCGACCAGTATTTCCTCCCCGACGAGGTCGCTCCCGTTCCCGCGAAGGCCGAGGTCTTCGCCCGGGAGAACGGCGTGTTCTGGCCCCGCTTCGACATCGAAAAATTCCTGACAATCCTCCGGGAATTCGAGGTGGATCCCGCGCAGCGGATGGATACGATGTCCGCCGGCCAGCTCAAGAAGACCTGGATTTCCTTCGCCCTCGCCTGCAATGTCCGTCATTATTATATGGACGAGCCGACGAACGGGCTGGACATCCCCTCCAAGGCGCAGTTCCGCAAGGCGGTGACCCGGTACACCTCCGAGGATGCGGCCATCGTCATCTCCACCCACCAGGTCCGCGACCTGGAGAACATCATCGACCCGATCATCATCCTGGACAACCGGGCGGTGCTCGTGAACGCGACGGTGCAGGAAATCAGCGAGAAGCTCTTCTTCGACTACGGCACCGAGATCCGCACCGACGCCCTGTACCGGGAAATGACCCCCGGCGGGGCCATCCAGGTCTATCCCAATGCCGCCGGCGAAGAGAGCAAGGTCAATGTCGAGGCCTTCTTCAACACCATCCATGCCCACAAGGAACTGGCCCAATCCCTGTTTAACCGTTAAACTCCAGAAGCCATGAACGAAACATTCCAACTCCGCCGTTTCTGGCAGTATTTCCGCTATGATTTCATGCAGGTGATGCGCAGCCATGGCCGCCCCCTGCTGCTGTTCGCCGGCCTCGGCCTGTTCTATTTCCTGGTCCAGGGTCTGCTCTCCCTGAGTTTTTCGGGTACCTGGTCTTATCCCGGGCAGGCGGTCCGGATCGGTATGTTTGTCGTGGTCTGTACGGTGATGGAACTGTATATTGCCCGCATCTACGGCCACCTGACCGACCGCAAGGCCGGTTCCGCCTGGCTCCTGGTTCCCGCCTCGCGCCTGGAAAAATACATTTCGATGCTCCTGATGGTCCTCGTGGTCATCCCTGTCTGCGTCTGGGCCATCTATCTGGCAGTGGATGCACTGCTTGTCCTGATGTTCCCGGCGATGAGCCAGCCCGTTGCCGGGAGCTTCTTCGGCGGCCTCTCCACGCTCATGCAGAGCTTTGCGGAGATGTCCGGCAGCGAATCCCCGATAGTCATCTCCCCGGCCGGGATGGTCGGCATTATCCTCCTCGGGCATGTCATCAATTTCCTTTTCTTCCTGCTCTGCGGCCTCTGCTTCCGCAAGTACAAGATTTCCGGCGGCCTGCTGGTCATCTTCATCCTCTCGATGGTGCTGTCCATCCTGTCGGCCCTCGCGCTGATCCCGACGTTCCAGCATCTCGATTTTGACGCCGGGTTCGAGGATGAACAGGCCCTCCGTCTGGCCACGTCCATCCTGAACGGCTTCATCGCCGTCGCCTGCCTGGTCGCCGCCGGTCTCGGCTGGGGCGTCTGGCGCCGGATCAAAACCCTTCAGCATTAGTCCCATGAACTTCGCAGCAGAAAAACCGATCTATCTGCAGATAGTGGATGTGATCGCCGACCGGATCCTCTCCGGCGACCTCCGGGGAGGGGACCGGATCCCCTCGGTCCGGGAGTATGGCGCCGACATCGGGGTCAATCCGAACACGATGATGCGCTCCTACGAAAAGCTCACCGCCGACGGGGTCATCTACAACAGGCGCGGCATCGGCTACTTCGTGGCCGACGATGCGCGGGAGACCGTCCTCTCCGCCCAACGGAAGGAATTTATGGAAAAGGAGTTGCCGGCCATCCGGGAACGGATGCGGCTGCTCGGGATCGATTTCTCAACCCTTAACGAAACAGACCATGCATAACCGATTCATCCCCCTTGTGGCAGCAGCCGTCCTCGCCGTTTCCTGCTTCCATGTCAATCCCAATTACAAGTCCGGCAGGAAGGCCGTGACCATCCATGGCGAAGTCGCCAGCCGGGTCCTGGACCTGAAGGATTTCACCAACATCCTGGCCGAAGGCTCCCCGGACATCACCCTGCATCAGGCCGATTCGTTCCGGGTCGTCGTCCGCACGCATGAGGACCTCTTCGAATGGCTGGATTACCGGGTCGAGAACGGTACCCTGGAGATCCGCACGAAGGAAGGACATCCCTTCCGGATGATAAAAGAATACGCTGTCGAGGTTTCGGCGCCGGCCTTTGAAATCATCCGGGTCAACGGTGCTTCGGACATCTTGATGCCGGACGGATATGACCGGGAAGACGGCCAGCTCACTTTCCTCATCAAGGGAAGCGGGGACGTGAAGCTGGGCCGGATCCGTTGCGTCCAGTTTACCGCCCAGGTCGAAGGGGCCGGGGACCTGCAGGTGAAGAGCCTGGTTACCAAGTGCATGAGCGTCGGCGTCAAGGGTGCCGGCGATGTGGATGCCGGAGAAATCGATGTGGACGGTCGGGTCGATGTCCAGGTCGTCGGAGCCGGGGACGTCCGGCTAGCCGGCCATGCCGCCAGCTGTTCCGTGAAGGTCAAGGGCGCCGGTGACGCGGATGTCCGGAACCTCCGGGTTGACGGCGCGTTCCATACGGAGCGATCCGGCAGCGGAGAGATCCTCCGCGCCCGCTAATAGGCCGTCTTGCAAGAAAGGGAGGGGAGCCGTTGGAAAAGCGGCTCCCTTTCCGTATCTTTGCAGTCGATTTGTAATGGGAATAAGTAAAATGCATGATACGATGAAACGTTTTCTGATCCTCTCAGCGGCGGCCCTGCTTGCCGTTTCCTGCTTCCGCGGCCCCGTCGTCAGCCGCAACCTCGACCTGCGGGATTTCACGGCGGTCCGCGTTGCGGACGGCGCCGATGTGACCTTTACCCAGGCCGATTCCTTCAGCGTCGCCCTCCGCACCCGGAAGGGGGTCATCGATACCGTCGACTGCAAGGTCATCGACGGCGAACTGTACATCGGGACAAAGGGTCACCAGCCGCTGGGTGCCCGGAAGTTCTCCCTCGAGGTTTCGGCCCCGCTTCTCAGCCGCGTCCATGTCATGGAGGCCTCGTCATTCTCGGGAGGCTGCAGCTCCGATGAGAATCTCACTGTCTCGGCGGAAAAAACCGGCAAGGTCAGCCTGGACGGCGTCCGCTGCAAGAACCTGTATGTCCTGTTCCCCGGGACCGGTACCGTCTCCGCGCGGAATCTGGATGTCCGGAACTGCCTGAAAGTCAAGATGGACGAGCCGGGTACCCTCAAACTGGGCGGCAGCACGTCCGACGCCGTCTTCGATGTGAACGCTCCCGGCAGCATCGACGCCCGCAGGCTCAAGGCGTCGGGCAATGTGCGCCGGAAGACCTCCGGCGGTGCCAAGATCAAAATGTAGGGGAATCCTTCTAACGCCTCCGGCCGCTCAGCCGCCGTGGCGCTCCCGCCACTGGTGGGGAGCGATGCCGGTCCATTTCCGGAACTGCCTTGCGAAATTCGACGCGTCGCTGAAACCAACGGCTTCGGCGACCGTCCCGAGCGGCATGTCCGGATCCTTCTTCAGCAGGCTGATCGCCTCTTCGATCCGCAGGCGGGCCCGCCAGGTCCGCTGGTCTTCGCGCACGACGGTGCGGAAAAACCAGGTCACGTCCTTCGGGTCCGCCCCGAGGCTTTCGGCGAAATCGACGTTGTTGCGGATATCCTCGCAGAAACGTTTCCCGATGACCCAGCGGTCCAGGCGCTCCTGGATGAAAGGGAACTGGCGGAGCGTTTCGGGCGGGACACCGGAGCGGTCCTTTGCCTTCCCGGTCCGGGAAACGGACAGGGGGAGAAGGCATCGCAGTCGTCTGAGCATCTTCATATTGCAAAAATACGAAATTATCCTTATCTTTGAAGCACGTAACTTTAAAACCTTATCGTATGAAGAAGTACATCGCTGAATGCATCGGGACGATGGTCCTGACTCTCCTCGGCTGCGGAACGGCCGTTTTCCTGGGCTGCGGCACTGCCGCGGGCATCGTCGGTACGGCCATGGCCTTCGGCCTGTCCGTCATCGCCATGGCGTACGCGATCGGCGGCATCTCCGGTTGCCACATCAACCCGGCCATCACCCTCGGTGTCGCCCTCTCCGGCCGCATGAGCTGGAAGGACGCCTGCGGTTACTGGATCGGCCAGGTCATCGGCGGCATCATCGGTGCGGCGCTCCTGCTGCTCATCATCAAGGTCACCGGCGCCCCGGGTGCCATGGGTGATCCGGCCGGCCTCGGCACCAACGGTGTCGCGAATGCCGGCGGTGCGGGCGGCGCGTTCCTCGTCGAGGTCATCGCCACCTTCATCTTCGTCCTCGTCGTCCTCGGCGCGACGGATGAAAAGGTCGGCGCCGGCAAGCCCGCGGGTCTCGCCATCGGCCTCAGCCTCATCCTGATCCACCTCGTGTGCATCAACCTGACCGGTACGTCCGTCAACCCGGCCCGTTCCATCGGTCCGGCCCTCTTCGCCGGCGGCCAGGCCCTCAAGGACCTCTGGGTGTTCATCTGCGCCCCGCTCGTGGGCGGAGCCCTCAGCGCCTGCGTCTGGAAGGCCATCGCTCCCAAGGAGTAAGTCGCTCCGGTCCAACCGCGATCTGCGCCGGTCCCCTCGGGCCGGCGCTTTTTTTGCTCCGATAAAAAGCGTATCTTTGCAGTTCCAAACGTAATAAAGGAATATGTTCGAGAACCTGAGCGAAAGGCTGGAAAGGTCTTTCAAAATATTGAAAGGTGAGGGGAAAATCACCGAAATCAACGTTGCCGAAACCGTCAAGGACATCCGGAAGGCCCTCCTGGACGCCGATGTGAGCTACAAGGTGGCCAAGGAGTTCTGCAACACGGTCAAGGACAAGGCGATGGGCCAGAACGTGCTGACGGCCGTGAAGCCGCAGCAGATGATGGTCAAGATCGTCCACGACGAACTGACCGCCTTCATGGGCAGCGAGTCGCAGGATATCAACGTCAAGGGCAGCCCCGCGGTCGTCCTCGTCGCCGGCCTCAACGGTTCCGGTAAGACGACCTTCTCCGGCAAGCTCGCCCTGCATGTCAAGAGCAAGCGCGGCATGAAGGTGCTCCTTGCCGCCTGCGACACCTTCCGCCCGGCCGCCATCGAGCAGCTCAAAGTCCTCGGCGAGGGCATCGGCGTTCCCGTCTATACCGAAGAAGGGGAGAAGGATCCGATCCGCATCGCGCAGAACGCCATCGCCAAGGCCCGTTCCGAGGGCTACAGCGTCGTGATCATCGATACCGCCGGCCGCCTCGCGGTCGATGAGCAGCTGATGAACGAGATTTCCGCCCTCCACCAGGCCGTCCGGCCGACGGAGACCCTGTTCGTCGTCGATGCCATGACCGGCCAGGATGCCGTCGAAACGGCCAAGGCCTTCAACGACCGCCTCGACTTCGACGGCGTGGTCCTGACCAAGATGGACGGCGACACCCGCGGCGGTGCGGCCCTTTCCATCAAGGCCGTCGTCGGCAAGCCGATCAAGTTCGTCTCCTCGGGCGAGAAGATGGAAGCGCTCGACGTGTTCCATCCGTCCCGCATCGCCGACCGGATCCTCGGCATGGGCGACGTCGTCTCCCTCGTGGAAAAGGCCCAGGAGCAGTTCGACGAGCAGCAGGCCCGCGAGCTCAAGAAGAAGCTCGCCCGCGACCAGTTCACCCTCTGGGACTTCTACCAGCAGATCCAGCAGGTCAAGAAGATGGGCAACATCAAGGACCTCGCATCGATGATTCCCGGTGTCGGCAAGATGCTCAAGGATGTGGATGTGCCGGACGACGCCTTCAAGAGCGTCGAGGCCATCATCCTGTCGATGACCCCTTCCGAGCGGGAGCATCCGGACATCATCAACGGTTCCCGCCGCAAGCGCATCGCCGACGGCTCCGGCACTTCCCTCCAGGAAGTCAACCGGCTTCTCAAGCAGTTCGAAGGGACCCGCAAGGCCATGAAGGGCGCCATGACCGGCAACCTCATGCAGCGCATGGGCGCTATGCAGGGTATGCGGAGACGATAATACCTCCTGCCTATGAAAAAGTGGATCGTATGCCTTCTGGCGGCCGTCCTGGCGTTTGGCTCCTGTGCCGCGCTGCGGGAGACGCCGCAGGAGCGCCATGCGCGCGAAGTGCGCGAGGCGCAGATGGTCCTGGAAAACCTCCAGGCCGGTGATTTTACCATCGACATCACGCGGATGTTCCCGTTGCGGGGTTCGTCCCGCTCCGTGACCGGCCATTCGGTGACGGTCAAGGACGGCGTCCTCTACTCCGGCCTTCCTTTCTTCGGACAGGCCTGGCGGGTGCCTTACGGGGGCGGCCACGCCCTGAATTTCCAGGCCCCCATCCGCAATTATTCGCTCGCGTCCCATCCCAAGGGCGGCTACGTCGTCACCCTCTACGTCAAGACTGACGAGGACGAGCACGTTTACCAGTTCCGCATCTTCGAGAACGGCAGCACCTCGCTGGACGTCCAGTCCGGCAACCGCGACCGCATCTCCTTCTCCGGTGAAATGCTGTTTGAATCCGGGCGGTAACGCGCTCAGTGCAGCGGGCGGTGCCGCTCGAAGCGGAGGAGTTTGCGGCGGGCGTCGAGGGTGAGGCGGTCGTCCGGCGTGAGGGACCATTCCAGGAAGCGTTCATAGATGTAGTCCGTCGCCTGGGCGGAAGGGTGGACCATGTCTTCGGCGTAGAAGCGGTAGTCCCGGAGTTCGTCCAGAAGGAGTTCGTAGGCAGGGAAGTACGGGGCGTCGAGGCGGTCTGTGGCCAGCAGCAGGGTCGCTTTACTGAGCTGGTTGCCGTGGGCGCCGTCCGCGAGGTGGCGGATGGGGCTGACCGTGAAGATGAACTGCTTGTCGCTGAACCGTTTGATGAGCCTCTCGAGCATCGCGGCGGTCTGTTCCACGCTGAGGGGATAGCGTTCGAATTCCGCCGCAGGGCGCTTGAGACAGTTGGCGACGGTTTCGCCGGTCGCGACGGAGCGGAAGCACCAGGCGGAGCCGAGCGTGACGAGCACCTTGTTGCACGCTTTCCAGCATGCAGCCGCTTCCGCGAGCCGGGCGTTGGCATGCTCCAGGAAGGCCTCCGGCGTCTCCCGTGCGAAGGAGGTATGGTGCGAGAAGGAGCAGACGAGGCCCGCGCCGGCACCCATTTCCACGCAATCCTCCGCGGAGAAAGGGGCGGCGGAGGCGAGGCGGCTGAGCGCGTTGCAGACGGATACGGGATTGTACAGCGTCCCGAAGGGGTTGACGCAGACCCGGAAGCCGTCGTCGGCCAGGCGGCGGCCGGTTTCATCGGCAAAGCAGCTGCCGACCGCGAGGATGCGGTCGCTCTGGGAGAGGAGTCCGGGGGAGGGGCGGAGCCCGACCGGCGTCTGGAGTTTGATGGGCATGGTCATCCGTTTTTGTTCGGTAAAAATACAAAATAATGCGTACATTTGTACGATACCCCAGATTGCCGAGCGATGAAAAAGACGCTGATAGCCCTTTCCCTCCTGCTGGCCGCCCTGCCGGCCGGCGCGCAAATGTTCCCCGACCTGTTCGGCGGCCTGTTCGGGCAGCCGCGGGTCCAGCAGCCCGCCCAGCCGCAGAAAAAGGCGGTCGAACTGGATTACGACCTGATTTTCAACTGGACATTCGTCAACGACGAGTTCGACGGGGGGCGCTGGGACCTGTGCCCTTCCGGGACCCTCGCCGGCGCCCGGCTTTCCCCCTTCCTGGGCATCCGGATCGACCGGGGCGAGGGTGGCGTCCACCGGATCCTCGGCGGCATCGACCTCTTCAAGGAATTCGGCGCCCATCCCACGGCGACCGGCTTCGAGGCGGATCCGCTGCTGGAGAACGCGCGCCTGATCCGGGAGTTCTCCCTGTATTACCGCCTGGACAGGTCTTTCGGTAAGACGGACATGCGCGCGGTTTTCGGCTCTTTCCCGCGTGCACTGACGCAGGGACATTATTCCCCGCTCATCTATTCCGACGCGAAGGTCTTCTATGACAATAACTTCGACGGGCTTCTCCTGTCCTTCCGCCGGCCCGCATCCCTCTATGAGATCGGCCTGGACTGGAACGGCATGTACGGGGTGGACCGCCGCGAGGAGTTCAACGTGTTCACCTACGGAGCGTCGTCCCTCGCGGACTGGTTCGCGCTCGGCTGGGAGGGCATGTTCCACCATTATGCCGACAGCGACCATGCGAAAGGCGTCGTGGACGACCATATCCTGCACCCCTGGGCCCGTTTCGATTTCGCGGAAAGGACCGGCCTGCAGGCGCTGCGGCTGGAAGCCGGCCCCGTGGCCTATTATTGCCGCGACCGGCGCTACCCCGGCCATGAATTCCGCTTCGGCGGCCTGGCGGTCACGGACCTGCGGCAGTGGAATTTCGGCATTCGGAACTATTGCTATTATGGCAACGACCTGCTGCCTTATTTCGCCGACACAGACGCCTCCGGCTCCGTTTTCGGAACGGACCTGTACATGCGCATGCGGATGTTCCGGGTGGACACCGATCCCGCCCGCATCCCCGGCGTCTTCGATTACCTGAGCCTGTACTGGGAGCCGCAGATCTCGGAGTTCGTCTCGCTGCACCTGAATGCCGCCGTCCTTTTCAACAACGGCTACTCCGGCCTGGAGCAGCGGCTCTTCCTGAAATTCCATCTCGACCGCCTGGGCAAACATGCCCGGAAGAAGGCGGCCGCGAAGACCGCCAGAAGGACTGAACCTACGCAAAGAATCCCCCTCTGATGAAAACGAAAACCCTCTTCCTCGCAGCGGCCCTGTTCGCCCTGGCCGCCTGCAACTCCCTGAAAGACGGAGAGTACAGCCTGACGCTCCTGACCACCAACGACATCCATGGCCGTTATTTCGACTCGACCTATGTCGGTACGAATACCGCCAAGTCCCTGTTCGCCGCCAAGTATTGCGTGGACAGCGTCCGCGCCGCGGTCGGGGCGGACCATGTCCTCCTCGTGGATGCCGGCGACTGCCTGCAGGGGGATAACGCCGCCTATTATTTCAACTACGTCGATACGCTGACCCCGCATGTCTATCCGCGTCTGGTCCAATACATGGGCTATGATGCGGTTGCAGTGGGCAACCATGACATCGAGACGGGCCACCGGGTGTATGACCGCATCGCCGCGCAGTTTAAGTCTTACGGGATTCCCTTCCTGGCAGGCAATGCCATCCGGAATGACGACGGCAAGCCGTATTTCCCTGTCTATACGGTGGTGAAGCGCGGGGGATTGAAAGTCGCCATCCTCGGCTTCACCAATCCGAACATGAAGGCGTGGCTGAACGAGAGCATCTGGAGCGGGATGCATTTCGAGAACCTGATCCCCCTCGTGCAGCAGGACGTGGACGCGGTCATCGCGAAGGAGCAGCCCCAGGTCGTCATTGTTGCCGTCCACAGCGGTACCGGGAGCGGAAAGGGGGAAGCGCTTGAAAGCCAAGGTCTTGACCTGCTTCACTCGTTGAAGGGCGTGGATTTCCTGGTCTGCTCCCATGACCACCGTCCCTACACGGAGAACGCCGACAGCATCTGCCTTATCAACTCTGGCTCCCATTGCCGGAACCTCGGCCTCGGCGAACTGAAACTGACGGTCCGCGGCGGTAAGATCGTCTCCCGCGCGCACACCGCCGGCCTCATCCCGATCCGCGCCGAGCGCGTCGATACGGCCATGCGCACGGCCTTCCATGCCGATTATGAGGCCGTCAAGGCATTTACGCTGAAGGAGGTCGGCGAACTCAAGTCCGATCTCCGCACCCGCGACGCCTATACCGGCATGAGCGACTACATGAACCTGGTCCATACCCTCGGCCTCGGCTGCAGTCCGGCCCAGATTTCCTTCGCGGCGCCGCTGACCTACAACGGCTTCGTCAAGGCGGGGACGCTCATCTACAACGACCTCTTCACGATCTATCCCTACGAGAACCAGCTCTTCGTGGTCCGCATGACCGGGGAGGAAATCCGGAACTACCTGGAATTCAGCTATGACAAGTGGATCCAGACCCTCTCCAAGCCCGGCGACCATGTCCTCCGCATCCAGCAGCGCGACGACGCCCGCACCCAGCAGACGGGCTGGTCCTTCGTCAGCCGCAGCTACAATTTCGACTCCGCCGCGGGCATCAACTACACGGTTGATGTGACGAAGCCCTTCGGCGCGCGCGTCGCCATCGCCTCCATGGCCTCCGGCCAGCCTTTCGAACTGTCGAAGGAATACTTCGTCGCCATGACTTCCTACCGCGCCAGCGGCGGGGGCGACCTCATGCGCGAAGGCGCGGGCATCGACACCGACCGTATCGACGAGCGCGTCGTCTCCCGCTACCCGGAGATCCGCAACATCCTCTATAACTATCTGATGGACATCGGTTCCATCGATCCCGCCGTCACCGGCGACCCGCAGCGCATCGGCCGCTGGTCCTTCATCCCGCAGCCCCTCGCCGGGAAGGCGCTGGAGCAGGATATGGCGCTGCTGTTCCCGAAACGCTGAAGCCGGTTAAGGAAGGGTATCCAGATCCTTGGGTTCGCCCACCAGCCAGATGACGTCGCCTTCCGCGAAGGGACGCGCCGGGTTGGGCGTGTGGAGGCCGCCGTCTTCGGTCTCGACGCCTGCTATCAGGCAATGATACGTATCCCGTAAACCGCTTTCCCGCAGGGTTTTACCGAGGAAGGGGGAGGAGGGACCGACGAGCAGGTTCCGGAGGACCATCTCGCCCTCGCGGGCGACGCTTTCGTCTATCGTGACGACGCCCTGCTGCAGGGCGGCCCCGAACGTTTCGAGGGCGCTGTCGGTCCCGATGACCTGGATCCTGTCATGCGGGTAGAGCGCGTCGCTGCCCTTCGGGATGTTGATGCGGCGGTTGCCGCGGAGGATCGAGGCGACCTGGACGCCAAAGCGCTTGCCGAGGTCGAGCTGGGCGAGGGTCCGGCCGGCCCAGAGCGATTCGCCGGGGATTTCGAAGTCGGTCAGGTGGAGATCCTTCGACAGGAGGCGGGAGGCGTATTCCGGCTTTTTCTCGCCCATGTACTCCGCGCGCAACTCCCTGGAACGCAGGTTGTTCAGGAAAGTCTGCTCAATCTTGATGGCGTTCCGCTTGACCAGGCGGCTGAAGATCATCGCCATGACCAGGACGAAGGCGATGACGAAGACCAGGGCGACCGAGAAGTGGAACAGGCGCATCAGGACGTAGAGCACGAACCCCATGGCGATGAAGATGCGGATGACCACGCTGGCGACGAGCGGGGCCCGGTTGGCGCGGCTCTGCCCCCAGAGGGTCACGAATTCCTCGGACCGGAGCTTCCTGATCATGATGGACCGCAGGAACGGCGCCATCGCGAGGATGGTGGCCGTGGCGGAGAGGACATTGCCCCAAATGCCTGGCAGCCACTGGTTTGCGAGCGGGACGAGGAAGCGGAAGGAAAGCATGCAGATGGCCGCGCAGACGATGGTGTAGATGACGGTCAGCTTCACGATCGCGGTCAGGTACTTCTTCCAGTAAGACTCCTTGCCGGCATCCGTCGGGGCGCTGCCCGAGGCATACCGGTCCAGGAAGGAAATCCATTTGGCGGGCAGGTGCTTCTCCAGGAAGCCGTAGGCCGGCTCGGCCAGTCGGATCATGTACGGGGTCAGGAAGATGGTGATGACCGAGACCGCCACGACGATGGGGTAGAGGAAGTCGCTCGTCACCCCGAGGGAGACGCCGAGGGTCGCGATGATGAAGGCGAATTCGCCGATCTGTGTCAGGGAGAAGCCGCACTGCATCGCGGTCTTGAGGCTCTTGCCGGAGAGGAGGACGCCGAGGGTGGCGAAGGTGATCTGGCCGAGGAGGACGGTGAGGGTGATGACGAGGATCGGGAGGATGTACTTCCCGATCATCGCCGGGTCCACCATCATGCCCACGGAGACGAAGAAGATGGCCCCGAAGAGGTCCTTGACGGGTTTGACGAGCCGGTCAATGTGTTCGGCCTCAATCGTTTCTGCGAGAATCGAGCCCATGATGAAGGCGCCGAAGGCCGCGGAAAAGCCCGTCTTGGCGGCGATGACGACCATGCCGAAGCAGAGTCCGAGCGCCACCACGAGCAGCGTCTCGTCGTTCATCAGGCTGCGTGTCTTCTTGAGCAGCAGCGGGATGAGGTAGATGCCGACGACAAACCACAGGATGAGGAAAAAGACCAACTTGAGCAGGCTCATCACCATCTCCCCGCCTTCGAGGTTGCTGCTGACGGCCATGGTCGAGAGGACGACCATCAGCACGACGGCGAGGATGTCCTCGAGGATCAGGATGCTGAGTACCAGCCCCGTAAACTGTTTCTTCCGCAGGCCGAGGTCGTCGAAGGCCTTGTAGATGATAGTCGTCGAAGACATGGCGATCATCCCGCCCAGGAAGATGGCATCCATGCGCTTCCAGCCGAAGGCGGAGCCGACCGTGTAGCCGAGGAAGATCATCCCGAAGATGATCGTCAGCGCGGCGATGACCGCCGGGCCGCCGACCTTCATGATCTTCTTGAAGCTGAATTCCAGGCCGAGGGCGAAGAGCAGGAAGATAACGCCGATGTCCGACCAGACATGGATGCTGGCCGTGTCGATGACGGAGGGGAGCAGGCCGAAATGGGGGCTGGCCAGGAAGCCGGCCACGATGTAGCCCAGCACCAGCGGCTGCTTGAGTTTCTTGAAGATGAGGGTCATCGCCCCCGCGAAAACCAGGATGAGGGCAAGGTCGGCGATCAGCGGGGCGAGTTCGGACATGGTCTATCGTGCGTAAGCGGCGAGGCCCTCCTGGAGGAAGGCGGCGAATCCCGGGATGGAAAGGTTGTAGGAGCGGCCCGGCGTCAACGGCTGCCCGTCCCGTCCGAGAATGAAGTAGTAGGGCTGCGCGTTGACGCCGAAACGTTCGCGGGCGAGGTAGGAATTGACCTCGTCCATGCGCTTGAGGGTCTTGCCTTTCGGTGTTGTGATCCATTGTCCCTCAGGAACTTCCGCGCCGCGGTAATCCGTGTAGAGCGCCGCGATGACGAAGCGGTCCCGCAGCAGGGTAAGGATGTCCGGATCGCTCCAGACGCGCGCCTCCATCTCCCGGCAGTTGGTGCAGCCCTTGCCCGTGATGTCCACGAAGACGGGCTTGTCCTCCGCTGCGGCTGCGGCCAGTGCCTCGTCCAGCGTGAAATAGCCCGGAAGCCCGTGGGGGATCTTGAGGTCGTAGGTGCTGCCTTGCCCCTCCGGCGCCTGCGCGACCGGCGTTCCCTGTCCCTCCGCGTAGTTCGCGATGATGAAATCCTGGGTATCCATCGGGGGCAGATAGCCGGAGAGGGCCTTGAGCGGCGCGCCGAACATGCCCGGAATCATGTACACGACAAAGGAGAAAACGGCGATGGAGAGCGCCAGGCGCGTGATTCCGATGTGCTCGACGGGTTCGTCATGGGCGAAGCGGATCTTGCCGAGGAGGTACAGCCCCAGCAGGGTGAAGACCACGATCCAGATCGCGAGGTACACCTCCCGGTCCAGCAGTCCCCAGCCGTAGGTCTGGTCGGCCACGCTGAGGAACTTGAAGCCGAAGGCCACCTCGATGAAGCCCAGGACCACCTTGACGCTGTTCAGCCAGCTCCCGCCCCGCATCTTCTTCAGCAGGGAAGGGAAGAGGGCGAAGAGGGTGAACGGCAGCGCGAAGGCGACGGAGAAGGCCAGCATCGTGACCATCGGGGTCCAGAATTCGCCGCGGGTGGAGCGGATGAGCACCGAGCCGACGATGGGGCCCGTGCAGGAGAAGGACACCAGCACGAGGGTCAGCGCCATGAAGAAGATGCCGGCGAGGCCTTTCTTGCCCGTCCCCGCGTCGCTCCGGTTCTGCCAGGAGGACGGGAGGGTGATCTCGAACGCCCCGAAGAACGAGGCGGCGAAGACCATGAAAACGAGGAAGAACAGGATGTTCGGCAGCCAGTGGGTGGCCAGCCAGTTGAAGATGTTGGCGGTCACGGCGTCGCCGCCGAGGAGCCAGGTCAGGCCGATGATGACGCAGATCGGAACCGTGTAGAGCAGCACGATGAAAACCCCGTACATCAGCGCCTTGAAGCGGCCTTCGTGCGGATTCTCCGAGCTCTTCAGGAAGAAGGAGACCGTCATGGGGATCATCGGGAACACGCACGGGGTCAGGAGCATCAGGAGTCCCCAGAGGATGGCCTCCAGGATCAGCCCCCACAGCCCCTTGCCCTCCTCTTTCTCGGGGTCGGCGATGGCGCTCTGGTGGACTTCTCCGGCGGGCGCCGGGAGCGTGACCGTGAAGTCATAGGACTCGGGAAAACCGCACTGCGTGTCCGTGCAGGCCTGCCAGGAGAGGGTTCCGGACAGGGTCGTCCCCGCTTCGGCGCGGACGTCCTGGGTGAGGACGGCCTTGCCGAAGAAGACCTGCTCGTCCTTGAAGGTTTCCGTCGGGGTCACTTCGGTGAGCCCGCCTTCCAGGACGGTTCCTTCCGCCCATTCGACCGTCGTGGGATTGTATTCGTGGGCGGTGCCGTAGATGTGCTGGCCGTCGGCGATGCGGCCGGTCAGCGTGATGCGGAAAAGGCCCTCTTCCAGGGCTTCCCCCTTGGCGCTCCAGCGGACGGACGCTTCCTGCGCCCAGGCCGTGACGGACAGGAGCGCAGACAGCAGCAGGGAGAAAGTGCGGGCTCTCATGGGGCTGGTTCTCAATTACTTCGCGTAGGCGACGGAACGGGTCTCCCGGATGACGGTGATCTTCACCTGTCCCGGGTAGGTCATCTCGTCCTGGATCTTCTTGGCGATTTCGGCGGAAAGGCCGGCGGCCTGGTCGTCGGAGACCTGCTCGGCCCCTACGATGACGCGGAGTTCACGGCCGGCCTGGATGGCATAGGACTTCGTCACGCCCGGATAGGCGGCGGCGAGGTCTTCCATGCCCTTGAGGCGCTTGATATAGGACTCGATCACCTCGCGGCGGGCACCCGGACGGGCGCCGGAGATGGCGTCGCCGACAAGCACGATCGGGGCGATGAGGGAGGTCATCTCGATTTCCTCGTGGTGGGCGCCGATGGCGTTGCAGATCTCGGGCTTTTCCTTGTACTGCTCGGCGAGCTTCATGCCCAGGATGGCGTGCGGGAGTTCCGGATCCTCTTCGGAGACCTTGCCGATATCGTGGAGGAGGCCGGCGCGTTTGGCCATCTTGACGTTGAGGCCGAGTTCGGAGGCCATGATGGCGCAGATGTTCGCCACTTCGCGGGAGTGCTGCAGGAGGTTCTGGCCGTAGGAGGAGCGGTATTTCATGCGGCCGATCATGCGGACGAGTTCCATGGAAAGGCCGTGGATGCCGAGGTCGATGCAGGTGCGCTTGCCGGTCTCAAGGATCTCATCCTCAAGCTGTTTCTGGACCTTGGTGACGACTTCCTCGATGCGGGCCGGGTGGATGCGGCCGTCGATCACGAGCTGGTGGAGGGCCAGGCGGGCCACCTCGCGGCGGACCGGGTCGAAGGCGGACAGGAGGATGGCGTCGGGCGTATCGTCCACGACGATCTCGACCCCCGTTGCGGCCTCCAGGGCGCGGATGTTGCGGCCCTCGCGGCCGATGATGCGGCCTTTGATCTCGTCGCTGTCGATCGGGAAGGTCGTGACGGCATTCTCGATGGCCGTTTCGGTCGCGGTGCGCTGGATCGTGTTGATAACGATGCGCTTGGCCTCCTTGGCGGCATTCAGGCGCGCCTCGTCCATCGTGTCGTTGATGTAGGCCTGGGCCTCGGTGCGGGCCTCGGCCTTCATGTTCTCCATCAGCACGTTCTTGGCCTCGGCGGCGCTCATGCCGGCGACGGTCTCGAGCTGGCGGACGATGTCGCCCTTCATCTTCTCGTATTCCTCGGCCTTGCGGGCGAGGGCGTCCTGTTGCCCCTTGAGGGAGGACTTGATGTTCTCGATATCCTTGTTCTTCTTCTGGAGTTCCGCGTTCTGCTGGTTCAGCTGGTTCTCCTTCTGCTTGACGCGGGATTCCGCTTCGCGGATCTGGGCGTTCTTCTCGTTGACGAACTGCTCGTGCTCGCCCTTGAGGGTGAGGAACTTCTCCTTGGCCTGGAGGATCTTGTCGTTCTTGATCTTCTCGCCTTCGATCTCGGCCTTCTCGAGGATCTCGTCCCGTTTGCCTTTCAGGATGCTCTTCCGGATGAGTATGGAGAGGGCGAGGGCGACCGCCGCGCCCGCAACGAATCCGATAATAATAGCTATAATGTTCATATCTAAATAGTTAATAAAAGTCCATACACAAAAACAGGCAGGTCCCTCGCAAGGAACCTGCCTGTTCGGAAAATAGGAAAAGCCGCCACATCGTGTCAGAAAATCTTATTGCTAAGATTTGGGTTCCGACCGCTTCTGAGATCCCACGTCCCGCCTGGCGGCGGAATTCCCGAGGGTCACTGGGGGCCTGTCATCCACGGTCTGAGCGCACCCGGTACGGGGAGTACTTGATGTTTTCAGCAGCGAGGTCTTTGGCGGCTTATCCTATGTTTTCCAGATAGTTCTCCGTGTCTCTCGTGAGCTTGTCGATCCCGGAGCGGACCTCCTCGATCTCCCGCTGCTGGGAGAGGGAGGTGATGCTCAGGTTCAGGGCGATCATGGTGATCTTGTCGAGTTCGCTGCGGCCCGGCATCGATGCCGAGAGCGTCTCGAGTTTCTTGTTGATGCCTTCCGCAGCCGTCCGGATCAGCGCTTCCTTTTCGGGGGAGGAGGCGCTGAGCGCGTATTTCCGCTCCGCGATCTTGATGGTGATCTTCTGGTCCATTTCAGCTCTTTTCAAGCAGGGAGATGCATCGGTCGATCTCCTTGATCATCCTGTCTATCTTTTCTTTCGCCGCGGAAGTGCTATTTCCGCCCGCGATAAAAGCCTGGGAGAGTTTCAGCGTTTCTATCTGTCCTTCCAAACCGGTTATCTGTTCCTTGCAGGCAACCAAGGCGGCCTCCCTCTCCGAAAGCCGGGCGCGGAGTTTTCCGTTTTCCACTTTCTCGGCTTCGTAAAGGGCGATGAGCCTTTCGATATTTTTCTTGATATCTTCAAGCATGGCCGTCGTTGTTACCTATTCCTTGCAAATTTAAGAAAAAAACTTGGGATTATGCGCATATTTCCCTTAAAATATTTAATTTCGCAGTTGATGAATATAACTGATGAGACAAGTATTATCCCTGTTGATTGTTCTATGTCCACTCGCTTTCTCAATCTTTGCTTGCAAAGAAATTCCGAAAGGGACTGATTATCAGGAAAAGAATGAGTGGAAGGAATGTTGGGTTATTGGGTCAAGGCATGCACAAACGCCTGATTTCCCTGTTGTATGGTGGGTTCGGCGCAACAACAGTTCCGAATGGACCTTATTATATCCGCCCTATGTAAATGGATTGAAACGAGAGGAAGGGTACGAATATGAGATTGTGGTTATTGCTCATGCGGAGGATATGTCAACTCTTCCTGAAGATACCCCTTCTATCAGTTATACACTCTTCGAAATTATCTCTGTTCAGGAAAAAGAATCTGAAGGAATTCCTTTCTTCAGTTTAGATCCATCATGACAGACAATGAAATGATCGAGGATATCATTGGAGTTTTGGATGCAATTATTCAAGAAATATGTATTTCGAACAATTCGGCTATATTCGCGTAGCGGCGGCTTCACCGAGAGTGAAAGTCGCTGATATTGAGTTCAATAAGGCGGAAATCATCCGGCTGGTCGACGAGGCGGAATCGAAAGCGGTTTCGCTGCTCGTCTTCCCGGAAATGGGTGTCACGGGCTATACCTGCGGCGACCTTTTTGGTACGAACCTCCTGATAGAGAGGGCGGAAGCGGCCGTCGCCGCCATCCGGGACCATTCCCGGGGAAAGGCGGTGACGGTGGTGCTTGGCGCTCCGGTCCGGTACAACGACAAGCTGTACAACTGTGCGGTCGTGATCCGGAACGGCCAGGTCAAGGGCATTGTCCCGAAGACCTTCATCCCGACCTACAATGAATTCTACGAATCCCGCTGGTTCGCTTCGGGGGCCGATTTCCTCTCGTGCAACGTCCACAACGAAGGGCGTTTCTTCGACGACGGGAAGGATTTCGTCCGGGAAGGCTTCTGCGCAGAGGTCTCCTTTGCGGGCCGCCGCTGCAACATGTCCCCGAACCTGCTGTTTTCCGTCGGCCCCGCCACTTTCGCCATCGAGATCTGCGAGGACCTCTGGACGCCGCTGCCGCCGTCCTCCTTCCATTGCGTGGCCGGCGCCCAGCTGATTGTGAACCTTTCCGCTTCGAATGAAGTGCTGCTCAAGCACCAGTACCGGAAGAACCTCGTCTGCGAGCAGTCGGCCCATACCCTTTCCGGATATATCTACTGTTCAAGCAATTACGGGGAATCCACGCAGGACCTTGTCTTCGCCGGCTCCTCGATGATCTTTGAGAACGGCACCCTGATGGCCGAGGCCCCGCGTTTCGGGACGGAGTCCACGATGATTGTCGCCGACCTCGACGTCGAGAAACTGACGACCCTCCGGCAGAAGCAGAGTTCCTTCTACTATGTCACCCCGGACGGGACGCGGGCCTCCACCTATGCCCAGCTGTATTCCCGCATCCGGGTCGGGGACGCGGCCAGGACCGATTTCCGGAAGGAATTCCACCGCTACATCGAGCCGCATCCCTTCGTCCCGGCCGGTCCCGCCTCCGAGACCGAGGCCCGTTGCGAGGAAGTCTTCTCCATCCAGGTGCATGGGCTGATGACCCGGCTGGAGCATGTGGCTGCGAAAACCGCGGTCATCGGCATTTCAGGCGGCCTCGACAGCACGCTGGCCCTGCTCGTGACGGTGCTCGCCTTCGACCGGCTCGGCTGGAGCCGGGAGCGGATCATCGGGGTGACCATGCCCGGCCTCGGGACCTCGAAACGGACCCGGACCAATGCCGACGACCTGATGGAGGCGCTCGGGGTCACCCGGCGTGAAATTTCCGTCGTCCCTTCTGTCAATCAGCATTTTACGGATATCGGACACGACCCGGCCGTCCAGGATACCACCTACGAGAACGCCCAGGCCCGCGAGCGGACCCAGATCCTGATGGACATCTCCAACCAGACCGGCGGCATGGTGGTCGGCACGGGCGACCTTTCCGAACTCGCCCTAGGCTGGTGCACTTACAACGGCGACCATATGTCCATGTACGGGGTCAATGCGTCCGTCCCGAAGACGCTGGTCCGCTACCTGTGCCGCTGGGTGGGCGAAAACCGCCTCCCGGACAGCCGTACCGGCGCCGGCCGCACCGCGCGGGAGATCATCCTCGACATCGTCGATACGCCGATCAGCCCCGAACTGACCCCGGCCGACGCGGAGGGCAACATCGCCCAGCTGACCGAGGACCTTGTCGGCCCGTACGAGCTGCACGACTTCTTCCTCTACCATTTCTTCCGCTTCGGCTGCACGCCGAAAAAGTTGCTGTTCCTCGCCGAAAAGGCCTTCGGGGACAAGTATGAGGCGGAAACGCTCCGCCACTGGGCCTATACCTTCTTCAAGCGCTTCATCGGCCAGCAGTTCAAGCGCTCCTGCCTGCCCGACGGGCCGAAGGTCGGCTCCGTCTCCCTGTCCCCGCGCGGCGACTGGCGGATGCCGTCCGACGCGAAATGGGCCCTGTTCCTGAACGAATTCGAGGAGCGGTTATGAGAAAGTGGATCCTGTTCGCAGCGCTCTCGCTGGTCCTCCTCCCGGTTCCTTCCCTTGCGCAGAAGAAACTCTCTGTCAAGCATATCTGCACGATTGACCGGCGGTATCCCAATGACGGGGACTGCTGGAAGGACATCTATTTCCAGTTCCATTCCCAGAACCAGCAGCCGTACGGGGATTTCCACGGCGTGTCCGTCGCCGACCTCCGGACGGGAAAGACGCTCGGCTGGATCGACCTCGGCTTCAATCCGAATTTCCACAATTCGAGCATCACCTTCGTCGGGGAGAAAGCCGCGAAGAAGGACCGTTTCCCGCTTCTGTACGCCTCGGAGAACTATGCCCCGAACAGCTATTATAAGGTCATGGTTTACAGGGTCTCCGAGCCCTGGGCGCTTTCCGTCGAACAGCTGATCGTGCTGCCTTCGCCGGATTCCCTCGGCATCCTGTATCCCCATGCCGTCCCGGACGGGCCGTACCTGTGGATCGAGGGCTATTCCGCCGACAAGAAGGAAACCGTGTTCCTGCGCTTCGACCGCCCCGCCTTCGAGGCGGGGACCGTCGTCCGGTTGGCAGGGGAGCCGTCGCGGCGCTTTTCTATTCCCCGGAAGAAGGTGACCGACCAGTCCTGGTGCATCCGGAAAGGGAAATTCTACCAGGTCGTGGGCGTCAGGCTTGAGGCCTGGCTGCGGATCGTCGATGCGGAGACCGGTGTGCTGGAACAGGAGTTCCTGCTGCAGGATTATGGCCTTCCGTATGAGCCGGAGGCCGTTTTCTTCCGTGGAAACCGCCTCTGCGCCGCGTTCTCGACCGAAGGCCGGGCTGAAATCTACGAACTCCGGCTCCGATGAGGGATCCGGTCTTTGCCGAGACCCTGCTCCGCTGGTACGGGGAGAACGGGCGTGACCTGCCGTGGCGAAGGACGCGCGACCCGTACGCCATCTGGCTCAGCGAAATCATCCTCCAGCAGACGCGCATCGCCCAGGGCATGGCCTACTGGGAGCGCTTCATGGCGCGTTTCCCGTCGGTGGATGACCTGGCCGCCGCCTCGGAGGACGAGGTCCTGCGGCTCTGGGAGGGCCTCGGCTATTACAGCCGGGCCCGGAACCTGCATGCCGCAGCCAAGCAGATCGTTTCCCTCGGCGGCTTTCCGACGACGCTGGAAGGCATCCGTGCGCTGAAAGGGGTGGGGGATTACACGGCTGCCGCCATCGGCTCCATCGCCTTCGACCTGCCCGCGGCCGTCGTCGACGGCAATGTGTACCGGGCCCTGGCCCGTTATTACGGTATCGCGACGCCGGTCGGTACCACGCAGGCAAAGAAAGAATTCACGGCGCTGGCGCAGGCCCTCCTGCCGGAGGACAGGGCCGCCGCCTTCAACCAGGCGATGATGGATTTCGGCGCCATTCAGTGCACGCCCGCCGCACCGGACTGCTCCGTCTGCCCGCTCGCGCCGCATTGCGACGCCCTCCGCACCGGCCGCATCGGGCTTCTTCCCGTGAAAAAGGCTCCGACGCCGGTCAAAACCCGCCTTCTTGACTACATCTACATCCGCTGCAACGGCTTCACGGCCATCCGCCGCCGCGGCCCCGGCGACATCTGGCAGGGCCTTTGGGAGCCGCTCTGTTACGAGCGCCCGGCGGACAGTGCGGGAGCGGCCAGGCCCGGGGGTAATGTCGGCGCAGACATGCACCCATGCAGATGGGAGGGGCCCGCTTGCGGGAGGGGGCAAGACGACATTACCCCCGGGCCGGCGCCTGTGCGGGTAGACATGCACCCATGCAGATGGGAGGGGGCCGCTTGCGGGAGGGGTCAAGACGACATTACCCCCGGGCCGGCGCCTGTGCGGGCAGACATGCACCCATGCAGATGGGAGGGCCCCGCACCCGTGCTCTTGCGGGAAGGGGTGCGGCACCAGCTGACGCACCGGCTGCTCATCGCCGATTTCTGGCTGTGGGAGCCCCCGGAACGGCCCCTGCTGCCGGAGGGGTACGTCTGGATTCCCGAGGCGGAGCTCGACCGGTACGGAAAACCGCGCCTGTTCGAACTGCTGCTGGAAGCGCTCTGACGCGGTTTTTCCTCCTTTCTTCGCGCGAAGGCGCGGAAATCTCGAAGCGATTCCTTATCTTTGACGAATGATGAAGAAATGGATGCTCCTGCTCGCGCTCCTGCTGCCGCTTGCCGCGGCGGGTCAGGGCGTTTCCCGGAAAGAATACGTGTACCGTGCGGACGACGCGTATTGCTGGGAAAAATGCAAAATCGAAGTGACGGCCCCGATGGACGGGGCGGAACACCCCGTGATCGTCTGGTTCCACGGCGGCGGCCTGACCGGCGGCCATTATGCCACGCCGAAGACGCTCGCGGAATCGGGCCATGTGGTCTTCAGCGCCGGCTACCGGCTGGTGCCGCAGGTGAGCGTGGCCCAGATCATCGACGATGCCGCGGCGGCGGTCGCCTGGGTCTTCGCCCATGCCGAAGAATACGGCGGCGACCTTTCCAAGGTCTTCCTTGCCGGTCATTCCGCCGGCGGGTACCTGGTCAGCATGCTGGCGCTCGACAAGCATTATCTGGAAAAGTATTCGATTGATGCAGATAAGCTTGCGGGTGTCGTTCCGTACAGCGGCCAGTCGATCACGCACTTTGCCGAGCGGCAGATGCACGGAATCGGCGCCCTGACCCCGACCATCGACGACCTGGCGCCGATTGCCCATCTGCGGGCGGACGCGCCGCCCCTCTATGTCATCAGCGGCGACCGGGAACTGGAGATGAACGGCCGCTACGAGGAGAACGCCTATTTCGTCCGGATGCTCCGGCTCAACGGCCACAAGGACGTCCGTTTCGTGGAACTCGGCGGCTTCAGCCACGGTGCGATGGCCGCCCCCGCCCATTACCTCCTGCTTTCCTACATCCGGGAAAAGACGAAGAAGAACCGCTAACTACACACACTGATACACCTGTTTGACAACATGAAAACCCGAATCCCTATCCTTGCCGTCCTCCTTCTCGGGACGGTCCTCTCCGCCGGAGAGGCGCAGGCACGCAAGAACCCGCTTCCCGACTGGCAGGATCCGAATGTCTTCGAAATCAACCGGATGCCGATGCGCGCATCCTTCATGACGGACCAGCAGCAGACGCTGAGCCTGAACGGTACGTGGAAGTTCCATTTCAACGAGACCATCGACGGCCGCCTCCGCGGTTTCGAGGCGCCGGACTATGACGACAGCAAGTGGGGCACGATTCCCGTTCCCGGCCACTGGGAACTCAACGGCTATTGCGATCCGCTGTATGTCAACATCGGCTATGCCTGGCGCGGCCATTACAAGAACAATCCGCCGATCCCGCCCACGGAGCACAATTATGCCGGCCAGTACCGTCGCGCTTTCACCGTGGACGGCAGCTGGATCGGCCGGCAGATCTGCCTGAACATCGGCTCCGCGACCTCGAACGTCCGCGTCTGGGTCAACGGGAAGGAGGTCGGCTACAGCGAGGACAGCAAGCTGGAGGCCCGTTTCGACATTACGAAGTATGTCCATGCGGGGGAGAACCTTCTGGCCCTGGAGATCTTCCGCTGGTGCGACGGGACCTACCTGGAGGACCAGGATTTCTGGCGCCTGAGCGGCATTGCCCGCGGCGTGGAGGTCTATACCCGGGAGGTGAACCGCCTGGAGGATGTCCATGTGAACGGGACCATGGACGGCGACCTGTCGGTCATGGCCGAGGTCGGCAAGAGCATCCGGAAACTGGAATTCGAGGTCTGCGACGCGCTCGGGAAGACCGTCTGGTCGGCGGAGGCCGCGCCCGGCCGCGAAAAGGCGGAGACGGGGGACCGGATCGTCCGCGCGGCGGGCCATGTCGATGCCCCCGCCCTCTGGTCGGCCGAGACCCCGAACCTCTATACGCTGAAAGTCCGCGCCTTTGACCGCGACGGGCTCTCCGAGAGCACGTCCGTCCCGTTCGGTTTCCGGACCGTCACGATCGAAAACGTCCAGCTCAAGGTCAACGGCCAGCCGGTCCTGATCAAGGGCGCCGACCGCCATGAACTGGACCCGTACAAGGGCTATGTGGTCTCCGTCGCTGACATGATCCGGGATATCCGTATCATGAAGGAACTGAATATCAATGCGGTGCGTACCTGCCATTATCCGGATGACCCGCGGTGGCTCTCGCTGTGCGACCGCTTCGGCCTCTATGTCGTCGATGAAGGGAACATCGAATCCCACGGCATGGGCTACAAGGACGGGGAGACCCTGGCGCAGGACCCGCAGTTCGCCGCCGCGCACCTGATCCGTGACCAGCGGATGGTCCGACGTGACATCAACCATCCGTCCGTGATCATCTGGAGTCTCGGCAACGAGGCCGGCAACGGCCCGAATTTCTACGCCTGTTACGACTGGATCAAGGCCTATGACCCGACGCGGCCGGTCCAGTACGAGCGTGCGCTTCCCAAGGGTGGCTACGGCCACAGCGACCGGAATACGGACATCTACTGCCCGATGTACGAGGCTCCCTGGGATGATGAAAAATACCTGCAGATGGCGGACAAGCCCCTCATCCAGTGCGAGTATGCCCACGCGATGGGCAATTCCATGGGCAATTTCAAGGAATACTGGGACCTCATCCGCAAGTATCCATCCTATCAGGGCGGTTTCATCTGGGACTTCCAGGACCAGGCGCTCGTCTGGCCTTCCGACAAGCCCGGGACCGACCGGATTTTCGCCTTCGGCGGCGATTTCAACGACTATGACTGCTCCGACGGCTCCTTCAACTGCAACGGCGTGATCGCTGCAGACCGCAGCTTGCATCCGCATGCCTATGAGGTTCGTTACCAGTACCGCAACATCCTGACATCGGCTGCCGGGGAGACGGGGAAGGTCTTCGTTTACAATGAGTTCTTCTTTACGCCCCTCGACAATTACCGCCTGCTCTGGGATGTGGAGGTCGGCGGTGTCAAGGCTATGACCGGCGTGGTTGAGAACCTGGCAGTAAAGCCGCAGGAGACGGTCCTGGTCGATCTCGGATTCTCCGACCGCGACGTCGAGGACGCCGCCGCCCGCCTGATGCGGAGCCGGACCGACTGCGACGTAACCCTGAATGTCCGGTATGTGCTGAAGACCGCGGACAGCCTGCTCCAGGCTGGTCATGAGGTCGCCTACGACCAGATCGTGCTCCGGAAGGCGGAGCCGGTGCTGTTCGCCTGCGGCTCGGCCGCCGTCCGCGGCGAAATCCTGCCCCGGTGCAAGGAGAATGCCGACCGGGTTGAATTCTCCGGCCGCTATGCCTTCCGCGGGACGCTCGGCGAGCGCCTTGCCGAATGGTCCGCCACCTTTGACAAGAAGACCGGCGCCCTGAGCGCCTACAAGGTCGGCGGCCGCAATTACCTCGCCGCCCCGCTGATGCCCTGCTTCAACCGCGCGGTTACCGAGAACGACCTCGGCGCCGCTTTCCACCGCAAGATGTCCATCTGGCGGAATCCGAAGTTCAGCGTGGAGGATTTCCGGGTCACGGTGAAGGAACACTGCATCGAGGTGGCGGTCCGTTACGCCCCGTTCGGGGAGGTGGCGCGCGTCCTGATGACTTATGAGGTATATGCCGACGGCTCCATCTCCGCGACCGAGTCGATGCGCGATGCCGGCCGGCTGGCCATGGCCCCGCCGATGTTCCGCTTCGGCATGACCTTCGCGATGCCGGGCCGTTACTCCGACCTCGATTTCATGGGCCTGGGCCCGTGGGAGAACTATTCCGACCGCTGCAGCGCCGCGCTTCTCGGCCGTTACCGCCAGCGGGTGGAGGACCAGTATCATTATGGTTATGTCCGTACCCAGGAGTCCGGGACCCATACCGGACTGCGGTTCTTCCGCATCCTGGACGGCAACCGGAGCGGCCTGGAAATCACCTGCGGGCGCGAATTCTCCGCCTCTGCCCTGCCTTTCAGCATCGCCGACCTGGACGTCGCCGCCCTGGAGGGGGATAAGAAGGAAAAGAACCATAACAACCAGTACGGCGTCCCGCAGCACTCGCTGGAACTCAAGGCCAGGGCCCATGGGAACGACCGCCGGAACGGCCTGACCCATGTGCATTTCGACCTTGTACAGATGGGCGTTGGCGGCATCAATTCCTGGGGCAGGACCCCGATGGAGGCGTACATGGTGCCCGCGGCGGAACGTGATTTCCATTTCGTGATCCGTCCTGTTGACAATTAGCCGATGTACTGGGATCCGCTGCGCAGGAAGGAAGTGGCCGAAACGCCCGAAGAGGAGGTTCGGCAGTGGTTCATCACGGTGCTCCGCGACGGGATGAAAGTCCCGGAGCACATGATGATGAGCGAGGTGTCCCTCAAGTTCGGGGAGAAGCCCTGGCGGGCGGATATCGTGGTGTACGGCCGGGACGGGCAGCCGCTTCTGGTCGTGGAGTGCAAGCGGCCGGAGGTCCCGCTGGACCAGAAGGTCGTAGACCAGGCACTTCGATATAATAATGTATTGAATGTCAAGTATATCGTGGTAACGAACGGGCCTAAAACATTTATGTTCGAACGAAAGGGGGACGGGTTTTCCTTTCTGGAAAAGGCGCCCCTTTGGGAGGAGATGATGCCATGACGGTGACGGAAGGATATCTCGACGCTCCCGTATTCGGGATCGTCTCGGAAACGGCGGCGGAGCTCGGTGTCCGGGCCTTCGTCATCGGCGGCTATGTCCGTGACTGCTTCCTCGGCCGGCAGAACAAGGACATCGACATCGTCGTCGAAGGGAGCGGCATAGCCCTGGCCGAGGCCGTTGCAGAGCGAGTCCGCGCCCATGTATCCGTCTTCCGTAATTTCGGCACGGCCATGCTCCGGTACCAGGGGACCGAGGTGGAGTTCGTGGGCGCCCGGAAGGAATCCTATCACCGGGAATCCCGGAAGCCCATCGTCGAGGACGGGACGCTGGAAGAGGACCAGCTCCGCCGCGATTTCACCATCAACGCGATGGCGTTCAGCTTGCAGAAGGAGGATTTCGGGGCGCTGATCGATCCGTTCGGCGGCATCCGCGACCTGGTCTCGGGCGTAATCCGCACGCCGCTCGAGCCCGACCAGACCTACAGCGACGATCCCCTCCGGATGCTCCGGGCCATCCGTTTCCAGGCAAAACTCAGCACGCCGGAGCACCCGTTCCGGATTGTCCCGGAGTCGCTCGACTCGATGCGCCGGAACCGGGAGCGGCTTGCCATCCTGTCCCGCGAGCGGATTGTCGAGGAACTGAACAAGATGCTGGTGACGGACCGTCCCTCCCAGGCTTTCCGTGTCATGGACGAGACGGGCCTGCTGGAGCAGTTCCTGCCCCAACTCGTGCAGTTGAAGGGCGTGGAAACGGTTGAAGGAAAGGGACATAAGGAGAACTTTTCCCATACGCTCCAGGTACTTGACAATGTCGCCGCCGCGGAAGTGGCAGCCATCCGGGAAGGCCGTTTGAAGGACTATGAGCCCGAGTTGGACGGCGACGGCTGGGTGGAGTCCGTCCGGACGGAGCCGAATGTCTGGCTCCGCTGGGCCGCCCTGCTCCACGATATCGCCAAGCCGGTCACCAAGCGCTTTGTGCCGGGCACGGGCTGGACCTTCCACGGCCATGACGCCGTCGGCGCCAAGATGGTCCCGCGCATCTTCCGGGAGCTCAAGATGCCCCAGAACGAGAAGATGAAATACGTCCAGAAGCTCGTGGGGCTGCATCTGCGGCCGATCGCCCTGGTGGACGAGGAGGTGACGGATTCGGCCGTCCGCCGGCTCCTTTTCGATGCCGGCAACGACATCGACGACCTGATGATCCTCTGCGATGCGGATATCACCTCGAAGAATCCCGCCAAGGTCGCACGGCTTCACCGGAATTTCGAGCTGGTCCGGGAGAAACTTGTCGAGGTGGAGGCGAAAGACGCCCTCCGCAACTGGAAAAACCCGATTTCGGGCGATTACGTGATGGAGGTTTTCGGCATCCCGCCCTGCCAGGAAATCGGCCTGATCAAGGAAACGGTCAAGGAGGCCATCCTCGACGGGGTCATCCCGAACGAGTTCGAGGCCGCCGACCGGTTGATGCGGCAGCGGGCCGCGGAACTGGGCCTCAAACCCGTCCATTGATGCTTATCGACGACTATCTTTCCTACATTACGGCCGTCCGCCGCTATTCGCCCCGGACACAGGCTATCTATCGCGAGGTGCTCGACCGTTTCTCCGAATTCAGCGGGGGAGCGGTCCTCGAAAGCCTGACGCCGTCCCTGCTCCGCAGCTATGAGGTGTACCTGATGGATGAGCGGAAACTGGCTGCCAGGACGGTGAACCAGCACATGTCGGTGCTGAGCGGTTTCTGCCGTTTCCTGATGCGGGAGGGGAAACTGACGTCCAATCCCGTTTCGCTCGTTTCGCGCCCGAAGGTCCCGAAGCGGCTTCCCGTCTATTTCCGTGAGGAGCAGATGGATGCCTATTTCAAGCGGACGGATTACCTGCTGGATCCTGCCTTTGACGATCCCAAGTACCTCGAGGAGCGACTGAAGCGTCTGATAATCAGCATTTTGTACGGAATGGCCATCCGCCGTGCAGAGCTGATATCCCTTCGGATCGGCTCCTTCGACCCGGTCCGGGGCATCCTCCGCGTCGTCGGAAAAGGCGACAAGATGCGAGAAATTCCGGTGATTCCTTCGCTTTGTAACGAAATTTCCCTATATTTGACATCGGTTGCATCGGCGACCGGCGGGTCCAGGCCCCCCGAAGCCCCGCTTCTCGTCACTCCGAAAGGGCGTCCGCTCTACCCGGAGTACGTGGACCGGGCGGTCAAGGGCGAACTGGGCGGCATCCCGGGGAGGAAATCCCCCCATGTATTGCGGCACACCCTGGCGACAGAACTGCTCGACCGTGGCGCTGACCTCAATTCGATCAAGGAGATGCTCGGCCACAGTTCCCTCGCGGCCACGCAGGTCTATACCCACACGAGCGTCGACCGGCTGAAAAAAGTGTATGACAACGCCCATCCCCGGGCAAAAACAGGAGGTAAACATGAAGATGAACGTGAAGTCCCTGAAATTTGATGCGGACCAGAAACTGCTTGACTTCGTTGACAAGAAGGTTTCCAAGCTCGAGAAGTTTTTCGACGGCGTCGATCCGGTCGACGTGACCCTGGCGCTTACGCCGGACCCCGCCAACAAGAGCGTCCAGATCAAGGCCCATGTTCCCGGAGAGGAACTGATTATTGAAAGACACGCCAAGACCTTCGAGGAGGCCGTGACCGAAGCGGTGGACCTGATGAAGGAAAAGATCGTCCGTACAAAGGAAAGGAAGTTTGACAAATAATCTTTTGACATCGGCCCGGTGACGGGCCGTTTTTTTTTGTTTCCAAACCGTAGGAAAGACAGTTTTCCGATTTCCCGGATTACCTATTTGAAAAATATTTAATTAATTGATGGTCAGTGAGATATAGTTTCCCTGACCATTTCCTTATTTCCCGATTTTTTCCGGGCCTTTCATTATTATGTCCTTATTTATATTTTTTACGTGTTCCATGTGCGCATGTGCGGGCATGGAACACGCGGCTTGATAATGTTAAACATTCATAAATCTTTTGGACAAATGAAACTGGAAAGAAAATGCTATGATCAGCCCCTCGCGGAGTTGATTCCGATGCTGCCACTGGAATGCTACTGCGGCATTTCCGGAGGCGAGTACAACCCAAAGCCCGGTGAATTTGATGAAGATTCTGATTAACGGTGATTCTTATGATGCATTTCAAGAATAGATTGACGGGGATTCTGATCCTCTTTGCAAGTTGTTTGCTAACCGCTTGCAACACCCTTCCCACTCCCGGAGGGGAACATTCCGACGGCCTGGGCACGATTGACGGAATGGTCATTCGGGCCAGCCTCGTCGGAGGGGAGACCAGGACAGTGTTGTCGGAGGACGGCGGCGCGTACAAGGTCCTTTGGCAGACTGGCGACAAAGTTTCTGTCAACGGGACATTGTCCGAGGCTGCCGCAGCGGCAAGCATGGCTTTTCCACCGAAGACTGGGGCTGGCTCCTCGATTTCGCGGGCCGCAGATTTTGAAGCCATTGCATTGCGAGATAAGCCATAATTGGTTATCTTTGTACGAATATGGCAAAAAAGGGCTACATTGAGACCGACCGGCAGTGCCGGGGGCTGGTGGAAGATGCGAAGAATGGCATCTTCAAGCCCGTGTATCTGCTGATGGGGGAGGAACCCTATTATCCGGAAATGGTCTGCGACGCCATCCAGGCGCATTGCCTCCAGGAATGGGAGCGTGATTTCAACGAGACGGTCTGCTACGGCTCCGACGTGGATGCCGATGCCGTGATCACCGCTGCCCGCCGCTTCCCGATGATGGCGGAACGGCAGCTGGTGGTCGTCAAGGAGGCCCAGGCGATGAAGTCGCTCGAGCAGCTTGCGCTCTACTGCGAGCGCCCGCTCGACTCCACCGTCCTTGTCATCCTCCTGCACGGCGCCTCTGCCGACAAGCGGAAGTCCTTGTACAAGAGCGTATTGAAGAATGGGGTCGTGGTCGAATCCCTCGCCCTGCGGGACTATGAGGTCGCCGACTGGATCGGTGCCTATTATTCCGGCCGGGGCCTGTCGATCGCCCCGGATGCCGCCGCGCTCCTCGCCGAGTTCGCCGGCACGGACCTCGGCAAGATCGCCGTCGAGACGGACAAGCTCCTGAAGAATCTTCCGGAGGGAGCAAAGACGGTCACCGCGGAAGACATCGAGCGCAATGTCGGCATCAGCCGCCAGTTCAGCGTCTTCGAGCTGACGAAGGAACTGTCCTACCGGCATGCGGCCAAGGCCCTCCGCATCGCCACGTTCATCGGCGAGGCGCCGCGCTTCGCGATGCCGATGGCCGTCAGCGCGCTGTATTCGCATTTCTACCGCATCCTGAAATATGAGGCCCTCCTCCAGGCGGATCCGCGTCCCTCCCCGGACCGGAAGGCCAAGGTCCTCGGTGTCAACCCCTTCTTTTTCAAGGAATATGACGCTGCCGTGGCCAATTACCCGATGCGCCGCGCGATGGCGGTCATTTCCCTGCTGAACGATTATGATTACAAGGGGAAGGGCGGCGAGACCGGCGAGGCGGGCCCGGGCGAACTGCTGGTGGAAATGGTTGCGAAAATCCTGACAATATGATAGAAGTCCAACATGTATCCAAGTCCTTCGGGGAAAAGGTGGCGCTCTCGGATGTGTCGCTGCAGTTCCCGGAGGGCAAGATCTTCGGCCTCCTCGGGCCGAACGGTGCGGGCAAGACCACGCTCATCCGCATCATCAACCGGATTACCATCCCCTCTGCGGGAACCGTCCTGATGGACGGCCGTCCCATCACGGATGAAGATGTCGCCAAGATCGGCTACCTGCCGGAAGAGCGCGGCCTGTACCGCAAGATGAAGGTCGGGGACCAGGCGATGTACCTTGCCCAGCTCAAGGGCATGTCCGCGCGCGAAGCCGCCGTCGAACTGAAGAAATGGTTCGTGAAGTTCGGCATCCAGGACTGGTGGGGCAAGAAGGTCGAGGAACTCTCCAAGGGCATGGCCCAGAAGCTCCAGTTCATCACGACGGTCGTCCATAAACCGTCCCTGATGATCCTGGACGAGCCTTTTTCCGGTTTCGACCCGGTCAACGCGGAACTGATCCGCCAGGAGATCCTGCGCCTCAAGGACGAAGGGGCGACGGTCATCCTTTCGACCCACAACATGGAGTCGGTCGAGGAACTCTGCGACGAGATCGCCCTGATCAACGCTTCCAGGCTGGTGATCACGGGCGGTGTCGACGAGATCCGCCGCAAATACGGCAACAACCACGTGGAACTGGTGTACACCGGGTCGGCGCTTTCGTCGGAGGAGGGCTGCTTCAGCATCCTTTCCGACGAGGACAATGCCGGGCGGCATACCGCCGTGCTGGCCGTGGGGGAGGGCACGTCTTCGAACGGCGTCCTCCAGCGCGTCATGGCTTCCGGCGTCACGGTCAATTCCTTCAAGGAACTGATCCCGCGCATGAACGATATATTCATCAAACTGGTCACGGAGGGCGTATAACATGAATCTCGGAAAACTCGGCATCGTCATCCGGAGGGAATACCTCAACAAGGTCAAGAAGAAATCCTTCCTGCTCATCACTTTCGGCGTCCCGGTCCTTTTCGCGGCCATGTACGTCATCCTGATCCTGATCATGCTCAAGGCCAAGGACGAAGCGAAGCGGGTCGCCGTCGCGGACGCTTCCGGCATCGTCCTGCCGATGCTGGAAGATACGGAGACCCTGACGTTTACGGATGTCTCCGCCTATCCTGCCGACAGCGTGAAAAGCAACCTCGCCGCCTTCGGGGCGGACATCCTCCTGACGGTTTCCCCGCTCGATTCCGTCGCGAAGAGCGTCACGGCGCAGACCTACTCCGGGAAGCCACTCGGCGTCGAGACGGTCGAGGTGATCCAGCGCCAGATCAACGATGCGGTCGAGGCCTACCGCATCGGGACCTACGGGATCGACAACCTGGCCCAGATCATGTCGGACGTCAAGTCCCATGTCCGCATAACCTCTTATACCGTCGATGATTCCGGCAAGGAAACCCTGTCGCAGTCGGAGGTGTTCATGATCGTTTCCTTCGGCCTCGGCATGCTCATCTACCTGTTCATCGCCCTGTTCTGCGGCATGGTGATGACGAGCGTCATCGAGGAAAAGGCGAGCCGCGTGGTCGAGGTGCTGGTCTCCTCGGTCAAGGCGACCGAACTGATGTTCGGCAAGATCGTCGGCGTCGCCCTCGTCGCCCTGACGCAGTTCTTCCTGTGGATCGTGCTGACGCTCATCATCATCGGCGGGATCAACCTGTTCGGCGGATTCGGCAAGCTGATGGGCGGGAAGGATGCGCAGTCGGCGATGGACATGATGCAGGAGATGCAGTCGATGCCGGGTTACCATCCGGGCGGCGCGACCCTCGACATGTCGTCGGTCACGGACGTGGCGTCGCTGACGGATTCGACCGCCGTCGCCGGTGCACCCAGCGGCCTGCAGGCCGTCATGGAGACGCTCGGCTCATTGAATTATGCGGAAATCATCATCGCCTTCATCCTCTTCTTCGTCTTCGGTTACCTGCTGTATGCGTCGCTGTTCGCGGCCATCGGCTCGGCCGTCGAGAACGAGGCCGATACCCAGCAGCTCCAGATCCCGGTCACGATCCCGCTGATGCTGGGCTTCTTCATCGCCATCTATGCTTTCCGGGCGCCTGACAGCCCGATCGTCTGGTGGGGGTCGATGATCCCGTTCACCTCGCCGATCGTCATGCTCGCCCGCATTCCGTTCGGCGTGCCGGTGTGGGAGCTGGTCCTCTCCATCGGACTGCTGGTCGGCACGGTCGTGCTCTGCGCCTGGATTTCGGCGAAGATTTACAAGGTCGGCATCCTCATGTACGGGAAGAAATCGACCTTCAAGGATTTGTGGAACTGGTTCAAAATGAAATGATATGAAAGAAGGAACAAAATTCGCGCTGATTGCGCTTGCCTGCCTCCTGGTTACGGCGGCGGTGGCTGTCTTCGCCCCGCGGCCTGAATCCGGACCGCGTTTCAACTGGACGCGCGTGGTCATGGACGGCAGCCGGACCGGCGTCACGTCCGTGGGCACGGACATCGACGCCGCGCTCGGCGTGTTCGAGGACGACGCCTATGTCTCCCCGAACGGTACCCGCTTTACGGACGGCATCGTTCCCGAGGTCGCTGCGGCCTTGGTGGAGGTGCAGCCGAAAATGAGTCATCTCAAGGAACACATCGGCTTCTGCCCCGAGGAGATGGTCGCGGCCGCGCCGGAAAGCGCCCTGAGCAACATGCTCGTGGATGCGCTCCGGGCGGAGGGAGAACGCGTGTTCGGCGTCCCGATGGATTTCGCCGTGACGAATTTCGGCGGCATCCGTGTCCCGATGCCGAAGGGAGAGGTCGTCCTGGACGACATCCTTTCGATGTTCCCGTTCAAGAACTACGTCGCCTATGCCAAGGTGAAGGGGAAGGAGCTCAGGAGGCTCTTCGACCAGTTCGCCATGACGTCGGTACAGTGCATCAGCGGGGCGAAACTCGTCATCAAGGACAAGGCGCTCGTTTCCGCCGAGATCGGCGGCAAGCCCCTCGAGGACGACCGGGTCTATAACGTCGCGACGATCGACTTCCTGCTGGACGGCGGCGACCGGATCGCCATCGGTGCCATGGCCGACGATGTCCAGCTCTCCGATGTCCTGATTAAGGACTTCATGCTGCGCTACCTCAGGGGCCTGACGGCCGCGGGGAAGAATATCGAATATGCCAAAGACGGACGTGTAATCGTGGAGGAATAACTTATGAAACAGAAACTTGCCATCATCTGCGCTCTTGCGCTCGCAGCCTGTGCCCCGGTCCCGGAGCATCACCTGACCATCCTCCATGTCAATGACACCCACAGCCACTTCGAGCCGGTCCGTTCCGGCGAGGATGAGGGGCTCGGCGGCATCATCGAACGGGCCGCTTTCGTCGACAGCGTCCGCCGGGCGGATGGTCCGGAGAACGTCCTCCTCCTGCATGCCGGCGACTTCGGCCAGGGAACGACCTATTTCTCCGAACTCGGCGGCGACCTGGAAATCCAGTGCCTCAATGCGATGGGGTACGATGTCGTGACGCTCGGCAACCATGAGTTCGACAACGGCCTCGAAGAACTCGGCCGCCGTCTCTCCAGCCTGGAAATGCCCGTCGTCTGCTGCAACTACGACTTCTCGCCCTTCGAGTGCGGCAAGTATATCAAGCCGTACACCATCCTTGAGAAGGCCGGCCTGAAGATCGGCGTCATCGGCGTCCTCTGCGACATCCGGGCGATGGTTTCCGCGGAAATCTCCAGCCGTATCCCCGAGGTCAACACCCTCGAGGCCGTCCAGAAATGGGCGGACTACCTGAAGGACGAGGAGCAGTGCGACCTGGTCATCTCGCTGAACCACATCGGCTACGATGCGGACGACGAACTGTCCCTGACCGATCCGGAGCTCGTGGAAAAGACGCGGAACATCGACCTCGTCGTCGGCGGCCATTCCCACACCTTCCTCAAGAAACTGGAATACCGCAACAACCTCGACGGCAAGCCTGTCCCGATCTCCCAGGACGGCTGCTGGGGCCTCTATCACGGCATCTTCCATATTGACATGTAGCGTTTTTCACGCTCCGATGCTGCGGAAGAGGGTTCAAGGTTCAGAAAAAATCACCTTGAACCCTCTTCCTCCGCTTTCTCCGCTTTCTTGAGGTTATTCTGTCAGGAAGCGGAAGAAGGCTTCGATGTCGGCGCGGCGGGGGAGGCGGACGATGTAGGCGAGGTCGCCGAGGTCGTCGGCGAGGGCGGTGGGGACGCGGTCGCACATGCAGAGGCAGTGGCCGTAGCGGGCCATGACCTCGTCATGGCTGTGTTTGTAGGCGCGGCCGTCGCGGCGGCCTACATAGGCGCAGTAAGCCTCGTCGCCGATGGGCTTGCGCCGCTCCCCGAAGGCCACCATGTCGGCCCAGATCTGGAAGACGTCGGTGTGGTGGGCATAGTTCATCATGTCCGGGGTATAGCCGCCCGGCGGCCGCATATTGACCTCCAGGCCGACATAGTCGCCCTTCTTTCCGAGGCCTTCCCGGTCGCGGTCCAGCTGGAAGTATTCCAGGTGGACGAAGCGGCTGGTGATGCCGAAGGCTTTGACCGTACGTCGGCCGATTTCCGCGAGGGCCGGGGGGACGGTCTTGTTGCACCAGTAGCAGGTGTCGAGGTTGCCGTGGACAATGTCCATGATGGGTGTCGGGAAGACGCTGTTGTTCTCGAAGACGGGCTCGCCCCGGTCGTTGAAAATGGCGTCGTAGCTCACCAGGAGACCGGTGATGAATTCTTCGATGACGAACTGGCCATAGTCGTCGGGGTGGGCGGCAAACCAGGCGTCCAAGTCGCTGTCGCTCAGTATCTTCGTCGTTCCGCATGCGCCTACGCCGCCGTCCGGCTTGGCGATGACGGGGTAGCCGGTCAAGGCGGTGAACGCTTTCACGGCGGCGGGGCCCTCCGCGCAGCGGACCTGCCGCGCCGTCGGGATGCCGCCGAGCGCATAGTATTTCTTCATCTCGCTCTTGCGCTTGATGGCGGCGATATGGTCGGACATGATGCCGCTCGTGACATGGAAGTCCGTCCGCAGGCGGGCGTCCTGCTCCAGCCAGTATTCATTGTTGGACTCGATCCAGTCGATGCGGCCCCATTTGTGGGCGAACCAGGCCACGGCGCGGTACATCTGGTCGTAATCCTCCAGGTCGGTGACCCGGTAATAGTCCGTCAGGCATCCCCGCAGTTCGGGGGAGAGCTGCTCGTAGGGGACGTCTGCGATGCCGAGGACATTGACGCCGTCGGCCTTGGCGCCGGCACAGAAATGCCAATAGGTCTGCGGGAAATGGGGGGAGATGAAAACGAGGTTCATGAAACAGTAGGATTGGTTTTCTTCGGAGATCCGGCGCATGCCGCCCCGGGCGATCTCGAACGCTTCGCCCCGGAGTTCGCTGCGGCCGCCGGCCACTTTGACATACCCTCCGTCGGGAAGCGTGTAAAAGTTGTGTCCCCAGCTGTCGGGGAAAGCGATATCTTCAAAGAGGCGGAGCCCGTCGACTCGGGCGAAGCGCACTTGCGCATAATGCGGAATCAACTGGATATCAGTGAGTCCAAGTCCTTCCAGGTAGCGCCGGTATCCCGGGTCGACTGCCTCTCCGGGCAGTTCGGGGTGGGAATAGACGCGGCCGGCGCAGTTCATCGAGCCGGCGCTGCAGCCCATGACGACGCCGTCGAAATCCCGGAGCAGCGCCTTGAAACCCAGTTCATGGAGAAAGCGGTTCTGCGTGGGGACATGGCCCCCGCAGAGGATGATCCAGTCGGCGGAACGGACGAGCGCCGGCGCCTCCCGGAAGTTGTGCCGGTCCAGCATCGTGATGGACGCCGTCCGGATACCGGAGGCGTGGATGCAGTCGCCCATGCCTTTTTCCACGGAATCCGTGAAGCCCTTGTCGTCCGGCGCGGCGCTGACCAGCAGCACGCGGGGAAGCCGCCCCGGTCCGGTTACGCGTTCCAACGCGGCCTTGACATCGGAGAGGAATCCGTTGTCTTCCGTGAAATGGTCTTCGCCGTAGCGGGTGGGGCTTCCGGTCAGGTAGAGGGTCATACCCCTAGAGGATATTCATCGACTGCTCGCGGATCTTCTCGAGTTCGTCCTTCATCCGGACGACGAGGCGCTGGATCCCGGCGTGGTTGGCTTTCGAGCCGGTCGTGTTGATCTCGCGGCCCATTTCCTGGATGATGAATCCGAGTTTCTTGCCCGGTGCGGGCTCGCCGTCGATCGTGTCCATGAAATACTTGCAGTGCTGGCGGAGTCGGACCTTCTCCTCGTTGATGTCGTATTTCTCGAGATAGAAGATGAGTTCCTGTTCGAAGCGGGAGGGATCCGGCTTGGCCTGCAACTCGTCGAGGGCTTTCACCAGTTTGGACTTGACGGTTTCAATCCGTTCTCCTTCAAGCGATTCCACCTCGTCATACAGGGCGCCGATCGTCGCTACGCGCGATGTGACGTCGCGATAGAGCGCGGCGCCTTCCCGGATGCGGTAATCGCCCACGGCCGCAATGGCCGCGTCGATCGCGTCCTCCACCGCCGGCCAGTCCTCTTCCGTGATGGCATCGGTCTTTTTCGCATCGACGACGTCCGGGAAGCGGAGGATGGCCGCGAGCAGTTCGGCCCGGGCAATGGCATTGACGGCGATTTCCGGCGCAACCGATTCGGCCTCACGCAGATAGGCCTTGGCCAGGGCCGTGTCGATCGGCTTGGCGGCGGCGTCGCCGTCCGCCTCCAGGGTCAGGAAGAAATCGATGGTGCCCCGCTGCAGCCCCGCGGCGAGTTTTTGCCGGACGGGGATGTCCTTGTCCTTGGGAAGGAGGGAGGTCTTGATATTGATGTCGGCGCTCTTGCCGTTGAGCGTCCGGATCTCCACGGTGAGTTTGCCGGCGGCGATCCGGGCTTCGGCCTTGCCGTATCCTGTCATGGACTGAATCATGGCCTATTCCGGTTTATAGGAGTCCTTGAGGGCGGTCGTCTTGTTGAAGACGGCCTTTTCCGGGGTGCTGTCCGGGTCCTTGAAATAATAGCCCGTGCGCTCGAACTGGACGGCGATGCCGGAGGCGTCCTCCAGCAGGGCCGGCTCGGCGAGGCCGGTGCCGGGAACCAGGGATTCCGGGTTGAGGAAATCCTTGTAGTCCTTGTCCTCGGGGACCTGCGACATGTCGGCGAGGGTGAAGAGGCGGTCGTAATTACGGAGTTCGATCTCTTTGGCATGCGCCGTGGATACCCAGTGGATCGTGCCCTTGACGGAGCGCCAGGCGCCGTCTCCGCCCGGCCGGGTGGCCGGGTCGTAGGTGCACCGGAGTTCGGTGATGCGGCCGTCGGCATCCTTGATGACCTCCTCGCACTTGATGATATAGGTATATTTCAAGCGCACTTCGCCGTCCGGCTTCAGGCGGAAGAACTTCTTCGGGGCATCCTCCATGAAGTCGGCGCGCTCGATCCAGAGTTCGCGGCTGAAGGGTACCCGACGGGTCGCGCCCTCCGGCTCTGCCGGGTTGAGCGGGCAGTCAAACCATTCGACCTGGCCTTCCGGATAGTTGACGATCGTCACCTTGACCGGGTCCTGGACGACCATGTAGCGGTTGGAGCGGGCGTTGAGGTCCTGCCGGACGCACCACTCGAGGAGCTGGATGTCCATCAGCTGGTCGCGCTTCGACACGCCGATCTTCTCGCAGAACATCCTGAGCGCCTCGGGCGTGTAGCCGCGCCGGCGGACGCCGCAGAGCGTCGGCATCCGCGGGTCGTCCCAGCCGGCGACGAGGCCTTTCTGCACGAGTTCCAGGAGCTTCCGCTTGGACATCAGCGTGTAGGTGAGGTTGAGGCGCGCGAATTCATACTGGTGGCTCGGGAAGATGCCGAGGGTCTCGATGAACCAGTCGTAGAGGGGGCGGTGGACGTCGAATTCGAGGGTGCAGATCGAGTGGGTGATGTGTTCGATGGAGTCGCACTGGCCGTGGGTGTAGTCGTACATCGGGTAGATGCACCACTTGTCGCCGGTGCGGTGGTGGTGGGCGAACTTGATCCGGTAGAGGAGCGGGTCGCGGAACATCATGTTCGGGTGGGCCATGTCGATCTTGGCGCGCAGAACCTTCTCGCCCTCAGCGTATTTGCCCGCCTTCATCTCCCGGAAGAGACGGAGGTTCTCCTCCACGGAGCGGTTGCGCCAGGGGCTCTCGGTGCCGGGCTTGTCGACGGTGCCGCGGCCGAGGCGGATCTCCTCCTGGGTCTGGTCGTCGACATAGGCGAGGCCGCGCTGGATCAGCTGCTCGGCCCACTCGTAGAGCTGGTCGAAATAGTCGGAGGCATAGAGCTCCTTGTCCCAGTGGAAACCGAGCCACTTGATGTCTTCCTTGATGGAATCGACATACTCGGTGTCTTCCTTGGTGGGGTTCGTGTCGTCATAGCGGAGGTTGGTCTTGCCGCCGTACTGCTCGGCGAGGCCGAAATTCAGGCAGATGCTCTTGGCGTGGCCGAGGTGGAGGTAGCCGTTCGGCTCCGGGGGGAACCGGGTCATGATGCTGCCGACCTTCCCTTCGCGGATATCGTTTTCAATGATTTCTTCGAGGAAATTGCGTTTCCGGGGCTCTTCTGCGGCGGTTTTGCTTACTTCTTCCATATTGTGGATCCCTATTCAAATTAATCCTTCAAATTTAGTCATTTTTTTTCATTATTTGGGTATTCTTAATAATTTGCTTAACTTCGCTCTGCTAAAACCTGTAAGAAATGAACTTAATGTATGCCCGGCTGGCCCGGTACGACCTGCCGCAACGGATGATGGAGAAGGGTGTTTATCCCTATTTCCGCGAGATAGAAAGCAAACAGGGGACGGAGGTCGAAATGGACGGCCACCGCGTCCTTATGTTCGGATCCAACGCCTATACGGGCCTTACCGGCGATGAACGCGTCATTGAAGCCGGCGTCCGCGCCCTTCGTCAATATGGTTCCGGATGTGCCGGTTCCCGCTTCCTCAACGGTACGCTCGATATCCACGTCCAGTTGGAAAAGGAACTGGCCGCCTTCGTCGGCAAGGACGAGGCCCTCTGTTTCTCCACCGGCTTCACGGTGAATTCCGGCGTGATCCCCCAGCTGCTGACGCGCAGCGACTTCATCATCTGCGACGATCGCGACCACGCCTCCATCGTCGACGGCCGCCGCCTTTCCTTCGCCAAGTCCCTCCATTACAAACACAACGACATGAAGGACCTGGAGCGGTGCCTTCGCCGTTGCCCCCGGACTGCCGTCAAGCTCATCATCGTGGACGGGGTATTCTCCATGGAAGGTGACCTGGCGAAGTTGCCGGAGATCGTCGAGCTGAAGCAGAAGTATCCGAACACCTGCATCATGGTGGACGAGGCCCACGGCCTCGGCGTCTTTGGCCGCCAGGGCCGGGGCGTCTGCGACCATTTCAACCTCACGGACGAGATCGATATCATCATGGGCACCTTCTCCAAGTCCCTGGCCTCGATCGGGGGCTTCGTCGCGGCGGACAAGGTGATTATCAATTACCTCCGCCATACGGCCCGTACCTATATCTTCAGCGCTTCCGATACGCCCGCCGCGACGGCCAGCGCCCTGGAAGCCCTCCACATCATCCAGAACGAGCCGGAGCGCATCGCGGCCCTTTGGAACGTGACGAACTACGCCCTTTCGCGTTTCCGCGAGGCCGGTTTCGAAATCGGGGAAACGGAAAGCCCGATCATCCCGCTGTACGTCCGTGACGTCGAAAAGACGTTCACCGTGACCAAGCGGGCGTTCGATGAAGGGGTCTTCATCAACGCCGTCATTCCGCCCGCCTGCGCGCCGCAGGACACGCTCGTCCGTTTCGCCCTGATGGCGAACCACACGCACGAGCAGGTGGACAGGGCCGTGGAAGCCCTCGTCCGGGTCTTCCGCGAGCAGGGTATTATCGCGTAATTACAGGATTCCCAGCAGTTTGCTGCGGGACAGCATGCAGGCCCCGACCGGCGCCGCTTCCTTGCCGAGCTTGGAGAATTTGATGGTCGTGTCCTGCACGACGAAGTTCTGCGCGGAGCGCTTGACGGCCTGCCGGACCGGAAGCATCAGATAATCACCCGTTACGGCCATCTTGCCGCCGATGACGACCAGTTCCGGGTTGAACAGGTTGATGAGCCCGGCGATGCCGCGGCCGAGGGTGTCGCCCACCTCCTCGACCTTTTCAATGGCGAGGACATCCTCTTCCCGGATGGCCTTGTAGATGTCGTTGATGGTGATTTTCTCCCCGCGGCGGTATTTCCCGCTGAGGGAGGAGTTCCGGCCGCTCTTGATCCCCTCCAGGACCATCCGGTGGAGGGCGGAACCGGAAGCGCCGGTCTCGAAGCAGCCGACTTTGCCGCAGCGGCAGATGATATCGTTGTCCAGGAAGGGGAAATGCCCGATCTCCCCGGAGAATCCCGACTTGCCGAAGAAGAGGTTCCCGTCCAGGATCATGCCCATGCCGAGGCCCCAGCTGATGTTGATAAAGAGGACGTTCCGTTCTTTTTTGACGATGCCGGAGAGGTATTCGCCATAGGTCATGGCACGGGAGTCGTTCTCGACCGTGACGGGGACGCTGAGTTCCTCCTGGAGGATATCCCGGATGGTCTTCCCTTCCGGCAGGGGATAGGAATAGCTCTCGCCGGTATGGGGATTGACGCGTCCGGTGATGCTGATGCCGACGCCGAGGCAGCGGTCCCATTCAATCCCGCGGCTGGTGAAGAACTGCCGGATCGCCTTGCCGACCTGGATGACCGCCTCTTCCTTGTTCTCGAAGACGAAGGGGAAGTCCTCCTCGAAGGCGACGATGTCCCCCTTGAAATTGGTGACGACGATGCTGGCGTGGGAATGCCGGATATCGACGCCGGCGAAGAAACCGGCGTCCGGGTTCAGCCCGTAGATGCTCGGCCTGCGTCCGCCGGAAGTCCCGTGTTTCCCGAGATCGACCATGAAGCCTTCGTCGATCAGCTCGTAGATGAGCTTGGTGACGGTCGGGACGCTGTTCTTCAGCTCGGCGGCCAGGGCGGCGATGCTGTATTCGCCGTGGTTGATGCAGAGACGGAGGATATACTTCTTCATCAGGGCCGTCTTGTTCTCTTTTTGGTCGAGGAAGGTATTTCTCATAATCAATCTTATTTTCCAAGCGCGAATTTAGAAAATTTTTTATATAAATCCAAGCAGATTTGGAATTCTGTTAAAAATTAGCCCCGGCTTCGTAATGAAGTGGGGTCTTTCCCGGCTTTTCTTCCCGGAAAAAGGGGATTCCGCTGAAAAATCATTATCTTTGTCATTCAAGTGTCTGTTGGGCCATGTTGACGAGAATCAAAAACCGGCTGGGCGGGTTCCGGCTGTCCATGCGGATGAAGCTGATCCTGAGCCTCTCCGCCATTGCCGTGGTGCTGCTCCTGTCCAGTATCATATCCATCCTCGAGTACCGTTCGATGCGCAATTATGTCTCCGCCCTGATCGCGGACGACATCAACAGCATCCATGTCTCCCAGCGGCTGACGGACGTCGTCGACCAGTACAACCTCAGCATCCTGACAGTCATCGGTGACGATTCCGTCTCGAACCTGCCGGACTTCGACCAGGCCCGTTTCCTCGCGTCCTGCGATTCCCTCAAGGCGACGATGACGGAGAAGAAACTCGTGCCCCTGGCCGATTCCGTCCTATACTCCTATTCCGCCTACATGCTGACTTCGCTGGAACTGGAAAAGGTGATCCTCTCGGATTTCATCGATTCCCGGACCTGGTATTTCGAACGGCTGCAGCCGGTCTTCGGCCGCCTGCGGGAGGACATCGACGACCTGAGCACGGCCATTTACAACGACCTGGAAAAGAACTCCGCGACCTTCGAGCGCGGTTTCTACCGGAGCATCATCCCGGGTACCGTCGCCGTCGCGGTCGGCATCCTCCTGGTGCTGCTCCTGCTGTTCTTCATCCTGATCTACTATGTCAACCCGCTCCGCAAGATGCTGGACGGGCTGGACAACTACCGCTCCTACAACCGCCGGTACAACTACAGTTTCGACGGTGACGACGAACTGTCTGAACTCAATGCCGGCATCACGGAACTGACGGAGGAGAACCGCCAGGTCCGGCGCCGCCTGCTGGACCTGAAAAACAGGCAGGAGGAGCCATGAACCTGAAGGTCGTCTCGCGCAATGTCGGCGTCGCGCTCCTCGTGAGCGCGCTGTTCATGTTCCTGTCCGTCCTCGTGTCGGTCTGGAACGGCAACGACAGTGCCCTGGCCGCCCTCCTGATCAGTTTCTCCATCACCTTCATCGTCGGCATCTTTCCCTTCATCTTCGTCCGCCGGGCGCCGGCCATCACCCTTCGGGACGGGTATATGATCATCGTCCTGTCCTGGCTTCTTTCCTTCGTCTTCGGGATGCTTCCTTATGCGCTGTGGGGCGGGCCTTTTACAGTGGTAAATGCCTGGTTCGAAAGCGTTTCCGGTTTTACGACAACCGGAGCGACCATCCTGGAAGACGTGGAGGTCCTTCCCAAGAGCCTGCTTTTCTGGCGCTCTTCGACCCATTTCATCGGCGGCCTCGGCGTCGTGGTCTTCCTCCTGCTGATCATCCCGTCCTCCAGCCCGATCCGCCTGCGGCTGACCAACATGGAACTGTCCTCCCTCTCGCGGGAGGGGTATCAGTCCCGGGCCAACAAGACGGTCCTGATCTTTGCGTGGGTTTATCTCGGGATCTGCGCCGTCGCTTTCCTCAGCTACTGGGCGGCCGGCATGTCGCCGTTCGACGCCATCAACCATGCTTTCAGCGTGTGCGCGACGGGCGGGTTCAGCACGAAGACCCTCTCGATCGGGGCCTTCGATTCGGTCACGATCGACCTGATCACGATTTTCTTCATGTTCATCGCCTCGTGCCACTTCGGGCTGATCTTCCTCTCGCTGGCGAGCCGTTCGCTGCGTCCGCTGAACAATCCGGTCCTGAAGTATTATTTCTTCGGCCTGCTGTCGGCGGCGGTCGTCTCCGGTATCTCTTTGAAAATGAGCGGGATGCCCCTTGGTGAAGCAATGCTGCAGGGGTCTTTCCATGTCGTCAGCTACGCTTCGACGACAGGCTTCGCCATCGGGGACAATTCCACCTGGCCGATGCTCCCGTGCTTCATCCTGATGGTCGTGAGCGTCGTCTGCGGCTGCGCCGGTTCGACGACCGGCGGCCTGAAGGTGGACCGGTCCGTCGTGCTTTTCCAGGCGATCCGCCGCCAGATCGACAAGGCCCTCCACCCTTCTTCCGTCGTGGAATTCCGGATCGGCCGGACGGTCCTGAAGGACGATGAGGTCTATCCCCAGGTCCTGTACATCGCCCTGTACCTGCTGTTGGTCTGTATGTCCATCGTCCTTGCCCTGCTGCTCGGCGACCCCAACGGCCACGCCATCACGGGCTCGATTTCCTGCCTCGGCACGGTGGGCCCGTCCCTCGGAACTATCGGATCCCTGGGCAATTACAATGCGGAACCGGCGGCGCTCAAGGTCCTTTTCTCGCTGGACATGTTCCTCGGCCGTGTCGAGGTCTATCCGGTCTTCGCCGTCCTGGCGATGATCCTCCATCCCAAGCGGAAATAGGCGATGGCGCGCAGCGATTTCCTTTACCGGCGCTTCCTGGAGTGCCTTCCTTATGAGCCGACCGCCTGCCAGGACGGGCTTTTCCGCAAGGTGGCGGACTTCCTGACGGCGGATGATACGGACCTCCTGGTGGTGAACGGCTATGCGGGGACCGGCAAGACGACGGCCCTGTCCGCGGTCATCCGCACGATGCGGTCGCTGGAGACGCCCTGTGTGCTCCTGGCGCCGACCGGCCGCGCCGCGAAGGTCCTTTCCTCCTATACCGGCCTTCCCGCCTATACGGTTCATAAGCATATTTACCGCCAGAAATCCCATGGGGAGGACGGCTTCGGCACCTTTTCCCTGGGCTACAACAAGGCGAAACAGACGCTTTTCATCGTCGATGAGGTCTCCCTCCTGACCATCGAGTCCGGTCCGGGCGGCGCTTCCTTCGGCTCCGGCGACGTGCTGGGCGACCTGGTCGAATTCGTCCGGAGCGGCGCGGAATGCCGGATGATCCTGGTCGGCGACTCCGCCCAGCTGCCACCCATCGGCCTGGATGCCTCCCCGGCGCTCTCTCCGGCCTACATGGACAACTTCGGCGGCGTGCGGTACGCGACCCTGACGACGGTCGTCCGCCAGCAGCGGGAGAGCGGCATCCTCCATAACGCGACGCACCTCAGGACGCTGCTGGAGGATCCGTATTTCGAGGACATGCCCATCGATGAACTCGGCCTGGAGGTGGAGGGTTTCGATGACATCCGCCGGATCGGGGGAGCGGAACTGCTTGAGACCCTGTCGGATGCGTATGCAAAGTACGGCGAGGACGAGACGATTGTCCTGACCCGTTCCAACAAGCGCGCCATCCGCTACAATGCCGGCATCCGCGCGCAGGTGCAGTACAAGGAAGAGCAGCTGGTGCGCGGCGACAAACTCATGATCGTCAAGAACTGCTACCATTTTGTCGATGAGGTGGAGGGGATGGATTACATCGCCAACGGCGACATCGCGAAGCTCGTCCGCATCGGCCGTTTCGAGGAGCGGTACGGGCTGCATTTCGCGGAGGCGGAGCTCTCGCTGCCGGATTACGGCGACCAGGAGTTCACGGCGAAGGTCCTTCTGGATACGCTCGGTTCCGAGAGCGCTTCCCTGACCTATGTGCAGTCCAACCAGCTCTATCATGGCGTCAATGCCGATTATGCCGATATCAAGTCGAACAAGAAGCGCTACGATGCGGTCCGCGAGGATCCGTACTACAATGCGCTCCAGCTCAAATATGCCAATGCGATCACCTGCCACAAGTCGCAGGGCGGCCAGTGGAAGTGCGTCTTCATCGACAATGCCTTCTGGCAGGATTTCCTGGTGGCGGACGACATCAAGTGGCTTTACACCGCGCTGACGCGGGCGGTGGAGCAGGTGTACCTGGTGAATTTCAAAGACGGATTGTTTGTATGAAAAAGCTTCTCCTCCTCTCGCTGCTGCTGTCGGCGACCCTTTCCGCACAGGACCTGACAATGAATCCGACCGAATGGAAATGGCTGGATGACAACCGCTTGTATCTCTCGGACGGGGAAAGGCACTATACCGTTTCCGGGCTTTCGGAGGTGACGGAGTGCGGCCGGTTCGAGGAGAAGTATGCCGCTTTCCCGGTGGAGCCTGAGGGGGCGGTCAACCTGACCTGGTCCCCGGACTCGGCGATGCTCGCCTTCACCCGGGCGAACGACCTGTATGTCGTGGACATCGCCACGGCCGCGGAAACCCGCCTGACCTTCGACGGCTCGGCCGTGATCCTGAACGGCTACGCCTCCTGGGTCTATTACGAGGAAATCTTCGGGAGGCCCTCGAAGTACCGCGCCTTCTGGTGGTCGCCGGACAGCCGGAAACTGGCCTATTACCGTTTTGACGACAGCGAGGTGCCGATGTTCCCGATCTATTCACCCTTCGGGCAGGACGGGACGCTGCGGGAGACGCATTACCCGAAGGCGGGGGAGCGGAACCCGGAAGTGCGGATCGGTTTCATCGATGTGGCGGCCGTGCGGGGGGGAGCCGCCCCGAATACGGTCTGGGCGGATTTCGACCCGGCGGAAGACCAGTATTTCGGCCCGCCCTTCTGGCGCTCGGATTCGGAGGCTTTCTATGTGGCCCGCGAGCCGCGGATCCAGAACACGCTGGACCTCTATGCGGTATCCCCGACCGACGGCTCCAAACAGCATATCTACCATGAGACCTATCCGACCTGGCTGGACTGGATAGACGGGATGTTGTTCTCCGACAAGGGCTTATACATGGTCCGTGCCTTTGAGACGGGCTGGCAGCAGATCTATTTCCTCTCTTATGACGGCAAGGAACTCCGCCGGCTGACCGACGGCGAGAACTGGCGTGTGTCGCTGGTGGAACTGGGCGACGACGGCTCCGTCTATTTCACCGCCGAGCGGGATTCCCGCGTGCGGCAGGCTCTGTACCGTGTCACGCCGGCCGGTGATATCTTTCCGTTGACCGATCCCTCCCTGCACGTCTCCCGCGTGCTGTTCTCTCCGGACAAGCGGCGTTTCGCCGCCGCGGTCTCCTCGCTCGAGCGCCCGACGGAGGTCTGGCTGTATGAAATGCTCCGGACCCGCCGTACCGTCCGGGCGCCCCGCGCCTTCCATTTTTCTACGGCGGAAGCGGACGGACGCATTCCGGAACTCATCTGGATGGAGACGGAAGACGGCTTCGAACTTCCGGCGACCCTCCTCTATCCGGCGGGCTTCGACCCCGCGAAGAAGTATCCGGTCCATGTGGACCTGTACGGCGGCCCCGACACGCCGCTTGTGACCGACCGCTGGCATCCGCGCTACGGCCGTGACCAGTGGATGTATGAAAACGGCATCATCCAGGTGGTCGCCGACTGCCGCGCGTCCGGCCACAGCGGCCGCGCCGGCACCGACGCCATCTACAAGCATCTGAACGACTTGGAAGTCAAGGACTTCATCGCCTGGGCCGGTTACCTGAAGGCCCTCCCGTATGTCCGGCCGGACAAGATCGGCGTCGAGGGTTTCTCCTTCGGCGGCACGATGACGGCGATGCTACTCTTCACCGCGCCGGATGCATATCACTACGGTATCGCCGGCGGCGGCGTCTATGACTGGGCCCTCTATGACAGCCATTACACCGAGCGGTTCATGTCCACCCCGCAGGACAATCCGGAGGGCTATGCGAAATCCCGCATCCAGAACTACGCGTCTCAGTATCCCGTCGCGATAGGGAAGTCCGACGGCTCCGTCATGCTCAAGCTTACCCACGGCACCGGCGACGACAACGTCCACTTCCAAAACACCCTCCAGCTCATCGATGTCCTGCATCGAGAGGGGAAGGACTTCGACTTCATGATCTACCCCGACGGCATGCACGGCTACCGCGGCTACCAGGGCGCCCATTTCACGGCCGCCAACCGCGCCTTCTGGCAGAAGTATCTGCTGGGGGAGTGATTATTCCTTCTCCCCGTCCTTGCGCTCGGGTTCGTCGCCGCGGGAGTTTTTGTACTTGAAGCGGCGGATCTTCTGGGTGGCTGTCTTCTCGAAGGGCTCTTTCATGGCGTCGACTTCGCCGATCTTGGAGTTCTTGCCGACCTTCTTGTTGACCCATTCGAGGATGGCCTTCTTGCGGGCCTCGAGTTCCTCGAACCATTTGTCCTCGGTGGCCTGGTCCCAGTTGATGGCGTTGTCGGTGAACTTGACGAGGGCGACGAGCTTGCCGTCGCGCTCCATCACGAGGGATTCCTCGACGCCTTCGATGTTGTTGATGACCTGCTCGATCTCCTCCGGATAGATGTTCTCGCCGGAAGGCCCGAGGATGGTGTTGTTGAGGCGGCCCTTGATGTAGTAGTTGCCCTGCTCGTCCATGGTGGCGACGTCGTTGGTATGGAACCAGCCCTCGTCGTCCAGGACCTGGAGGGTGCGCTCGGGATCCTTGTAATAGCCCAGCATGACGTTGTTGCCCCGGACGACGATTTCGCCCTCGCCGTTGTCGGGGTTCATGTTGTCCAGGCGGATGTCCACCTTATAGGAGGCGGGGCCGATGGAGCCGAGGTGTTTCTTCTTGTCCACCATCACGTTGCAGACCAGCGGGGCCGTCTCCGTGAGGCCGTAGCCAACGGCATAGGGGAACTTGCATTCGATGAGGAACTTCTCCACCTCCGGATCGAGCTTGGCGCCGCCGATGCCGAAGAACTGCAGCTTCCCGCCGAAGGTGCTCACCATCCGCCGGCCGATGAACCAGCGGAGGATGCGCGGGATATGCTTGTCCGCCCAGGAGAGGATGCGGCTCTTCTGGATGGTGGGCAACACGCTGTTTTTCACGACCTTCTCGATGATGAGCGGGACCGAGCATACGATGGTGGGCCGGACCTTCTTCATGGCCGCGAGGAGGATCGTCGGGGTCGGCGGCTTCTGGAGGGTATAGCACGTGGCGCCGACATAGAAGGAGTAGAGCGTCGAGACGCTCATCTCATAGGCGTGGGCGGCCGGCAGGATGCTCAGGAAGCGGTCTTTCTTGAAGGCCGGTTTCGCCTTGAAGGCCGCGGCGAGGTTGCTGCTGAGGTTGCGGTGGCTCAGCATCACGCCCTTGGCCTTGCCGGTGGTCCCGGAAGTATAGATGATGCAGGCCAGGTCGTCCGGCGCCGGGTCCTTCACCCAGCCGTTGCACTTGAAATCCTCCTTGTCCTTCTTGAGGAACTCGAAGGTCTCGATGTCGATGATGAGGGTGAGGCGCTGCTTGCACTCCTCGCTCAGTTTCGGCATCATCCGCCTGGAGATGAAGATGACCTTGGACTCCGAGTGGTTGAGGATGTTGGTCAGCTCGTTTTCGGAACTGTCCGGAAGGACGGGGACGGCCACGCGGCCGAAAGCGGTGGCGGAGAAGAACGCGACCACCCAGTTCGGCATGTTCTGCGAGAAGATGGCCACCCGGTCCCCGTGCTTGATCCCGAAACGGGACATCCGCTGGGACAGCCGTTCGGTCTTGGTTCGGAAATCCGCGTAAGTATAGGACTGCCCGCCATCTACATACTGGTAGGCAACCCTCTTGGCATAGTTGGTCGTCGCGTAGTCAAAGACCTTGCGAAGGGTCGTACATTCGTTTTCGCGGGACCTGTATCTCCGCCAGGCTTTGTAGGGACTCTTGATTCTCTTGGCCATGTTGGACGTTTTTTACGGGATGATGAATCCGTCCTTGTTCTTTCCCTGGATACCCATCGGACGGTAATGGTCGTAGATGCGCTGCATATCCGCTTTCGCATCGTCGGTCAGGGAGAAGGGCTCGCCGACGCTGATGCGCTTGCGGCCCCAGTCATAGTAGCCCACATAGACGGTCGCACCCGTCTCCTTGGCGATCAGGTGGAAACCGGTTTTCCACCGTTTGGCGGGCTTCCGCGTCCCTTCCGGGGCGATGGCAAGGTGGAATTCTTCCGCTCCCTCCATCTCGGAGATGATGCTGCGGACCATTTCGGCGGCGTTGGACCGGTCCACCGGAACGGCGCCGCAGGCACGCAGGATGGGACCGAGGGGCCAGAAGAAGAACTCCTTCTTGATCATGATATGGGCCACCTTCCCGAACTGGGTATAAAAGAGGTAGCTGACGAGGAAATCCCAGGCGGAGGTGTGCGGGACACCGAGCACGATGGCCTTCTTTTCTTTCATCGGGCCGCCGACGCTCTCCCAGCCGATTTTCTTCAGGGCCCAGCCGCAGAAGCGGGCCCAGCGGGGACTGACGGTGGATTTGATCTTCTTCTTTTTGCCCATGGATCAGATGTTTACGTCTTCCAGTTCTTCCTCGCTGCGGAGGTTTTCCCGGATGAAATTCTGGCGTTCGATGGTGTTGTCGCCCATGTAGAATTCCATGATTTCGGAGATGGATTCCTCGTCCGCGAGCTTGACCGGGTCGAGCCGCATCCGCTCGCCGATGAAATCGACGAATTCGTTCGAGGAAATCTCACCGAGGCCTTTGAAGCGGGTGATTTCCACGCCGGTCTTCAGTTTCTTCAGGGCAGCCTCCTTCTCGTCGATGGAGTAGCAGTAGCAGGTGTCCTTCTTGTTGCGGACGCGGAAGAGGGGCGTCTGGAGGATATGGACATGGCCGCGCCGGATCAGGTCGGGATAGTACTTCATGAAGAAGGTAAGGACCAGCATCCGGATGTGCATCCCGTCGTCATCGGCATCCGTCGCGACGATGATGTTGTTGTAGCGGAGGTTGTCGAGGTCCTCCTCGACCCCGAGGGCGGAGATGAGGAGGTTCAGTTCCTCGTTCTCGGCCACTTTCTTGCGGCTCTCCTTGTAGCAGTTGATGGGTTTGCCGCGCAGCGAGAAGACCGCCTGGTTGTTGGCGTTGCGGACCTTGGTGATGGTGCCGCTCGCGGAATCGCCCTCCGTGATGAAGATGCTGGACTTCTCGGCCTCGTCCTCCTTGTTCTTCGGGAGCTTGTCGCAGAAGTGGTAGCGGCAGTCACGGAGCTTGCGGTTATAGACATTGGCCTTCTTGTTGCGCTCGCGGGTCTTTTTCTGGATGCCGGAAATCTCCTCGCGCTCGGCCTGGGAGGCCTTGATCTTCTCCTCAATGACCGGAACGATGTCCAGGTGCATGTGGAGATAGTTGTCGAGGTTCTTGGTGACGAAGTCGTTGATGAAGCTCCGGATGGTCGGTCCGCGGTCGATGGCCGAGGAGCCGTCGGCGTTCTTGACCTGCTTCTCCCACATGTAGGTGGAGCCGAGCTTGGTCTTGGTCTGGCCCTCGAAGATCGGTTCCTGGATCTGGATGGCGATGGCGCCTACGATGCCCTGCCGGACGTCTTCCGGCTTGTAGTCCTTCTTGAAGAAGTCCTTGAATGTCTTGGCGATCGCCTCGCGGTAGGCGGCCAGATGGGTGCCGCCGTCGCGGGTATTCTGGCCGTTGACGAAGGAGGAGATGTTCTCGCCGTAGCTGTTGCCGTGGGTCAGGACGATTTCGATATCCTCGCCCTCGATGTGGATGAGGGGATAGAGCGGCGTCTCGGACATGTTCTCCGTAACGAGGTCCAGGAGGCCGTTCTCGCTCTTGTAGGGGACACCGTTGAGGACGAGGGTCAGGCCCTTCTTCAGGTAGGAGTAGTTCTTGACCATCGTCTCGACGAACTCCATGTGGAAGGAATAGCCTTCGAACATCTGCTCGTCGGGGGTGAAGCGGATGAAGGTGCCGTCCTTTTCGGTGGTCGGGCCCATGCCGCTGTCCTGGAGGATGCCCTGGGAGAAACGGGCCCAGGAGGTCTCGCCGTCCCGGTAGGAGGCGACGTAGAAGTCGGAGGACATGGCGTTGACGGCCTTGGTGCCGACGCCGTTCATGCCCACGGATTTCTGGAAATTGGCGGTGTCGAACTTGCCGCCCGTGTTCAGCTTGGAGGTCGCGTCGATGACCTTGTTGAGCGGGATGCCGCGGCCGAAGTCCCTGACGCTCACGGTCTTGTCCTCGATGGTGATGTCGATCCGCTTGCCGAATCCCATGGAGAATTCATCGACGGAATTATCGATGACTTCCTTCAGGAGGACATAGATGCCGTCTCCCTGGCGGTCGCCGTTGCCCAGGCGTCCGATGTACATGCCCGAGCGCCGGCGGATGTGCTCGTGCCATTCCAGGGTGATGATCGAATCGTCGGTGTATGTCTTTTGGGTCTGCTCTGCCATAAATTGATCCTCATTTATCCTGCAAATATACAAAAAAACCGTCGTTCCTGCAACGATGCCGCCTGTGCACGGAGGATTTGCGCAATTGAAGGATATGTGCTATTTTTGCAGAATGAAAAATACGCAAACACGATAATGTTATGAAAAAGATCACAATTATCTTCGCCTCGCTCCTCGCTGTCTGCAGCGTCTTGTCTTCCTGCAAGAAAGAGCCCAAGGTCGATCCCACGAAACCTTCCATCGCCTGGGAGGAAAACAGCGGATTCGGTACCATCGAGATCATCGACGGGATGAAAGCGCCCATCACCGTTACCGCCCCGCAGGGGCTGGACGTGCTGACGCTGACCGCCAACGCCGTTCCGACCGCCCTGCTGGCCACCGCGAACAACCTGATCGGCACGAGCGCCAACAAGGGCGACAAGCCGCTCTTCGACCTGATTGACGACGCCGGCCTGGCCACGACGGTCGGCAAGCTCGGTTTCCCGACCGGCACCTCCCTGCGCGGCCGTACGACCGGCGTGAGTTTCGACCTCGCCCGCCTCGTGAACGGGATTATCGGCGACAATGCCGTCCTCGTGAAGAACAACGACAGCTTCGAGTTTGAGATCCGTGTCCGCGACACCGCCGGCAACGAGATGAAGAAGACAGCCCGTTTCCACAACACTTCCGCCCCGGAACTGAAGGCGGAACCGACCGAACTGGACCTGTTCATCGACGGCGCCTGCACCGTCACCGTCAAGGCGGAAGGCAAGATCAAGGACCTCACCCTCACTTTCGAGACGCCGTCCGCCGGCATCCGCAGCTTCATTGCCAAGCGCTGCTCTTCCACGGCCACGAACCCGGTGGTGGACCTCGTGGGTGACGAAAAGGCCGTCACGGCCTTCGCTGACCTCGGCCTTCCGACCGGCTCCAAGGTGACCGGCAAGGAACTGAAGCTCGATTTCTCGAAACTCCTCTCGCAGCTCAAGATGGAAGTGGAGCAGAATGTTTCCTCCACCCACAAGATTACCGTCGCGGCTACCGACGAAAACGGCAAGAAGGGGTACGCTTCCGTGACACTCCGTTTCATCGCGAGGTAAACCTGCTTCCTTGCTTGACGATTGGGCGGTCCGGTTTCCGGGCCGCCTTCTTTATTCGATGATGCCGACGGCGAAGAGGTTGATGATGGGACGGATGGGGGAGTTGGTGATGAGGGTGAGCATCACGGTCGTTTCCCCTTTCGGGAGCTTTTCCGTGGGGATGCGGACGGAGAAGGTCTGTTTCCCGCCCGGGGCGATTTCTTCGACCGGGTCGATGGATACAGGGGAGTCGGCATAGACCGCGTAGCAGCGGAAGGGGGATTTGCCTCTGTTGGTAACCGTATAGGAAACAGTGACTTCCGTTCCGGATGGTACCGTATTGAAGGCGGCGGTACTCTCGTCGAAGACGGGCTGGGCGGCATGGTCCCGCTGCTCCTGGGTCCAGTCGCTGAAATTCTCCTTCGTGATGGCCCAGAAGGCGATGGGGGCGTCCTGGGGCTGGCCGTTGAGGACGGGGGTGGCGCGGTAGGTGCGCTTGCCCCAGATGTCCCGGTCGGAGCGGACCGTATAGGTCAGGACGGCGGTCTTGCCGGCGGGGATGGGATTCGGCTCGACGGAAAGCGATAGCTGCGGATCGGTGTCCCGGAAGTCCACCCGGAGCGGCTTCCGGCCGAGGTTGGCGACGAGGGCTTCGCCGCTGCGGGATTCGCCCTGCTCCATGTTCCCGACCTTGATGTCGTCTTCCTTGAGGCCGAGGTCGCCGCGGCGGCAGGCGCCGTACAGTTCCCCGAGGGATTTTTTCTTCTCGTGGACACAGCCCCGGATGTGCAGGAGCTGCGGCTTCCTGACGGAGGACAGATAGACCGTCAGCGTCTTGTCGAAGGGGATGGGGCCGTCTCCGTTCTTGTAAGTGACGGATATGGTGCCCTGTTTCCCGGGGGCGATTTCTTCGCGGGTCCATTCGGCCTCGGTGCATCCGCAGGAGGTCACGACTTCCAGGATGGTGAGCGGGGCGGAACCGGTGTTATGGAGGGTGAAGGTGCATTTCTGCGGGCCGTCCGTCAGGAGGATATCGCCGAAATCATGGACGGTCTTGTCGATCTCCACGCCTTCCGCGAGGGTGACGGTCTTCCGCACGAGCCGGGCGGGCGTTTCCGCGACGACGGGATGCTCCGTCATTTCCTCCAGGACCGTAGAAACGTCCTCGAACAAGACGCTGGTGTCGGCCGGAACGGACGCGGTATCAGGCGTTTCCACCGGCCGGGGCTCCGTTGCGGCAGGAGCCTGGCCCTGCCGGCCGCCCCGGCCGCCGCAGGCGGTCAGGGCGAGGATCGTGGCGATCAGGCATGCAGTTTGCTTTCCCATGGCGACAAAGATAGAGCGGAAAACTGTGAAATTCAAAAATAATATCTATATTTGCGCGCTAAACGACAACAATTTATCAAACACGATTATGGCTTACAAGATTTCTGAGGATACCTGTATCGCATGCGGTACCTGTATCGGTGAATGCCCGCAGGGTGCGATCTCCGAGGGCGATTTCTATGTGATCAACCCGGATCTCTGCGTGGACTGCGGCACTTGCGCCGACGTCTGCCCGATGGGCGCCATCGCCCCGGCTGAATAGCAGGGAGGGCCTCCGATGCTGGAGGACAACAGACTCAAGGTTTTCAAGGCGGTCGCGGAGGAAGGCAACTTCACCCGGGCCGCCCGTTCGCTTGGTATTACCCAGCCGGCTGTCAGCCAGTGCATTGCGGAGCTCGAACGGGAAACGGGGACCGTCCTCGTGGAGCGGAGCCGCGCGGCCGTCCGGCTGACTGCGGAAGGGGAGACCTTCCTTCGTTACGCGGAGCTGGTCCTCCGCGACTACGGGGCACTGAACGCTGTCTGCGGCGCTGGCGGCCGCCTGGCCCCGGGAAAACGCGTTACCGTTTCGGCTCCGTCCTTTGTCCAGGAATACATCCTTCCTGAACTGCTTTCGGACATCCGCACGGCCGCTGCGGCCGTTTTCGACCTGCGGGAGAATGCGGGGGAAGCCGATATCGTCTTCTCCCTGTCGCCTGTTTCCGGAACGCTCGATTTCGAGGGCGGAGCGACCCTCGTCGGCGGAATCACCGCCGCCGCAGTCCGCTCCGGCACCCCGTCTGCATCCCCGGACCTGTTGGTCTGGGCTCCTTACCGCCCGCTCCTCGCTCCGGAGGAAGCGGCGCGTGTTTCCTTCTCGTCGGACAGCATCGGCGCCCTGCTGGCGGTCCTGCGCCGCAGTCCGGGTTCTGTGGCGTTCCTGCCACTCCTCTCGGTTCCCGAGGGGATGCCGGTTCTTCCGGATCCGCTGTCCCGCCTGTATCTGGAACTCCGTCTCCGGATGCAGGAAGGTTTCTCCCGCTCCCGTCTGGGCGTCTTCTTCGGGGAGAGACTGACCGCTGCACTGAAAAGAACCCTATGAAAGAGATTTATATCAAGCATATCGCCGGCCTGCTCCAGGTGCGGGACTGGCAGGTGGAAAACTGTGCCGAACTGATCGCGGAGGGATGCACCATCCCGTTCATCAGCCGTTACCGGAAGGAACGCACCGGCGGTCTTGACGACGTCTCCGTCGCGGAAGTCAAGCACTGGACGGAGGTTTTCGCCGAGATGGAAAAGCGCAAGGCGACCATCCTGACGACCATCGGCGAGGCCGGGAAACTGACGGACGAACTGCGCCGGAAGATCGAGGACAGCGTCAGTTCCAGCGAGTTGGAGGACCTGTATCTCCCGTTCCGTCCGAAGCGGAAGACCCGGGCGACCGTCGCGGTCGCCAACGGACTGGAACCGCTGGCGGACGCGCTCTGGAACGGAAAGACGGCCCGGCCCGACCTCGAGGCGCGGAAATATGTCGGCGACAAGGTCGCCTCTGTCGAGGATGCCCTCGCCGGCGCCCGGGACATCATCGCCGAGCGGCTGTCCGAAACGGCGGTCATCCGCGAGAATCTGCGCGGGATGTTCCGCTCCCGACGTGTGCAGTCGAAGGCGACGAAAGCGGGGGAGACCTCGCCGGAGGCGGCGAAGTACCGCAGTTATTTCCACTTCACGATGCCCCTTGACCGCATCCCTTCGCACAACCTGCTGGCGATGCTCCGGGCGGAGAACGAGGGCTTCCTGAAGGTCTCCGTCGATGCCGATCCGGAGAAGTGCGGCAGGAAAATCTATTATGACTACGCCCAGGAGCACGGCTATCCGCCCCATGACACCGCGGAGCAGATCCGCGAGGCCGTGGACGATGCCTATAAGCGCCTGCTGGAGCCCTCCATTACGGGCGAAGTCCTGAAAGAGGCGAAGGCGAAGGCCGATGTCGCGTCGGTCCGGGTCTTCGGCGAGAACCTGCGCCAGCTGCTGCTGGCCGCCCCTGTCGGGGAAAAGCGCGTCATGGCCATCGACCCGGGTTTCCGGACGGGCTGCAAGGTGGTCTGCCTGGATGCCCAGGGGAATCTGCTGCACCATGAGGTCATCTTCCCGCATCCGCCCTCTGCGAAGAAAATCCAGTCCATCACGACCCTCCACGCGCTGGTGGAGGAATACGGCATCGAAGTCATCGCCATCGGCAACGGCACGGCCGGCCGGGAGACGGAGGACTTCGTCCGCCGCGCCGGCCTCCCGGAGTCCGTCCGCGTATTCTCCGTGAGCGAAGACGGCGCCTCGATCTATTCCGCTTCCGATATCGCGCGGGCGGAGTTCCCGGAATACGACGTGACGGTCCGCGGCGCGGTCTCCATCGGCCGCCGCCTGATGGACCCGCTCGCCGAACTGGTGAAGATCGACCCGAAGTCCCTCGGCGTCGGCCAGTACCAGCACGACGTGGACCAGGGGCTCCTGCGGGAACAACTTGACAATACGGTCGAAAGCTGTGTCAACGCCGTCGGCGTCAACCTCAATACGGCGAGTCCCTATCTGCTGCAATACGTGTCCGGCATCGGCCCCTCGCTTGCGCAGAATATCGTTTCCTACCGTTCCGCGAACGGGCCTTTCGCCTCACGCGCGGAATTGATGAAGGTCCCGCGCCTCGGTGCGAAGGCATACGAGCAGTGCGCCGGTTTCCTCCGTATCCGCGACGCGGAGAATCCGCTGGATAATTCCGCCGTCCATCCGGAGGCATACCATATCGTCGACCGGATGGCGAAGGACCTGGGCGTCACGGCGAAGGAACTGGTCGGCAACGCGGAACTCTGCGGCCGCATCTTTCCTGCGGATTACGTGGAGGGCGATTTCGGCCTTCCGACGGTCAATGACATCCTCAAGGAACTGGCCAAGCCGGGCCTCGATCCGCGCGCGTCCGCCCAGGAGTTTTCCTTCGCCGACGACATCCATTCCATCGAAGACCTGAAGACGGGCATGGAACTGCCCGGTATCGTGACGAATATCACCGCGTTCGGCGCCTTTGTGGACATCGGTCTCCATGACAACGGGCTCATCCACGCCTCGCAGATGGGCGTCCGCGGAATGGCCGATCCCTCCAAGGTCCTGAAGCTTCACCAGCGGGTCCGGGTCACGGTCCTGTCTGTCGACCTGGAGCGGAACCGCATCTCGCTCCGGCTTGTCCGCGGCGAATAAATTCGTATCTTTGCACCCGAAATGACTGAAATGAAAAACAATCCGTTCGTCGCCTATGGCGCAACCCTGGGAGCCATCGTCCTGTGGGGGCTTTCGTATATCTGGATGAACCAGCTGATCGGGCTGGGCATCCCGGTGGAATACTTTGTCTTAGTGCGTGTGGTCATCGGGATCGTCTTCCTGCTGTGTTTCAACCTGATCTGCGGCTATTCCCTCAAACTCCACAAAAAGGACCTCGGGACCTTCCTGCTCCTGGCCCTGTGCGAGCCGCTGGTCTATTTCATCTGTGAGACCTACGGAGTCAAACTGACGGAATCCCCGACCTACAGCGCCCTGATCATTTCCATGACGCCCGTTCTCGCGTTCGTGGCCGGCGTCGTCTTTTTCAAGGAGAAGATCACCCGGCTGAACGTGCTGGGCATCATTATCTGCCTGGCGGGCCTCACTCTGGTGACCTGGGTATCCTCGACCGTCGGCCGGGAGTTCGTCTGGGGCGTGGTGCTCCTGCTGATCGCCGTCGTTGCGGAGGTCGGCCTTGCCTCCTTCACCAAAGTCCTTTCCAGCGGCTACAAGGCAAGCGTCATCGTGATGTACCAGTTCATGATCGGGACAGTGCTGCTGCTGCCGCTGTTCCTGACCCGCGGCCTGAAAGGGTTCGATCCTTCCGTCTATTTCTCCTGGGCGGTCGTCCGGCCAATCCTCTGCCTGGCCCTGCTGTGCACGGCGATGGCCTTCACGCTCTGGGCGGTCTCCGTCAAGCACCTCGGTGTGGCGAAGGCGGCCGTCTTCCAGGCGATGATTCCCATCGTAACGGCCCTGGCGAGCTTCATCCTGGGCCAGGAGTATCTCACCGGCATCCAGTGGATCGGTATCGCGATTGCTTGCTGCGGCGTGGTGCTGACGCAACTGGCGGGTGTGAAACGCACTTAGAAAATGTGAAATAATAACCTGCATCACCGGTGTCATTTACCCGGACAGGGCTGCAAAGCAGCAGACACCGGTGATGCAGGTTATTATTTCTGTTTCGCCGGTTGTATTTACCCGGACAGGGCTGCGAAGCAGCAGACACCGGTGATGCAGGTTATTATTTCTGTTTGACCGGTGGCACTTACCCGGACAGGGCTGCGAAGCAGCAGACACCGGTGATGCAGGTTATTATTTCTGTGTCACTTAGACGGCGCGGCGGGGCTGGATTTTCCGGAATTTCAGCCGGATGACGCCCCAGAAGGCTTCCCCGAAGATCCCTCCGCTCATCTTGGAGGTCCCCAGCCGGCGGTTGATGAAGATGATCGGGACTTCCCGAACCTTGAATCCCAGCTTGTAGGCCGTGTATTTCATCTCGACCTGGAAGCCGTAGCCTTTCATCTGAACATTGTCCAAGTCAATGGTTTCCAGTACTTTCCTTGAATAGCACTTGAAACCGGCCGTCGTGTCATACACCTTCATCCCGAGGACCATCCGCACATAGACGGAGGCATAGTAGGACATGACGATCCGGCCGATCGGCCAGTTGACGACGCTGACCCCGTTGCAGTAGCGGGAGCCGATGGCCAGGTCCGCCCCTTCCTCCGCACACGCCTTGTACAGGCGCGGCAGGTCGTCCGGGTCGTGGGAAAAGTCGGCATCCATCTCGAACACATAGTCATAGCCGTTCGCGAGCGCCCATTTGAAACCGGTCAGGTAGGCGGTCCCGAGCCCGAGCTTGCCGGCACGCTCGATCATGTGCAGGCGCTCCGGGAAAGCCGCCTGCAGGTCTTTCACGATGGCGGCCGTCCCGTCCGGGGAGCCGTCGTCGATGACCAGCACGTGGTAGTCCCCTTCAAGGGAGAAAACCTTGCGTAGGATGGCTTCGATGTTCTCTTTCTCGTTATAGGTAGGGATGATGACGACTTTCTTGTCCATGTCTTATTTCTTTTCGATTTCTTTCAACATTTCTGCAACCGCCGCTTCCAACTGCCGGTCCTTTCCGGAAAGGACGTCCTCGGGCGTATTGTACACGAGGATGTCCGGCTCGATCTGGAAGTTCTCGATATAGCGGCCGTCCTTGACGCCCCAGTTGCCCACCTGCGGGATGCCGAAGATGATGGTGGCGTTGACCTGGTTCTCCCACCAGACGGCGGTCATCGTGCCCGGGACCGGGGCGCCGACCAGCTTGCCGAGGCCGAGGGAGCGGTAGGCGTACGGGAAGCCGCAGGCGTCGGAGTAATTGTCCTCGCCGATCAGCACGCAGGAGGGTTTCGTCCATTTGTTGAAGGGCTCGTGGCCGATGTACTGGCCGCGGGGGGTGAAGAGGCAGTATTCCTTGCCGCCGAGGAAGGTGACGAGGTCGTCGTGGAGCCAACCGCCGCCGTTGTGGCGCGTGTCCACGATCAGCGCCTCGCAGCCCCGGTACTTGCCGAGGGCCTTGGAATAGAGTTCCCGGAAACTCGGGGAATTCATGCCCTGGACATGCACGTAGCCGACCTTCCCGCCGGAGAGCTCCCGGACCATTTCCTCACGCTGGCGGACCCAGCGCTTGTACAGGTGCGGCGCGTCCGTGGTGGCGGGCCTGACGATCAGTTCGATTTCCTTCCGGCCTTTCTTCAGGGTCAGGATCACCTGCTTGCCGGCCTTGTCCGTCAGGTACTTCGTCCAGTCGTCCCCGGCCTTCAGTTCATGGCCCTCGATGGAGAGGATCAGGTCGCCGGCGGCGATTTCGGGATCGGCGTTGTTCAGCGTGCCGCCGGGCAGCATCTCCTTGATCTTCAGGCCGTCCCCCGTGTATTCCGGGTCATAGAGGACGCCGAGGGCGCCGAGGGTCTTCCCGCCCATCCGGCGGAAGCGGCCGCCCGTATGGGAGCCGTTGAGTTCGCCGAGCATCTCGGAGAGAAGTTCCTGGAAATCAAAGTAGTTGTTGATATAGGGCAGGAACCGGCGGTAATTGTCGTGGTAGTAATCCCAATCGACCCCGTGGAGGTCTTCGACGTAGAATTTCTCCTTGACCTGCTTCCAGGCGTGTTCGAACATGTATTCCCGCTCCGGTCCCGGCTTGAACTCGAATTCCCCGGAAAAGGTGATGGCGTCGGTCTTGTTGCCCGGGATGGCGATCCGGGTGATGCTGCTGCCCGAGAAGAGGTAGATGTATTTGCCGTCGCGGGAAGGGGTGATCGAGCCGCGGACGCCTTTCTTGACCACGGTGACATTGCCCTCCTGCATGTCCTTGACGCAGAGGTCGAAACCTTTTTCGAGCCGCTGGGTGAAATAGAGTTTCTTGCCGTCCTCCGTCAGGTAATGGTCGCCCATCATGTTGGAGAAGGGGGTGAGGCGCTGGATGCGGTCGTGCCGGTTTTCAAGGTCGAGGACCAGTTTTTCCACCTTTTTCTCCGCCTTGTCCGTGCTGTCCTTCTTCTCTTTTTTCTCCTCCTTCTTCTTGTCGTCGCCGGCGAGCATTTTTGCGATCTCTTCCTGCTCCTTGCTGCGGCCGAAGGCGGAGTAGGCCTTGCCGTCGAAGAACATGATATAGACGTCGCTCTCCGCACCCCAGCTGCCGTGGCTGCGGTAGCCGTTCCTGTCCGAGGTCCAGGTCATGGCCTTGCCGCCGAGGGCCCATTTGAACCGGCCGTCGGAATAGCCGCTCTCGGTCAGGTCGGTGATCTCGCCGGTCTCGATGTTGACCAGTGCCACGTCCTCATTGTTCCAGCCGCCGTCCGCCTGCCAGTTGCAGAGGAGGAAGCGGCTGTCGGGGCTCCATGCATAGTCCTGGTCCCCGTCGGAGTAGGAATAATTGACACCCTTGAACAGGGATTTCTCCTTGCCGCTCCTGAGGTCGCGCACGACCAGTTCGGTGCGGTTGCGGTAATAGGCGATCCACTTGCCGTCGGGGGAGACGGTGGGCTGGAAACAGGTCTCGCCGGGCGTGGAGACCATCTCTTCCTCCGTGCGGGCCGCATAGGTGAAGTATTTGTCGGATTTCTCCGTGAGACGGGTCTTGTAGATGCTCCAGCAGCCGTTCCGCTCGGCGGAATAGTAGATTTCCCTGCCGTCCTTGGAGAAGGAGACGTTGCGCTCCTGTTCCGGGGTGTTGGTGATGCGCCGGGTGGTCTTGTAATCGACGGCGGTGACGAAGACGTCGCCGCGGATGATGAGGGCGACCTCCTTGCCGTTCGGGGAAACGTCCATCGACGAGGCGGCCGCGACGGTGATGTCGTATTTCTCCTTCTGGTCGTCGTCGCGGTTGACGGTGATCGCAACTTTCCGGGGCTCAGCTCCTTCCGTCAGGGTGTACAGGTCGCCGTTGTAGGAGAAGGCGAGGGTGCCGTCCTTCGCGGCGGAGAGATAACGGACCGGATTCTTGTCATAATGGGTGAGCTGGACGGACTTTCCGGGTTCGGAGAGGGAACTCTTATAGACATTCGAGGTCTTTCCGTCGCGCTCGCTGAGGTAGTAGAAGGTGTCGCCGTCGGCGGCGAAAACAGGGTTGCGATCCTCGCCTTCGTAGGTGCTGAGTTTCGTGAAGGTGCCCTGCGCATTGATGGAGAAGGCTCCGGTCGAGGCCGGGACATATTTCCAGATATCCCGCGTGACCGCGGAGGTATGGTGCTTGCGGAGCGGGTCCTCATAGCCCTTGTAGTCTTCGTAGAGGACGGTCCCGTCCGCATTGACGGACAGGGCCTGGAAGGTCATCGAGGTGACCAGGCGCGGCGCCTTGCCCGTCAGGTCGGTCGCATACAGCTGCGCCGAACCGGGGAAACCGTCGAAGCCGCCGCTCATCAGGGCGCCGTTGTAAGCGCTGAAGAGTACAGTGCCGTCCGGGAGGACGGTCAGCGGGGTCTCATTGCCGGGCAGGGAAGTGATTTGCCGGGGCTTCCCGCCTTCCGGTGCCGTGGCGAAAATGTCCTTCGTATCCTCCCGGTAGGAGGTGAAGAGGAGCCATTTCCCGTCCGGCGACCACATGGGCTCGGATTCATAGGCGGCATTGGTCGTCACCTGCAGGGCGGTACCGCCGGTGGCGGGTACGGTGTAGATGTCTCCTTTATAGCTGAACGCCAAGGTCTTGCCATCAGGCGACAGGGCGTTTTTCCGGATCCAGGAGGGGCTTTCCCCCGCGAGGAGGCTTGCGGAGGCAAGCAGTCCGGCGGCGAGAAGGAGGGTTTTGCGGCACGTCATTTTCTTTTTCGTTTTATCCGATAAATATAAGACTTATTTTTTATATTTGCGCGAAATAATACCGTTCTGATGAAAAGAATCGATTGCTTTATCCCTTGTCCGGACGGCGGACAGGCCACCCGCACGGTGGAATCCCTCTCCCGCGAGGCGGAAATCAACCGGATCGTCAGGCTTGCCGCTCCCCTGGGGGAGACGGCGACCCTCCGCCGGATCGCTGCGGAATCGGAAGCGCCCTATACCCTGATCTATACCAAATCCACCGATCTTCGATTCGGGCTTTTCGCCCTGGAACGCATGCTCTCGATCGCCGGGGACAGCGGCGCCGCGATGGTCTATGCCGACCATTTCAACGAGGCGGACGGCATCCGGCGGGAAGCGCCTGTCATCGATTATCAGTTCGGTTCGCTCCGGGATGACTTTGACTTCGGCTCCGTGCTGCTCTACCGGACGGACGCGCTCCGCGAGGCCGTCGCCCGGATGGATGTGGATTACAGATATGCCGCGCTCTACGACCTGCGGCTCAAGGTGTCCCAAAAGGGTGCGCTCGAGCACATCAACGAGTACCTTTATTATGAGATCGAGACGGACAACCGCGCCTCCGGTGAGAAGATCTTCGACTATGTGGACCCGAAGAACCGCGGGGTCCAGGTTGAGATGGAACAGGCCGTCACCCGCCACCTGAAGGATATCGGCGGCTACCTCGCCCCCGTTTTCAAGGAGGTGGAGTTTTCGGGGGAACCGTTTGAATATGAGGCGTCTGTCATCATCCCCTGCAAGAACCGCGTCCAGTCCATCGCCGCAGCCATCGCTTCGGCGCTCCACCAGGAGACGACCTTCCCCTACAATGTCATCGTCGTGGATGACAATTCCGACGATGGGACGGTGGAGGAGATCCTGAAGTTCCGGGACGACCCCCGGCTCATCTACATCGCCCAGGACAGGAGCTACCATGCGATCGGCGGCAACTGGAACGTGGCGGTCCATCATCCGAAATGCGGCCGTTTCGCCCTCCAGCTCGATTCGGACGACCTCTATTACGACGGAAACACCGTCCAGAAATTCGTGGACGCCTTCTATGCGCAGAAATGCGCCATGGTGGTCGGGACCTACCGGATGACCGACTTCGACCTCCATCCGCTCCCGCCCTATGTGGTGGACCACAGGGAATGGACGGATGAAAACGGGCGGAACAATGCGCTCCGGGTCAACGGGCTCGGCGCCCCGCGCGGCTTCTATGTCCCGCTGCTCCGCACGCTGAATTTCCCGACGACCAAGTACGGCGAAGATTACGCCGTCGGCCTGCGGATCAGCCGGGAGTACCGGATCGGCCGCATCTGGGAAGTGATGTACAATTGCCGCCGCTGGGCGAACAACTCCGACGCCGCCCTCTCCGTGGAGAAGGTGAATGCCAACAACCTTTACAAAGACCGGATCCGCACCTGGGAACTCAGGGCGCGGGTCGCCATGAACCTTAAATAACAGACTATGGACCGACGTTTTATTATCGGCAGCCTGCTGGCGTGCATTTTCGTGGCCTGTTCCTCCCAGGTCGTTCCCGGGACGGAAACCGGGGAAAGCGGGGAGCCGGACCTGACCGGGACCGTGAACGGTACCCGCATCAAGGACGGGAACAATGTTTACGGGACCATCCTGGATACGGACGGGAAACCCATTCCGTACATTCCCGTTTCGGACGGCATCCGTTTTTCGGCCACCGATCTCAACGGCGTGTATCAGTTCAAGGCCAGCCCTTCCGCCGCCTTTGTCTTTTACAGCCTGCCTTCCGGTTATGCCATCGCCCAGGATGGCGGAACCCATCTTCCCGCCTTCTATCAGCGGATCGATCCTTCGGCGGACAACCGCTGTGATTTCACGCTCCGGAAACTGACGGGCACCACCACCGCTTTTTCTTTCGCCGTCCTCGGTGACATCCATATCCGGGATGCCGCGACCGCCGCGAAGTTCACGGATTCGGCCATCCGGCAGATCGGAGCGTATTTCCGGGACACCGGCGCCGCCGGCCCGGTCTTCGGCGTGAGCCTCGGCGACATCATCAACAATCCCAAGGATCCGGATACTTACGGTATGGCCCAGAAGGCCTTGGGCAGTGCAGAATATGCTGCCGGACAGTATCTTCCGTTCTTTACCGTCATCGGCAACCATGACCACGACTCCCGGATGGGCGATGCCGCGAAAGCCGGCACCCACGGCTATGACCGGGGAACGGAGCGCCGTTTCGGCGAAGCCTTCGGGCCGACCTGCTACTCCTTCAATATCGGTGCGGTCCATTTCGTCGCCCTGGACAATTACATTTCCATGAAAGGCCCCACCGGCAGCAATACGGCCCTTGCCTCGCAGGCCGAGACCGGCCTGACGGACGAAATATACGACTGGCTCCTCAAGGACCTTGCCTGCGTCCAGGACCGTGCCTCGAAGATGGTCGTCGTGCTCCAGCACTGCCATGTCCGCGGTTTCACCGGCATCCCGCACCGCGATGACTTGCTTTCCAAACTGTCGGAGTTCCACAGCGCCTATCTCTTCTCCGGGCATGCCCATATCTGCGAGAGCTATAAGTATCAGGTCCTTGCACAGGGAGGCAAACCGATCGTGGAGCGCATCCACGGGGTCCCGATGGGCAATTTCTGGTATTCCCGCTACAACCCGGACGGGTCTTCGGCCGGTTACTATATATATAAAGTCAACGGGAATGATTTCGCCGGCTGGGAGTACCGGACCCTCCATGATCCGGACGAGCAGATGCGGGTTTACGACTCCCGGGACGTGTATGACAGGGAATCCGACTGGTCCCGCCAGTATATCTGGACGGGCGAGAGCCTTTTTGCCGACGGCAACTATGTCCTCGCGCACATCTATCATGGGGACGAGGACTGGGAAGTCTCTTTCGAGCAGGGCGGGAAAAGCCGGAAGATGACTTTCGCCAACAAGCGGATCTATGACTATTGCGTCAACTGTCACCTCGCCAATGACAAGGTCGCCGGCATCAGGACCAGCTGGAAGTACCATTGGGACCGTTCCGAGAACTGGTGGTATCTGAAACTGGACCAGCCGCTTACGAGTCTTACCGGATGGAAGGTCGTCGCGAAGGCGAAGTATCCCCTCACAGGTGAAACCCGCACGTACACCTGCGACGTACTTACGCGCTCCCTGACGGAGGAATGATTTTTTCAAAAATTTTCTTAGAAAAGTGTTGCGGAATCGAAAATAATGTGTACCTTTGCAATCCCGTTTGGAAAACGAACGGGATTTTTTGCGGCCCGGCCGTAAGGCGGGCAGCAGAAAATCATAAAAAAGTTCATTGAAAAGACTGGAAGGAAAGTACAAGCAAGTACCGAGAAAGTGTAACAACTTTTCTATACTTTAAACGAGCGTCGATTCCGTAAAGGAA
>JAEEVC010000018.1 GCA_016287075.1 Bacteroidales bacterium | reverse complement strand
GGAACGGATCCTATGGATTAGTGGAGATCAAGTTGGGAGGTGAGACACTGATAAAAGATGGCGTGGCCACCCTTACTGAACTGGCGGGAAAGATTGACACGGAGAAAATGAAAGCGCCATCCTTCCTAATGGTTTTAACCGGCATCGGAGAATATCCATATCGCCGAGCAGAAGATGGCATACTCGTTGTTCCGATAGGCTGTCTAAAGGACTGATCTCGTCTTTTAAACCCCTTGTTCTACAGTTTGCGTTTTAGCTTGGAAGTTTTGTAATGCATTGATAATAAGCATATAAAAGTGCTCCCGCCCGAGGCACGAAACCTTGCCCAGGCGGTCAATTTCTAGAGATTCATTCCTTCGGTTTCCATGACAAAGCGGCCGTGAAGGCCGGAGATGCGGATTTCAACGTCCTTGCTTTCCCCGGGCATGAGGAAGAGCGCTATGCCTCCCGGCACGGGGCGTCCGAGGGAACCGGTAATTACCACCCGCAGCCGCCGGGCCTTGCAGGGACTTATGGGGATAATACGTTTGTAGCCAATAGTTGTGCCTTCGGCGACGGGCAGCCATCCTCCATTAGCAAGAGCGACATCAAAATCCTGGATATCAACCCTAAAGCTGCTGACTTTTTGCCCAAAGGAGATATCTTCCTGCAGCTGGATCATGTCGAAGGTGCGATACTCGGGAAGGGTTATCTCCCATACCATCCCCCCGTGGCGCTTGCGTATTTTGGCTCCGTCGGCAAGGTCAGTTCCGAAAACGGCCTCGCGGGCCTCCCGGAACGCCATCAGCCGCAGCGAATCCACCGCGCAGATGCGCCCGCGGGTGTCCGGCGGAACGTTCAGCAGCAACAGGGCGTTGCGCCCTACGGTCGACAGCCAAATATTCATCAACTCCTCCACGGACTTCACCTTATCGTTCTCGGACTCCTTCCAGAACCAGCCGGGGCGGATGGAGACATCGGCCTCGACGGGCACCCAATGTGCGCCATGGACGTTGCCCCGCTGCAGGGTATCCTTCGGTGGTGCGCCGGCACCGGGCGTGAAGCCCTCGATGTCCAGGGTACTCCAGTTGGTTTCGCAGGCCCGCCCGCACTCGTTGCCAACCCAGCGGCAGCCAGGGCCGACATCGCTGAACATCACGGCATCGGGGCTCAGCCTGCGCACGGTGGCGCGGAAGGCATCCCAGTCATATACCTGTTTCTTGCCGTTCGGCCCCTCGCCGTTGGCCCCGTCGAACCAGTGCTCGAACATCGGACCATAGTTGGCGTGCACCTCTTCAAGAGCCTGCACATATACATTGTTATATTCCGGTGTGCCGTAGGCGGGATGATTCCTGTCCCAGGGCGACACGTAAACCCCGAACTTTATGCCGTACTCCCGGCAGGCCTCCGAAAGCTCTGCCAGCACATCCCCCTTGCCGTCACGCCAGCTGCTCTGCGCCACGGTATGGGTGGTGGTTTCACTGGGCCAGAGGCAGAATCCATCGTGATGTTTGGCAGTAATGATAATCCCTTTCATCCCGGCCGCTTTTGCGGTCGCAGCCCACTGCCTGCAGTCCAGATCGGTGGGGTTGAAAAGGTCTTCTGCCTCGGTGCCATGCCCCCACTCCAAGCCGCTGAAAGTATTGGGGCCAAAGTGCACGAACATATTGTACTCCATCTTTTGCCATTCGAGCTGAGCCTGGCTAGGAACCGGCATGCTGGGCTCCCTTGAGCACGAGGCGCACAGCGCAATGGGCAGCAAAACTAGGGCTTGTAAAATCTTCATAGTTCAAATATAACATAAAATGTTGAAAAATCGTATGTTTGCGTATTCAATAGTCGTTATGAAAAAGAAACTCTTTGCATTCGCCTTGCTCCTCGTTGCAGCCGGCGTACAGGCCCAGGCCCAGAAGGTGCATCCGGACATTTCTTCCCAGCTGGTGAAGGCCACCGTCGCCCCCTCGGTAATCAAGGGGCCCATCAAGCCCATGAACGCTGTGAACAATGGTCCAAACATGAATGACGACCCGCAGCAGATGGAGGATTTCCGCATATTGAATATCCCGTTCAGCCGCACCCACGATTCTCCGTGTGGTGATTATTACGGCTGTCACCTTGTAGACATTTCCGATGTTTTTCCCGATTTCAGCAAGGATCCCGACAAGGAATCCTCCTATGATTTCCGCGTAAACGTGGATTCCTTCTGCGGTTTCTACGATCCCCAGACCCGGGAGCACATGCCCACGTATTATGTATTCTATGCCTGGAACAAGCTCCGCGGGGAGCAGTGCGAATGCACCCTGGAAGGCGGCGATGGCGACATTTACGCTGTTGCGGCCGTAAAGGACGGCAAAACCGTGCTTATGCTCACCCGTTACAACGGAGATAACAATGCCTGCAATCTCGTAACTGTCCATGTCTCGGTCAAGGGATACACTCCGGGCGAGGTGGTGTACTGTCACCTGACCGACTATCGGCATACCTATACCGAGATTCCCCTCTTCCCGGCCGAAGACGGCACCGTGCGCGTCAGATTATGCAACAATTCAATCGCCATTGTAGAATTCTAGCTTATGAAAAAGTTCCTTTTTCTCGCAGCGTGCTCCTTTTTCGCATTTTCGTGCGGCGTTCCGAAATATCTCACGTATGAGAAATTCGGGGCGAAAGGTGACGGCGTCACGGACGATTTCCCCGCAATCATTGCGACCCACGCGGCCGCCAACGAGAAGGGGCTCCCGGTCAAGGCCACCGACGGAAAGACTTATTACATAGGCAACACGATCGGGACTGCCATAGTCCGCACGGATGTCGATTTTGGCACCGCCAGATTCATCATTGACGACAGCAACGTCGGCGTCGAGGACCGCGAAGCCAATATCTTCCGGGTGGAATCCGCCCTCGAGCCAGTTCCCATCGAGGGGGTTGAAAGCCTGAAGCGGGACCAGGCCAACATTGGCAGGGCCCTTCCCGGCCGATGCCTGGTGGAGGTGGTCAACGACAATCATAAAGTGTACATCCGGCTCGGCGCGAACCAGAACAGCGGAGTGGGCCAGAAGGAATTCTTCATCGCAGACAAGGATGGCAACATCGAGCCCTCATCGGCGCTTGTCTGGGATTATGACGAGGTTACCGGGATGACAGCCCGCCCCATTGACGATAAACCTCTGGTAATTAAGGGCGGCATCTTCACCACCATTGCCAACCAGGCTCCGTCCAAGTACACTTACTATTGCCGAGGAATTGCCGTCGAGCGCTCCAACGTCAGGATTGAGAACGTCACCCATTGTATCGAAGGCGAACTGGACCACGGCGCCCCATACGACGGCTTCCTGTCCCTGGACAAAGCTGCCGACATCGTGGTCAGTGGCTGCCTTTTCACAGCACACAAGACTTACAAGACCATAGGGTCGGCCGGAGTGAGCGTCAGCATGGGGACCTATGATGTTTCGGCACATGGCTGCGTCAACGTAAAATGGGAGAACTGCAGCCAGACCACCGACATCAACGACACAAAGTACTGGGGGGTCTTCGTTTCCAACTTCTGCAAAGCCCTCACCCTGGACCACTGCGTTTTCTCCCGCTTCGATGCCCACCAGGGGGTGAGGAATGTCACCCTTACGGACTGCGAGTTCGGGCACACGGGCGTCAATGTTGTGGGCTCCGGACGCCTGACGCTCCAAAACTGCATCATCCATCGCAAATCCCTCATCACCCTCAGGGCCGATTATGGCAGTTCCTGGGAAGGCGAACTCATCGTCAGAAGCTGCAGGCTCATCGTTCCTGAAGGGGCCAAAACCGTTTCCCTGCTGAGCGGATCCAATGCCGGGAAGCACGACTTCGGTTACACCTGTTACCTCCCGGAAAGATATGATATAGAGAATCTTGTCATTGACGACATCGCCGTGACCGACAAAGACTACCAGGGTCCCATGATTTTCGGGAGATTCAAGCGCAATGTGGATGAGGAGGGGCTTTATCCCTATATCGCAAAAGGAGTCATCAACATCAGCAACGTTGAAGTAGCCAGCGGCAAGCCACTGGGTATAAGCAGAGAGCCCGAAATGTTCCGGGATTACACTATAAATGGCCTGTGATTATTTCAACAGCGCGCTGCAAATCCACATAATGGCCATTTGCCCGTGAGGATCACCGTTGGAACGGGGACGGTCCATATACCACTCGCGGCTGTTTCTACGGTCGGTCCCGATGCAGACTTCCGCAAGGTTGGCATGCTCATCCAATAACCCGCACAAGGCAACCCATGCCTTTCGGGCTGCAGGGCCGTATGTAGCCTCGTCCAACAATCCAAGACGTATTCCTTCAATAAAGGCATAGGCGAACATGGCCGTGCAGGATGATTCTTCCCAAAACTCCGGATCATCAATTACCTGCCCCCACATGCCGTTTTCGTGCTGATACTCAAGAAGCGTCGGCATCATTTTCAAATATGCTTCCTTCAGCGCAGGAATATACTCACTGTCCTTAGGAAGATAGCTCATAAGCATGGGCAGACCTGCCGCCATCCAGCCATTGCCACGTCCCCAGAAAAAGGGAGCCTCAGGAGCATGATAGAACAGGCCATTATCCCGCTGGAGACTATCCATATACATTTTCATCTCACGGGCCGCGCGGTCGATATACTTGCGGTTACCGGTGGCTCTATATGCCTGGGCCTGGAGAACTGTGATCATGTACATATCATCAATCCACAGGCGGGTCTGGGGAGAATATCCGTCTGCAAGGAATTCCCGCTGACGCTCAATGGGGAAATTCCCATTGCCACCCACCCTTTTGCCGGGCTCACCTGTCGGGTCTTCCCACTGATGATCGGCATAGCGAAGTCCCAGTTCCAATGCCCTTTTGTCTCCGTTCATCATATAAATCTCCAGAGGAATCGCCCCGAAGATGGAAAAATCCACATGATTATCGCGATTGCACAGTGACTTTCTCTCTCCATAGAACGGCTCAAAGAAATCAATCAATTGCTTCTCCAGCTTCTTGTTGTGGGAAAGGTGGGCAAATTCGATGGCATTAACCCAAAGGCTTACCACGGAATAATTCATTTCTTTGCCTCCGCGTCCATAATTATATGGGGCTTGATAACCCGGAAGATTATTTCCATAGTCGAGCGGATCAGCAGCGAGTAATTGCTCTGCAACGCGATTTCCTATGGTTTCCACGCTGATCTCTTTGGGTAAGTCTTCAAAGTCCTTGAGTGCGACTTGAGTTCCGCATGAAGCACAAAGGAACGACACAGTCAGGATGCTAATCCGCCAATAACAGTACCAGTAATTCCTCATAACCTTTGACAAATTTTTATTCCACATAGACGGGACGATTATTCTGAGACGGGACGGACCGAATACCCGTTATAACGGTAGTTGCCTTCCTGGCGGATCGATTCAAGGTTGAAGTCGATGCTCCTTGCTTTAGGCGTGACGTCCGTATCGAGAGACGAAGACCAGTAGAAGCCGAGGGTGCCCCTGGATCGGAGTTCGGTGCCAAGACGGTAACCGGCGGCTGGGAGGAAGATGCTGTTATCCTGGTTCCCGCCGATTTTTCTTGTCACGATTCTTCCTGCCACGCCTGTACCATTATAGTTGGGCGTCCAGGTCAACGCACAATACATACAAAGAGCGTCCCACTCCGCTTCTGTCGGCATACGCCACTTGCCACTTAGTTTCTTCGCCGCGACATCATCTCCTTCCGGACCGGAATCCAATATCGTCTTATTATCCGGAACGCCGTTCGAACTATTGGTATTGTATTTCGTCAGAGCCGTTTCATCCGTTCCCCACTTATAAGATGTCCAGTAGTACGACAACTTCGTCGCAGTCTCACCCCAGGCATAATAATCACCGTAGTCCTCAGGCTTGGCGCACAGACCGCTCTCGCACAGATTTGTTTTCGCCCAAAACAACTTATACTTGGTCCCGTCGCTCCGGGTCAGCACGATGCCGAAGTCAACGGCTCCCTCAGGACATGGTGGCTCTTTGGTCGTAAAGGATTTCTCGTCATCATACTTTACAGCCGCTCCTTTCCGGACAAAAAACCTGTAATAGTAAGTGGTACTGAAGTTCAAGCCTGTAATGGTAACCGTAAACTGATTGTTTTCGCCTGCCTCGGTGGCCACCATCTTTTTACCCTCTTCAAAATACCGCTCTTCGTCATACACAATGCCCACTTCGGCATCTCCCACCGCAATCGGAAGATTGGTCCGGCCCGTCAGCGTCGCCGAATTCTCCGTAATTTCCGAGACCTCACCCGTAACCGTGAGTTCTTCCTGATTGTTCTGGCCACCACCGTTATTACCATTGTTCTCCGGAGTACAGGCGAACAGCAGTCCAAGGGCTGCAAGGGCAAACAAGTACTTTTTCATATAATCGAACGAATCGAACGAATCGAACGCATTTTTGACATTAGCATTCAAAGTTCGGTATTATTCGACAGAATAACAAATTACACTTGACCACGCTTTGACCACAACTTCCAACAAATGGCCACATTTGACCACATTTTTCGTGGATTGTTTTGACGGCTTCAACAAGAGGGATAACCAATTGTGGGTCAAATCCTTAATAGCCTCCAATAAACACACAATAATCCCCGCCTTTCACCAATATCTTAGCTCCCGCCCGGGGCACACAAAAAAGCATCGCCGCAAGCGATGCTTTTTTGGTGCCTTTGTCTCTATTGATTGAGGGGGCGGATAAACAGGTATTTGAGTACAAGCTCTCCGGTGGATTACCTGATGGCAATATACCCGCTCTCATCAATCATGTCCGCACCTTTCTTGGTGAAAAGGAACTGATAGAGCTTGTACGCTATACTTTCGTGGTCTTCGGTCTTGCGGACTGCGGCGTAAATGCTTGAGACAAATGGATACTTGTTGTTTCTCAGCGTTTCTTTGCTGGGCATCACGCCGTCGATGGAAAGCATATCGACTCTCATCAGATCGCGGACCATCGCCGTGCAGTAGAAGAATGGCGTGTAGCCGATGCCGTATTCGTCGTTTTCAAGCTGCAGGTATGGCGAGGCCATCTGTGAGCCGATGATCTCAAACATATAGGTCTCTTCGGTCCCGTCGATCATTTTCAGTCCATTCATGACCAGGGTTTCCATCTTCTCCTGGCTGCCTGAATCGGCATCCCGGATATAGGGTGTAATGGCATGGTCGACGCCGCCGACCTCCTTCCAGTTGGTGATCTCTCCGGTATAGATCTTCCGTACCTGGTCAGATGTCAGGTTCTTGACGGGATTCTTGGGGTTGACGATGAACACCAGCGCATCGATGGCCAGCGGAGCCGTCTCCAGGTCAACGCCCGATTCCGCGGCAGAGGCCTTCTCATTCCTGGAAATATCCCGGCTCGCGATAATTACGTCCGACTTGCCCTCGATGAGATTCATATAGGCATCGTGGGTGCCGCTGCAGAGGTTTCGGGCGAGGTAGTCATTGTAAGAGAACGAAGTCTCTTTTTCGTGGAATTTGGGCGTGATGATGTAAGTCGGGCTTCCCATCCAGTCTTCTTCCCATTGATAGGGTATGCCAAGTAGTTTATAGGCAACGAGGTCCCGTACGGGGCGGGTGCTTGTTGAACAGTCAGTCAGCGGCCACTCTTCCAAGGAAATACCCGAAAGCGTCTTATAGGCCTCATCAGTCTTGTCGCATGAAGATAGAAGAATGAAACCCACGGCCCCGGCAAAAAGACAGGAGGCAAGTCTATTTGCTATTTTGCAGTGTATCATATCGGTAAATCTCGATTTATCTAACTCTGGTTGGAAACGCAATTTCCACCACAAAGATACTGATTAATTGGGTGGAATCGCAAGTGCACCTGGCCTTCGCTTCCGTCATCAGATAAAGCCCCTGAACAGGCGGGCGTCACAGGCTCGTCCCCCTGGCTGAAATCCACGCCTCGGCGGAGCATTCGATGCAGAAGTCATCCACCCTGCGGGAGATGACCTCCTCCCCTTCCTCAAAACGCTCGTCCCGCATTCCAAACTCCTGCTGCGCCCCATATTTGAATGCCCACTGGTTGTCCAGGATGAATTGCTCCCTGTCTTCGGACTGCAGGGGAAGAAGTGTAACCTCAGGAAGTTTCATAAGGGACTATCGTCGTGAGCTCTAAGGCCATCGATCCATCGGCCAAACCCGGCATCATAATAATAACCGGAGGCAATATTGAGATAACCGGGTACCAGACCTCCTGTCTCAGTGCTGAAAAAGATGTTGCAAAGTTATTGATTTGCAAAGAAATAACAAAGCATCTTCCCTGCAGCCTGCTCCGGATGGTCGATCAGGAACTGGCCGTGATTCATTCCCGTGAAAACCTCGACCTTCGCCGCCGGATACAGTTTTTTCAGATGCTCCGCCTGCGGTTTGGCCACAAAGGCCTCTTTGGTGCCATACCAGTAGTGGATGTCGGCCCCGTGGATAGACTCCAGTTTATGGGTATAGACATCCTTGTATCCGTCCCGCACTGCTTTTCCCTTGCCGTAGGGCCACACCTTCCTGCATTCTTCCAGCAGGACGTCGAAGTAATGGGAATGGAAAACCCACTTCCAGAAACCGGTCCAGTGACAGCACGTCCAGACATTGAAACTCTGATAGTAGCGGAGGGGATCCACCAGCCATTTGGGCAATGGCAATAAGGGAGCGGCATCCATAATGGCGTGATCGATGACAATCTCACGGCGCTCAAGCACACGTGAAAGAATCTTTCCGCCCAGCGACAAACCATAAGCACAATCCAAATGACCTCCCAGGTTCCCCTGAACGTATGTGATGATCTGCCCGGCCTGATCGTCAACCGAGGTGAAGCAGGATTCCTTCCCAAGCAGGAAGCCGTCAATCCCGGCCGCAACAATTTGGAAGCGGTCTTTCAGGATATCAATCAGCGGCAGGAAAATCTCATAGGATACCCCCAGCCCGGGAATCAGGAGCAATATGGGATTCCCTTTGTCTCCACAGGTGTTGAATGTCATTTCTTCAAAGTGATAAAACGGCCTGTACGCTCCTTATATTCAAGATATTCCTCCCCGAAATCGGCCTCAAGGCGCTTCTCTTCCGAGCGGACCTGAAGCATCATCAGGCCGGCCACTGCGGCAAAAACAAGAAGGGCCCACCCGCTCCATAATGCAACGACGATGCCGGCATAGTAAAGATAGGTCCCCGACAGCATGGGATTCCTTGACCATTTATAGGGCCCGTCCGTCATCAGGTGCTTGGTCCTTGGTGCCACCTCGTGTCCCATCGCGTCAAAAGGATTGCCTTTCCCGACGCGTTTCATATAAACGATACTCCACACGCTGAGCGAGAGACCGGCAATTGCGACAAGGGCCGATAGATACAGGCGCGCGGTCGGAAGATCCGCAGCGGCAGGCCTTCCGGAGACCAGCCACATCAATGCCGGAATCCCGAGAATAAAGATGGCAAAGCCAAGGAAGTATCCAAAAACTTGTTTCATATCCAAGAAAACCGACGCTCCAGGATGTCAAATATGCTACCGGCCAGCCTCCTGACGGCAGGTATAGAACTTCAGGCTGTCGAGGCGGTCCCATTCGCCGCGGGTGAAGTCGGGCATGACGACCGGCATGGAGCCGTGGGCGATGGAGACCTCCGTGAGCTCCACGAGCGAGCTCCACTCCGCCGCGTCATAGACGTCTTCGTCGAGCGGCAGGCCGTTGTGGAGGCAGTAGATCAGGCGGTAGTCCATGATGAAATCCATCCCGCCGTGGCCGCCGACCTTCCGGGCGAGCGCCTCTATCTCCTTGGCGATGGGGTGTTTGAACGCGGCGAGGAGGGAATCCCGCTTCGCGTCGCTCATATACTTCTCGGCAGTGAGGTCGTCCGAAGAGAGGATCTCCGCGGCGTCGCTCCCGAGGGCGAGGCCCCGGGTGGGGTATTTGTTGGCATACCCCTTCGTCCCGACAATCTGGTACATCCGGTTGTAGGGACGCGGGGTCACGACGTCGTGCTCGACGAGGATGGTCTTGCCCTTGTGGGTACGGATCATCGTCGATGTAAGGTCGCCGTTTGCATATTCCACGGCACCCTCGCCGTAGCGGGCGTCGGCCTTGGCCTGGCCGGAGAAAGCCCCGGTGTCCATCGCCACCAGTTCCTCCATCCTGTCGCCGCGGTGGATGCCGAGCACCTGGCAGACGGGGCCGATGCCGTGGGTCGGGTACACGTCGCCATGGTGGTCCTTGTTGTAGGTCATGCGCCAGTCACCCTGGTAGTTATCCCACCAGGGGTCGAGGTTGTGGATATAGGAGCCTTCCACGTGAACCACGTCCCCGAACAGCCCCTGCTGGACCATGTTCAGGCAGGTGAGCTCGAAAAAGTCATAGCAGCAATTCTCCAGCATCATGCAGTGCCTGCGGGTCCTCTCGGAGGTATTGACGAGCGCCCAGCACTCGGCGATGCTGGTCGCGGCGGGCACCTCGACGGCGACGTGCTTGCCGTGCTCCATGGCATACACCGCCATCGTCGTATGCAATTGCCACGGCACGGCGAGATAGACAAGGTCGATGTCGTCCAGCTCACAGAGCGCCTTCCAGCCCTCCTCGCCGGAGAACTCGTGGACAGCCCGCGGAGCACCCCGCTTGACGAGGCTCGCCTGGGCCCGTTCGATCCGCTCGGGGAACAGGTCGCAGAGCGCTCTGATCGAGGCGTGTTCGATAAAGGCCATGCGCTTCGGAACGTCCTTGCCCCGGTCCCCGAGACCGATGACGCCGATGCGGACGGTGTCGATCGGGTCGCAGGCGAAGCCGAGCATGCTCTGCTGCCCGGCCGGCCGCGGCGGCGTATCATACACGATCCTGCCGCTTCGGATTTTGTAGCCGTAATCGGTTGTGCAGGCGCAGAGACCAAGCATGAGCGCCGCCAGAAGGAAAAATCTCTTTATCATAGTTCTAAATAATGGCAAAGATCAGCCGACAATCCATTTCCCCACCCTGGGGATGCGCTGGACCAGGACGCAGAAGACAGCCACCCCCACAAAGGACAGCAGGGACGTACCAAAGACCTGTACCGGGGTTGTCCATACGCCGAGCACGCCATCCGTTCCCAGTCCGAGCGCAGCACGGAGCCATGCCGAGATAATGCCCAGCAGCAGCATATGGCAAAGGTACATGCCGTAGCTGGCCTTGGAAACGGGAAGGATGATTGTCTTGTAGAAAGCACCGTCTCCTTTGACCTTCCGCAGCACCAGGATCCAGCCGATGGTCATCAGGGCTACGCCGAAGGTGTCATTGAGCCAGGGGCCTTCCCAGAGTGCGGCAAGCCCTACCGGGCCTTCGACGGGGAAACTGCCCCCGCAGTCGGCCCATACGCGGCTGAGGAAACCCAGCGAGCAGATGGCAAAGCCCCCCAGGAAAACGGGGACGGCGATGGCGAGCGTCTTTTTCCAGTCCAGCTCCCCGACGAACCTGCGGAAATACAGCCCCAGCAGCATGTAGCCGACAAAACCGCTGAAATAATAGAACAGGCCGTAGGTATTCCAGCTGGCCTCTCCCCAAAGCGGATACTTGGCCGCATTCGGGATGCCGGACGGTCCGTAGATGACAGGGGCCGCGCCGCCGGCCCATTGGCGGATAAACGGAATGATGGTGGTGAAGAGCCAGATGCAGAGATAGACCAGCAACTCCTTCCTGCCCACCTTCTCCGCCCACGGGGAAAGGAGCGGCATCAGCAGATACAGGCCAATGAGCATATACACGAACCAGAGATGGCCTGCCGCATAGTTGAAATTGAGCAGGAGGTCCTTGAAATTCTGCACGGGTTCCCCCCAGACAAGGGCATAGACCACCGTCCAGATGATGAAAGGAGCCAGGATGCGCACCGCCCTGCGGCGGAAGAATTCCCCGGTAGGATAGTGAAGCGGGAACTGCAGGTAGCTGGATGCTACTACGAAAAGGGCCACGCTGGCACGGGGCAGGACATTCAGGATGGCCACCCAGACGGCATCGGCCCTGGTGAGGATGAGAGAGCCTTCTCCGCCCAGATAAAACGGTTCGTTGCTGTGCGTCATCATGACGAGGAAGCAGGCCACGACGCGCAGCGTGTCGATCCAGATTTCTCTTTGTCTTTCCATAATTCAATCCCGCCGGACGGATGTAAATGTAATCATATTTTATGGTCCTTCAAAATCTTTCGCAGGCGGCCGGTTCCCTGGTCCACTGGAGTTGATTCAGATTGATTAACCACATAGGTTCGTCTTCGCCTGAGGATTGTTCTGCCAAACGGCACCGACCTTCGGGCAAGCGTCCTTTTCCGGGCATTCGCCACAGGTTTCAAGGCCCTTGGCGACAGCGCACTTTCGGATCTCGCACAAAGAGCTGCAGAAGACGGTCTTGGCCCCGTCCATACGGCAACCCTCGCAGTTGATGTGTTCCGGAAGAATGGGCGCATTGTTCAGTTCCGCCCACAGTCCGGCCGTCTTTTCCCGCAGTGCCTGATCGTTGTTCTTCGTAGCAATGTAGGCGTCACACTTCTCGCAGTCCAGCCCGCAGATGGCAATCAACCGCTTCATACCGGCACGTCTTGTTATCCTGAAAGTGCAACGTTTGCCCCCCCGGAGTATCGTATTCTCAATCCGGACATCGAAGCGGCTGTCAGGTTCAAGCTGCGACAGAATGAACAAGATGCTTTGCCGGGAACACTCGCATTGCTCCGGATGGCTCCTGAGCCCGCACTTCACCTTGGGGCAGGAGCATTCCAGATAACTCAGTTCATAAACCTTCCCCGGCTCAATCACCCGACCCTGATACGACTTGCTGTTGTACCCTTCCGAGTAGATCCTGTCGAAATCCCCGCCGTACTTGGCATAGATTTGCTGATGGATTGGGAGAACACGGTCTTTCACGCATTCTATGGCCTCTTCCCGGTAACCCATATAGAAGTTTATAAATCGCGGTTATTTGTCGAGCGTCGGTTCCCAGTCGTGGTAGCCGTTGGCCTCCAGGATGGCATGGTCGGAGATTGGAACGCCCGGCATATTATCATATTCGTCTTTGCTTATCTCCTCGTGGATATAGGGATCTCCGCAAGGAAGATTGCCCCAGGAGACCTTGTAGGGGCTGGTCGAAATGGTGGGCGTGTTGTAAAGATACTTGCCCGTCCGCTTGTTGAGAAAGTTTAAACCGATCGTACAGTAGTCATCCGAGAACGGTTTCATCACATCACCGATGAAGATGTCCACGTCAGGCGAGCCTTTCTGAATAACCATTCCGGTGGAATGATAGCTTACACCCGGCGTTCCTGAGAAGCCGTCCTGGACGTAGCGTTCACAGCCGGCGAAGGCAATATGATCCCAACCTGTGGCGTCAACCTGTCCATGATTCACCTGGACAATCACATCCCACGGGTCCAGCGTGGGCTTTTTGGATTTAAATTGGAATTTGTAGGCGTCTATATCCATGAAGATGGGTGCGCTATACCAGAAACTCGGGATTCCGCTCTTCGCATGGATCAGATAATATCTGCCCCCCGATGCATACTTCCACCGCTGGAACGTGTGGGTGGGACCGCAAAGGGCGCCTTCGGCATCTTCAATCACAGGCGCGAGATAGCGCTCCCAGATGGGGTCGAACTCGATTTCCGGAATCAGCCCGTCCCACTTCTTGGAGAATATGCCTCCGAGGGAAGCGGTCTCCGGGGTAAAGGTGAGGGTCGGCTGCAGGAACAGCCTGGCGTTGAATGCGGTTTCGTTGGACACTTTCCCTTCCAGCCCGAACTTGAGTTTGGGCTCTATCGAAAGGCCCGCCGAGAACAGTCCGTAGAGGGAAATCCGCGGAATAACGATCAACGAAGCGCTGGCGTACAGCGTTCCGGTGAGCGAAGCGCCCAACTGGGGTTGGATTTCATTCTCTTTCGGAGTGGCCTCCTCGTGCCTGAAGGTAAAACCGTTGTCCCTGAGATAGGAGAAGCCGAATCTTCCGAGGTCCAGGTCGTATGATATGTTCGTGCTGAGTTCAATGCTTCCGCCGACGCCGACGCCGGCCTGAATCTCCAGTTCAGGCGTCAGGATCACGCCGGGACAGATGGGGATACCGGGCACGAAGTCCATCGTAATCAGGTGCATGGACTTGTCTATCGAACCTTCGGCCTTGATCTTGAAGTCGGCAGACAGATTGAGGACGGGGTTGAAGCTGAAATTGATGAAAATGAGTTCTCCGTCCTCCACCTTCAGGCCGGCCCGCATGCTGACAGTCATTTTGGCTTTCAGTTCGGCGGAGCAGTTGTTTCCTTCATAGCCCAGTTTCATTGTCGGGCTGGAAAGCGAGGTGCTGTGGGAGAAAATGGCCCTGGAGAGTATTTGCTCGGTCTCTTCTTCGCCGAAAACGATGCTTCCGTCGGCCGCGCGGGTGAACGGGACCGGCGTTCCGGAGGCATCCCGGATTTCGCTGAGATAGCCCGAAAGGTCTATGTCAAGGCCGCTTCCCTCAATGTAATTCCCTTCATCGTCATACATCTTCTCTCCGCCGAATTCAAGGCTCTTATAGGCGGCGAAAGGATTGGCCGTGGGGACCGCCTTTACGAGTTTATGGGCATCGTCGCCGAATGGAGCCTGTATCCCGGACACCTTGAGCACGCCGCCGGAAGGGAAGTCGTCGGTGGAGTCGAACAGAAGGAAGTCACCCTCCTTGAAATCCATATCCATGGGGACGAACAGGTCCATGGCAGGCAGTTCGAGAACGGTGTCGCCGAACTTGGCCACGCTGCCGTCATCGCAGATTACGGGCACCTTGTTGCAGGAAAGTATGGTCACCTGGCGCAGCAGTTCCGGGGTCATCGGAATCGCATTATCCTGCAGGCGGGCCACGTCGGACACGACATATTCCCTGTTGGGAACGTCTCCGACGGGATAGATGACACTTCGTTCGAAAGTAACGCCACCCCTGGTGCCGCTTGTACGGGAAATGCGCCCGCCGCTTTCCGTCACGAAAGTAACTTCAATACCTTTCGGGTAGGTGCGGGCCGGGATGATGATATAGAATCGTCCGGGTTCTCCTTTTTCAAGGCTCACTCCGTCCTCTCCGCAGTCAAGGGTAATCACTTTTTCGGATCCCGTAACCGTAGCGACAGGACTGCTCTCCGGGGTAATGCGGACCTGCCCGGCGACCGCTTCGCCGGAAAGGTCCCTGAATTCCACTTTCTTGATGACAGTCTGACTATCAAAGGCATGGCCAATTTTCAGGATGGCGAGGGTGTTGCGGAAAGAAAGGCCCCCTTTGGCGTTGCCGCTGCCGGCAAGCAAGTTGGCAGCCGGGTCGGGTTGGGGCACGCCGTTGCCCACAGTGTAATACTGGACAGCCGGGAGCGTCATCTGGAGACTGCCCCCGCTGATGGACACGCCGTCCTGGAACGGGCTGTATGCGATGAGTTTGCCTGACGGGACACTTGATTCAGAGCGGAAGACGGCGCTTTTCCCGTCGGAACTGATATCCGGTGCCGCCACGGAAAAACTGACCGCGGAACCGTCGTTTCCGCTCACGCCGATCCGCTCTCCGGCCTCCCAGAATGATTCCATGCGGACCCCCGGATTGTCCAGCAGAATGGCCCTGGTATCACCCGATACGATCGTAGCGAGTATTGCATTCGTGTGGCCGGCGCTCTCTTCCGGAAGTCTTTCCCTGACGCAGGAGACTGCGGCAAGCAGCATAAGGCTTGCGATAATATGCTTTTTCATCGTCATTTAGTCCCAGTTTTGATTGTCACCATACTGATAGTCTTCCCCCGATATGTCCGCATCCGAGTCGCTGAAGTACAGGGTATACACCTTGTTCCACCACAGCGTTTCGAGTTCTTCCACGTCCCACGCCGCGCTGTAGAGGGTAATTTTCCCGCTACGGACAGAGTCGTCAGACGCGTCCTTCGGGATGGCCCGCACCCTGAGGGTGTACTTGTCGGGCTGCTCGGTGGTGAACCAGGCGTTCTTATTCAGGACCTTCCATTCCCAGTAATTGGAATTGATGAAAATATCCAGAGGAGCACCGGAAGGGGACAGGCGGAAACTGTTTTTATAATCATAGGTCCCGATTTTGGTATTGCTTTCCTGGGCAACCGTGACGCTTTTGTCCGGATGGCCTTTGGCTTTGATGAGCATGGTGCAGGAGCGCGGATACAGGTATTCGTTCTTTTCACCGTGCTGCGCGACATGAAGCCGGATCAGACCGTAGTCCTTGCTTACCTGGCACCAGGAAGCGTCGCAGGACACCGACCAGTCCTCCAGTTTGAGGTCCGTGCGGACATACAGCGGGCGGTCGGAGGCCTCGCGGCCGAAAAGCAGCAGGTCTATATCCTTCCCGGATGTGTCTGTGACCTTGAATTCGGAAGAGTTATTGCCGCCGGGGTTTTCTCCCGGATTCTCGCCGGGGTTCTCTCCCGGGTTCTCGCCTGGATTCTCTCCCCCCGGCCTGATATCCGTGGGAGTGCATGAAACCAGCAGGGCGAACATAATGGCGAAAAGGACTTTCCTCATATTCAGCATATCTGTAAACACTTAGATTGCAAATATACTAATTGTGAGTTATAATAAAAAGTCCCCGGATTTTGACCACAATTGAGAGAAGGACTATCTTTCGGCAGGTCAGCCGGCGGGGAGTGCGATTGACCGGGAAAGGCCGGGGCGGTCAGGGCCCCACGACGGCGAGGGTGGCAATAGAGATCCGGGCGGAGGGAAAGGCGTTGCGGAGGACGCGGTAGCAGGCATGGAGGGTTGCGCCCGTAGTGAAAACATCATCGACGAGCAAAAGGTGGAGGTCCCTTCCGGCAGGAAGATCTTTGCGGCAGGCCGTCAGGATGTCGCGGGCATGCGGGCGGAGGCGGAAGGCGCCGGAGACGTTCCGGGCCTTCTCGCCGACGGAGAGCCGGGTCTGGGTCCGGGTGGCGCGACTCCGGAACAGCAGGTGAGGGAACATCCTGGCATGCAGCACGCCGGCAATCTCCTGCGCGAGGACTTCCGCCTGATTGTACCCGCGTTTCCAGCGGCGGCGCCAGTGCAGCGGGACGGGGATGACGGCATCCACGCCGGCGAAAGACGGAGACCCGGCCAGCTTCATTCCGAGCAGCCGGCCGAAGCGCCGGCCCGCCGCGACCGCCCCTTTGTATTTCAAAGCTTGCGGAATCTTCCGGTACCCCGCGTCGGAGTGGTAGAAGAACAGGGCCGCCGCCCAGGCATAGGGCTCCTTCGGTACACCCTCCCCGACGCCCGTTTCTCCGGGCGGAGATGCCGGCAGCCGCTCCTCCAAGTCCCTCTGGATGAGGAGATTGAAGCGGTCGGCCATGGGATTGTGGGACAGTTCCCAGTAGTGGGTCAGCGGCAGGTCGGCCCGGCAGAAGAGACACAGGTCCTGCTCGCGGGCGCCGAGAACCCGGCCGCAGGCAAGGCAGGTCCGCGGGATGAACAGGTCGCCGAGAGCGGTCAGAACGGTCCGGAGCGGAAGGAAGGATGGACGGGAAAGGGACATGGAAACGGCACCGCGGAGGAAACGCCGCGGACCGTAAACATAGGAAATCTTCCCCGGAAAGCACTGGTTTTACCCTTTCCCCGGGGAAGATTTTTCCGTTTCCGATGCTTTTTAACTGTTTTTTACCATCAGCAGTACAGGCCGCCGTTGACCGCGATGACCTGGCCGGTCACATAAGAGGACAGGTCGGAGGCGAGGAAAAGCGCGGCATTCGCGATGTCTTCGGGCGTACCGCCGCGGCGGAGCGGGATGTTCTTCAGGTATTCCTCCCGGACGGCTTCCGGCAGGGCGTTGGTCATCTCCGAGATGATGAATCCCGGGGCGATGGCATTGGCCCGGATGCCGCGGGTGCCCATTTCCTTGGCCACGGACTTGGCCATGGCGATGAGGCCCGCCTTCGAGGAAGCGTAGTTGATCTGGCCCGGATTGCCCATCTGGCCGGCGATGGAGGCCATGTTGATGATGTTGCCGCCCCGTTGCCGTGCCATCGCGGGCAGGACCGCATGGATGAAGTTGAAGGCCGATTTGAGGTTGACCGCGATGACGGCGTCCCACTGGGCTTCCGTCATGCGCATGGCAAGGCCGTCCTTGGTGATGCCGGCATTGTTGACCAGGATGTCCACGCGGCCGAAGTCCGCCAGGACCTGTTCGACGACGGCCTGCGTCTCATCGAAGGACGCCGCATTGGAGGCATATCCTTTCACCTTGTGGCCGAAAGCGGCGATTTCCGCCACCGTTTCCTCGGCCGCTTCATTGATAACCAGGTCCGTGAAGGCCACATCCGCGCCTTCCGCGGCGAATTTGAGGGCGATGGCCTTGCCGATGCCGCGCGCGGCGCCGGTGATGAGGGCCACCTTTCCAGCTAAAAGTCCCATATCTTATTGTCAATTATGTTGTTTCTTCCTTCCGCTTCCGGGGCCGGCGGAACAGGAGGACCAGCACGGTCGCCGCGAGGACGCCGGCCGTCCATTCCCATGCTTTCAGGCGTTTCCGCTCCTGTTCCTGCTCCTGCAGGCGCGCCCTTTCAGCCGCGGCCCCCTGCTCGGAGAAAACCGCCGTCATCCGTGCCGTTTCCTGCCGGAACAGCGTGTCGGAGATCGCAAGGCTCGTTTCCAGGTAACCGAACGCCTTTTTCACGTCGGTTTTCTTCAGGAGGGCGGCCAGGTCCTGGCACAGGAGCTTCTCCAGCGGCAGGTTTCCCGTTTCCCGGACCAGCTGCAACGCCTCCCGGAAATAATTGGCCGCCATGTTGTCCTTTCCCATCCGTTCCGCGACGACGCCCTGCCGGTGCCGGCAGGCGGACAGGGGACGGAGCCACCCCGCTTCCTGGAAGCGGCTGGCGGCTTCCTGCAGGAGGTCCCAGGCCGCCTGGTATTCTCCGGCCCGGAGGCAGGAGTCCACCTGCTGCCGGACGGGAAGGAACGCCGCCATCTCCGGGTCCGGATCCGCTTCAACGGTTGCGGGCGCCACCTCCGGATGGGGGGACAGCGTCAGGAGCAAGGATAGGAGAAAGGCGATGAGCATGGCGGGAAACTATTGGATGGTAATTACATAAGGCAGACGTGCGAGCGTATGCTCCCCCGGCGTGACGTAGTTCCGGAGCGATGCCGGCACTTCCGGCACCCGGACCAGCGGCTCCGTCCCGTCGTCGGAAAGAATGGCCTTCAGGCCCTTCTTCCGGGCGGGATAGCAGGCAATCCGGTAGCTTTTCAGCCCGGCCTTTTCCGCCGCGTAATGGACGGCATCCAGCAGGGTGCCGAATTCATCGACCAGGCCGATGCCGATGGCGTCCCGCCCGGCCCAGACCCGGCCCTGCGCGATTTCATCCACCGCTTCCCGGGTCTTGCCCCGGCTCTCCGCCACCAGCGAGACGAAGCGGTCGTAGATCGCTTCGATGTGCGCCTGGTACTGTGCAGTCTCCGTTTCGTCCATCGCGCGGATGCCGCTCATAGCATCGCTGTGGGCGTGGGTATTGATGGATACCAGATTGACTTTCAAGTGCTTCTTGACGGCGTCACCGATCACGGGCACCAGGCCGAAAACGCCGATGGAGCCCGTAAGGGTGGACCGTCCCGAGAAGATCCGGTCCGCCGGGGAGGAAATCCAGTAACCGCCCGAAGCGGCATAGTCGCCGTAGCTGGCAATGACCGGTTTCCCTTCCTTCCGGAGCAGTTCGATTTCCCGGCGGATCAGGTCGGAGGCGACGACCTCGCCGCCCGGGGAATTGACGCGGAAGACGACGGCCTTGACGTCCTCGTCCCGCCGGACGGAGGCGAGGGTCTGCGCCATCCGGTTCCCGACGATGCCGTCGGAGCCGTCCCGCGAGATCTCCCCGTCGGCGAAAACGACCGCAACCTTGCCGCCCGAGCCCTTCCTGAGCTTGTCGGCATAGTCCTCCAGGGTGATGAAGTCCAGTTTGTCCGGCGCCTTCCCGAACAGGACGGCGAAGTAGTGCTCGACCTCATCCCGGTGGGCGAGTTCATCGACCAGGCCGTTCTTCAGCCAGGATTCCGGCGCGTCGAGCGCCAGGTTGTCCACGAGCGAATCCAGCGCGGCGACCGTCGTGCCGCGGGAGGCGGCGACCTCCTCCATCCGGTTGGTCCAGATGGAGCGCAGCATGGTCTCGTACTGTTCGCGGTTCTCGGGGCTGATGTCGTTGCGGATGAAGCGCTCCCCCGCGGATTTGTACTTGCCGTGGCGGATCAGCTGGATCCGGATGCCGAGCGAATCCAGGGCGTCCTTGAGGAAATACTGGGTGCTGGACATGCCCGCGATCATCCCGTAGCCGGCGGGGTTCAGGACCACCTTGTCGGCGACGGACGCCAGGTAATAGGTATTGGTGGAAAAACCTGTGCTATAGGAGAGTATGGGCTTTCCGGAGGCACGGAACCGCGCCAGCGCCGCGCGAATCTCCTCCGTCGTGGCCGCCCCCGCGGAGAGTTTGTCCGGGGTCATGAACACAAGGGCGATTTCCGGATCTTCCGCGGCCTTCTCCAGGGCACGCTCCAGATCCAGCAGGGAGGTGGAGCCGCTCCGGGACACGCCGGACAGGCCGACGTCCACCGAGGAGCCGCCGCGTTCGGTGACCGGTTTCCGGAAATCCAGCTTGAGGATCCGACCCTTGAAACCCTGGGCGGAGGCGGTCAGCGCGAAAATGACCGCGAGCAGGGAGAGCAGCGTCCGTTTCATGCGCTTTCGTTCACTGACGGAAACCGCTTATTTCGTCGCGATCGGAAGGGTGACGGTAATGTGGCCGAGCTTCGCGGTGATGCTGCCGGATGCGGCCTTCGAAGGGGTCTTGAAGGTGACGGAGACTTCCGTCTTCTCCACCTCGGTGAAGCCGGAAGGAACCCTGAAGGTGACGGGCTGGGTCGTCTGCTCCTTCATCGTGTAGGTGGAATAGACCTGTGCAACCGGCTTGTAGACAAAGGGATAGGCACCGGTGCGGATCGTCATTTTCGCGGTATAGGTCGCGCCTTTCGCCAACTCTTTCTCCTTCACGGCATTGCCTTCCGCGTCGAAGACGGTCACGTACCACGGGCGGACATTGACTTCCCGCGAGATGGGCTTGATGCTCGCGTCATCCGCCCGCTTTGCGGTGACGGTCACCGTTTTCTGGTCATAGTCCTTGTATTCGTTCAGTGCGAGTTTACCGGTGACCCAGGCGCTGCCGTCCTTGACTTCGAGTTTGAGGAACTCGGGCTTGTCCACGGACCATTCGTAGGTGCCGGTGCCCAGGTTGGTCAGTTTGACGGTCTGGCCGTTGTAGACGATGTTGTCGCCGGGGACCATGAAAGAAGGCTCCGCCATGGAGTTGGCGAGGGAAGCGAGGAGTTCGGCGCAACCGCAGGCGGCAAAGACGGTGCCGGCGAGCAGGGCAATGGAAATCAATTTTTTCATACTGAAACGTTTTAAGGGTTTTCCAGCCAAATATAAGGAAAAAAAAAGCAATCGCGGGAGTTACAGGGCATATTTTTCAATCAGCCGGCGGGAGAGGGCGCAGGGATCCTCCCTCCGGGGGAGCACGACGGGCGCGTCATCCGCCACCCAGGCGTTCTCAAAATCGGAAATCTGCTGCATGAAAGCCTTGTCGTCGAAGGGTTTCCCTTCGCGGAAAGCCTCCAGATAGCCGTCCGTGAACAGTTTCCAGCGTCTGGCGTAGAAACTGCCCAGCAGGCCGCTCCACTGGCGGCTGGCATAGTCCTGCAGCGAGGTGATCTGCCCCCATGTCGTAACAATACGGCGGGCGTTGCGGCGGTAATATGCCTTTTCTGCCTTCGACTTGCCCCAGGCGGCGGCCCCGTCCAGCCAGCCGTCGAGCCGGTACTGCGGCGTGCAGGCCGTCAGGGCATCGACATCGGCGATCAGGTCCTGCATGCGGGCGGCGGCCTCCTCCGCGCCGGCGAAATCCTTCGCCTCGGCGCAGTGGATGAAGGCATCCCGGAAGATGACGAAAAGCCCCCCGAGGGCCTGGGAACCGACGGTTATGACATCCAGTTCGGCCGTGTCGTGGCCCCGGGCCGCTGCGACCATCTGCTTCCAGATGCGGACGAGGGTGGCGTTGTCATACGGCGTCTGGTACCGGCCGGTCCATTTCCGGGCATCCGCCCGGGTCGGCCGGGCGCAGATCAGGGTCGTCTGCGTGCCGAGACCGCCGATATAGACGCTGTCAGCGAGGTCTTTCCAGGCCTTCCGCCAGGCGTCGTCCCGCCGGCCGAGGCGCCGGTCGGCAAGGGCCTCGACCCAGTCGGAACCGTCTCCGGCGCCCTTCCAGGCCCTCTCCAGCGTGTATTCATAGACCGGCATGTTGATGCCGAATCCTTCCAGGGTGGAGCCGATGCCGCAGGCGCCGCCCGCGGTGATGCCCGCTTCGATCCGGCGCCCGATCTCCCCGAAATCACCGGCGAAGCGGGTGTTGCCGCCGAAATTGCCGAGATAGCAGAGGATGAACGGCTGGCCGTAGAAGGATTCGGAGTTCTTCCAGACCGGCGTGTGTTCGAGATAATAGTCGAGGATCACGACGCGCCCCGCGGGGACCGCCTGGAGGTAGGCCTTCATGATGTCGGGCTGCCAGTGCTTCCGGTCATAATGGAACAGCCACCCCATCTGGATCCACACGGCATCGGGGTCCACCGCCGCGACGGAGCCATAGGCCTTGCGGGAGATTTCCGCGAGGGTCTCCGGATCCCAGGAAGGCGCTTCCACCTCGTTGAAAAGGTCGAACCCGTACAGGTGGTCGGTCCCGAAAAGGCGCGTCTGCTCCTCCAGGAAGGCCTTCTGGATCTCCGCATACATCGGATCGGCGGAGGAGAGGAAATGGCAGCGGTTCGCATCCGGGAAGCCGCCCCAGCGGGAGAGCCGGGTGATCTGCGCCTCGGGATACCGCTCCTTGAGAAGGCCGGGGACATGGCCGGCGAAAGCCGGGAGCACCGGCCGCATCCCGAGCGCACGTTCCCGCTGCAGGATTTGCTTCTGGAGCTTCACCTGGCAGTCGATCCAGCCCTGCGGGAGCGGACCGTCGAAGGCGTCGATGTTGTTCATGCGGTGCCAGGGGAGGTGGGCCGGGCCGGTGAAATAGCTGCGGATCTCCTCGTCCGTGAGGCCGTAGCGCCGCCAGACCTTCTGCCAGACGGCTTCCTGTCCGGTGATGGCGAGGGGCATGTTCACCCCGTTGAGGGCCATCCAGTCGATCATCCGCTCCCAATCTTTCCATTTCCACCAGGGCATCGTGTAACCGAAGGTGCAGTAATTCAGGAAGAAACGGTCCTTCACGCGGGACGAACCGGACACCGGCGCCGGAACGGCCGGCATCTCCGCGGGCACTTCAATGCGGTCCGCGGCATACCACGACACGGTCGTCAGGCAGTAATCCCGGAGGAAGCGGTTGAGGCCGACCGCCATGGAAAGCGCATCATTCCCCTTGACCACCAGATACTTCCCTTCCGTAGAGAGGGTATATTGCTCTTCCGTCTGCGGCGTTTCCACGAAACGGATGCGGGAGGCATAGGCGGGGACAATGCGGCGGGCGAGGCCGGCCGCGGCCTTTTCAGCAGGCGTGCGGCCCGGCGCCATCGCCAGGAACATCGCCAGAAGGAGGGATAAAGTTTTCATGGTCGGTTTTCATCTTTGCAACAACACAAAGATAAAGACTTTTTTGTAACTTCGCAGGGTATGAACGGACTTGGAAAGGAAATGAAAATCACCATCATCGGCGCCGGCCACATCGGCGGCGCACTGGCCCTCGGGCTGGCCGCGGGACGGCCGGACGCGGGGGACATCACCGTAACCGCCCGGCACAAGAAGAGTTTGCAGCGGTTCAAGGCCGCCGGCCTCCGGACTTCCCTGGACAACCGGACGGCGGTGGCGGAAGCGGATGTCGTCTTCCTGGCCGTGAAACCCTGGCAGATGCAGGCCGTGGCGGAGGAAATCGCCCCGGTGCTCTTCGCCCGGCGGCGGATCGTCGCCTCGGTGGCACCGGGTATCCGCGCGGAACAGTATTTCGGCTGGTTCGGAACGGAAGATTTCTCCCTCAGCTATGTCATTCCGAACACCGCCGCGGCCATCGGCGAAAGCATGACGTACATCGCTCCCGTCACGGCGACGGAGGCGGAGACCGCCGTCCTGAAAACCCTGCTCGACCGGGCCGGGAAGACGCAGGTCGTCCCGCCGGACAAGATGCTGGCGGGGACCTCGACGGCCTCCTGCGGCATCGCCTACGCCCTGCGCTACATCTCGGCGTCGAAGGCGGGCGCGGAGCGCCTGGGCCTGACGCCGGATGAGGCGGAAGAAGCTGTCTGCCAGACCGTTCGCGGAGCCGCGGCGCTGGTCGCCGCCGGCGGAACGGATGCGGAAACCGAAATCGACAAGGTGACGACGCCGGGCGGCCTGACCCTCCGCGGGCTGGCCGCAATGGAGGATGGCGGGTTCTCGGAGGCGGTCGGCGCGGGGCTCGCGGCGGCCATTGCCCCGAAACGGCGCCGGCTCGTCGTCAAGGTGGGCAGCAATGTCCTGACCCGGGCGGACGGGACCCTCGATACGACCCGTGTCTCGGCCATCGTGGACGAGATCGTCACCGCGCGGAAGGCCGGCTGGGACATCGTCCTGGTCACGAGCGGCGCCGTCGCCTGCGGCCGTTCGCTGATCCGGCAGGACCGGAAACTGGACGAGGTCCAGCAGCGCCAGCTCTATTCCGCGATCGGCCAGGTCCGCCTGATGGACCTCTATTACAAGCTGTTCATCGACTACGGCATCAACGTCGGCCAGATCCTCACGATGAAGAAGCATTTTTCCGGCAAGCGGGAATATGCCAACCAGCGCGGCTGCATGGAGGTCATGCTCCGCAGCGGCGTCGTCCCCATCGTCAATGAGAACGACACCGTCAGCATCACGGAACTGATGTTCACGGACAACGACGAACTCTCCGGACTCGTCGCCGCGATGGTCGGGGCCGAGACGCTCATCCTCCTCACGAACGTGGACGGGCTCTATACCGGCGCGCCGGACGATCCCGCCTCGACGCTGGTTTCCCGGGTCCTCCCGGGCGAGGACCTCGCGGCCTGCATCAGCCCCGGCAAGAGCGGCGCCGGCCGCGGCGGGATGGTCTCGAAGTACCGAACAGCCCTCCGTACGGCCGCCGAAGGCATCCGCGTCCTGATTGCCAACGGCAAGCGCGACCACATCCTGACGGGCCTGCTGACCGACCCGGAACATACCGTCCATACCGAATTCATTCCCGGATAACATGTTGCAAGAGACTTTACAGAAGGCCCGGGCCGCCAGCAGGCAGCTCGCGCAAATGACCGACGGGGCGCGCTGCGCGCTCTTGCTTGCCGCGGCGCACGAGCTGACGGCCGCGACAGAGGAACTGCTCGCCGCCAATGCGGAGGACCTCGCCCGGATGGACCCGTCCAATCCGCTGTATGACAGGTTGTTGTTGACCCCTGAGCGGCTGGAAGGCATCGCTGCGGACATGCGGAAAGTCGCGGCGCTTCCCTCCCCGCTCGACCACGTCCTTTCGGAGCGGACCCGCCCGAACGGCCTCCGGATCCGTCAGGTCAGCGTCCCCTTCGGCGTGGTCGGCGTCATCTATGAGGCACGGCCCAACGTGACCTTCGACGTCTTCTCGCTCTGCTTCAAGAGCGGCAATGTGACGGTGCTCAAGGGCGGCCGCGACGCCGACGCCTCGAACCGGGCGGCCGTGGCGCTGCTCCGCCGCGTCCTCAACGCCGCCGGCCTTCCGGCGGAAGCCGTCACCCTCCTTCCCGCTACTCACGAAGCGGCACTGGAAATGATTGAGGCAGAGGGTTATATCGACCTGGTCATCCCGCGCGGAGGGCGCAAGCTCATCGACTTCGTGCGCCGGAACGCCCGCATCCCCTGCATCGAAACCGGCGCCGGCGTCGTCAACACCTACTTCGACGCGGCCGGCGACCTCGCCAAAGGCACCCGCATCGTGACGAATGCGAAAACCCGCCGGGTCAGCGTGTGCAACGCCCTGGACTGCCTGATCGTCCATGCCGCGCGCCTCTCCGACCTCCCGGCGCTCGTCTCGCAGATGGAGAAGGTCACGATTTATGCCGACGAACCGGCTTACGCGGCCCTGGAAGGCCGTTTCCCGCGTCTCGAACGGGCCAAGCCGGAGGATTTCGGCACGGAGTTCCTCGATTACAAGCTTTCCATAAAAACGGTCGGGAGCCTGGAAGAGGCCCTCGACCATATCGCCCTGTACGGCTCCGGCCACAGCGAGGCCGTCGTCACGGAGGATCCTGCGGTGGCCGCCCGCTTCCGTGCGGAAGTGGATGCCGCCTGTGTCTATGTCAACGCGCCGACCAGTTTTACGGACGGCGCGCAGTTCGGCCTCGGTGCCGAAATCGGCATCAGCACGCAGAAACTGGGCGCGCGGGGTCCGATGGGCCTGGACGCGCTCACCAGCTACAAGTGGCTCATCGACGGGGACGGCCAGGTTCGGCCGTAGCCGTTTTGACAGCCGTTTCCACCTCCTGCACCGGCACGGCTCCTTCCCGCTTCCGGGCCCCGTAGGCGGCCGTTTCGAAAGGAAGCGGCCCCTGGTCCTCCGGGAGGATGATGACGGGCGTTCCCTTCCGGGCATAATGCTCCTTCAGGTGGATGATATCCTCGTCCAGCAGGCGGATGCAGCCCTCGCTGCCCCGTCCGGTCCGGATGGATTCCCGGTTGCCCGTGCTGCCGTGGATGCCGATGCCGGAAAAACCGGGGGTCTCCAGGCGCATGAACCAGTGCCCGTAGGAGAGGATGCTGCCGCGCCCGTCCCCGAAATCATGGTACCATTCGGACGCGTCCTGGATCTGGGTGATGGAGAACGGCTTCCCGGGCCAGGATTCGGGGGTCTTGTTGTCGCCCCGCATCTGCTTCTGCCCCTTGTTCCGGGCGACGCAGGCCGGGTAGATGGCCAGCAGGAGGGTATCTGCCCCGCTGGCCTCATACACGCTCAGATGGACCGGCGGCACCTTCGAAATGACGAAGAAGCACTGCCCCTTGTCCTGCGCCTCGGCGAAAACAAGCTTGGCAGGCATGCCGTCATCGGTCGTGCCGAAAACGGGAAAAACCTCCGCCACCGCTTCCTGCACGGGCGGATCAGCGGGTTTCGCCTCCTTTTTCCCGTGGCCGGTATTGCCGCATGCGGCCAGGAGGCAGAAGGCCAGGAACAAACTGGAAATGTTCATCATACCTCAACGAACCGGCACCAGCCGTGGATATCTTCAGCGTCGCCGTCCTGGATGGCGCGGATGCGGCGGTAGAGTTTCGTGGACAGCGGCCCCACCTCGCCGTCGGGGCAGAAGCGGAATTCACGCGAGACGAAGGGTTCCTCGAGGACCGGCTTCATGTCGATGTGGGAGAGCGGGGTGATGACCACGGCCGTTCCGCAGCCGCCCGCCTCCTCGAAGGTCGCCAGCTCCTCCAGCGGGACGGGGCGTTTCTCGACCGTCATGCCGAGGTCGGCCGCCACCTGCTGGAGCGTCTTGTTCGTGATGGACGGGAGGACGCTGTCGGAAAGCGGTGTGACATAGGTGTTTCCCTTGATGCCGAAGAAGTTGGACGAGCCGAATTCATCGACGAACTCCCGGGTGGAGGCGTTCAGGTAGAGGAGTTCGGCGTAGCCCTGCTCGTGGGCGAACTTGTACGGCTTGAAGGTGTTGGCATAGTTCGCGCCGATCTTGTAGCTGCCGGAACCCTTGGGCGCCGCCCGGTCGTAGTTGCCCGGGATGACGGCTGCGCAGGATTTCAGGTGGGCGCCGTAGTACGATCCCACCGGCGCGCACATGACGGCAAAAATGGCCTCCGGATAGGGCACAAGCTGCATTTGCGGGTGCATACCCACCAGCAGCGGACGCAGGTACATCGATGCGCCCAGGCCGTACGGTGGCAGGAATTCCATGTTTCCGCGGATGCACGCCTCGCACATCCGGATGAACATGGCCTCATCCGGGCAGGGCATGCCCAGGTAATCCGCCGTGCGCTGCAGGCGGGCGGCGTTCTGGTCCGGGCGGAACATGGCGATGCGCCCGTCCTTGTGCCGGAAGGCCTTCAGTCCCTCGAAGCAGGAAATCGCATAGTGGAAGACCTGCGCGAAGGGGTCGAACGTGAAGGAGAATGTCTCGGTGGATTCCGGGACGGACCATTTGCCGTCCTTGAAATGCGAAAGGACGACGGTGCGGGTCCGGTAGGCGTCAAAGCCCAGGGTTTTCCAGTCAATCTGTGCCATATCGTGTCAAATTCTAGATGCGATCCAGTCGCCGGCTTCGGAGGTGGAGCAGCTGCCGCCCAGGTCCTCCGTGGTCATGCCGGCTTCGAGGGAGGCCGCGACGGCTTCCCGGATGGCCTTTCCTTCGTCCATCAGGCCGAAGGCGTATTCGAACATCATCGCCGCGGAAAGGATGGCGGCGACGGGGTTGGCGATGTTCTTCCCGGCGGCCTGGGGATAGGAGCCGTGGATGGGCTCGAAGAGCGAGGTGTGCGCCCCGACGGAGGCGGAGGCGAGCAGGCCCATCGAACCGGAAATGCAGCTGGCTTCGTCCGTGAGGATGTCGCCGAAGGTGTTCTCGGTCACGAGGACATCGAAGAACTTCGGGCAGCGGATCAGCTGCATGGCGGCGTTGTCCACAAACATGTAATCTACCTGGATGTCAGGATATTCCGGCTCCATCTCCCGGGCGACCTGGCGCCACAGGCGGGAGGACTCCAGCACGTTGGCCTTGTCCACTACCGTGAGGTGCTTCCGGCGCCGGCCGGCGTAGTCGAAGGCCAGGCGCAGGATGCGCTCGACCTCGGCACGGGAGTAGATGCAGGTGTCATAGGCCGTGTTCCCGCCGTCCTTCCGTCCCTTCTCGCCGAAATACATGCCGCCGGTGAGTTCCCGGATGCAGAGGAAATCGGCCCCGTCCACGAGTTCGGTCTTCAGCGGGGACTTGTCCACGAGGGACTTGAACGTCTCCACCGGACGGAGGTTGGCGTAGAGCCCCAGCTGCTTGCGGATGGCCAGCAGTCCCTGCTCCGGCCGTACTATCGCCGTGGGGTCGTTGTCGTATTTCGGGTCGCCCACGGCGCCGAACAGCACGGCGTCGCTCGCCATGCAGAGGGCGTGCGTCTCGGCCGGATAGGGATCCCCGCAGCGGTCGATGGCGCATGCGCCGACATAACCATAGGTATACGAGGCCTCGTGGCCGAATTTCCGGCAGACGGCGTCCACCGCCTTGACGGCCTGTTCAACGACCTCCGGGCCGATGCCGTCCCCGGGAAGTTTCGCGATGTTCAGTTTCATATCCTTTCGTTTTCGATGAGCTTGTTTTCGATGAGGTTCAACATTTTGACGGTGGCCTTGATGGCTGCTTCCGTCTGGTCGGAGTCGATGCCCCGGGTGCGGAAGCCCTTCCCGTCGAGATCCCAGGTGATGGTCGTCTCCACGAGGGCGTCGGTCTTGCCGCCCGGCGGGATCTTGACCGCGTAGTCGGTCAGCAGCGGGTGGCGCCGGCCGAGCCGGTCGTAAATCTTCCAGAGCGCCTTCATGAAGGCGTCGTACTGGCCGTCGCCGGCCGAGATCTCCTCGTATTCCGTGCCGTCGATATCGAGCCGCAGGGTCGCCACGGGACGCATCCCGCGGGCGAGCTGCAGGCTGTAGTTGACGATGTGGATGCGGTCGGGCGCATCCGGAAAATCGCCCTTGAGGACGTCTGCAATGATGAACGGCAGGTCCTCCGGCGTGAGGTTTTCCTTCTTGTCGCCGAGTTCGACCACGCGGGCCGTGACCGTCTTCATCTGGTCCGGCGTGAGGTGGATGCCGAGGTGCTCGAGGTTCTGGACGATGTTCGCCTTGCCGCTCGTCTTCCCGAGGGCGTATTCCCGGTGGCGGCCGAAGCGCTCCGGGGCGAGGGCGTTCTGGTACAGGCCGCCCTTCTTGTCCCCGTCGGCATGGACCCCGCTCGTCTGGGTGAAGGCGAATTCCCCCACGAGGGGCTTGTTCGGGGGGATGCGGATGCCGGAGAGTGTCTCCACATAGCGGCAGACGTGCATCAGCCGGCTCTCGTCCAGGGTGTTTTCCGCGTGCAGGTGGTCGTTGAGGATGCCGACGGCGCTGGCGACGGGGAGGTTCCCCGTCCGCTCGCCGAGGCCGTTGACCGTGGTGTGGATGCCCTGGATGCCCGCCCGGACGGCCTCGCAGGCATTGGCGGCGGCGAGGTCGTAGTCGTTGTGGGCATGGAAATCAAAGCGGACGCCGGGGTAGCGCTCCACCATCATGCGGCAGAACTCCGCCGTCCGGCGGGGTTCGAGGATGCCGAGCGTGTCCGGGAGCATCACCCGCTCGACGGGCGCGTCCTTCAGGGCATCGACGAGGAAGAACACGTAGGCGGGGTCGCTGCCCATCCCGTTCGACCAGTCTTCCAGATAGACGTTGACCCGGAGTCCCCGGCCCGTCGCCGTCCGGATGTCCCGGAGGATGTCGTCCAGGTGCTCCTGCGGGCTTTTCCGGAGCTGGCCGGCGAGGTGGCGGGGCGAGCCTTTCGCGAGAAGGTTCATCACCCGGCCGCCCGCGGAGGCGATCCAGTCGATGGAGGCGCCGCCGTCCACGAAGCCGAGGGCCTCGACGGCCTCCAGTCTCCCGCAGTCCGCCGCCCAGGCGCACACGCGGGAAAAGGCCTCCTGCTCGCCGCGGGAAACCCGTGCCGAGCCGGCCTCGATGCGGTTGACCTTCAACTCTTCGAGGAGGAGCCGGGCGATGGCCCGCTTCTCGTCGGCGTTGAAGGAAACGCCCGCCGTCTGTTCCCCGTCGCGCAGGGTGGTGTCCATTATTTCGACCATCGCTTCTCGAAGGCTTCGATCTTTCCTTTCTGCAACAGGAGGTAGTCGATGTCGTCCAGGGCGTTGCAGAGGCAGTATTTCTTGTAAGGGTTCAGCTCGAACGTTTCCGTCCGGCCCGTGGCGAGGAGGGTCACCGTCTGGGCGGGGACATCCACCCGCACGCGGGCGCCGGGATCGGCCGCGATGGCGGCGAAGATTTCCGCGAGGAAATCCTCGGAGACGACGACCGGCAGGACGAAATTGTTCAGTTCATTGTTCTTGTGGATATCCGCGAAGAAGCTGGAAATCACCACCCTGAAGCCGTAGCCGGCGATGGCCCAGGCGGCATGCTCCCGGCTGGAACCGGAGCCGAAGTTCTTGCCGGCGACGAGGATCTCCCCGCCGTAGCGCGGGTCGTTGAGGACGAAATCCGGGTTCGGCGTCCCGTCGCTCCGGAAGCGCCAGTCGCGGAAGAGGTTCTCGCCGAAAAAGCGCTCGTCCCGGGTCGTGGCTTTCAGGAAGCGCGCGGGGATGATCTGGTCCGTGTCCACGTTCTCCAGCGGCAGGGGCACGCAGGTGCTCTCGATGATGTCGAATTTCTGTTTCATAGCAGGGTGCGGGGATCGGTGACGACACCGGTGACGGCGGCGGCCGCAGCGGTCAGCGGGCTGGCGAGAAGGGTTCTCGCGCCCGGCCCCTGGCGGCCTTCAAAGTTCCGGTTGCTGGTTGATACACAATACTTTCCGGCGGGAACCTTATCGTCATTCATGGCGAGGCAGGCCGAGCAGCCGGGCTGGCGGATGGCGAAGCCGGCCTCCGCGAGGACGCGGTCGAGGCCTTCTTCGGCGATCTGGCGGGCGACGGCCTGGGAGCCGGGCACGAGCCAGGCGGTCACGCCGGGGGCCTTCTTCCGCCCGGCGGCGATGGACGCGAAGGCGCGGAAGTCCTCGATGCGGCCGTTGGTGCAGGCGCCGAGGAACACGTAGTCGACCGGATGTCCCAGCAGGGGCGCTCCCGGCTGGAAGTCCATGTATGCGAGCGACTTGGCAAAGGAAGCGCGTCCCTGTTCGGGGATGTCCCCGAGCGCGGGGACCGTCCCGTCGACGGCCATGCCCATGCCGGGATTCGTCCCGTAGGTGATCATCGGGGGGATGGCGGCCGCATCGAAGACGATTTCCCGGTCGAAGACCGCGTCGTCCCCGCTGCGGAGCGTTTTCCAATATGCCACGGCGGCATCCCATTCCGCCCCCTTCGGCGCGTGTTCACGGCCTTTCAGCCAGGCGAAGGTCGTCTCGTCGGGCGCGATGAATCCACCCCGCGCCCCCATCTCGATGGACAGGTTGCAGAGGGTCAGCCGGCCCTCCATCGACAGGCCGCGGACAGCCGAACCGGCATACTCGACAAAGTAGCCGGTCGCGCCGGACGTGGTCAGCTCCTTCATCAGGAAGAGGGCGATATCTTTGGCAGTAACGCCCTTTCCCAGAGAACCTTCCACGCGGATGCGCATGGATTTCGGCTTGGGCTGGAGGATGCACTGCGAAGCCAGGACCATCTCGACTTCGGAGGTGCCGATGCCGAAGGCGACGGCCCCGACGGCCCCGTGGGTCGAGGTGTGCGAGTCGCCGCAGACGATGGTCATGCCGGGCAGGGAAAGCCCCTGCTCGGGGCCGACGACGTGGATGATGCCGTTCCGCGGATCGCCCATGCCGAAGTGGGCGAGCCCGAACTCGGCGGCATTCGCCGCGAGTGCGTCCACCTGCCGCCGGGACACGGGATCCGCGATGGGCTTGTCCTGGTCATGGGTCGGGGTGTTGTGGTCGGGCATGCAGACGATCTTCTCCGGCCGCAGGCAGCGGATGCCCCGCGCGCGGAGGCCGTCGAAGGCCTGCGGGGACGTGACCTCGTGGCAATAGAGCCGGTCGATGTAGAGCTGGTCCGGCCCGCCTTCGACGCGGTCGACCAGGTGGGCGTCCCAGATCTTGTCAAACAGGGTGTTCATACGCTCAGAGTTTGTTGATGCAGTCGACATAGGCCTCGATGGAGGCGGTGACGATGTCGGTGCTGGCACCGAATCCGTAGCAGACGCGTCCCTCGTGCTCCACCTGCATGTGGACCTTGCAGCAGTCGTCGGAGCCCTTCGTGACCCCCTGGATGGTGAATTCGGTGAGGGTGACCTGGCGGTGGACGATCTGGCGGAGGGCGTTGATGGCGGCATCGACCGGGCCGTTGCCCGTCGCCGCCGCCTCGAACTTCTCGCCGGCGATGTCCAGCCCGATCGAGGCGACGGGCTTCATCCCGATGCCGCTCGTGGCCTGCAGCCAGTCCACCTTGATCCGGCGGTCATGGGCACGGTCGGCCCCGGCCAGCATGAGGATGTCGTCGTCGTGGATCTCCTTCTTCTTGTCGGCCAGGTTGAGGAAGTCGGCATAGACCTGGTCCAGCTTCTCTTCCGGCAGCCGGACGCCGTTGACCTCCAGCCGGTATTTCAGGGCTGCACGGCCGCTGCGGGCGGTCAGGACGATGGAATTCGTGTCGATGCCGACGTCCCGCGGGTCGATGATCTCGTAGGTGCCGGCGTTCTTCAGGACCCCGTCCTGGTGGATGCCGGAGCTGTGGGCGAAGGCGTTCTTGCCCACGATGGCCTTGTTCGGCTGGACCGGCATGTTCATCAGGGACGACACCATCCGGCTGACCGGGTAGATGCGCTGGGTGTTGATGTTGGTCTCCAGCGGGATCCCCTTGTGGGCCTTCAAAATCATCGCAATCTCCTCGAGGGCGGTATTGCCCGCACGCTCGCCGATGCCGTTGATGGTCACCTCGCACTGGCGAGCGCCGTTCAGCAGGCCCGCCATCGTGTTGGCGGTCGCCATGCCGAGGTCGTTGTGGCAGTGCGTCGAAAGGATGGCCTTGTCCACCCCGTCCACATGCTCGATGAGGTACTTGATCTTGGCGCCGAACTCTTCCGGCAGGCAGTACCCCGTCGTGTCCGGGATGTTCACCACGGTCGCGCCGGCCTTGATGACGGCCTCGACCACCCGGGCGAGGTATTCATTGTCGGTCCGGCCGGCGTCCTCGGCGTAGAATTCCACATCCTCGACATAGCGCTTGGCGTACTTGACGGCGCGGACGGCCCGCTCGAGGATCTCTTCCCGGTTGGAGTTGAACTTGTAGCGGATGTGGGCGTCGGAGGTGCCGATGCCCGTGTGGATCCGCTTCCGCTTCGCGTGCTGCAGCGCCTCCGCGGCCATGTCGATGTCCTTTTCGACGGCCCGGGACAGGGCGCAGACCGTGGGCCAGGTGACGGCCTTCGAGATCTCCACCACCGACTGGAAGTCGCCGGGGCTGGAGATCGGGAAGCCGGCCTCGATCACGTCCACGCCGAGCTGCTCCAGGGCTTTCGCCACCTGGATCTTCTCGACCGTATTCAGCTGGCAGCCGGGAACCTGCTCCCCGTCGCGGAGGGTGGTGTCGAAAATATAGACGCGGTCGTTCATCGGTCGATCTCTTCGGGACGGAGCTTGCGGACGACGGCGCCGGTGCGCCAGAGTTCGCTCTCCCGGAGCGCCTTCAGTTCGGCCTCCAGGCCTTCGCGGTAGCCGGGTTTGGAGTTGGCGTCGATGGAAACCTGGGCTTCCTCGCCGCTGGCAACCCGCTGATAGAGCTTCTCGAAGACGGGTTTGGTGGCGTCATGGAACGGTCCCATCCAGTCCAGGGCGCCGCGCTGGGCGGTCGTGGAGCAGTTGGCGTACATCCAGTCCATGCCCTTCTCGGCGAAGAGCGGCATCAGCGACTGGGTGAGTTCCTCGACGGTCTCGTTGAAGGCCTCCGACGGGGAGTGGCCATGCTCGCGCAGGACTTCGTACTGGGCGGACAGGATGCCCTGGATGGCGCCCATCAGGGTGCCGCGCTCGCCGGTCAGGTCGGAATAGACCTCGTGCTTGAAGTCGGTCTCGAACAGGTAGCCGGAGCCGACGCCGATGCCGAGGGCAAGGGTGCGCTCGAGCGCCCGGCCGGTGGCGTCCTGGTACACGGCATAAGAGGAATTCACGCCGCGGCCCTGCAGGAAGAGCCGGCGCAGGGAGGTGCCGGAGCCCTTCGGGGCGACCATGATCACATCCACGTCCGCGGGCGGGATGATGCCGGTGCGCTCCTTGTAGGTGATGCCGAAGCCGTGGGAGAAATAGAGGGCCTTGCCCGGGGTCAGGTGCCTTTTCACCGTCGGCCAGACGGCGATCTGCGCGGCATCGGACACCAGGAACTGGATGATGGTCCCTTTCTCGCACGCCTCTTCGATGTCAAAAAGGTCCACGCCGGGAACCCAGCCGTCCGCGACGGCCTTGTCGAAAGTCTTACCCTTGCGCTGGCCGACAATGACCTTGAAGCCGTTGTCCTTGAGGTTGAGGGACTGGCCCGGACCCTGGACGCCGTAACCGATGACGGCGATGGTTTCGTCCTTGAGGACTTCGCGGGCTTTTGCGAGGGTGAATTCTTCACGGGTGACGACGTTCTCGTCCACGCCGCCGAAATTGATTGTTGCCATATGCTATTGGTTGTTGATTTGTTTCTGTTCCTGTTCGCGTTTCCGGAGGAATTTGAAGACCGGTTCCTGCATGGCCTTCGACACGGAGATCCGGCCGGACCGGACGAACTGCAGGACCTTGTAGGGCTTGAGCGCGTCGTGCAGGAGGGCCGTCTCGTCGGTGTGCCCCGTCTTCTGGATGACCGTGAAGGTCTTGTTCATCTCCACGATCTTGGCGTTGAAGCGGCTCAGCAGGGCTTCGAGGTCGCCGCATTCGAGCAGCCCGTCCGTCGCGACCTTGTAGAGGGCGAGTTCCCGGTAGACGATCTTGTCCGCGGTATAGAAGAAGACCTTGATCACGTCCACGCGCTTTTCGATCTGCTGGACGGTTTCCTTGACCTTCTTCTCGGGGCCGCGGGTCACGATCGTGATGTTGTGGACCCCCTCGAGGGAGGTCGCGCCGGCGGACAGGCTCCAGATGCTGAGGCTGTGCCGGGTGAACGCGTTCGTGATCTGGCTGAGGAGGCCGATCTGGTTCTCGGTGTAGATGGTCACCGTGTATTCTTTCTCTTCCATCATTGCGGGCGGTACCACTGGTTTTCCGAAAGGAGGATTTCATCGATGCCCCGGCCGGGCGGAACCATCGGCATGACATTCCCGTTTTCGAGGACATGGACGTCCAGGAGGGCGGGACGGTCGTCGGAGAACAGCTCCTGCAGGGCCTCGGCGAGGTCTTCACGCCGCTCGACGGCCCGGTAGCGGATGCCGTAGGCGGCGGCGATGAGGGAATAGTCCGGATTCAGCATCCGGGTCTGGGAATAGCGCTGCCCGTAGAACAGTTCCTGCCATTGGCGGACGTTCCCGAGCCAGTTGTTGTTCAGGAGGACGATCTTGACCCCGACCTGCTCCTGCAGGATGGTCCCGAACTCCTGGAGGGTCATCTGGATGCCGCCGTCGCCGACGAAAAGGCACACCGGACGCGCCGGGGCGGCGATTTTCGCGCCGATGGCGGCCGGGAGGCCGAAGCCCATCGTACCGAGTCCGCCGGAGGACAGGAAGCTGCGCCCGGCCGCGAAGCGGGAATAGCGGGCGGCCATCATCTGGTTCTGGCCGACATCGGTCACGATGACCGCCTTCCCTTCCGTCACGCGGGAGACCCCGTCCACGACCTCGCCCATCCGGAGCAGGCCGCTGCCCGGCCGGATTTCGGGACCGATGACCTTTTCCTCCTCGACGGCGCGGCAGGCGGCGAAGCCAGCCACCCATTCGGGGTGCTTCCGAGCCTGCATGCGTTCCGTCAGGATGGCGAGGACCTTCCCCGCGTCGCCGCGGATGCCCACTTCGACCGGGATGATCTTCCCGATCTCGGACTTGTCGATGTCGATGTGGATGACCTTGGCCTGGCGGGCATAGGTGGAGACCGTCCCGGTCACCCGGTCGTCGAAGCGCATGCCGATGGCCACCAGGACGTCGCATTCCCCGGTCTTGACATTCGGGGCGACGTTGCCGTGCATGCCGATCATCCCCTGGTACAGCGGGAAATCCGACGGGAGGGCGCTGAGGCCGAGCAGGGTGGAGCCGGCCGGGATGTCTCCCTTCTCCAGGAAGGCACGGAGCCGGTCTTCCGCATGGCTGAGCGTGATTCCCTGGCCGAAGACCACAAGGGGGCGCTCCGCCGCATCAAGCAGCGCAACGGCCTGTTTGATGGACAGTTCCGACGGCGTCGGCTCCGGGATATAACTCCGGATGAAGCGGCAGGGCTCGAAATGGAAATCGGTCATGCCGACCTGGGCGTCGCGGGTGAAGTCCAGCACGACGGGGCCGGGACGGCCGGTGCCGGCGATGTAGAAGGCCCGGGCGACGGCCCAGGCGACCTCGTCGGCGCTGCGGATCTGCCAGTTCCATTTGCTGATCGGGGCGGTGAGGCCGATGACGTCGGCTTCCTGGAAGGCGTCCGTGCCGAGGGCGGCGGTGGCGACCTGTCCCGTGATGACCACGACGGGCGTCGAATCCGTCATCGCGTCGGCGACGCCGGTGATGACGTTCGTGGCGCCGGGGCCGGAGGTGACGATGACCACCCCGGGCGTACCCTTGACCCGGGCATAGCCCTGGGCCGCGTGGATGGCACCCTGTTCGTGCCGGACGAGGATGTGGCGGATACGGTCCCCGAAGTCGCAGAGGCTGTCATACACGGGCATGATCTGTCCGCCGGGATACCCGAAGACGGTATCCACCCCTTCCGCGACGAGGGCGCGCCACAAGGCTTCTGATCCTGTTATCATGTCAATCGATGATTCTGACTGCGCCCTTGTCGGCCGAACTGACCATCCGGGCGTAGGCTTTGAGACTCTTGGAAACTTCCCGGATGCGGTGCGGGGCCGTGTAGGCCAGCGGGCCGCGGGCGCGCTCTTCGGCGCGGCGGGCCGCCAGCTCCTCTTCGGAGAGGAGGACGCGGATGGACCGGGCGGGAATGTCGATTTCAATCCGGTCGCCGTCGCGCACGAGGGCGATGTCGCCGCCGGCCGCCGCTTCCGGGGAGATGTGGCCGATGCTCAGGCCGGAGGTACCGCCGCTGAAACGGCCGTCGGTCAGCAGGGCGCATTCCTTGCCGAGGTGGACGGACTTGAGGTAGGAGGTCGGATAGAGCATCTCCTGCATGCCGGGGCCGCCTTTCGGGCCTTCATGGGTGATGACCACGACGTCGCCGCTGCGGACCTTGCCGCCGAGGATGCCCTCGCAGGCCGCCTCCTGGGAGTCGAAGACGCGGGCGGGGCCGCAGAAATGCCAGATGGACGGGTCCACGCCCGCCGTCTTCACGACGCAGCCGTCCCGGGCGATGTTGCCCTTGAGCACGGCGAGGCCGCCGTCCGGCGTATAGGCGTGTTCCAGGTCGCGGATACAGCCTTGCGACCGGTCCGTGTCGAGCGAGTCATACCGCGCGTCCTGCGAGCCCATCCCGGTCGAGAATCGGCCGCCGGGCGCGCTGGAATAGATATTCCGGGCCTCTTCCCGGATGGCGGGACCGCAGATGTCATAGCGGGCGACGGCCTCGCCGAGGGTCATCCCGTCGACACGCCGGATGGACGGGTCGACGAGGCCGCCCCGGGCCAGTTCGCCGAGGATGCCCAGGACGCCGCCGGCGCGGTTCACGTCCTCGACGTGGTAGCGCGCGGTATTCGGAGCGACCTTGCAGATGCAGGGCACGCGGCGGGAAAGGGCGTCGATATCCGCCATCGTGAAGTCCGTGCCGGCCTCCTGTGCAACGGCCAGCAGGTGGAGGACCGTATTGGTGGAGCCGCCCATGGCGATATCGAGGGCCATGGCGTTGAGGAAGGCCTGCCGGGAGGCGACGGCGCGGGGAAGGACGCTTTCGTCCCCTTCCTCATAATACCGGAACGCGTTGCGGACGATGAGCGCCGCCGCCTGCCGGAAGAGTTCCGTGCGGTTCCTGTGCGTCGCCAGGACGGTCCCGTTGCCCGGCAGGGCCAGGCCGATGGCCTCGGTCAGGCAGTTCATCGAGTTGGCCGTGAACATGCCCGAGCAGCAGCCGCAGCCCGGACAGGCGGCCGCCTCGATGCGGGCGACCTCCGCGTCGTCTTTCGACGGGTCCGCGGACTGGACCATGGCGTCGATCAGGTCGAGCTTCGCCGCGCCGGCGACGCCCGCTTCCATCGGACCGCCGGAGACGAAGACCGCCGGGATGTTCAGCCGCATCGCGGCCATCAGCATCCCGGGGGTGATCTTGTCGCAGTTGCTGATGCAGACCATGGCGTCCGCCTTGTGGGCGCCGACCATGTATTCGACGCTGTCCGCGATGATTTCGCGGGACGGGAGGGAATACAGCATCCCATCGTGCCCCATGGCGATGCCGTCATCGACGGCGATGGTGTCGAACTCGGCCGCATAGCAGCCCAGGCGCTCGATTTCCGCCTTGACCAGCTGGCCGGCTTCATGGAGATGGGTGTGGCCGGGGACGAACTGGGTGAAGGAATTGACGATGGCGATGACGGGCTTTCCGACCTGTTCCGGTTTCATGCCTGCCGCCCGCCAGAGGGCCCGGGCGCCTGCCATCCGGCGTCCTTCAAAGGTGATGCTGCTTCGCAAAGGGTGTCCCATGTGCTTCCGATACTAAAGGTTCCGCAACAAAAAAACTCCTTTCCCGTGCGGACCGGAAAGGAGTCGAGTCTGAAGCGTTCTGACCGTCAAGCCTGTTCCGTCCGCGCCCCCTAAGGGACAAGGATAATAACGGAAAGGACGAGAAGGAGGGTTCCGGTCATCTTGCTTTCTTTTTCTTACCGGATACAAAGTAAGGGAAATTCACCCGAAAAAACAAGGGGTTTTTCAAAAAATTTATTGACGGTCAGCGTCTTTGAGCGCCGGAAAAGCGGTGCGGAATTCCTGCAGGACGGGGAGGGAAACTTCCGTTGTGACGGAATCCACGGCATTTTCCTTACAAACTGAAAGGATATCCCCACGCGGCCCTATCAGAACGCTATGTCCGGGGTACGTGTTGCCGGGATCCGCCCCGACCCGGTTGACAGCCGCCACGTAGCAGAGATTCTCGATGGCGCGGGCCCGGAGCAGCGTATCCCAGGCGGCGATGCGGGAGGCGGGCCAGCTGGCGACGTACAGGATCATGTCGTAGTCCGCCCGCCCGTCCACGAGCCGGTTGCGGGCGAAGACCGGGAAGCGGAGGTCGTAGCAGACCTGCAGCAGGATGCGGAATCCGGCATACTCCACGACGACACGCTCTTCGCCGGCCTTGTAGCGGAGATGCTCCCCGCTGTAAGTAAAGAGGTGATGCTTGTCATAATGGGTCTCGGTGCCGTCCGGCGTGACGAAATAAAAGCGGTTGCGGAAGGCCCCGTCCGCCTGGACGGAAACGCTGCCGGCGACGGCGTAACCGCGCTCCGCTGCGAGCTCCCGCAGGAAGCGAAGGCTCCCGCCGTCCGTCTCGGCGGCGCCCGCAGGATCCGTCACAAAGCCCGTGGAGAACATTTCAGGAAGGACCAGGAGGTCCGTTTCGCCCTTTTGCGGGGCGAGCGCGGCGACCGCAGCGCGGTTCTCCGCCGGGGCGCACCAGCGGGGATCGGTCTGAAGAAGGGTGATTTTCATCTTGTTTTGTCTCTGTCTGCGGGAACAAAGATAAAAAAAAGTATCTTTGCGTCAAGAAGATTAGACCGATGAAAAAAACGATCCTCCTGCTTTTCGTCCTGCTCGCGATCTCCGCGCGGGCCGGCGACCGGGCGCAATACTACCGGGACCTGCCTTTTCCCCTCCCGGAGCCGGAAGCCCCCGCCATCCCGGACAAAACCGTATCCATCAAGGACTTCGGCGGCGTCGGAGACGGCATTGCGCTGAATACGGACGCCTTCCGGAAGGCCATCGACGCCCTGGCGAAGGCGGGCGGCGGCCATCTGGTCGTCCCGGCCGGAATCTGGCTGACGGGCCCGCTCGTGCTGAAAGACCGGACCGACCTCCACCTGGAGCGCGGCGCCCTGATCCTCTTTTCGCCGGACAAGGCCCTGTTCTTCAAGAAGGACGGCAAGGGCATGGTCCCCGCCATCACGGCCAGCAAGCGGAAAGACGTGAGTATCACCGGCGAAGGCATCATCGACGGCAACGGCGAATGGTGGCGCGCCGTCAAGCGCGGCAAGGTCAGCGACGTCGAGTGGGCGGCCTACCGGCGCATGGGCGGGACGGTCACGGAAGACGGCAAGCTCTGGTACCCCTTCGACCTGGACCATTATGCCAATGTCGCCCCGGCCCCCCAGGCGCAGGAGGCCCTGCGGACCCATCTGGTCCGGTTCACCGACTGCGAGCGCGTGCGGGTCGCCGGCGTCACGCTCCAGAACTCCCCGAAATTCCACCTGGTCCCGCAGCGCTGCAGCCAGGTCATCTTCGAAGGCATCACGGTCCGCTGCCCCTGGAACGCCCAGAACGGGGACGGGATCGACATCATGCAGTCGACCGACGTGCTGGTCGCCGGGTGCACGGTGGATGTCGGCGACGACGGCATCTGCATGAAGGGCGGCGCCGGCGCGGAAGGGGTGAAGCACGGTCCCTGCCGCCGGATCCTCATCCGGGACAACACCGTCTTCCATGCCCACGGCGGCTTCGTCATCGGCTCGGAATTCTCCGGCGGGATGGTCGATATCGCCGTGCTGGACAACACCTTCTCCGGCACCGACACGGGTCTCCGCTTCAAGAGCGGGCCCGGGCGGGGCGGCCGGACGGAGAACATCGTGATCGCCGGGATCCGGATGAGCGACATCCAGGACGAGGCGGTCGTCTTCGAGACCGGCTATGTCAACGTCTCCGTCGGGACGGAGGGCGACCGCGCCGCCACGCAGGAGTACCTGCCGGAGTTCAGCGGCATCCGGATCTCGGATGTCGTCTGCCGGGACGCCCGCATCGGCCTCGCCGCCCGCGGCACCCGGGCGATGATCCACGATATCTCCCTGAAGGACTGCGTGTTCTTCTGCTCGGAAAAAGACTGCGACGTCGCCGATCCCGCGATGTTCCTTTTGGAGAACGTCCGGTTCCATACCTATGATACACAGAATGAATAATCCATGGTCATTATGAAAAAAAACCTGTTCCTGCTCGTCACCGCCTTCCTGGTGATCTCCGCCTGCAACTGTTCCGGAGAGAAAAAACCGTCCGGGTCCGACACCCCGTCCCAGGAGACGACGGATCCCGAAAAGCCGGATACGCCTGAAACACCGGAGACCCCGGAACCGGGCCCTGCAACCTACCGCCTGGGAACGTACAACATCGGCAACTTCAACAAGACGGAGACCAATTCCACCGAAATGGTCGCGAACATGATGAAGGAGATCGGCGTCCAGGTCCTTTCCATGAACGAACTGGACTATTTCAACCAGCGGCACAACGTGAACCAGATCAAGGTCTTCGCCAACTACATGGGCGGCTGGAAGAGCTTCTTCGCCCCGGCCATCGACTACAAGGGCGGCCAGTACGGCGTCGGCGTCGCGGCCATGCCGGAACTGACCATCATCCGGCTCGAAGCGCTGACCCTCGCCCAGGGCGACGGCGCGGAGCGGCGTGCCTGCGCCGTGGTCGAGTTCGAGCCCTTCGTCTTCGCATCGACCCATCTCGACCACAAATCCAAGGACGCCCAGCTCGAACAGGCGAAAACCATCGAGGACTGGATGGAGAAGAACTACGGGACGAGCGGGAAACCGGTTTTCCTCTGCGGCGACTTCAACGCCCTGCCGACGAGCGAGACCATCCGTTTCATGGAGAAGAACTGGACCATCCTCTCGCCGCTGGAGCCGACCTACAATGCAATCAATCCGAGCAAGTGCATCGATTACATCATGGTGTACAAGAATGCCGCGGCGAAGGTGAAGAAGCTGGATGCCAAGGTGATGCGCACGTTCACTTCCGGCAACGTGGAAGTAGCCTCGGACCATCTTCCGGTCTTTGTGGACGTGGAACTCGCCCGGTAGATGAACGCCCGTCCTTTCCTCCTCGCCCTCCTGATCCTCGCGGCCGGGTGCGGGCAGAAACCGCAGGAAGAGCCCCTTATCCGCTTTTCCGTTCCGGAAGCGGAGATTCCGCCGGAAGGCGGCGCGGTCGATGTCATGGTCTTCTCCGGACCGGAGTGGCGCATCACCGCGACCTCGGGCGACTGGCTGACGGCGAAGCAGAAGAATACCGCCAACCTGACCGTTATCGCGCCGCTCAATGACAGCGGCCGGACCCGGACAGGCTCCGTGCAGGTCACGTGCGGGGCCCAATCCGCGGAACTGACGGTCGTCCAGGATTACGACGCCGATGCCGCCGTCGCCTCGAAGGCGGAATTCATCGCCAACATCGCCTCATCCTGCGATTTCATCACGAAGATCACCAACTCTTCCTTCACGGACCTGGACAAGGGATGCACCGCCTACCGGATAACGACGACGGGCCCTGTCAACGGCACAGAGTCCCCCCTCGCCCTGTTCCTTTTCGTCGTGGACCTGTCTTCCGGGCTGTCGCTGGCGGCGACCTGCGTGGACGACAATCCCGCCAACATCACCCTGACCGATGCGACCAAGGCCCAACGGCAGACCATCCGGGAACAGCTGGCGGCCCTGCAGGGCAAGCGCCCGGGGCTCCGCGTGCTCGGCGGGGTCAACGGCGACTTCTACCTGATCGACCGGAACAACCTGCTGCACGGCGTTTTCCACCGGAACGGCGTCTGCGTCAAGGATACCTTTGACGGCGGAGCGGCCTGCAACGTCTTCGCCCTGATGCAGGACGGGACGGCGCGCATCCTGTCCCAGGCGCAGTATCCCGCCGCAAAGAATTCCATCGCCGAGGCGGTCGGCGGGCGCCAGGTCGTCCTGCGCGCCGGCGTGACCGTGTCCAGCGACACGAAGCTGGACCCGCGCACGGTGGCGGGTGTCTCCATGGACGGAAAGACCGTCTATATCCTGTCCGTGGACGGCCGCCGGGAGAACTGGTCGGTCGGCGCCTCCTACCCGATGCTTGCGGCCATTATGCGCGCCGCCGGCGCCTATGACGCCGTCAACCTCGACGGCGGCGGCTCGACGACCTTCGTTGTGCACCCGGACGACAATACGTCGGTGAGTTCGTTTACGACCTGGAACAAGCCCTCCGACGGGAGCGACCGGGCCGTCGTCAACGGCCTGGCCATCGTCCGCCCGCGCTGACGGTCAGCGTCCCTTGCGGAGCCGGCCGATGGCGTGTTCGAGGGATTCGGTGGGTTCGATGATGTTGTAGTTTTCCCAGAAGGCGGGGTCGAAGAAATCGGCCGCGCGGTCGGTCAGGATGTCCTTGACCGAGAACTGCTCGCTGCGGGGGACCGGGCGGGGAATCCCGTCCCGGATATCCGTGACAACCAGTTCGTTCAGGGCCGTATAGCCCGTGCGGAAAAGCCGTTTTTTCCAGTCACAGTCGAAACGGAGCAACGAGCGGTAGTAGGACAGCCGCGAGAGGCCGTCCTGCTCGGAATAATGGATGACGAAGGAGACTTCCTTCGGATGGAAACGGAGGGAGAAGGGCTTGCTGACAACCAGGGCGCGGGTGGCCTTGTATTCATCGGAGAGGTCCATGGCCATCTCGATGCGGGTGAAGGAGAGGCGCTCGCGGTCGATGTAAATCGTGCCGGAGTAGAGCGGCCAGTCCGGCAGGACCTTCCCCGGCTGGAACCGGATGACGAACTGGAGCCGGTCGCCGATGTAGGCGGGCCGGTCCATGGTGAACTGATAGAGGGGAAGCAGCTCCCCGGAGAAGAGGACATCCGGGTTCTTGACCACGTCGAAAACGACGGCCTGGGCCGGTCCGCCCTGCACTTTCACGCTCAGCGTATCCCCCGCACGGGGGCTCAGCAGCACGCGGCTCTTGTCGAGCGCCGCATGGTCCCGCGACGTTCCCTTGTCATAGCCGGTCTTGTAAAGCCGGGCGACCGCCTCCGATATGTAGGTGTAGCGCTGCCGTTTCCGGACGGTCTCCCGGTAGAAGCAGCCGAGCATTTCGGGCTCCCGGGAGAAATTCTCCGGGATCCGGTCGATGGCGGCAAGCAGGATTTCCCGGGCGTCTCCCGAAATGATGGACGCCTCGTCGAGGAGGGTCGCCTCCGGCACGAGGCGGACGTCCGCCTCCCCGCCGGCGGGCTGGAGCGTCTGCGTCCTGTAGCCGAGGTGGGAGAAGACGAGCGCGGTGATTTCCCGGTCGGATTTGATGGTGTATTCCCCGTCGGCGTTGGTCACGGTGGCGAAATTCCGCGCCGGGACCCGGACGTGGACGGCCTCGACGGGTTTCCCCGTCCGGGCGTCGCGGACGGTGCCGCGGACGGACCAGCCGAGGAGGACCGAATCAGCCTGCCCTGCCAGCGGAAAGACCGCCGTCAGCAGGAACAGGCTGATAATGAGTAATTTTCGCATGAGTCGGGTCAAAGCCCGGCTAGACCAGTTCGAGGGCGACGTCCATCATGTGGGTGAAGGTGGACTGGCGCTGCTCGGCGGTGGTGGCTTCGCCGGTGACGAGGTGGTCGGAGATCGTCAGGATGGCGAGGGCCTTGTTGCCGGAGCGGGCGGCGTTCATGTAGAGCGCGGACGCCTCCATCTCGACGGCGAGGACGCCCATCTTGGTCCAGCGGTCGTTGTGGGGATTCTCGGAATAGAAGGCATCGGAGGAAAGGACGTTGCCGACCTTGTAGCGGTAGCCGAAGCGCTCGCAGGCGGCCGCGGCGTCGCGCAGCATGCCGAAGTCGGCGATCGGCGCGAAGGTGCCGGGGAGTTCGAACTGGGCGCCGTAGTTGGAATCGGTGCTCGCACCCATCGCCAGGACGAGGTCGCCCACGCGGAGGTCCGTGTGGTAGGAGCCGGCGGAACCGATGCGCATGATCTTCTCTACATCGTAGAAATTGTAGAGTTCATAGGTGTAGATGCTGATGGAGGGGATGCCCATCCCGTGGCCCATGACGCTGACGCGCTTGCCTTTGTATTCGCCCGTGAAGCCGAGCATGCCCCGGACCTGGTTGACCAGGACGGGGTTTTCCAGGTAATTCTCCGCCATGAAGCGGGCGCGCAACGGGTCTCCCGCCATGATGACGGTCTCGGCGATCTCGCCGTATTTGGCGCCGATGTGGGGTGTGGGGGTTTTTGCCATATTCTTAAAATTAGGTTGTACAGGATATCGTTAACTTGCCAAAGATACAAAAACTTCTTACATTTGTGAACAAACATCGTCGTCGATATGAAAAAAATTTCCCTTTTCCTCCTGCTTGCGGCCGTCTCCTGCGGCCTGAACGACTCCTCTCCCGCCGGCCGCCGCGCCGAAGCCCTCCCCGATGCGGCCTGGGAGGAATCCGTCTGGATTTCCGCCGCGGACGCCCCCGTCGTGGACCATGTCGTGACCGACAAGGACTTCCGGGCCGCCGACGGCGCCAGTTGGTTCTTCTCGCAGCTGGTCAACGAGGCGAAGGTCGTTTCCGCCAAATGGATGACCACCGGACTCGGGGTCTATGAGCTGTATGTGAACGGCCGCCCGGTCGGGGAAGAGGTGCTCAAACCCGGCTTCACCCACGCCGGAAAGACCAAATATTCCTATACATACGACATCACCGACGCCATCGTCCGGGGAAAGGGCGCGGAGAACCAGTTCTCCGTCCAGGTCACGCCGGGCTGGTGGGCGGACAAGATCGTAACGCCCGGCAAGCATGTGGGAATGGTCGGCCGGAAGTGCGCGTTCCGGGGCGTCGTGGAACTCACATTCAACGACGGGTCGAAGAAGTATTACGGCACGGACCTCGCGCACTGGAAGGCCGGGGTGACCGGACCGGTCCTGCATGCCGGCATCTTTGACGGCGAGACCTACGATGCGCGCGAGCTTCCGGGATATGTCAACTGGGGCGTGCTCACCACGCCGGAGGAGAATACCGAATTCTCCGGCGAAATCCTCCCGTCCGCGGGCGCGGAGATCTACTTCCGTCCGGACCTCGCCCTCGCGCCCGTCGCGGCCTATTCCTGGCGCGACATCGAGGGAGCGGATGAGGAAAACTACGGGAAGGTTGTCAAAATCAAGGATTTTGCAAAGGGCGAGGCGATGCGGCTCCATCCCGGCGAGACCCTGGTCGTCGATTTCGGCCAGAATGCCGCCGCCGTCCCTTCCTTCGTCTTCCAGGCGGAAGAGGGCACGAACCTGTGCTGCCTACCGGCGGAAATGCTCAATGACGGCAACGGCGCGAAGAGCCGCGGGATGGACGGTCCCGAGGGCAGCGTCCACCGCCTGAATCTCCGCATCCCGGAAGAGGGGCTCCGGCTCGATTACACCTTCGGTCCGGAGAGGAGGGCCGTGTCCTACACCCCCCGCTGCACCTTCTTCGGCTACCGCTACATCTCCGTCACGGCCACGGCCGACGTGACCATCCGCTCCGTCGTTTCCATCCCGGTCACATCCATCGCCAAACCGCTGGAGACCGGTACCGTCAAGACCGGGGATGCCGACGTGAACAAGCTGATTTCCAACACCCTGTGGGGCCAGCGCTCCAACTATCTTTCCGTGCCGACGGACTGCCCCCAGCGCAACGAACGCCTCGGCTGGATGGCCGACACGCAGGTCTTCACGGAGACCGGCACCTTCTTCGCCAACACGGATGCGTTCTTCCGCAAATGGATGCGCGACGTGCGCGACTCCCAGAATGAAAAGGGCGGCCTCCCGGGCGTGGCGCCGACCGCGCAGTATGGCGACGCGATGATGCGCCTCGGCTGGGCGGATGCCGGCGTAATCGTGCCCTGGACCGTCTGGAAGCAGTTCGGGGACCGGGCAATCATCGAAGAGAACTGGGCGATGATGGAGCGTTTCATGGACCATATCGCGGAAACGGAATATGACCACGAGGCCCTCCGGGAGGAAAACGGCAATTACCAGTGGGCCGACTGGCTGAGCTACGAGGCGCTGGAGAGCCACGACAAGAGCGCCTTCACGAAGGATGCCGCCGGCAAGCGGACCCCGACCCCCGAAACGCTCGCCTACTGGAACTATCTGTCCTGCTGCTACTGGATCCTCGATGCCGGGATGATGCGGGACATGGCCGCCGCAACAGGCCGTGACACGGCGAAATACGAGGCCATGGCCGAAACGGCTCGGGCCAAGGTCCGCGCATCGTACCTGGACGGGGAAGGCACCTTTACGCCGGATACCCTCAACACCATGCAGACGCCCGCCCTCTTCGCCCTGAAATGCGGCCTCGTGGAAGGCGCGGCGAAGGAGGCACTCTGCGCCCGGCTCCGCGCGAATTTCGCCGCACATGACAACTGCCTCCAGACCGGCTTCCTCGGCACCTCCATCCTGATGGACGTGCTGACGGAAAACGGGATGGCCGACATCGCGATGGACCTCCTGTTCCAGCACAAGAACCCGAGCTGGCTCTATTCCGTCGACAACGGCGCCACGACCATCTGGGAGCGCTGGAACAGCTACACGATCGAATCCGGCATGGGCCCGAAGGGCATGAACAGTTTCAACCATTATGCCTACGGCTGCGTCTGCGCCTGGATCTGGAAATCCGTCGCCGGCATCGCCGCAGACCCGGCTCAGCCCGGTTTCAGGCACATCGTGATGGCCCCGGTCCCGGACCGCCGGCTCGGCTCCGTCGATGCGGAATACGCCTCCGCCGCCGGGAAGATCCGCAGCGCCTGGCGCTTCGACGGCGACCGCTGGACCTGGACCTTCTCCATCCCGGAGGGCGCTTCGGCAACGGTGACCCTGCCGGGCGAGACGGAGTCCAAGGACTACGCTCCCGGCACCTATACGGTGAAGAAAGACCTGTAAATCAGTCCGTCCGCTCCGCTTCTTCCCTACGCTGCCGCTTTTCGGCGGCGACGTGGATCATGATGTTCCGGATGGAGAAAACGACGGAGAACTGCCCGATCACCAGCACCCAGTCATGGCGGATGACGCCGTAGGTGATGATCATCAGCGAGCCGATGACCGCCAGCACCCAGTGCCCGAGGGGCAGGATGGACTGCTTGCGGCGGTAGCTGTAAACCAGCTGGTACACCGAACGGATCTCATAGGTGAACTGGCCGAGGACGCCGAAAAGCAGCAGTTGCAGCGGCACGTCCTCGTTGTGGAGGAAGTTTTCCGTGAAAGACGGGAAGTCCTTGGCGATCAGCGCCAGGATGACGACGGGAAACAGGGCCTGCAGGATGACGACGATGCGGGGGACCTTCTTGTACAGCCCCATGACGCCGATGTTCCACATGTAGATGTAGTAGCCCACGCTCTCCCCGAACAGGATGGAAAAATCCTTCCGGAGCCAGCCGTAGATGTACAGGATGACGGCGCCCAGGCTGCTCAGGACCCAGTAGATGCCGGGAGATTCCACCTTGCCGGCTTTCTCCGAAATATACCACTGGATCAGGATGCGGCTGCCATAGATGCCCATGCCGCACAATCCCAGCACATAGACCCATACCGGACTGTCCATTCCTACTCGCTCGTCGTGGTTCCGTGGAAATGGAGGAAGACCTCATCCCGGGCGCCGTCCGGCAGGGAGCGCATGAACGCATTCAGCGTGGCGGCCGGGAAGTCCTTGAACTGCTGGAAGATCAGCCCGTCGAGACTGTAGGAGAACAGCGGATCCACGTTGAAGCAGATCATCCGGGCGTTGCAGTTGATGTACTTGCGGGCCAGGACGGGCAGGGGCCGGTAAGCCCCGTCCGACAGGATGGACAGGAAGCGGTCGAAGGCGTCGATGTCGTTCCGGGCGACCTGCAGCAGGCCCTCCGGATCCACCCGGAGGAACTCCGGACGGAAGGGATGGGTCGGCGCCGCATACTTCTCTGCATCCGGCAGCTTGAAGTCCCGCATGATATAATGGACGATGAGGCTCTTGTAGAAATCGGGCACCGCGTTGCTGATGCTCATCGGGCCGATGTAGTAGCGGGTCCCGGGACAGCGCGCGGTCGCAACGCAGACGCCGGCCATGAGCAGTTTCAGGGTCAGGACCTCCCGCTGGTACTTCGGGACGATGAAGGAGCGGCCGAGTTCGACGGTGTGCGGAAGGATCTCCGCCGCCTTTTCGCGGAACTGGAACAGGGAGGCGGTATAGAAGCCGTCGATGCCGCCGTGCTCCGCGAAAATCTCCGGGCCGAAGCCGAGCCGGTAGGCACCGGCGATCTCCCCGGCCGGGATGTTCCAGAGGAGCATGTGCCGGTAGTAGGTGTCATAGACGTCGGTATCCAGCGCCAGGCCGGTCCCTTCGCCGATGGCCCGGAAGGTCTCTTCCCGGAGACGGTACAGTTCCTGCATCACGTCCGGGGCGTCCGAGGCTGCAATCAGATAGGTCCGGTAGTCGCCGGACTCGAAGAGGACCTTGTCGGAGAGGGCTTCGATCTGCGCCCGGACACGTTCGGCGGGGATATGCGCCGCGACCGGTTCCTGGGCGGACTGTTCCGCCGGGGCCGCCGCGGGAAGACACTGTGCCTCAAGGGCATAGCAACGGTTGCGCAGGTATTTCCCGAGCGCGGGAACGTCGAGTCCGGCGATTTCTTCGGGCAGGATGGGCTGGCCGATGCGGACCTTGACGGTCGTGCCGCGCTTGTTGAACAGTTCATGGACGAGGCGGACCGAACGGAGCAGCGGATGGATGCGGCCGAGGCGGTGGAAACCCGCGGAATGGCCCCCGTCGAAATAGACCGGGATCACCGGCATGCCGGATTTCCGGATCAGTTTGATGATGTTCTCCGCCCAGGGCTTGTCCTCCACGACCTTGCCCTTTCCGGCCGCCGTGCGGTCCTCCCCCTTCTGCCAGGTGGCCACTTCCCCGGCCGGGAACAGCCCGAGGGGCTTTCCCTCCGCGAGATGGCCGAGCGCGGCGCGGATGCCGGAAACGCTCCTGGCCCCGCCGGCGGAGAAGTTGTCCACGGGGATGAAGGCGCTTTTCAGGCTCGGGATGCGGGCCAGCAGGAAGGTCGTGAGGATCTTCATGTCCGGCCGGCGGGCGCCGAAAACGGCATTGAGGATGAGCCCGTCCACGCCGCCGTACGGATGGTTGGATACCGTGATGAAGCCGCCTTCCGCCGGGATGCGGGAAAGCTGCTCTTCGGGGATATCATAGCTTACACCGATTTCCTGAAGGGTTTTGGCAGAAAAATCCGCCCCCTCCAGGTCGCTGTAAAGATTCTGGATCCGGTTGGCTTCGTCCACTTCCAGGATCCGGTAAAGGAGGCTGGCGGTCCATTTGCCGAAAATGCCGCGGAGCCCCAGCTCCTTCTGCAGTCCGGCGCGGTCCAGGATAATCGTTTTGTGTTCTTTCATGCCAGGTTGCGGTTTAGGGGACCGGCCTGGTGCCGGTCAGTACAAAGGGCAAAGATACAATTATTTTTCAGAACTGTATGCTTAGCCCCGGTGCGCGAGCAGATACTCCGCGATCTGGACGGCGTTGAGCGCCGCGCCCTTGCGGATCTGGTCGCCGGAAAGCCAGAGGGTGATGCCGTTTTCGTTGGCGAGGTCCTTGCGGACGCGGCCGACATAGATATCGTCCTTGCCGCCCGTGAAAAGGGGCATCGGGTAGGTCTTCGTGGCCGGGTCGTCCTGCAGCGTGACGCCGGGCGCGGCGGCGAGGGCCGCCTGGACCTCCCCGACGGACAGGGGCTTTTCCGTTTCGATCCATACGGCTTCGGAATGGGAGCGCAGCGACGAGATGCGCACGCACATGGCGCTGCAGCGCACGTCCGAATGGAGGATTTTCCGCGTCTCCGCGAACATCTTCATCTCCTCCTTGGTGTAGCCGTTGTCGGTAAAGACGTCGATCTGGGGGATGACGTTGTAGGCGAGCTGGTACGGGAACTTGCTGATGGTGACGGGTTTCCCTTCGACCAATTCCCGGTATTGCTGCTGCAGTTCCTGCATGGCCTGCGCACCGGCGCCGGAAGCGGACTGGTAACTGGCCACATGGATCCGGGTGATGTGGGAAAGCCGCTCGATGGGCTTCAGCACGACAACCATCATGATGGTCGTGCAGTTGGGGTTGGCGATGATGCCGCGCGGGGCCGCAAGCGCATCTTCCGCGTTGCACTCGGGAACGACGAGCGGGACGTCCGGGTCCATCCGGAAGGCGCTGGAATTGTCGATCATGACGGCGCCGTGGCGCGTGATCGTATCGGCGAACTCCCGCGAGGTCGAGGCGCCTGCGGAAACGAAGGCGATGTCCACGCCCCGGAAATCGTCATTGTGCTGCAGCAGCCGGATGGGGATGTCCTCCCCCCGGAAACGGCAGGTGGTTCCCGCACTCCGCGGGGAACCGAAAAGGAGCAGTTCTCCTGTAGGGAAATTCCTCTGTTCGAGGACCCTGAGGAATTCCTGGCCGACGGCGCCGCTGGCGCCAACGATGGCTGTTTTCATACGCTGAGAAGATATTGCCTGAATGATTCGTAGTCTTTGCCGAGCGGGACGGCCCGGCGGGTGCCCTGCATGAAGGCGGCGAGCCGCTCCGGCACGGCGACCGGCGCGCCGAGGATCCGCTCGACGCTGTCCTTGAATTTGGCCGGATGGGCGGTCTCGCAGAAAAACCCGGTTTCGCCGGGGCGCAGGCCCTCTTTCAGGGCCCGGTAGCCGCAGGCGCCGTGGGGGTCGAGGACATAGCCCGTCCGGGCGTAGCAGTCGCGGATGGTTTCCGCGATCTGTCCGTCCGTGTATGTCGCCCCGGACACGTCGGCGCGGAGGGCACGGAGGTCATGTCCGTAGAGGTCCCAGATGCGGGCGAAGTTACTGGGGTCGCCCACGTCCATCGCATTGGCGAGGGTCTGGACGGATGCCCGCGGGCGGTATTCCCCGTCCTGCAGGAAATCGTAGAAGACGCGGTTGGCGTTGTTGGCGGCGATGAAACGGTGAATCGGCAGCCCCATGCGCTTGCCGAAAAGCGCGGCGCACAGATTGCCGAAATTGCCGCTGGGAACGCAGCATACCACCTTGTCCGCCAGGCCTTTCCGTTGCAGCTGGGCGTAAGCGTGGAAATAGTAGAACGCCTGGGGAAGGAAGCGGGCGACATTGATGCTGTTGGCCGAGGTGAGCCGCTGGGCGGCGCGGAGTTCCGCGTCCGCGAAAGCCGCCTTGACCAGGGCCTGGCAGTCGTCGAAGCACCCGTCGATCTCCAGGGCGGTGATGTTCTGCCCGAGCGTGGTGAACTGGCTCTCCTGGATGGGACTCACCTTCCCTTTCGGGTAGAGCACGAAGACACGGATGCCCTCCACGCCGAGGAAGCCGTTGGCGACGGCGCTCCCGGTATCGCCCGAAGTGGCGACCAGAACCCGGATATCCCCGGTCCCGCGGGTGAAATGGCGCAGCATCCGGGCCATGAACCGGGCGCCGACGTCCTTGAAAGCGAGGGTGGGACCATGGAAGAGCTCCAGGGCGAAGATGCCGGGCTCCACTTCCCGCAGCGGGCAGTCGAAGGAAAGGGTCTCCCGGACAATCCCGTGCAGGTCGCCGGCCGGGATGTCTTCCGCGAAAAAGGCGTCCGCTACACGGCAGGCGATGTCCGGGAAAGAGAGCGTGCCGATGGTCTCGAAGAACGCGTCGGGCAGCCGGGGGATGCGCTCCGGCATATAGAGCCCGCGGTCCTCTGCGAGCCCACGGACGACGGCCTCCCGGAGGCCGGTGAGCGGCGCTTTCCCGCCTGTGCTATAGTATCTCATTGGCCAGCAGCCTTGTACCTTTGTTCGTGATTTTGACGACGTACACGTCGCAGGGGATGTCCCGGGCGGCGAAATGCTCCTTCATCAGTTCGCCGGCGCGGTGGGCGGTCTCGCGCTTGTCCGACAGCGAAAAGACCGAAGGGCCGGAGCCGGAGATGTTCATGGCCAGGGAGCCGGAGGCGAGGATCTTTGTCCGGAGTCCGTCGAAGTCGGGGATGAAGCGCTTGCGGTAGGGCTCTGCGACGAAATCCTGCATGGAACGCCCCACAAGGCCGATATTGCCGGAATAAAGACCGGCAATGAGACCGCCGACATTGCCCCACTGGCCGATGGCGTCGTGCATCGGGACGGCTTTCGGGAGGATCCCGCGCGCCGCTTTCGTGGAGACCATGATCCGCGGATGGACGACGGCGCAGTAGAAGTTGCCCGGGATGGGCAGCTGGATGATGTCGAGGGGTTCATAGCCCCGGATCAGGATGATGCCGCCGAGCAGCGACGGGGCGGCGTTGTCGGCATGGTAGCCGCCGCTGGCAAGGTTTTCCCCCTCCATGGCGCAGACGACGAGGTCCTCGTCCGAGAGCGGCTCGTCGAAAAGGGCGTTCATGCCGAAGGCGGCCGCCGCGCTGGAGGCCGCGCTGGACCCGATGCCGGAGCCGGGATAGATCTTCTGGCACACCGTCACGTCGATCCTGCCCCGCAATCCGGTCATTTCGAAGAACTTCCGGATGACGGGCGTGACCACGTTCTCTTCGGGATCCTCCGGCAGCGGGACGCCGGAGCGGTTTTCGATGTGGATCCCATCGCCTTCCGAGGCGGACATCTCCAGGATGTCCCCCACCTCGTCCAGGGCGAGCCCCATGATGTCAAAGCCGCAGCCGAGGTTGGCGATGGAGGCGGGTGCGAATACGCGTACTTTCTTCATGCTTAATTACTTACGTTGGCGATGCTGATAATGTCGGCGAAGACGCCGGCGGCGGTGACCGCCGCGCCGGCCCCGTAGCCCTGAATGAGCATCGGGTGGTCGTGGTAGCGCTCCGTCGTGAGAAGGACGATGTTGTTGGAGCCGTCCAGCGTATAGAAGGAATGATGCTCCCCGACGGCCTGGAGGGCGACGGTGCAGCGGCCTTCCTCCATCCGGGCGATGTAGCGCAGCCGCTTGTGGTTCCGCTCCATTTCCTGCCGGCGCGCCTCGAAGGCGGCGTCCAGTTCCGGAAGCCGCTTCCAGAACGTCTCCAGCGGGCAGGTGAAGAACTCGCGGGGGATGAAGGGCTCCGCCGTGACATCCTCCTGGTTGACCTCGTAGCCGGCTTCCCGGGCGAGGATGACCAGCTTGCGGATGACGTCGGTCCCGGAAAGGTCCACGCGGGGATCGGGTTCGGAATAACCCTGTTCCCGGGCCATCCGCACCGTCTCGCTGAAGGGGACTTCGGCGGAGAGGGTGTTGAAGAGGAAATTGAGGGTGCCGCTCACGACGGCTTCGATCTTCTGGATGCGGTCGCCGCTGTTGCGGAGGCTGTTGATGGTGCTGATGATGGGAAGCCCCGCGCCGACATTCGTCTCGAAGAGGAACTTGACGCCCCGGCGGCGGGCCGTTTTCTTCAGGTCGCGGTATTCCCGGTAATCGGAGGAGGCCGCGATCTTGTTGGCGGCGACGACCGAGATGCCGTGCTGGAAGAAATCGCCGTACAGGGCGGCCACTTCCGCGCTGGCGGTGCAGTCCACAAAGACGGCGTTGAAGATGTTCATGCCGATGACCTCGTCGCGGAGGCGGGAAGGCGTGATGTCCATCCCGTTTTCCAGGTCCGTCCGCCAGGAGTCGGTCGAAAGGCCGTCGCGGTCGAAGACGGCCTTCGAGCTCCGGGCGATGCCGACGATGTTGATCTTGAGGTTCCGCTTGCGCATGAGTTTTTCCCGCTGCCGGGCGATCTGTCCGATCAGCTGGCTGCCGACGGTGCCGATGCCGCAGATGAACAGGTTCAGTTCCTGGTACTCCGACAGGGAGAAGGCGTCGTGGATGACATTGAGGGACTTGCGGAGGGATTTCCGCTCCACGACGAAGGAGATGTTGCTCTCCGAGGCGCCCTGGGCGCAGGCGATGATGCTGATGCCGCTCCGGCCGAGCGTGCTGAACAGCTTGCCGGCGATGCCGCAGTTGTGCTTCATGTTCTCGCCGACGATGGCGCAGGCGGCCAGGCCGTCCTCCCGCTTGACGGGGTGGATCGCGCCGCTCGCGATCTCGGCGGCGAAGGTCCTGGACAGGACCCGGCAGGCCTTTTCCGCATCGTCTCCGCTGACGCCGATGGAGATGCCGGTCTCGGAGGCCGACTGGCTGACCAGGAAGACGTTGATGTGCTCGTCCGCCAGCGCGGTGAAGATGCGCCGGTCGACGCCGATGATGCCCACCATCGAGGTGGCGGAAAGGGTGATCAGGGTGATGTTGTCGATGGAGGAGATGCCCTTGATGACCCGTTCGGAGGGTTTGGTGTCCTTCTTGTCCCGGATGAGCGTGCCGGGGGCTTCGGGGTTGAAGGTGTTCTTGACGAGGATGGGGATCCCCTTGAGGCAGACGGGGTACACGGTCGGCGGATAGATGACCTTCGCGCCGAAGTTGCACAGTTCCATCGCCTCTTCATAGGTCAGCTCGTCAATGACATACGAGGTCCGGATGATGCGGGGGTCGGCGGACATGAACCCGTCCACATCCGTCCAGATCTCCAGGATGGATGCGTTCAGGGCGGCGGCGAGGATGCTGGCCGTGTAGTCCGACCCGCCCCGGCCGAGGGTGGAGATGTCCCCGGCGCCGTCCCGGGCGATGAAGCCGGGGACGATGGCCACGGGACTGCCTTTTCCATAGCCCCTGAAGCGCTTGGAAACCAGCTGGTTCGTGGCTTCGAAGTCCACTTCCCCGCCGTCAGCCCGGATGAAATCCAGCGCATCGTACAGCGCGGCGTTCCCGATGGCGGCCGTGACGATCCGCGAGGAGAGGCGCTCGCCGAAACTCAGGATCTGGGAGCGGGTCTTGTCGGGCAGGACCTTGAGCAGGAAGACGCCCCGGCAGATGCTCTCGAGTTCGTCCAGCAGGGCATCGACCGTCCCGCGCAGTGTGCGGCCTGCCTCCGTGTCCCCCACGAGGTCCGTGCAGGCATCGATGTGGCGCTGCCGGAGGGCCTGGATGTGTTCCTGGTAGGCACTGTCCGCCGCCTCGGCCAGGGCCGAGATGCGGACCAGCTCGTCGGTGACCCCGCCGAGGGCGGAGACGACGACGATGGCCGGTTCTTCCTGGGCGGTGACGATGGCTTTGACCCGCCGGATATTGTCGGGGGTGGCGACGGAACTGCCGCCGAATTTCATGACTTTCATTTGCAGCGCTTGGGTTTCAATTCCCGGACGGGGAAGGTGAAATAGGTATCGGGATAGGGTTCATTGGCAAGGCGGAAATGCCACCATTCGCTCTCCAGCGGCGTGAAGCCGTGGCGTTTCATGGCGGCGCGGAGGATCATCCGGTTGCGGAACTGCTCCTCCGTGAGGCCTCCGGACGGGATGTAGGTCTCCGACTCGGCATCCCCGCAGTAGTCCGGGTGGGATTCCTCGCCGAACCAGTCGAACGTGCCGCCCATGTCGAGTTCCTTTTCCGAGGCCATGTCGAACAGGGTCAGGTCCACGGTGGAACCCCTTGTGTGTCCGGACTTTGCCATGATGTAATCCTGCTCGAACAAGACGGGCTTGTCGAGCATCGGATAGAAGCGGGACTTCATCACGGTGTCGGCCGGATCGAGCGACCAGCGGACGAAATGGTCCACCGCGCACTGCGGCCGGTAGGCGTCATAGACCTTGAGCCGGTAACCCATGCGGATGACGTCGTCGCTGACGGCCTTCAGGCTGTCGGCCGCCGCGCGGGTCAGCAGGGCCGTCGGCTGGAGATAGCCGTCGATCCGCGCCCCCACGAAATTGAAGGTGCTGAAATAGCGGATCTCCAGGATGGCGTCCGGAACCACGTCCGTCAGGTTCACGAAATCGCTGGAATCCGCTTCCGGCGCCGTCCGGCAGGTCCGTCCTCCGCAGGAAACGGCCAATATCATCGCTCCCGCCAGCATCGCCGGCACGAGCGCTCGCATGCATTTTACCATACACAACCTATTTCATGCAAAATTAACGGGTTTTCCCCAATTTCGGCAATATTTCCGTGCTTTGTTGCAGAAATCAATTGCAAAATGCGTGAGAATTGTTATATTTGTGGGAAAATTCCAACAAGTATGATGAATATGCAGGAAAATGAAGGCAAGTACATCTTCGGCGTCGTCAAGGTCGGGGACAAGGGGCAGATCGTGATCCCGCGGGATGCCCGGAAAGTGTATGACATCAAACCGGGCGACGCCCTGCTGCTGCTCGGGGACCAGAAGGGCATGGCGCTGCTCAAGACGGAGATTTTCCAGCAGGCGATCGACCAGGCGATGGAGGGCCTTCCCCAATGAGAAAGCATTGGCTCGACAACCTGCGCTGGGTGACGGTGCTCCTGGTGCTGCTGTACCATGTGGTCTATTTCTACAACAACAAAGGTGTCTTCGGCGGCATCGGCGGGTTCGGCAACGGCCCCCAGTACCAGGATGCCGTCATGTACATCCTGTATCCCTGGTTCATGCCGCTGCTGTTCCTGCTCGCGGGCATCAGCGCCCGCTATGCGCTGGAGAAATACGACGCGAAGACCTGGTTCCGGGCCCGGACGCGGAAACTGCTGGTGCCCGCGACCATCGGCCTGCTCGTCTTCCACTGGATGGTAGGTTATTTCAACACGGCCGTGGCGGCCAGTACCGGGGCGGCCAGTACCGGGGCGCTGGACGGCGTGCCGGGCGTGGCCCGGTTCTTCATGTGGTCGGTCAGCGGCACAGGCCCGCTCTGGTTCATCCAGGACCTGTGGCTGTTCTCGCTGCTCCTGCTGCTGGTACGCAAGCTGGACGGCCGGAACCGGTTGTACGAGGCCTGCGGCAGGGCCTTCGGCGGGAAGGCCGGCATCGTCTGGGTCATCCTGCTCGGCGTCCTTTTCTGGCTGGGCGAGCAGACGCTCATCCAGCAGCCCCGCCCGGAGTCCCCGGACGGCCTGTATAATCTCTACAAGCCGCTCTTCTACCTGATACCCTTCCTGCTGGGCTGGTTCGTGTTCGCGCATGAGGGCGTCCAGGAGGCCCTCGGCAAGAACTGGATTCCGCTCATGGCCTGCGCGGTCGCTGCCGGTATCATCCTGGTTGTCACGACCTTCGGGCAGGACTACACCGCGCCGGCCTATCTCTCCAGCCCGCTGAATTGCCTCTACGGCTGGCTGATGTGCCTCGCGATGACGGGATGGTTCAAGGCCCGCTTCGACTGCACGGGCCCCTTCGCGGCCTATATGACGCGCAGCAGTTTCGGCCTGTACATTGTCCACTACCTGGTGATCGCGAGCCTGGGTTACATGATGAAGCAATATACCCAGCTCCCGCCGGTGGCGATGTACCTGATCCTGACCGTCGCTGTATTCACCCTCTCCCCGCTGATCTACGAGGCCATCCGCCGGATCCCCTTCGTCCGCTGGTGCGTGCTGGGAGAAAAGCGGAAATAAGGCCGGCCCAAAAGGGGCTTTACCCCGTCGATCGCCGTCACGTTCCCGTTGGAGGCATAGGTAGCCTGCCGGGAGCCGATGGACGTGAGGCGGTTGAGGCAGTCGTATCCGAAAGTCTCCGTCTGGTTGTGGACGATATCCTGCCGGGAGAGGATCTGATTCATTCTATAAAAACGCAAGTGCTGTCGGGTTTGGGGCTGAATTGTCTGAAATGGAAAAGGAGATTCTTCGGAAAATTATAATACCCCAATTCATCTCTCTTATCGATGATAATCAGAGAACTATCATCAATAATGTTTCCTGTCATTGTTACCACGCCATAGCCAAAGAACCGTCTTTCCCACATTTCCATCTCAAGAGAGGCCCCATCTATCTGGTATATACCAATTTGGTCAGGAAGTGATCGCCTCAATTTCATCAATTCCGGCTCAGGATACAACCATTTATCAATAAATAACAGCGTGTCTGAAAGAGTCTTTTCTACTGTATCTGTAACTTCTGTCCCCCCATAAATAAAAACGCCATTGCGATAAAAAAGAAGCACAGTACGACCACCATCTTCTTCAGGGACAGAATAATAATACCCATCAATCCGCATCTCGTTTCCGTCATAGGGATTCCGTGTCATTCGAAAACGGCCTTGCCGGATATTAAACACCAGGCCATCACAATCTGAGCAAGAAAAAGTAGGGATAGCCAAGAGAAAGATCAGGAAGTGATGGATACGAATCGAAAAATTCACCATACAGTGTAAGGTCATGAAAATGATTCTGAATTGGTCCACGGATGTTTTTTTCACTATTGTAGCCGATTCTATAATTTTTATATCCTAGGTACAAGGCCCCAAGGCGGTATTGTTTTGACTTCTCTGCGAAGATATTATTATTACTTGTTCCATCAGTCGCCCGCTCCGTAT
>JAEEVC010000058.1 GCA_016287075.1 Bacteroidales bacterium | reverse complement strand
GTTCTCCTGCGCCTCGATCTTGTTCACCTGCAGCTGCAGGGTGGAGATGAGGTTGTCGATGGACCGGTTCACGGCGAGCTTGTACATTTCCAGGCTCTTGTTCAGGTCCTGGACGTACGGGTTGTTGTCGCTGGACAGGGCCAGGGAACGGTCGCGCTCGAGGAGGGCGTTGTTGTAGTCGCGGATCTGGGACTCGATGTTGGCGCTGGACAGGCCGGAATTCGCCGGCATCAGGTCGTTCACATGGGCGGGATCGTTGATGAACTGTTTGATCATCTTGGCGATCGCGAGCTGGTTGGACGCCTCGAAGCCCTGGGCCGAATAGGCACTGGACTGCTGCATGTAGGCGTTACCGGCCTGCTGGATATCCGTGATGTTGTGGCTCTGCTTGTAGTCCTTGATGTCCTGTTCGATGCCGCCGAGTTCACGCTCGATGACATTCAGACGGTCGTTGATGAACAGGGAGGTGTTGCGGACCGACTGGTTCTTGTTCTCGACCCACTCTTCGTTGTAGATGTCCAGGAGGGTTCCGAGGACGGCCTCGGCACGGGCCGGGAAGACGTCCTTCAGGGAAAGGACCACCACGGAGGACTGCTTGCTGCTCAGGCCGGCGGAAAGGCGGCCGCAGTAGGACTTGGCCCGTCTGGCGGAGTTCACCCAGGAAACGGTGATGTCCCTGTGCCATTTGTCAAAGTTGGACGTGGGGAAGATGATGATCTTTCCCACAGGCGTTTCCACCGTATCCTTGACATGGCCGGTCACCTTGAATCCCTTGAATTCATCGGGACCGACAAAGAAATCGCGGATGACGAAGGTGCTGTCCTTCCCCTTGCTCAGGTTGAAGGAGAAGCTGGAGGCCACGATCTCGTCCGGCAGCTGCATCTCGACCGGGGAGTTCTTATACATCTCGCGGACACGCAGGAACTGGTTGTCGATGTAGGAGGTTTCCAGGCCCAGGCGGCTGACGACCTTCTGCATCAGGTCGGGAGCGCCGAACGCTTCGATTTCATTGTCCACATTGGTACCCGAATAACGGCGGGCGCCTGAACCGGCAAAGGCGGTGAGGTCGCGCATCATCGTGTTCTGGGTGTCCTCGTCCACGATTACCTTCTCCGTGCGGCTGTACGTCTTCGGGGTCTTGTACAGATAGAAGCCGGCAATAAGGAGGGCCGCCAGGATGCAGGCGACATACCACCATTTATTGTCCCATACAAGGGCCCAGAGGTCGGCCAGCTGCAGAGACTGCTCTTCGTCTTCTTCCTTCCTTCCGGAATAGACCGGCATGTTGTTCTGATTGATTTCGGACATGGCTCTTTACTTGTTCTGGTTCGCGCGGTTAGTCAGCGCGATGATGAAGTTGATCGTCGTCATGGAGATGGAAGCGAGGGAAATCCAGAAGCTTCCGGACTTGAAGTAGTTCTCGTTGATCTCGCCCTGTCCGGCGCGGACCTTGGAAGGCGTCACGTACACGACGTCGTTCTGCTGGAGATAATAGGCCGGGGAAGAGAAGATGCCGGAATCCGTGAGGTCCAGCTTGTAAATCTGGCGGCGGCCGTTCTGCTCGCGGATCACCTGGACGTTTTCGCGCTGGCCGTAGATGGTCAGGTCACGGGCCAGGGCAAGGGCCTGCAGGATGGTGATCTTGTCGCCGGTGACGGTGTAGGAACCCGGGGCGGTGACTTCACCCAGGACGGAAACCTTGAAGTTCAGGAATTCGACGGTCACGACCGCATCCTTCAGGAGACCGCTGTCGGAGAGGTTGGTCCGGATGAGCTCCTGAAGTTCCCAGCGGTTGAGGCCGGCGACATGAATCTTGCCCAGGGAAGGGAAATGAATGTCACCATCGTTGTCCACGATGTAGCCGGTGATACGCTGGCTGGCGCCGCCGGAGGAAGAAAGCTCCGAACCGGTATAGAAAGTGGATACAGAAAGGTTGAACGGGACGGCCATCTTCGGGTCCCGGCTCGTGACGATGATGGAAAGCTGGTCCTGGGGCTGGATGATGATGCCCTTGTTCACTTTCATCGTCATCGTGGTGTCACCATCGACGTCCTGCAGGTAATTGATTTTCTTGTAGGTTTCCGGATTACAGGAAACCAAGCCAACCAGGACGGCGGCCGTGCTCAAAGCAAAAAGTATCTTTTTCATATTCTTTAATTGGCCAATAATCGTACAAAAATACGGTTTTTCCGTAAGGAAAGCAAATAATTGGCCGGAAAGTGCTATCTTTGCATAGACATGGAACTAAACCGACCGCCTATCTACCTATACACCGACGGGGCCGCCAGCGGCAACCCCGGTCCGGGCGGACTGGGCGTGATCCTGCGCTGCGCGGGCCGCGAAAAGGAGATGTCCGAAGGGTACCGTCTCACGACCAACAACCGGATGGAACTCCTCGCCGTGATCAAGGGTCTCGAGGCCATCCGCTGGGACAACGCGGAGGTCCATGTCTGGAGCGACTCCTCCTACGTGGTGAAAGCCGTGAACGAAGGCTGGCTGGAGAACTGGAAACGCACCGGTTTCGCCAAGAAGAAGAACGTGGACCTGTGGATCCGCTTCGACAACGTCTACCGTCGGCACAGGGTCGCTTTCCACTGGCTCAAGGGCCACGCCGGACACCCCGAGAACGAACGCTGCGACGCCCTCGCCGTCGCCGCTTACTCCAACCCGGAGAACCTCCTGGAGGATACCGGCTATCTGACTGAAAATCAAAATGCACTGATATGAACAAGCCCAAACTCGTCGTCGGCATCACCCAGGGTGACAGCAACGGCATCGGATACGAAGTCCTCATCAAGTCGCTGGCGGATTCCCGCATCCTGGACTCCTTCACCCCCGTGGTGTACGGCTCCTCCAAGATCTTCGGCTTCTACCGCAAGCAGATCCATGAAATCGAGCAGATGGACACCTACGTGATCCATTCCGCAAAAGACGTCCACACCAAGCGCATCAACATCGTCAACTGCCTCCCGGACAACTTCTACGCCGAGCCCGGACAGTCCAGCCCGGATTCCGCCAAGGCGGCGATGATGTCCCTGGAAGCGGCCGTCAAGGACCTCAAGGAGGGTTATATCGACGTCCTGGTCACCGGCCCGATCAACAAGCGGGCGATGACCGCCGAAGGCTTCGGCTACACCGGCCACACGGAGTATCTGCAGGATGCGTTCGGAGCGGAGGAGATCGCCATGATCATGGTCTCCCCGCAGCTGCGCGTCGCCATCGCCACCGGCCACATTCCCCTTAAGGACGTACCGGCAGCCCTCACCAAGGAGAAGATCCTTTCCAAACTCCGCCTGATGAACGAGTCCCTGGAGCGCGACTTCGCGATTCCGAGGCCCAAGATCGCCGTCCTCGGCCTGAACCCGCACTGCGGCGACGGCGGCCTCCTCGGCGACGAGGAGCAGCGCATCATCCTGCCGGCCGTCCTGCAGGCGCAGGAGGAAGGCATCCTCGCCTTCGGCCCCTACTCCCCCGACGGCTACTTCGGCCTGGGCAACTACAACCGCTTCGACGCCACCCTGGCGATGTACCACGACCAGGGTCTCGGCCCGTTCAAGGCGCTCGCCTTCTCCGAGGGCGTGAACTTCACCGCCGGCCTTCCCGTCGTCCGCACTTCACCGGACCACGGCACCGCCTACGACATGGCAGGCCGCGACGAGGCCGATCCGCATTCGATGCTCCACGCCATCTACACGGCGATTGACATCTTCAACAACCGGCTCGCCTACGACGAACTCCGCGTCGGGAAAATGAAGAACTAAGAAAGGCGGTCGATCCGGCAGGTCCGGCCGCAATACTGCGCGATCTTTTCGCGGTGGGTAATGAAGATCATCGTCTTGCCCGCCGCTTTTTTCGTGAGGTTGTCCATCAGTTTCTCCTCGGTCTCGGGATCGAGCGAGGAACTGAACTCGTCCAGCAGCAGGACCGAGCCCGGCCGCAGAAGGCCGCGAGCGATGGCGATCCGCTGGGCCTG
>JAEEVC010000039.1 GCA_016287075.1 Bacteroidales bacterium | reverse complement strand
GTGTTAAGTATTGTGTTAACTTTCGTTTCGACAGGATGCGACAGAATGCGATAAAATGAGGATGGGCACCATTCGCTAAAATGGCACCCATCCGAGCTAATTCTCTGTATTTCAGTCAGTTAAGCCCCTAATATTCTTCCTCGTTAAAAAAGAAATCTTCCTTCGTGGGGTAGTCGGGCCAGATGTCTTCGATGGATTCGTAAACTTCGCCGTCGTCCTCCAGTTCTTCCAGGTTCTCAATAACCTCTTCGGGGGCGCCGGAACGGTTGGCATAGTCAATCAGTTCGTCTTTGGAGGCCGGCCACGGAGCATCGTCCAGGCTGCTGGCAAGTTCAAGTGTCCAATACATATAACGTGTACGTTTGTTTTTTAAAAACCACTAGTTTTCAAACGGTTAGCAAAGCATGGCAACCATTTGGGCCGCAAATATAGATAAAATATTTCAACTATGAATATTTTTTTGAGTAATTTTGCAGACAATTTTACAAAAGCGAATCAAGATGGCATACAGGGCAATTGAGGAATATGACGGGAAGACGACCGCGGAGATCGCGGCCCATGTGAAAGCTATCCTCCGGCTCCTCGGGGAAGACCCGGAGCGGGAAGGCCTGCAGAAGACCCCGGAACGGGTCGCGAAGGCCATGCAGTTCCTGACCCAGGGCTATGCCAAGGACGGGGTCCAGATCGTCCGCTCGGCGATTTTCGATGAGAAATACCAGCAGATGGTCATCGTCAAGGACATCGAACTCTATTCCCTCTGCGAGCATCACATGCTCCCCTTCATCGGAAAGGCGCACGTCGCCTACATCCCGAACGGCAAGATCACCGGCCTGAGCAAGGTCGCCCGCGTGGTCGAGACCTTTGCCCGCCGCCTGCAGGTCCAGGAACGGCTGACCGTCCAGATCCGCGACTGCATCCAGTCGTCGCTGAAGCCGCTCGGCGTCGCCGTGGTCATCGAGGCGATGCACACCTGCATGTCGATGCGCGGCGTCCAGAAGACCAATGCCACCACCACGACATCCGCATTTTCGGGCGCGTTCCTCAACTCGGAGCGCACCCGAAACGAATTCCTGCATCTGATCGGGAAGTAGTCCCCTACTTCAAATACGCGTCGGAAACGACCTTCTGGCTGCGGGCGATGAAATCGCTCAGGGCCTTGCCTTTCAGCATGCCGTTGGCCAGCAGGGCCAGGTCCGTGATCTGGTGGAGGATTTCATTGCCGGCGGCGAACTGCTCGATATCGGCCTTGTGGGCCTTCCGCACGGCCTCCCTTTCCTCGCGCACCCGCGTTTTCTCCGCTTCGGGTGCGTCCTTCGGCGCCTCGGCGGGCAGTTCGCCCTGCGGAGCGACCTCGACCGCCTTCGCGGCGAGAATCTTCTCCACCAGCGGGTTCTCCATGTTCACGGTGATGTTGAAGCTCTCCGGCATGGAGCCATAGAAGTTCATCCCGCCGCCCAACGCGCTCATTTCGCGGTAACGGCGCATGAACTCGCTGCGCGTGATGAGGATCGGCGCTTCCTCCGCACCGAGGTTCTCGCCGGTGACATAATAATCGTTGCCGCCCGGCAGGACCGCCTTGAAGAGGTTCTCGAGGTCATAGCGCTCATCCTCCTTCATTTCCAGCTTCACCTTCTCCCCCTTCGGGATCAGGTTCTCGACGGCGTCGGAATCGACCCGGGCGAAGCGCGTGTCCTTCAGCTTCTGTTCGAGCAGGTTGACATAGTGCGAATCCAGCTCGCAGTCCAGCAGCAGGACGTCATACCCCTTGGATTTCGCCGCCTCGATGAAGGCGTACTGTTCCTCGACATCCGTCGCATAGAGGTAAACCAGCTTCTTGTCCTTGTCCGTCTGCTCCCCTTCCACGGCCGCCTTGTACTCGTCGAAACTGAAATACTTGCCGTCCGTGTTCTTCAGGAGGGCGAACTTGAGCGCCCGCTCGCAGAACTTCTCGTCGGAGAGCATGCCGTACTCGATGAAGAGCTTGAGGTTGTCCCACTTCTCCTCGAGGGCCGTCCGCTCGTTCTTGAAGATCTCCTCCAGCCGGTCCGCGACCTTCTTGGTGATGTAGGTCGAGATCTTCTTGACATTCGCATCGCTCTGCAGGTAGCTGCGGGAGACATTCAGCGGGATGTCCGGGGAATCGATGACGCCGTGGAGCAGGGTCAGGAAGTCCGGGACGATGTTGTCCACATGGTCGGTGACGAACATCTGGTTGCAATAGAGGGAGATCTTGTTGCGCTCGATGGCCACGCGGTCCTTGATTTTCGGGAAATAGAGGATGCCCGTCAGGTTGAAGGGATAGTCCACATTCAGGTGGATATGGAACAGCGGCTCCTCGTTCATCGGATAGAGCGCCCGGTAGAAGGACTTGTAGTCCTCTTCCTTGAGCTCGGACGGGGCCTTCGTCCACAGCGGCTCCACGCTGTTGACCACATGGTCCTTGTCCGTATCGACATACTTGCCGTCCTTCCATTCCTGTTCCTTGCCGAAGACGATCGGGACGGGCATGAACTTGCAATACTTGCCGAGCAGGCCTTCGATGCGGGACTTCTCCGCGTATTCGGCCGAGTCATCATCCAGGTACAGCGTGATTTCCGTGCCGCGCTCCGTCCGCTTGGACTCCTTCATCTCGTATTCCGGCGAGCCGTCGCAGCTCCAGAGCACCGCCTTCGACCCCTCCTTCCAGCTGAGCGTGTCGATGGTCACCTTCTTCGAGACCATGAACGCGCTGTAGAAGCCGAGGCCGAAATGGCCGATGATGTTGCCGATCTGGTCCTTGTATTTCTCCAGGAACTCCCCGGCCGAGGAGAAGGCGATCTGGTTGATGTACTTGTCCACTTCCTCTTCGGTCATGCCGATGCCGGCATCGATCACCTTGAGGACCTTCTTCTTGGGATCCAGTTCGATCCGCACCTGAAGTTCGCCGAGTTCCTCCTTGCAGTCGCCGGAGAGGGCCAGCGCCTTCAGCTTCTGGGTCGCATCCACGGCATTCGCCACGAGTTCCCGGAGGAAAATCTCATGGTCGCTGTAGAGGAACTGCTTGATGACGGGGAAAATGTTTTCGGTCGTTACGCCGATCTGTCCTTTGTTTGCCATATCGTTTGCTTTTTTGTCTCAAAAAAAAACCGCCCGGAACGTTCCGGACGGACCATAGGATGTCAAACACCGTTCCAAACGGGCTTCACTGACAAGTTGTCAGAGCCCGCCCATGTAACGGTAGTGTCCGATCGGGCCGGCATAGACCAGGTTGGCCCGGTCGATAGTCTTCCCCTCGCAAAGGACCTCCATCAGGAACGTCCCGTAGCACTCCTCCCAGGAGACATGATTCGGCTCGAACCGTACCGTCCCGACGGAACGGAAACCGGCCTCATAGCCGTCCTCTTCCGTCCGGTGCAAAGTCACGGACACCTCCCAGCGATGGTTCTGCCAGAGATCCCCCTTCAGCATCCGAGCCGTGATCTCCTGTTCAGTCCGGAACGAATTCCCCTCCAGGGGATATTCGTCGTCCCGTGTCAGCGTCCAGGTGCTGTCGGCGGGCATTTTCTCGATCCGCAGGCCGTTCAGGGCATGGACCGTCCCGATTTTCCACACGGCGCCCGGGGTCCACAGCGACTTCCCGTCCGGCTGATAATCAGAACCTTCCCGCGCATCGTAAAGCCCGATCCGGTCCAGTTTCAGTGCATCTTCGAGGGCGACGAGGTTGTCCACCAGGCAATCCTCGACCAGAAGGACCATATAATGCTCCCCCGCCAGGTCCGCCCGGACGGACGTCCCGGAAAAAGAGCGTCCGAAAGGCATCATTTCCTTCGAGCAGCCGGCCGCCGCAAGCAGCAGCATGGCAAATATCATCCACTTTTTCATAAGACTCCTCCCCTGTTAAAAACGATATCCTACACCGACGCGCCCTCCGGCCAGGCGGCTGCCGGCCACCGTCTCGACGACAAAGCGCCACCGGCCGTTCTCCGGTCCGATCCGGAATCCGAAGGGGATGAACTCCCCGGCGAAACGGATGTCCGAAAAAGGAACGCCGGTATCCCGGCCGAGCGTGAACGAAGCGCCGAGAGAGAGGCCCGCATAGATGGACGTATAACGGAAGTCCCTGAAATAAAACACCTTAACACCGCCCATCAAGGGGATAACATTCCACTCGACCAGCCCCGTCTCCCGTTCCGTGACCGGATCGTAACGGGTAGCGATAATCCGGTCGAAGCCGGTATCCACGCCCACCTCAAGCCACGATTTCAGAGAACGGTACGCCGACAGGCAGAAAACCGTTCCGCTGGAAACGTCGGAATAATAGGGCGCGTAGATGTCCTTCAGGCTCGTGGAATAAGATGATGCTTTCTGCCGGATACCCACGGTCTGGGAAAGCAGGCTCTGCCCGCCCAGGCTGAAATCCACCTCCCACTTCCGGGAGGAAGGGCTCTGCGCCAGCAGGTCTCCTGCAGAGAGCAGTAGCGGGGCGGCGAGGGAAAGGGTCAGTATCAGTTTTTTCATACGTTCAATGATGATCACAGTTATGAAACCCGCGAAGCCGTCAATCTTGCACGGGCTCCTGCCAATCTGTCACAGGCGCACGCCGATGCCGGCGTGGCCGCTCCAGGCGAGGGAGCCGGATTTGAGTTCCCCGAGCACATAGAACCGGCCGTCGCGGATGCGGAAATGCGCGCCCAGGAGCGTATTGTCCCAATACCAGCTTCTCCGGGTATCCCCTGCTCCGAGCGTCAGCAGGGCCATCCCTCCCCCGGTCGCGCTGTACAGTTCGAAACCGCTGAACGCCAGATAGTACAAACGGACCTGCAGGCCCGCGCAGGTATAGGCGCAGGGGATGCGTTCCCCGTCCAGCTTCACCTTCTTGCGGAAAGACTCGGCCGTAGCCCCGATGCCGAAGTTCCGGCCGGGCCGGTAACCGGCATAGGCGAAGAACGGGAAGCCCGCTTCGACCTCCCAATAGCGGTCGAAAGGCTTGTCATCCCGTTTCTTCCGGTACTCCGGGCAATAGCCGAGGCCGAAGGACATCCCGGGGGCGATATTCCCGACGGACAGTTCCGTGGCGATGTAGAGCCCGTGGCCGAGGGCCTCGCGCGTGCCGAAGAGCGTCAGCGACCAGGCAGGCCCGACGGCGCCCTGGCCGGGCTTCGTCATCACGCCCAGCGCACCTCCCCAGTAAAACCCTTTCGTCAGGTAATACCGGACTTCGCCCGCGGCGCCATATTTCCGCTCGACGCCCGTCTCCGTATCATCGTATCCGTCGCCGGCCAGGGCGCCGAAATACCAGTGCCGCCCGGGCTGGAAGCCGGCGGAAACGGAAAAGGCGGGCAGGGTCACGCCGCCGGCGCTGTACTCACGCGCGGTGTTCGCCAGGCCCTGCACGGAAAAGCCCTGCGCCGACAGGAGGCCGGGCAGGAACAGCAGGAGGAGGGTGAGCGTCTTTTTCATCGGAAGGTTCGTTTACAGGGCGAAATCCACCAGGATGGGCCGGTGGTCGGAGGAATCGTAATAATTGGACATCGCCCAGACCATGTTGGTCCAGGACTCATTGAGGACGAGCGCATTACGGACACGCGCATACATCGCCGGCGAAGCGTACATGAAATCGTAGCGCGGGGGATAATTGCCGGCGGCGTCGTTGGCCCAGGTCCGGGTTGCGAAAAAGTGGCCGGGATACCGGAGCCCGATGATGTCCTTGTAGAAGGTGTGCTCGAGGAGATAGTCGTGGCTGCTCAGGAAGGGACTGTTTTCCGGCAGCTTGTAGCGCCAGTTGTCGAGGCGGCTCCGGGTATTGAAGTCCCCCATCATCAGCCAGTTCTGCTCGGAAGCATACTTCGGGTCTTCGATGCTGCGGGCGCAGATATACTTGATTTCCGCCTCCCGCTGGGCATTACCGCCCCGGCTCTGGTCCGAATCGTAGGACTGGTTCTTGATGACGAACTTGGCGTAGTAGCTGTAGGCGTGGGGCCAGAGATGGAGGGTGACGAAGTTGACCTTCGTCCCGTTGACATCCACCTGCTGGACGGCAGCGCCGTGGGCGACGGGACAATAGCCCTCCGGGCACTGCTTGTGATACACAGCCGCATGGCTCTTGCCGTCAACGTACGTGTCGGCGAGCTGCTGGTGAACCTGGTCAGTTTCCGTGATCAGCTCAAGCGTCCTGACGGGATATTTCGACGTAATCACCTGCGGATAATAGTCGTCGGCATAGATGCGGTAGCCGCCGATGGCCGTATAGTCATGGCCATAGGAGGCGGCGAACTCCGCCCAGCCGCCCGGGAAGAAGCGGTCCTGTTCCGCACATTGGGTCGTGCTGCGGTTCTTGTAGATGGACTGCGCCTCGGCCCAGACGCAGACGTCGGGATCGTATTTCCGGATGAACGCGCGGAAGTTCTGGAAGCCGGCCTGCTGATCGCTCCACATTCCGTTCTGGATGTTCCAGTAGAGGACGCGGAGACCCTTCGCGGGGCGCTGCATGGCCGCCGTTTCCGTCACCCGGATATTATCCAGGAAGAAGCCGTGGTTCAGGGACTTGTCGCTGCTCGCGCCCGCCCAGTAAAGCATGGTCCCGTCGGTCGCCTGCTCCACCTGCGCAGTGACGGTGTTCCACCCGGACTTCAGGACGGAACGGGGCAGGACGACGGCATGTTCGATGCCGTCATGGACCGTCGTCACGGGGAAAGCCGTCCCGCCGACGGTCATGGACCGGATGATCCCGGACAGGCAGACCTTGAAGCAGAAGTCGTCCGTCATCCCCCCGTCGGGCATGACGTCGAAACGGACCTCGATGTCGGAGACGCCCTGGATCCGGGAGAGCATCGGGGACTGGATGATGCCCCGCTTCCCTTCCTTGTTGACGCCGCAGGCGAGGTGGCCCGGACGCTCGGAAACGCGGAACAGATACACCCAGGAGCCGAAATCCCGGCTTTTCAGGTATTCGTTCGAACAGACATGGGCGGTCGCGACCGTCTTCCATGCCGTCGATTTGAAGTCGATGTGACTCAGCGGGTTCTCGCAGTCATCCCGGAAATTGTCGGACTGGATCTGCGGGCCTTCCGCGAGGGTGCAGGCATCGAAGGACGCGGAGAAGAGGAGGCCGTCTTCCGACGGACCTCCTTCCTCCGTTTCCTTCTCCGGCGGCTTCGGCGCCGGGATTTCACGCTGAACGCAGGCAGCCGCGCCCACCCCGGCAAGGGAGAGCGCGACCGCCGCTTTCAGGAAGAACCGTCCCATTACTGGGCCAGTGTCGTACCGTTGGCCTTGCCGGTACTGACGGAACCCTGGGTAAGGGACTCGAGGTTGGACGCAGTAACGGCAGTACCGTTGACGGAACCGCCCGCGATGCAGTTCTCGAGCGTGCCCTTGTTGATGCCGGCGATGGAGCCGGTGGCTTCCGCACGGCCGCAGGTAACCGAAGCGAGGTTCTTGTCCAGGGTGATGGTCGCAGCGACGTCATTGAGGCCGATGACTCCGCCGGCCGACGCCTTCGCGTTGTCGGAAGTCGTGGCGGAAACCGCGCCCTTGTTGACATTGCCGCTCATCTCCAGGCTGGTGGCCTTGACCCAGGAGCCCATGATGCCGCCCGCATGGACGCCGCCCGCCGCCTTGTTGACGATCGTAACGGAGCCCTCGTTGGTGTTGTTCACCAGACGCAGCTGGAGGCAGGCGATGCCGATGATGCCGCCCGCGGACACTTCGTTGGCATGCGTGGTGGCATTCTCGACCTCGACGACAATGGTGCCCTTGTTGGTGCTGCCCATGATCACATTGTCCATGTCGTTGGTGACGGACTTCTCCTGGAGGCCGACCAGGCCGCCGGCGGTCTGCCAGTTGGCGTTGGTGGGCTGCTGGATGGTCAGGTTGCCTTCATTGACGCAGCCGCTGAGGGTGCCGCCCTGGTTGAGCGTGCCCAGGATGCCGCCCATGCGGACGACCTGGTTGATGTTGGACTGCAGGTTGCCCTTGTTGACGCAGCCGTTGAAGGTCGCGCCGAGATAGGCGACGCCGCAGATACCGCCCAGGGTGGTCCAGGTGGAAGGCTTCTCGATCTCGTCGTAGGTCAGGTTGCCCGTGTTCCGGCAGTTCTCGAAGACGACGGCGGCGGCGATACGGCCGCCGAGGCCGCCCATGTGGAGCACCTTCGCAACCGGCAGGTTGAAGGTCAGGTTGGCTTCGTTCGCGCAGTTGACCACCTGGACGCCGCTTGTCGGCATGCAGCCGATCAGGCCGGCCAGGCCGCTTTCCTTGGGAATCTTGCCCGACGCGTTGATCTGCGCCCGGTTGATGCAGTCCTTCACGTAGCCCTTCTCGCCCTTGGCGCAGCCGATGAGGCCGGCGATGCCGCCATGGTCGGGCGTCGTATAGGTCGTGGCAACGTAATTGACGGTCACATAGGTGATGACGTTCTCCAGCGTGCCGTTGTTGACCGCCACAAGGGCGGTATAGCCGCCGCCCTTGCCTTCAGCCGCGCTGATGGCGCTGACGCCGTCATAGGTGTAGCCGTCCTTCGTGCCGAAGCGGAGGTTCCGGACCGTACCGTTGTTCTCGAGGATGAGGCCGGTATTGTTCTCCTGCGAGACCGTCTTGATGTTGTAGATGGAGTGGTTGTTGCCGTCGATCACGACGCCCTCCGGGATCGCGGCGATCTGCAGCGATTCGATGGAGGAGGCGTCGATGTCGGCCAGCACGTTGACCACGCCGTTGTCGGTCCACTTGGAAAAGTCGGCCGCTGTCATGAACTCCCGCAGGTCGTCCGCGGACTTCAGGCCGGGGCCATCCGCAGCGCCGCCGACGAAGACCGTGTTGTTGGCCGCACCGGCGCTGGCGCTGCCCTGGGTCAGGGAAACGTAATTGGCTGCAGTAAGAGCCGTTCCGTTGACGGAGCCGCCGACGATGCAGGCCTCGAGGGCACCGTTGCAGTTGTTGCCGGCCGCGGCGCCTGACATGGCGGCGGTTCCAGTCACGTCACCCGTGCTCTTGTCGCCCGTCAGGGTAATCACCACCGTGTTGGCGTCGCCGCCGCTGGCCGGGGCGATGTAGCCCACGACACCGCCGGCCATCGCCTTGGCGTTGTCGGAGGTCGCCGCGGTCACGCTGCCGGCGTTGATGTTGCCGGAGGAGAGGATCTCGACCTTGTTCTTGATCAGCGCGCCGTAGATACCGCCCGCATAGACCGGACCGGCCGCCTTGTTGGTGACCTTCACCGGCGCGAGGTTGACGTTGTCGGTCACGCTGAGCGCGAGGCAGCCTTCACCGAGGATACCGCCGGCCGCGACCTTGTTGGCATGATCGGTCGTGTTCTCGACCGTCACGGTGACAGGGCCCTTGTTGGTGTTGCCGGCGATGATGTTGTCCTTTTCGTTGGTCTGGGACGCCTCCTGGAAGCCGATGATGCCGCCGGCGCTCTGCCAGTTGATGTTCGCTTCCTGCTCCAGGGTCACGGAACCTTCGTTGGTGCAGTTCTCGACCTTGCCGCTCTTGTTCAGGACACCCATGATGCCGCCGATACGGACGACCTGGAGGGTGTTCGCGAAGATGTTGCCCCTGTTCGAGCAACCGGTGACGATGCCGCCGTTGTAATCGGAACCGATCACGCCGCCAATGCTCATCCAGGACTTCGGAGCAACCTCCTGCCGATAGGAGACATCCGCCTTGTTGTGGCTGTTCTCAACCGTCGCCGCGGCATTGATCCGGCCGACAAGACCACCCATGTGCAAGGGCAGGGATGTCATAATGGGAATGGACAGGCTGATTTCCGCCTCGTTGGAGCAGTTCTCGACGCGGGCCGGCTGGTTCATGTAGCCGATGAGGCCGCCGAAGTCGGTCACCTTTGTCGGCTCGCCGGAAGCGGTGATGAGCGCCTTGTTGACGCAGCCGCGGAGCACGGAATTGAGCACGGCGTTGCCGACGAGGCCGCCGACGCCCACCTCCGCCTCGGCCGCCGCCGCGACGTAGTTGATCTTCACGAAGGTCGTAACGTTCTCCAGCGTACCGTCGTTGACGGCGATAAGGCCGGTATGGCTGCCGCCCTTGCCTTCCGCGGCGCCGATGACGCTGACGCCGTCATACGAGCTGCCGTCCTTCGAGCCGAAGACCACATCCTTGATGGTGCCTTCATTGCTCAGGAAAAGGCCGGTCACGGCATCCTGGCCCTCGACCTTGAAGTTGAAGATCTTGTGGCCCTGGCCGTCGAAGGTGCCGGCGTACTTGGCGACGGGCGCGATGGTCGCGCCGCCCATGTCGATGTCGTTGAAGACCTTCGTCACGTCAGCCGTGGTGAAATCCGCGGCCAGGGAAAGGAAGGTCTTGAAATCGTCCGCCGTACGGAGCTCCGTTCCCGGAGGGACGGGGCCGGCCGGGGCGGCCTGGGTGATGTAGAGGGTATCCGACGCGGCGTCGCCGACGATGTAGACCTTCGCTTCGCGCGGGGTCTCCTCCACCGTGTTCTCCTCGAACAGGAGCGTCAGCTCGCGCGTGGACTGGTTGCCCTGCTCGGGCGAGACCTTCACCCAGGACTCACTGGCAGAGGTCTTCCAGTCACAGTTGGAAGTCAGCGTCACGGTCATCTGGGAAGGGGCGGCCGAGGCGTTCAGAGTCTTGCTCCCCAGCTTGACGAAGGGGGCCGAATCCGGCACGACCTCCGATGGCGCCTGGCAGGCAACCGCCAAAATGACGAGGGAAGCAATTGCTATGTGCTTGGTTTTCATAATCATGCAGATTTAATTGAGTTTGGAAAGGAGCCACTTGGGATAATTGGTGCAGAGGAAGCGGAGTTTGTCGTACTGGCTGATGTAGTAGTTGACCTCCTCATCCTTGTAGGCAGCGTTGCCGTCCCCGCTTTTCTGGTCGACATTGAAAATGCTGATTTCCATCTTGGCTTTCAGGAACTCGTCGACGGTCCGGGCTGCTTCGCTGCCGTACGGCTTCATGTAGACGGTGCTGAGGTTCGCCCAGCTGAATCCCCGGCTGATGTGCACGGACGGGGCGGAGTTGGCCATCCAGCCGATCGGGATGCCATATTGACCCTGGAGGCCGGACACGCCGGAGGCGACCGTCGAGTTGCCGGTGCAGATGAACTCGCAGAACTTCTCGGCCTTGCGCTCCGCGATGATCTCGCAGGCGCGCTTGGTCGCCTTGATCGGGTACTCCGTCAGTTTGGAATCCAGGTTCTTGATGTCGAGCACCAGCTTGGTGCAGTTGCCCTCCACCTGGACGATGTCCAGCATGTCCGAAAGCGTGGGAAGCTCTTCCCCGTTCTTCAGTTTGCCGGCCCGGCGCAGTTCCTCGACCGTGTGTTCCCACGGCTTCAGGTTGTTGATGTAATAGGTATTGGCCGCATGGGCGACGATGACGTCGTTGTCCTTGGTCCAATAGATATCGCACTCCATGGCATAGCATTTCAGCGACATCGCGTATTTCAGCGCGGCGCGGGAATTGTCCGGCTGGCCGCACTCGGCGGAGCCGCCGCGGTGGGCGACGACCTTGTTCGTCGCCTTTGCGGGTTCCGTCGGCAGATCGGTGACAGGCTTGTCATCCGGCTTGTCCGGTTCCGTATCCTCCTGGGTCTTCGGCGTAGGGATGACCCGGGGTTTCTCACAGGACCACGGAAGGACGGCGAGGGTACAGGCCAGCACGGCTGCAGCAATGTATCTGGCTCCTTTCATCAGTTGGCCGCTTGGTTGATGGTATAGACGATGGAACTCGTCGCATCGGTTTTGAAACGGAGGTTGGCCGTCCGCTTGGCGCCCGTGTCGTTGGGATCGACGGTCACGTCGATGGCCGCCACCTCGTAGTCCGCGTCGTCACCGGCGTAGGTACCGACATAGTGACTGGTCTTCGTGGTCTTCGTGACATGGATCCATGACGGGTTGAAATCGACGGAGACCTCCCACGGGACCTCGAACTCCATGCCCTTGTTCACGACCACGCCGGAAACGAAGTTCAGGCCGGCGGCGGGGATCAGGCCCGGTTCCGGCGTCAGGGAGATGCGGAGTGTCGTCGTATCCATCCCTTCCGTATTCTCCTTCGTGCAGGCGCAGAAGAGGCCGGCGAGGCAGAGGATCAGGAGCGCCGTGCGCTTAATCATATGTTTCATATTCTTCATAATTAACATGTTAGACTACTGCCACCCGTTCAACTGGTGCAACTTCGGATTCTTGTTGAGCGAGCTCTGCGGAATGGGCCAGAGGAGGATGTTGGGGTTCTTTTCCCGCATCGTCGCGAAGGTCTGGCCGGGGATCTCGGAATTCGGTTCCATATCCCAGATCTTTCCGGTACGGATCAGCGCCCACCAGATGACGCCCTCCGCCGGGAATTCCAGGTAGTATTCCTTCACGATGTTGTTCAGGACGTCTTCCTTGGCGGTGGAGGTGTAGTAGTTGTCCTTGCCATAGGCACGCTTGGCGATGATGTTGAGCGAAGCGTTCGCCTCGGAATACTTGCCCTGGTAGTACTTCAGTTCCGCATCCATCATCACGGCCTGGGCATACCGGTAGTAGAGCAGGTCGTTGTCGAAGCGGACCGTACTGCCGCTCATGTCGCCGAGGAGCTTGTTGCACCAGCTGATCTCCTTGCCGTCAGCGCTGTAGTTGCCGATGCCGAGGTTGGTATCGACGCGCTTGTCGCCCGCAGCCTTGCTGTCCAGCAGGGTCTGCTGGAAACTGGCGGAATAGTGCCACCACTGCGTCGAGGAAATCGGGACGGGTTTCTGGCGGTACGCCGACGCGATGGCGTTGGACGTGTGGCAGAAATACACCTGGTAGCCGGCCGCCGTGGTCGCCGTGTTGTTGAGGGCGAAGATGACTTCCGCGTTCTTCCGGTTCGTCCGGGAGAAGACCTGGGAATAGTCCGACAGCAGCTTGGACGAGGAGATGCCGATGGCCTTCAGGGCCGTTTCAGCCATGGTCAGGTAGGAATCGCCGCCGTTCCGGGTTGTGTACATCCACAGGGCGTATTCGGCCTTGAGCATGTTGAGCGCATCCTTCGTGCCGAAATACTTTTCGGAGCCGAGCACGTCGCCGCAGGCTTCGGCGGCGGCGATGTCCAGGCCGATCTGATTGTACACGTCTTCCGGCTTCGCCTGGCTGGGATAGCATTCCTCCTGGGTCGTGGACTCGACCGGAAGGAGGTTCAGCGGTATCTCGCCCCAGATGCGGACGGCATAGAAATAGGTGAATGCCCGGACGAAATAGGCGTGGGCATACGCCTTGTTGATGTCAGCCTCGGTCGCACGGCACTCTTTCGCATGGGCCAGCACGGCATTCGCCTGGTCGATCGCCTTGTAGGCGGCCCCCCAGCCGATCGTGTTGCTCGGGTTCATGAGGCTGTGGCGGCAGGCGATCTTGAAGTTGTCCTGGACCCTGTCGCGCAGGGACGGACCCCACATGTAGTCGCCGACACGGACTTCACCGATATAGAAGACATTGCGTTCGTTGGCGGCGAAGAAATCACGCAGCCGGTCATAGATGCCCGGGACGGACTGCTCCAGGTCGGAGGGGTCCTGCCACATGATGCTCTTGGTCAGCTTGTTGTCGTAGATGATGTCCAGGTCCTTGTGGCAGGCGGCGAGCGCCGGCACCAGCAGGGCCGCGGTCAGGATATATCCGAATATCTTTTTCATGATCATTCCTCCTGTTCTAGAAAGTCAGTTTCACATTGAAGAGGACCTTGCGCGTCGAAGGGACCAGGTTGCCGTTCGAATTGGCGTTGTTGGTCGAGGAGTACATGCTGTCGCTCGAGCCGGTGGCCATGCCCGTCTCCGGGCTGATGGCACCGCTGACCCGGGTGAAGTAATGCAGGGTATTCCCCGTCACACCCACCGTGAACCGCTTCATGTGGAACCATTTCGCGACAGCCTCCGGCAGGTCGTAGTAGAGCGACACGTCGCGGAGGCAGAGGTAATCGGCCCGCTCCACGTTGAAGTCGGAGGCACGGGAATAGTTGCGGTTGCCGAAGTCCGGGTCGTTCGGGAAGAAGCGGGCGACGGTCGCGCTGTCGCCGGGCTTCCGCCATGTCTGGTTGAAGAGGGTCACGTCGATGTTCGCGTTGGAGTTGCCGAGCGTGTTCTGGAGCATGCGCGTCTTCATGTAGTTGTAGATCGAATGGCCGATTGCATAATCCATGTAAACGCTGAGGGTGAAGCGCTTCCAGACGAAGGTGTTGTTGATGCCGCCGATGGAGTGGGGCATGACGTTGCCGAGCAGGAAGACGTCGGTGCCGTCGATCTGCTCCTTGCCGTCGGTGGTCAGCGCCGTGCCGTAGCGGTTGACGAACTCGAAGTCGCCGACGTCCTTGCGGCCGGCGATCGAGACGCCGTCGCTGCGGCGGTAGCCGTGGGACTGGCTGTCGTAGTAGGCGGCAGCCGCCTGCTCCTCGGTCTGGAGGATGCCGGCGACCTTGTAGCCCCAGATGCGGCCCAGCGGCTCGCCGACGGCCGTGCCGCCGAAGCGGTAGCCGCTCTCGGTGACGGCGCCGCCGATGCGGTAACCGTACTCGCCGGTGGGATTGCCGAACATGTCGATGATCTCGTACTTGTACTCATCCGCCAGCGAGAGGACCCTGTTCTGGTTGTAGGAATAGGTCAGGTCGGTTTCCCAGCGGAAATCCCGGGTATTGAAGTTCACGGTGTGGAGTTCCACTTCCGCGCCGTAGAAACGGACGCTGCCGACATTGGCCTTGACGCTGGTCAGCTGGGCGACATCCGGGAGGGTGACCGTGTCGATCAGGCCGGAGGTCACCTTGTCGTAGTAGTCGAAGGAAAGGCGGATCCGGTCGTTGTACATGCCCAGGTCGAAACCGGCGTCCAACTGGGTGGTCGTCTCCCACTGCAGGCCGTCGTTCATCATGACCGAGGGAAGCAGGGTGCTGTAACCGGCATAGGAACCGATGGCATAGGTACCGAGCGGGTCTTCGCGGGAGATCGAGTTGTTACCCGTCTGGCCATAGGAGACACGCAGCTTGAAGAGGTTCACATTGCCGCGAACCGATTTGAAGAAAGGCTCTTCGCTGATCAGCCAGGCCGCCGAGACGGAGGGGAAGAAACCCCACTTGTGACCCGCCGAAAAGAGGGAGGAACCGTCATAACGGGCGGAACCGGCGAGGATATAGCGGTCCGCGAAATTGTACTGGAGACGGCCGAAGTAGGAGATGAGCGCCGTCTCGTAGAACTGGTTGCTCATCTTCATGGTACCGGCCAGGTTGTCGCTGCCGGACTGCAGGTACGGGATCTTGTCCGACAGGGAACCGGTATTGCTCGCATTGAGGTACCAGTAGGGCCACTTGGACCACTCGTAACCGGCCGTCCCGGTGATGCGGTGCCGCCCGAAGGACTTGTCGGCGTTGAGGTAGGCGTGGAAACTCTGCCGCGTCGTCTCGGTCCAGGTCTCGGACGTCGAGCGCGTCGTTCCGATGTAGTTCGAGGTGCCGTTCCGCTCGCCATAGGCATAGTAATGGCCCCGGTAGCTGTTGTCGAACAGGGCGTACTGGGCGTTGGCCGTCAGCCAGTCGAAGATGTTCCAGCGGAGGCCGAAGCTGCCCTGGAAGCGGTTGGTGATGCGCTGACGCTTGTAGAAGACCGAATAGAATTCAGCGGTCTGCTGGTTCTTGTTGGTGCCGCCCGTGGCGAAGACCCCGTCCGGGTACTTGCCGATGTGGGTCGGGGACATCATGAGGCCGCGGCCGATGGCGGCGAAGAAGTCGTCCGTCGTCGGGATCTGCGTGGCGTGGGAGAAGTCGAAGGTCGTGTAGGCCTCGAGGTTCTTCGTCACCTTGAAGGAGGTGTTGCCGTGGAAGGTCAGGTTCTCGAAGGAGTTCGTGGGCAGCATGCCCGCATCGTTGACGTAACCGACGGAGGCCGCATACTTCATCTCCTTGTTGCCGCCGTTGATGCCCACATAGTGCTTCTGGTACATCACTGTGCGGAACCAGTCCTTCTGCCAGTTGCGGTCGGTGTAGATGATCGTCCGGTTCGGGTTGGCCGGGTCCGGCATCGAGAGATAGCCGGCCGGGACTTCCTCGCCGTCCTCCAGGAAACGCGTGGAATACGTCGCCGTAGAGGTCGTATTCCCGGTGCCCGGGCCGGAAGCGTCGCGGAGGACGCCGTCCGCATTCGGTCCCATCAGGATGGCGGGACGGACGATCGAGAGGAACTCGGTGGCATTGGCCATGTCCCAGGTACGGGAAGGTCCGATGATACCCACCTGCGAGTCGAAAACGATCTGCGGCGCCTTGAAGGCGTTGCCCTTCTTCGTCGTGATGAGGATGACACCGTTGGAGGCACGGGCGCCGTAGATGGCCGTGGAGGCCGCATCCTTGAACACTTCGATGCTCTCGATATCGTTCGGGTTCAGGTCGCTGATGTCGCGCTGCATGCCGTCGACCAGGCACAGGGCATCCTGGCTCTGGTTGATGGAGGAGCCGCCGCGGATGAGGAAGCGGGGCGCTTCACCCGAGATATTGTTGTTGGAGGTAACGCGCAGGCCGGTGACCTTGCCCTTGAGGGCGTCGCCCACCGTGGTGACCGGGGCGTCCATCAGCTTGTCGCCGTCCACCTTGGAGATGGCCGCGGTCAGGGTCTTGCGGGACTGCGTACCGTAACCGATGACGACGACGTCATCCAGGAGGTTCTCATCGACAGAAAGGACCACGTCCGCGACGGCCCCGCGGCCGACGCGGACTTCCTCGGTCATGTAGCCGATGAAGGAGAACACCAGGGTCTGGCCCGGATCGACGGCGATGGAATAACGGCCGTCGTAATCGGTGACCGTCCCCGACTTCGTGCCTTTCACCAGGACGCCGGCGCCCGGAAGCGCCTCGCCCGAAGGGTCAGTCACCCGGCCGCGGACGACGTTGGACCGCTTTTCGGAGCGGGCCGCAGCCGTGTCCTGGGTCAGGACCACCGTCTGGTTGACGATGTTCCAGCTGATGTCTTTGCCGGCAAAAGCCTGGGACAGGTGCCGGGCAAGCGGTGCGGAGCCGCGCAGGGTGACATTCCCGAGCGAAACTCCGGCCAGGGCCGATTCGTAGGAGAACAGCACGCCGGTCTGCTGGGTGAAGGCCTGCGTGAACGTACGGACGGTCGCCCCCTGCTGGGAGATGTTGACGTCGTAGCTGCGCTCCTGCATCGACGTTTCGGCGGCGACACGCATGCCCGGAAGGAGCAGCAGCGCCGTCAAAACCGCACAACAGGTTAAAAAACGTTGTTTTAGCATAATGGGATAATTGGTTAGTTAATGAATAACTTCACAGGAAGAACCGGTCAGGTACTCGACGATCGAGAGGATGTCCTCCAGCGAATCCGTCTTGAGGTAATTGACCGTATAGCGCTTGGTATTGTCGGACGACGCACTCCGGATCCCCACGCCGAACCGCTGTTCCAGCCGCTCGAGGATCTCCGGAAGCGTGACATCGCTCAGGGAAATGAGGTTATAGTGCTGGGTGACATAGGCTTCCGCATAGACGGCATCCACCGTCATGTCGTCCGTCTTGCTCACATAGGTCGCCTTCTGGCCCGGGGACAGGTTCACCATGCCGCGGCCTTCCGGGCTCAGGATGCGCACGGAACCGCGCTCCAGCACGACCTGGGTCATATTCGTCCCGGAACTGACGGCAAAGGCCGTCCCGAGCACGCGGACGCCGAGATGCTCCGTCGAGACGGTCATGGGGCGGGATTCGTCGCGGGCGACATCGAAATAGGCCTGGCCGCGGAGCGCCACGAGCCGCCGGTCGGTCAGGCCGGAGACATTGTAACGGATCTCGCCGCCGGGCTTGAGCCAGACGCGGGTGCCGTCTTCCAGCAGCACGGGACGGATATCCGCACCCGTGTTGGAGAAGGTCAGGTACGGGACGGCAGGCTCGGCGACGGAATGCCGGAAGAGGAAAAACGCCGCGACGAGGGCAGCGGCGGCCCCGATGACAAGGCCAAGACGCCGCAGGAACCGGACCTGGGCGCCGGAGCGCTCCCGCTCCTCATCCATCCGCGCGGAGAGGCGCTGGGCCATCCGTTCCTGCCCCGAGAGCAGTTCCTCCGAGGTCAGGGAATCGTGGATGGTGAAGTTCGCGGCCAGGTCGGCGAAGAACCGGCGGTTCTCCTCCGATTCCTCGAGCCACCGGAGAAGCAGCTGCTTCTCCAGTTCGGTCGCTTCCCGCCGCAGGTACCGCGGAATGATGGGAATGATATCGTTTTCGTTCATGATTCAAGGTACAAACCAATAATAATACAACGGAGCGGGCGGAATTACTCAACGGAATGGCGGAAATATCGCATTTTCCCCGGCGGAACGGGGACCGTCCGCAGGAGACAGGGAGAAAAGGGAATGGAACGAAGAAAACTATTCCGCCATCGTCCCGGCCAGATCGGCGCGCAGCTGCTTCAGGGCGGAATAGACATGGTTTTCGACCGTCCGGAGCGAGAGACCGAGGCGGGCGGCGATTTCCTTGTCGGGAATGTCTTCCAGGTAACTCATGCGGAACACCTCGCGGCAGCGCGGGGAAAGCCGGTTGACCGCCGCTTCGATGATCCGGTGCAGGTCGTCGTTGAACAGGTTCGCCATGACCGGATTGCGGTCCGGGGAATAGAACGGGGCGACCAGTTCCAGGATCCGCTCGTCCAGCGTCGCGTCCCCGTTCCCCCGCAGCCGTTCCCGTTTGCGGTAATTCATGCACCGGTTGTAAACGGAACGGACCATGTAGGACTGGACCCGGGAGGGATCATCCCGCAGGGACGACCGGTGCTGCCAGACGCCGAACAGGACGTCCTGGACCACGTCCTCGGCCCAGACAGCCGGGACGAACAGCCGTGCATAAGAAATCAGGGACACGTAACGCGACCGGCAGAAGCGGTCGAACGCGCCCCGGTTCCCTTCACGGATCATCCTGATGAGTTCCCTGTCCATCGGGACAAAGATAAGAACTTTTTCGGATAAAAACGGCTACTTGCAGAGCATGATGTCGAGGATCATCCGGTCGGCCGTCTTCATGCCGGCCGAACCGAGGTCGCCGAGGTTGCGGATGGTCTTCTCCACATCTTCCTCGACGATGCCGTCCGTGGCGGGGACGCAGGTCCCGCGGAGGGCCAGGACGGCGGACTGGACGGCGCAGGAAACGCCGGAAGCGACCTTCATCGCACAGCCGACCTTCGCCCCGTCGCAGAGCATGCCGGTGATGTTGCCGGCCATGTTCTTCACGGCGTAACAGACTTGTTCATAGGCACCGCCCTGCAGATAGACGATGCCGCAGGCGGAACCGGTCGAGGCCACGACGCAGCCGCAGAGGGCCGAGAGCCGGCCCAGGTAGCTCTTGAT
>JAEEVC010000038.1 GCA_016287075.1 Bacteroidales bacterium | reverse complement strand
CGCCGGGACGGTGAGCGCCGCGAAGGCCGCCGGGAAGGCGACCGCGGTCCGCGCCGCGACGATGACCGCCGCTCCGACCGCGGCGAGCGCCGCCGCGAGGAGCGTCCCCGCTTCAACGACGACGCCCCGAAGACCTCCGAGCCGGACGTCTTCTAGCAACATGCATTTCGGAAACGACTGAAGCATAGCGCTTTACGAGAAATCGCTCCCCCGGAGAAGGGGGAGCGATTTTGCGTAAATGGATGACCGTCAGCACTTTGTGATTTGAATGTGGCGGAAAGGGCAGAGTGGAACGTGGCGGAAAGGGACGGAAAAAGGTATTGGGGATTTCGGAAAAACGCGTATCTTTGTGTTCCGTAACACGCAATTCCCTAGCCCTATGCTGCAAGTCTTTTGCAAGAACACCCAGACGAGCCGGAAATTTCCGGAGGGGACCAGCCTGCTCACGATGCTGAACGATTTCGAGTTCGACCGGCCGTATCCGATCGTATCGGCCAAGGTCAACAACGTTTCGCAGGGCCTGAAGTTCCGGGTTTACCAGAACAAGGACATCGAGTTCATCGACATGGCCCATCCCAGCGGCCGGCGTGTCTATTGCCGGTCGCTCTGCTTCCTGCTCTGCGCGGCGGCGGAGGATGTGTTCCCGGGCAGCAAGGTCTATATGGAGCATCCCATCTCCAACGGTTTCTTCTGCCATCTCCGCAAGGAGGACGGCAGTGCGGTGACGCCTGCGGACGTGGATGCGCTGGAACGCCGGATGAAGGAGATCGTGGAGAAGAACATCCCCTTCCACCGCTACGACGTGCCGATGGACCGGGCGGTCAAGGCCTTCAGCAAGGGCGGTTACGACGACAAGGTGAAGCTCCTGGAGACGAGCGGGGAACTCTATGCCGATTATTACACCCTCGGCGACACGGCGGATTATTATTATGGAAAGCTCGTCCCGTCAGCTGGTTACCTGACTGTCTGGGGGCTCTGCCTGTACCATGACGGCATGCTCCTCCGCGTCCCGGACCGGCATGACCCCAGCCGGCTGGCGCCCTTCTATGACCAGCCGAAGACCTATGGCATGTTCGCGGAAGCGCTGCGCTGGAACATCATCATGCGCCTGTCCACGGTCGGCGATGTCAACCATGCCTGCTCCGAGGGCCATGCCAACGAACTCATCCGCGTCGCGGAGGCCCTGCAGGAAAAGAAGATCGTCCAGATCGCCGAGGAGATCGACCGCCGGTACCATCTGGAGACCCCGGTGAAGGTCGTGCTGATCACCGGCCCGTCCTCCTCCGGCAAGACGACCTTCTGCAAGCGGCTCAGCATCCAGCTCAAGGCCTGCGGGCTCCAGCCGCTGTCCGTCTCCACCGACGATTATTTCGTCAACCGGGAGGACACGCCGAAGTTCCCCGACGGCAGCTACGACTTCGACAACTTCGATACCGTGGACCATGCGCTCATGGAGTCGGATATCATGAAAATGCTTGACGGTGAGGAGGTTTCCGTGCCGGAATACAACTTCGTCACCGGCAGGCGGGAGTACAACGGCAAGAAGATCCGCCTGGTTCCGGGCACCATCCTCCTGATCGAGGGCATCCATGCCCTGAATCCCGGCCTGACCTCCCGGATCCCTGCCGAGTGCAAGTTCAAGATCTTCATCAACACGCTGACCAGCACCCACCTGGACAACCACAACTGGATTCCGACGAGCGACAACCGCCTACTCCGCCGCATCGTCCGCGACTACAACAAGGGCGCTTTCACGGCCCGGGAGACCATTGCCCAGTGGCCGAACGTCTGCCGCAGCGAGGAAGAGTGGATCTACCCCTTCCAGGAGACCGCGGACGTCATGTTCAACTCCGCCTACCTGATCGAGTTCGCCGTCCTCCGCAACCACGCGGAGCCGATCCTGCGCAGCGTTCCGAAAAGCTGTGTGGAGTACTCGGAGGCCCACCGCCTCCTCCGTTTCCTGAGTTATTTCACCCCGGTTTCCGACCGCGAAATCCCGCCTACCTCGCTCCTGCGCGAGTTCCTCGGCGGTTCGTCGTTCAAGTATTAGCCGGAGAGCTCCGGCGGAAAGCCGTTACCGGGCAATGAGGATATTGGGAACGCGCCGCTCGCCGGCGTGGTCCCATTTCTTGTTGTCGTAGGGGTGGTTGATGACGCCGGTCTCGTCCGTCCAGAGGGTGGAGGAGCCGCCGCCGTCGAGGTTGATGGCGTCGGTCATCCCGAGGAGGTGGCAGATGCAGGCGCATTCGGCGATGCTCGCGCCTTCGCCCTGGCCGGGGAAGCGGCCGTCGATGACGATCATATAGACCCGGTCGGGCCGGCCTTTCGCATCGGTCGTGTAGCCGATGAGCGAGCGCGGATGGCGCCAGTTGTAGAAGGATTCGGTCGTGCGGATCTGCTCGGGGCTGTAGGTGATGACCTTCCCGTCTTCCATGAGCATCGGGCCCGCGGCGATGGCGGTGTGCCATTTGCTGGTCGTGGCGTCATAGGAAAGGGTGTCGCAGGTATAGATGTCCATCTTGTGGCCGCGGCGGCCGATGACCATGATGCCGTTGGTGCGGAAGACCTCCTTCGCCGTCGTGCGGCCGAAGACGCGGCGGCCGATGCGCGTGTAGCAGGTCGGGGTGAACAGTTTGGTATTGAAATAGTTCCCATTGACGGCGAAACGGGCGCCGCCCGCCTTGGCCAGCACGCTCGTATGCATCGCGTGGTTGGCGTGGCCCCGCTTGACAACCGTTTCGCCCATGGTCATTCCCTCGCCCTCGACGATGCCCGTACGGAAATTCCGGGCGGGGTAGCTCACGATGCTGATGGACTGGACGCTGTCGAACATCCGGACCTGGGCGTAGCGCGCTTCGGCGCCTTTTCCGAGGTCCGTGACCTCCCATGCCGCGTTGGCGAAGGCGACGGAGTCGGCGGGCGTGCCGGCGACCACGTGGGACGGTGCCGGCTTGGGCGCGTCCTGTGCCCGGACGGACGGGGATACGCTGACAGACAGGGTGATAGCCGCGAAAAGGGCGGAAAGGGCGGCGAGGGGCCGCAGGGAACGGAGGGTTTTCATAAACATTTTTTCTGCTGAACAAAGATAAAGAATAATTGTTTTTTCTGCAAAAACAGCGTCGGAACGCGCTTGTCCTTGTCCCGGAAAATCGCCATCTTTGTAGTATGGGACGTATCCGGGGATATTCCAATCCGTTTGGGAAGGTGCTTTTGGCGGTACTGCTGCTGCTTCCCTTGGCACCGCTTTCGGCGCAGGACCGGCCGCCGCAGACGCCCCCGGCGCAGCAGAGCCAGACGCCCCCGGCTCAGCAGACCCCTCCGGCGCAGCAGGCCCCTCCGGCCGCCCAGCAACCCCCGGAGAGCATTTTCAAGGAGCCGCTGAAGCTCGAGGCCTCCACGGTCGTCGCCTCCGTGCCGCCGGTGAAGGTGCTGGAGGATACGGTCGTGTACAACGCCGCCGCGTACCAGGTGGCGGAGGACGCCGCGCTGGAGGACCTGCTCCGGAAGATTCCGGGACTGGAGGTGGACGGGAACCGGGTTACCCTGAACGGCCGGGCGGTGGAAAAGATCCTGGTCAACGGAAAGCTGTATTTCGGCGGGGATGTGGCCGCCGGGCTGAAGAACATCCAGGCCGACATGGTGGACCAGCTCCGCGCCTATGAGATGCCGTCGGACTTCGCCCGCATCAGCGGCATCGACGACGGCGAGGAGGTGCCCGTGCTGGACATCAAGGTCAAGAAACGGATGATGGACGGGTGGCAGGGTTCGCTCACGGGCGCCGGCGGCACGTCCGCCCGTTATCGCGGCCGGCTCAATGCCGGCAAGATCACGGAGCGGGACCAGACCTCGCTGATCGGGAACATCCACAACATGCCACCCGGCCTTTCCCTCTCCAACGCCACGATGAGCCAGCTCGGGACCGGCGGAAGCGGCGATCCGGTCTTCCACAGTGCCGGCGCCTCCTATGACAGCAAGCGGAAGGACCTGGAGATCAATTCGAACATCCATTATTCCGGGAATGACCGGCGCGTCGAACGCAACACCCGCAGCCAGAGTCTCCAGTCCTCCGGGACGAGTTTTTATGAGGCCGAGGCCCTGACCCTGAGCGACAGCCGCAAGGTCAATGCGGAGCTGACGCTCGAATGGCGCCCGCGCCCGGAAATCACCCTCTACATGAAGCCCCTGTTCACCTGGACCCGCACGGATTCCTGGTCCAATCCCTGCACGCTGACCTTCGACGCCGACCCGGACCTGGCGGAGGACCGCGACGCGGCGCGGGTGAACGCCAGCCGCCAGTCCACGGCCTCCTACAGCGGCCGGACCGATGCCAACATCCTCCTTCAGGCGACCCGCCGTGCCGCGAAGCGCGGGCGCTCCTTCACCCTCCGGACGCAAGCTATCTATACCGCCGTCCACTCGGCGCAGTTCAATGACTACCGGGTGGACTATTTCCGCAAGGAACGGGCCCCTTCCATCCGGAAACAGTTCCTGGAGACACCCTGGGACCGTTTCGAGGGCGTCGTCCAGCTTTCTGCGAACGAGCCTGTCGGCAAGCGGATCCATCTGCAGGCCTTCCTGAACGGACGTCTCATCCGGAACTGGAGCGACCGCCTGCTCTACTCGTTCAAGGGCATGGACTGGACCGTCCCGGAAACCCTCTCCGAGCGGGATGCACGGGCGGCGCTCCCTGCCGGCTATGCCGATGCGCTCGACCCGGAGCTGACCTCCTATGGCATCTATACCGGCTATGTCCTGACCGGCACGGTCAACCTCCGCATCTACCGTAAGAAGTGGAATGCCACCCTTGGCGTCGCCGTCAAGCCGCAGTGGAGCGTGATCGACTACCATACGGCGGAGCTGGATGCCGGCCATGAAAGCGGCTTCGTGTGCTACGCCGCTCCGAACCTGTCTTTCCGCTACAACCGCTCCAAGACCGACCACCTGTCCTTCTCCTACCGGAGCTGGTCTTCCTCTCCTTCCCCTTATAATATGATCCCGGTCCGGAGCGGCACCAACCCCCTCTATGTCCACATCGGCAACCCGTCGCTCAAGCCTTCCTTCACCCACCGGATGAACCTCTCCTGGCGCAGTTCCGACCTCAAGGCCCAGCGCGGCCTCGTCCTCGACATGACCGGGAACATCATCCAGAACAGCTTCAGCACCTCGACCGAATACGATCCCGACACCGGCGGCCGGACGGTCCTGTCGAAAAACATCGACGGCGACTGGAACGTCGGCGGCAGTGCGGTCTGGAACAAGACGATCGGCAGCAGCCCCTTCTCTTTCGTCAACTATGCCTCTTTCCACTACGACAACGACGCCTCCTACCTGTACAATTCCAAACGGAAGGAAGATGAGGTCAATACGATGAAGCGGCTGATGCTCAAGGAGCGCTTCGACCTGACCTTCCGGAACGGTCCCGTCGAGGTCGTCGCCCGCGTCGGCGGGGAGTTCACCGATGAGCGGAGCGTGCTCCGCCCGGACCTCAACCAGCATCCCGTGACGCTGATTGCCGGGGCGGAAACCACGCTCAGACTGCCCTGGAAGCTGCGTTTCGGCACGGATGCCACCCTGTTCGTCCAGCGGGGGTATGCCTATGAGGAGCTCAACCGGAGCCTTTGCATCTGGAACGCCTTCCTGTCGCGCAGTGTCCTGCACGGCAAGGGGACCATCCGCCTTGCGGGCTATGACATGCTCGGGCAGCAGTTCAACATGACACGCCGTTTTAGCGCCAGCAGCCGTGCTGTCAGCACTTTCAACGGCGTCAACCGCTATTTCCTGCTACAGTTTTTCTACCGTTTTCACCGGTAGTCGATGTCCATGCGGTAGTCCCACTGGTCGAAATAGAGATTGCCTCCCTTCCATTCGACTTCGCCCCGTTGGAAATCGACCGTCTCGCTGCGCGGATATCGCTTGCGCGGTTCGAGCAGGTCGCCGTAGTCGCTGTTGACGACCATCCGGTACGGGTCGATGCCGCCGAGGTAGAAGAATTCGCCCTCCGGGAGCGTCAGGAGGGGTTCGCCCTGCGGCGCCCGGTCGCCGAGCAGGGGCTCGGTCCGGACCGCATAGGGTGGAATGCCGAAGGACTGGTCCGCGGGCACCCAGCCGACACCCTCGAAGTACACCTCGCCCCAGTCATGGAGATTCCAGCCGGACGGGTGCATCATGAAACCGCTCTGCCAGCGGGCGGGGATGCCGGCGCAGCGGCACATCGTGATAAACAGCAGCGTCACCATGCCGCAGTCGCCATGTCCTTCCCGCAGCACGTAGGCGGGGATGTCCTCCAGCGTCGAATACTCGCGGGCGGAGGCCCAGGGGAAGTTGTCATTGACATAGGTAAAGAACTTGCGGGCAAGCAGATACGGGTTGGTCTCGTCCCCGGCGAGTGTCTGGACGAGGCTCCGGATCTCCGGGCTGAAGCGGATGTGGGGCGGCCTTTCCGCCGTGTATTCGAGATACATCCGCGTGTTGTTGACATACGGTTTCACCGCATCGGCCGAGAGAGGGTGCCATTCGCCGAAGGCCGTGTAACGGAACTCTTCCGAGAAGACGGTGGGCTCGCCGGCGACGGCCGTTTTTTCCAGATAGACGGTGCAGTGCCCGTTCTCCGGCCGGGAGAGGACGGGATCCGGCTCGCTCGTGGAGAGGAGCTGCACGTCGCGCTGGCGGGGAACGTCGCTGCGCGGGAATGGCAGCCAGCAGCGGACGGTCTCCCCGGCAGGGACGGCGTCCGGGTGGACGGTCAGCGTGTAGCGCACATGGAAGGTTTTCGGTGTCCCGAGGTAGGGGGAGGGGGGCGCAACAGCTGCCGTATCGACGATCCCGCCGCCTCCCGCCACGAGTTGGGAGCGTACCTGCTCCACGAGGACGGGGATGACGGCCGCATCGTCGGCGTTATGTCCGTCGATGCGGTTGCCGCTCAGGGTCTCCGCTTCCGCCTGGATGCTTTCGCAGGCCTTGTCGATGCGGAAGAGGTTCGGACCGGCCTTCCGGAAATAGCGGCGCTCGCCGCCGATCTCCAGATTCTCCAGCCGGTTGTCGGCGCTCCAGGCCTCCATCTGTTCGTCCGTCACGTCCGGAATGTACTGGGCCACAAAGGCTTTCACCTCGTCGTAGGACTTGTTGAAATCCTTGGCGATACGCTCCTGCCGCTCGGCCTCCCAGGCCTTCGCGGCGCGGCTCCGGGCGATGCGCTGCCCGGCGAACCAGACGACGACCACCAGGCAGAGCCCCCAGAACAGGTAGTCACTCTTTTTCATAGCAGTTCCACGCCGATGCCCGGGCGGTCGGGAAGGGTCAGTTTGCCGCCGACGACTTTCACCCCGTCGAAGCGGTCGTTGGCGATGAGCAGGTTGCCGTCCAGATCGGCGAAATCGACGGCGGGGGACAGCTGGGCGGCGGCGGATACGGCGCAGGAGGTCTCGGTCATGCAGCCGACCATGACCTTCATCCCGAGCCCGCGCGCGAACTCGAGCATCCTGTGCCCCTCCCGCATGCCCGTGCATTTCATCAGTTTGATGTTGATGCCGGAGAAGACGCCCTTGAGGGACTGGATGTCCCGGAGACGCTGGATGGATTCGTCGGCGAAGACGGGGAGCGGGCTGTGTTCGGTGACCCAGGCGAGGTCGTCGAGCCGCTCCTTCGGCATGGGCTGCTCGACCATCACGATGCCGTGCTCCTTCAGCCAGTGGATCATTTCGAGGGCCTGGTTGCGGTCTTTCCAGCCCTGGTTGGCATCGACGGCGATCGGGAGGTCCGTGATCTCGCGGATGGTCGTGATCATCTCCTTGTCGTTGTCGAGCCCGACCTTGACCTTGAGGATGTTGAACTGTCCGGCGCACTCGCGGGTCTTCTCCCGCACGACCTCGGGCGTGTCGATGCCGATGGTGAAGGTCGTGTCCGGCGCCTTGGCGGGGTCATAGCCCCAGATCCGGTACCATGGCGCGCCGAGCAGCTTGCCGACGAGGTCATGGAGGGCGATGTCCACGGCCGCCTTCGCCGCCGTGTCCCCTTCGGAGAGGCTGTCGACGTAGGCAAGGATGTCATCGAGGCAGAATGGGTCGCTGAACCGCTCCAGGTCCACCTTTTCGAGGAACTTCGTCACGCTCTCGACGCTCTGGCCGAGGTACGGGGGCATGGACGCCTCGCCATAGCCGGTGAAACCCTCGTAGTCGATTTTCACCTGCACGTCGGGCGTGGTGGTCCGGCTGTAGGAGGCTACCGTGAAGGTATGGCGGAGCTTGAGTTCGTAAGGGAACCAGCTCAGTTTCATCTTTCCGGTACCGAGCCTGTTGACGGAGAACCGTTCCGGCCCGGGGGAGAAGCGGCCGCAGCCGGCGAGCAGCCCTGCGCCGAGGGTCGCCGCACCGGCGGTCTTCAGGAAATCGCGTCGGGTCTTATTCATGGTAATAGGGATTGGTCGCGGTGGTGTTGAGGCCGTCCTGCCGGTCGATCCAGGGGAGGATGCGGCAGGCGAAGAGGAGGCGGCCGGTGTTGTAGGCGTCATAATCGGGGGCCTCCGGGTCCATGCTCGCGACCGTCACGAGACCGAGCGAGTGGATGAACCGCTTGTCCCCGAGGTAGAAGGCGACATGCGACACCCGGTCCTTCGCGCCGTTTTCGCCCCGGCGGCCGAAGAAGAGGAGGTCGCCCGGGAGGAGCGGAGAGAGGTCCGGGGCGGCGGCCCCGCCGGGGAACAGGTCGATGCGCTGCCCTTTCGGCGCCTGCTGCGAGGCATCGCGCGGAATGATGATGTCGTGGATGGCGAGCGTGGCGCGGACGAAGCCGCTGCAGTCCATCCCCTTCGGCGACATGCCGGCCCAAAGGTACGGGAAACCGGTCATGGAACGGGCCGTCTTCAGGATGGCTTCCGCGCTCTGGTCCAGGGACTTCCGCCAGACGGACTCCCGTTCGCCGGCCCGTTTGCGGAGGTACCCCTCCCGGCCGTCGGGGAAGCCGACCTTCCAATACCGTCCTGCGCTGCCGAGGCAGCGGAGCCGGTCGCCGGCGACGACGTCGGAGACGGTTCCGGCCGTCCGGGAGGGGGCGTCGAGGACCGTCCCGAAAAGGGCGGTGACAATCACTTTCTCGGCGGCGTTCCAGTCGGCGTATTCCGCCCGGGTCATCCGCTGGATCCCGGCCTTGTGGACCCAGCCGGTGTAGGTGTCCGGGCTCTGGATTTCGGGCCATCCGTTCCCTTCGTTGGTCCGGAGGATGTGGACGGGCGTGCCCAGAAGGGCCTGGGAGACCATTTCCGCATCGTAATCCGGGGTGCTGCGCATGTTGCAGACGGAGAGGCGGACGATGCCGTATTCCTGGGCAGGAACCGGCAGGGCGGCCCCCAGGACAAGGAGGAGGGTGAGCAGTCTTTTCATACATTCAAAGGTATGGATTTCCCTTCTTTCTTGCAAATAAAACCTGGTTGCGCTGCCTCCATTCCCGGCCGATCCTTTTGGAAAAGTGTCTAAAAAGCCGTACCTTGCCGGAAATACCGACGCTATGAGACGAACAGACATGACAGGGGCTGAAGCCGGCTATGCCGCCCCGACCGCCAGGTTCCGCGACCTGGCGCTCGAAGCCGGGCTCTGCAAGAGCGGGGAGAACGACCAGATGGAGCCGTTCGACATCACGGATGAAGATTTTTTCATGTAGGAGGAAGAGCCATGAAGAAACTGTACCTGACCGGATTCCTTGCCCTGGCCCTCGCCTGCAATGTCCTTGAACCCGAAACCGCCGTTCCCGCCGGCCGCGAAGGCGGGATGATCGAAGTGACCGCCGTGCTTGCCGATGCACCGGTCGATTCCCGTACCACCCTTGCGGGGGATGCCGTCCAGTTTGCCTGGAGCGCCGATGACGCCATCCTGGCCATCGACGGCGAAGGCGTGCAGACCGTCTGTCCGGTGACCTCCATCGATGCCGACGGCACCGCCCGTTTCTCCGTTCCTGCCGGCACCGCCTATGCCACCTACCCGGCCGAACCGGCCATCACCCTCTCGGACAACACGGCGACCCTCAAGTTCCCGACCGTCCAGACCCTGTCCGAGGCCGGCGGCGAGAAGGTCGGCAACGGAGCCAATCCGATGTTCGGCCGTCTCGAGGGCGACCGGCTGCGTTTCACCAACCTCGGCGGCATCCTGATGTTCCGGCTCCTGGGCACCAAGACGCTGACGGCCCTGACCTTCAAGTCCAACAATATGAAGACCCCGGCCCTTTCCGGCGCATCCACCTTCAGCGTGACGGCGGAAACGCCCCAGGCAGCGCTGGTCTCCGGCAACGGCAACGGCCATTACGGCTATGTCAAGGTGACCGGCCGGGAAATCCCGCTCAACACCGCCACGCCGGCCGAAATCTGCCTCGTCGTCCCTGCGGCGGCCTACGAGGAATCGATGGTCATCCTCGAGTTCTCCGACGGCAGCGCGTACAGCTACATCACCCCGAAGACCGTTACGGTCAACCGCAGCAGGATCACCCGGCTCGCCCCGTTCAATGTCGACGGGCTCCTGCCGAAGGATCCGGTGGACCTGTCTGCAGGCGGCACCAGCCGGTCCAACTGCTACCTGGTGGTCGCCGGAGCCGAGCCGAAGGCCTATTCCTTCCCGGCGAAGAAGATCCTCGGCGAGGGTTTCGAGGGGGCGAAGATCGCGCAGATCCACTGGACCGAGTCCACGACCCTGTTCAACAACGTCTGCTACGATGCCGCCACCCAGACCATCTCCTTCCGCTACGGCGGCAAGAATGAGGAGGGCAACGCCACCATCGTGCTGGATACCAACAACCTCAATTCGGCCGAATGCCTCTGGTCCTGGCACCTCTGGGCGACGGACCAGCCGAAGGACGTGATCCTGAACCAGCCCGAATCGTCTCCCCGGCCGATGCCGAACTATCTGCTTGACCGCAACGTCGGTGCGACCTGGGCGCCGGAGAAAGCTTCCGATATCGAGAACATGACGGAAGCGCAGGCCCTCGAGAGCATCGGCGTTTATCACCAGTACGGCAACCACATCACCTTCCCGCGCGTCAGGAAATTCGCGGTGGAGAGCAAGGCTTACGCCAATACGGCCGTGAAGGCCATCTACGGCTTCAGCTACTACGTCCAGAAGCAGGCCCAGTCGTCCGCCATCAAGAAGAATATCCCGGAGACCCAGAAGTACCCGAACTACTTCTATCACAAGAAGATCAATTCCGACGCCAGCGGCCGGCTCAACGGGATGGACATCACGCTGTGGGTGGACCCGGACGAAACGCCCATCGTCGGCGGCCCGAGCGGGGACGGCGAGAATCTCTGGGAGACCTCCACGAGCGCCCACGAAAAGCTCACCGACCATGACCCCTGTCCGCAGGGCTATGTCATCGTGACCGCCACGGACATGTACAACTGCACCTACGATTTCAAGTTCCAGTACAAGGAACTGCCAGGGGCGGGTGAAAGCGGCCTCCTGGGCATGTGGAACGCTGATAACAGCGGTAATTTCCTCTGGTTCCCCGCGGCCGGCTACATGGGCCAGGGCGCCGTCAAGATGATCGGCCGCCGCGTCGTCCACTGGACCTATTACACCGGTGACGAGATGATGACCTATCTCTGCCGCCGCACCCTCGCCGACTATACGAACAACCACGTCGCCTTCAACTTCGGCAACGTCCCCATCGCCAGCCAGGGCCACAACACCCGCTGCAGGAAACTGTAGCGGGTGCCGGGCGGTGTCAGCCGATCTGGGCGCCGTTGACCACGGCGTCCTGCGGCGTGATGAAGCGCATCTTGCCGTCTCCCTGCCTGGCCATGAGGATCATGCCCTTTGACTCGATGCCGCGGATGGTGCGGGGGGCGAGGTTCGCCAGGATGCAGATCTGCTTGCCGAGCATGTCCTCGGGGCTGTAGTATTCGGCGATGCCGGAGACGATCGTGCGCTGGTCGATGCCGGTGTCGATCGTGAGTTTCAGCAGTTTGTCGGTCTTGGGCACGCGTTCCGCGGCGAGAACGGTCGCGGTGCGGATGTCCATCCGGCCGAAATCGTCGAAGCTGATTTCCTCCTTCTGCGGTTCGATGTGCTTCGCGGCCTCGGCGGCGAGTTTCGCTTTTTCGGCCGCTTCGCGCTCGGCCTTGATCCGCCCGAGCCGGGCGATCTGGGCATCGACGACACTGTCCTCGATCTTCTGGAAGAGCAGTTCCGCGGTGCCGAGTTCATGGCCGGCGGGGATCAGTTCCGTGGCGCCGAGGTCCGACCAGCGGAGGACGATGTCCGCAGGAGCAGCCTCCTGCTCCGCGTCGCTTCGCGACCCTATCCGGGCAAATGCTCCACAGGAGGCTGCTCCTGCGGGCATCGTATGAAGGGCGGCGCCTTCATCCGGGCGGTAGAAGTTCACCGTCGGGGTGCCTTCGCCGGCGCGGTGGTCCCGTCCGGCGTCGATGCCGACGCGGAGCATCTTCCGCAGCTTTTCCGCGGAGAAGGGCGTGAACGGCTCGAAGGCGATGGCCAGGTCGGCGCAGATCTGCAGGCAGGTGTAGAGGATGGACGCCGTGCGGTCCATGTCGGTCTTGGCGACCTTCCAGGGCTCGGCGTCGGAGATGTACTTGTTGCCGATGCGGGCGATGTTCATCGCCTCCTTCAGGGCCTCGCGGAAATGATAGGTCTCGATGTATTTCTCCAGGGCTTCCTTGCAGGGAAGGATCTGTGCAAGCGTCTCGGCGTCAACCGGTTCCGGCTTCAGGTTGGCCGGAACACGGCCGCCGAAATACTTGCCGGTGAGGACGACGGCGCGGTTGACGAAGTTGCCGAAGACGGCGACGAGCTCGGAATTGTTGCGGCTCTGGAAGTCCTTCCAGGTGAAGTCGTTGTCCTTGGTTTCAGGGGCGTTGGCGGTCAGCATGTAGCGGAGGACGTCCTCCTGGCCGGGGAAATCCCGGAGGTACTCGTCCACCCAGACGGCCCAGCCGCGGGAGGTCGAGATCTTGTCGCCCTCGAGGTTGAGGAATTCGTTGGAGGGGACGTTGTCAGGGAGGATGTAGTCCCCGTGCGCCTTCAGCATCGACGGGAAGACGATGCAGTGGAAGACGATGTTGTCCTTGCCGATGAAATGAACCAGCCGGGTGTCCGGGTCCTTCCACCATTTTTCCCAGCTTTCCGGGAGGAGTTCCTTGGTATTGGAGATGTAGCCGATCGGGGCGTCGAACCAGACGTAAAGGACCTTTCCCTCAGCTCCTTCCACCGGGACGGGCACGCCCCAGTCCAGGTCGCGGCTGACGGCGCGGGGTTGCAGCCCGCCGTCCAGCCAGCTCTTGCACTGGCCATAGACGTTGGTTTTCCATTCCTTGTGCTGCTCGAGGATCCAGTCGCGGAGCCAGGGCTCGAACTGGTCCAGCGGGAGGTACCAGTGCGAGGTCCTGCGCTTCTCCAGCGCGCCGCCGGACAGGCGGGAGTGCGGGTCGATGAGTTCTTCCGGGCTCAGGGTGCTGCCGCATTTCTCGCACTGGTCGCCGTAGGCGTGGGGATTGCCGCACTTCGGGCAGGTCCCTTCGATATAGCGGTCGGCGAGGAAGGTCTTCGCCTCGGTGTCATAGTACTGCTCGCTTTCCCGGGTGATGAACTTGCCTTCGTCGTAGAGTTTGCGGAAGAAGGCGGAGGCATGCTGTTCATGCACCGGGGAGGTCGTCCGGGAATAGATGTCGAAATTGATGCCGAGGCCGCTGAAGGCGTCCTTCATGATGCGGTGGTACTTGTCCACGATGTCCTGCGGGGTTACTCCCTGCTCGCGGGCCTTGATCGTGATCGGCACGCCGTGCTCGTCGGATCCGCAGATGAAGACGACGTCCTCCCCGCGCATCCGGAGGTAGCGGACATAGATGTCGCCGGGGATGTAGGCGCCGGCGAGGTGGCCGATATGGACGGGACCGTTGGCGTAGGGGAGCGCACAGGTCACGAGGGTTCTCTTGTGTTTCTTTTCCATATTGATTGCTTATTCTTTTCTTTCCCGGCCGAGGCGGATGTTGATCTTCCGCTTGACGGCGTTGGTGCGCTCGATCTCGCGCAGGAGGTCTTCCTGGTCCGCGGGTGCGGCCGTAGCGAGTTTCCGGGTGAGCGCGCGGATTTTCGACTGCATCTTCTTGTCCTGATAGACCAGGATGGCGCGGGGGACATAGGAGACGAGCCAGGATTCATGGGTGGTCATGGCCTTGGCGAAGTCCGTGACGGTCAGCGCATAACGCTCTTCGGACAACTCGGCGGCGACCGTGGCGACGGTCCGGTCCTCCCCGTCGAGGAGCCGTTTGACGGCCTGTTCCTGGCTCAGTCCCTCGTCGTAGCAGACGAAGTAGGCGTCATAGACGAGGCGGTACAGCGTATTGACGAGCGGGACGCCGTCCAGCGCCGCGTCGATGAACTCCGCGACGGTCGGCGGCTCGTCCCCTGCATAGAACTCGGAATCGCTCTCGAAGCGGAGGGGCGTGGTGCCGTCCCGCAGGATGAAACTGAGCAGTTCCCGCTCGCTCGGCGCGACAATCGGGTCCTCAAAGAGGATGGAGGCGGCGTCGGCAGTGGGCGTGACCTCCGCCGGAACCTCTTCATTGGCAGTGTTTTGCGCTTCGAGATACCGTTCGCGGTTCCGCTCCCGGTCGCGCTCCGCCCGCTCATCCGCAAGGGCCTTTTCACGGGTCCGGCGGATGCGGTCGAAGAGGATGCCCGTGTCGATGTTGAACTTGGCGGCGCAGTCGTCGGTATAGACCGAACGCTTCACCGCGTCCGGGATCTGGGCGATGCTGTCGGCGATGTCGTTGATGACCCCGGCCCGCTTCAGCGGGTCCCGTCCGGCGTCGGCGAGCAGCAGGTCGGTCTTGAAACCGATGAAATCCTGCTCGTTCCGGGCGATGAAGGTCTCCACCTCCTCCAGCGTGTGCTTCCGGGAGAAGGAGTCGGGGTCGTCGCCGTCCGGGAAGAGGACGACCTTGACGTTCATCCCTTCCTTCAGGACCATGTCGATGCCCCGCAGGGCGGCATGGATGCCGGCCGGGTCGCCGTCGTACATGATGGTCACGTTTTCGGAGAAACGCTTCATCAGGCGGATCTGCTCGACGGTGAGGGAGGTGCCGCTGGAGGCGACCGTGTTCAGGAGGCCGAGCTGGTGGAAGGACAGGACGTCGAGGTAGCCCTCCACGAGATAGACGCGGTCCCGTTTGGCGATCTCATTCTTGGCGAAGTAGATGCCGTAGAGGGAACGGGACTTGACGTAAATCTCCGATTCCTTGGAGTTTACATACTTGGCGACGGACTTGTCGCTCAGCAGGGTCCTCCCGCCGAAGGCGATCACGCGCCCGCTGACCGAATGGATCGGGAACATGACCCGGTCATAGAAACGGTCATGGAGCGAGCCGTCGTCCCATTCGGAGCAGAGGCCCGTCTCGGTCAGGTATTCGGCCTTGTAGCCGGCCTCGCGGGCGGCCTCGGTGAAGGCGGATTTGCCCTTCGGGGCCCATCCGAGGCCATATTTCTCGATGGTCTCGTCTTCCAGGCCGCGGGAGCGGAAGTACTGGTAGCCGACGGACCGGCCTTCCGTGGTCTTGAGCTGGTCCTTATAGAAATGGAAGGCGAAGTCGGAGACGGCCAGGAGGCTCTCGTTCCGCTGCCGGGCGGCGATCTCCTCGGCGGTCTCTTCCTTTTCCTGGATTTCGATGTGGTATTTGTTGGCGAGGTAACGGAGGGCTTCCGAATAGGAGAGCCGTTCATATTCCATCAGGAAACCGACGGCCGACCCGGCCTTGCCGCAGCCGAAGCACTTGTAGATGCCCCGGGAGGGGACGACGTGGAAGGAGGGCGTCTTCTCGTTGTGGAAGGGACAGCAGGCCCAATAGCTGCCGCCCTGCCGCTTGAGGGTCACGAAATCCCCCACGACCTCCTCGATGCGGGCCGTGTCGATGATCAGGTTGACCGTTTCCTGCGGGATCATTCCTTCGTGTAGTTCCCTTCTTCCTTCTTGTATTCCACTTCACGGGCGCCGGACAGGTCGGTGATCTTGAGCCCGTCTTCCCGGGCGGCCGGCTGCCGGGCGTCCTCTTTCGTCCGCTGGGGCTTCCGGTCTTCTTTCCCGGGGCGGGTGGTGATGAGGTGATAGAGGTCCCGGACGGCGAAGACCAGGAGGACGATCCCGAGGATGCGTCCGAAAGTGGTGCGGGAGGCCAGGCCGGCGAGTCCGAAAGCCAGGACGACGAGGGCCTTGATAAACGATGCCTTTCGGCTGGTATATCCAAACGTAAACATAGATTTTTCCGATAAACGGGTGCAAAGATACGGAATATTCCCCTTCTACATCGCAACCTCGCAGAGGAATTTGATGCGGACGAGCCGGATTTCCTCCTCGCTGTAGTCGGGCCCGAGTTCCCGGAGGGCGTCGGCGACCGAATCGGAGGCGGCCTCGTCGTGGAAATAGGCGTAGATCTCGTCGACGACCTCCTCGTCGAGCTGCTCCCGGATATAGTAGTCGAGGTTGAGGCGGGTGCCGGAGGAGACGATGGCCTCGATCTCCGTCAGGAGGGCGTCCATGTCCATTCCCTTCGCCGCGGCGATGTCCTCGAGGTCCATCCGCCGGTCGATGCTCTGGATGATGTACACCTTGTTGGCGGACTTGTTGGCGATGGTCTTGACGATGAAATCATCGGGCCGTTCCACCTCGTATTCCTCCACGTACAGGGCGATCAGTTCGATGAAATCCTTGCCGTATTTCCGGGCCTTGCCTTCCCCGACGCCCTGGCAGCCGCGAAGCTCTTCGTAGGTCATCGGGTACTGGATGGACATGTCCTCGAGGGAGGCGTCCGAGAAGATGATCCAGGGCTTGAGCTTCAGTTCCCGGGAGAGGTCCTTCCGGAGGTCTTTCAGCATCGCGAGGAGCATCGGGTCGCCGCCCCCGCCGCCTTTCACGGGCGCCGGCAGCTCGTCGTCATCCTCGTCCACGAAGGCGCTCGCGGAGAATGCGCGGTCCTCGACGAGCATCAGTTCGGTGGGATGCTCGAGGAAGGCGCGGCCTTCCGGGGTGACGGAAAGGAGGCCGTAGGTCTCGATCTCTTTTTCCAGGAGATGGAGGAGGAGGCCCTGGTGGAGGACCGCCATCCAGAAGCGGATGGAGTGCTCCTTGCCGGCCCCGAAGAGTTCGAGCTTGTCGTGGCGGTAGGATTTGATCAGGGCGTTGGGGACGCCGGCGAGGATGCCGGCGATGTGCTCGATCTTGAAATGCTCGGGGAGGGAATCGACCAGCTCGATGGCGAGGGCCATCTCCTCGCGGCCGTCGAAACGGGCCTTGGGATGGAGGCAGTTGTCGCAGCAGCCGCAGTCCGGGGCGGGGTAGTCTTCGCCGAAATAGGCCAGGAGCATCTTGCGGCGGCACTGGCTGGATTCGGCGTAGGCGACCGTCTCGGCGAGGAGCTGCCGGCCGATCTCCTGTTCGGCGACCGGCTTGCCCTGCATGAACTTCTCGAGCTTCTGAATGTCCTTGTAGCTGTAATAGGCGATGCAGAGGCCTTCCTGGCCGTCACGGCCGGCCCTGCCCGTCTCCTGGTAGTATCCTTCGAGGCTCTTCGGGATGTCGTAGTGGATGACGAAACGGACGTCGGGCTTGTCGATGCCCATGCCGAAGGCGATCGTGGCCACGATGACGTCGATCTCCTCCATCAGGAAGCGGTCCTGGTTCTCGGCGCGGGTTTTGGCATCGAGGCCGGCGTGGTAGGGGAGCGCCTTGATCCCGTTGATGCTCAGCAGCTGGGCCATTTCCTCGACCTTCTTGCGGGAAAGGCAGTAGATGATGCCGGACTTGCCGGGATGCTGGCGGATGAACTTGATGATGTCCTTCTCGGGATCGACCTTGTCCCGGACCTCGTAATACAGGTTGGGGCGGTTGAAGGAGGACTTGAAGACGGCGGCGCCGGTGATGCGGAGGTTCTTGAGGATGTCGCTCTGGACCTTCGGGGTGGCGGTCGCCGTGAGGGCGATGACGGGCGCGGGCTGGATCTGCTCGATGATGGAGCGGATCTTGCGGTATTCCGGCCGGAAGTCATGGCCCCATTCGGAGATGCAATGGGCCTCGTCCACGGCGTAGAAGGAGATCGGCAACTCCTTGAGCAGGGCGATGTTCTCCTCCTTGGTCAGCGATTCCGGGGCGACATACAGGAGCTTGGTCACGCCGGAGAGGAGATCTTCCCGGACCTCGGCGATCTGGACGCGGGACAGGGAGGAATTGAGGAAATGGGCGATGCCGTCGTTGCCGGAGACGAAGCCCCGGATGGCATCCACCTGGTTCTTCATCAGGGCGATGAGGGGGGAAATCACGATCGCGGTCCCCTCCATGACAAGGGCGGGAAGCTGGTAACAGAGCGATTTCCCACCGCCCGTGGGCATCAGGACAAAGGCGTCGCCTCCTCCGACGAGATGCCGGATGATGCGTTCCTGGTCCCCCTTGAAGGTGTCGAAACCGAAGAACTCCTTGAGACAGGCGTGGATCTGTTGGGAATCGATGTTCATGCGCCGCGGGTTGACTGCTCTAATTTAGGTAAACTTTGCCGATTCTCCAAATTTTCCGGCCCCATATCGGCAAAAAAACAATTCGGGCATAAAAATCATGGAAATTTGAAAGAAAATTGCGATATTTGCAAGCTATTTGGAAATAGTGGACAGACAGTAAATTTTTAATTTATACACATTATGAAATTCAGCAAGTTTATCGCTATTGCCTCGGCCGCCGTGCTGATGGCAGCGTGCGGCGGCAATGCCGTCGAAGGCAGCAAGGAAGTCCGTGACCTCCTTCCGAACAAGAGCGCCGTGGATTCCGTCAGCTACCTGATCGGTGTCAACTTCGGTTCCTGGATCAAGGGCAACAACTTCGGCGAGGTCAACTACAGCAAGCTCGTCGACGGTATCAAGGACTGGATGAAGGCTGCCGGCACCCCTGCCGACTCCAACTTCGTCAAGCAGTTCAAGATCAACCCCGAAGAGATGAACGAACTCTTCGACAGCTTCATTTCCAAGCGCCGCGACTACACCGCCGCCCTCAACAAGGAGAAGGGCGCTGCATATCTCGACGCCAACAAGGCCAAGGAAGGCTGGCAGGTCACCGAGAGCGGTCTGCAGTACAAGATCATCGAGGCCGGCAATGACGTCCACCCGACCGAGCAGGATACCGTCTGGGTCAACTACAAGGGCACCCTCATCAACGGTGATGTCTTCGACCAGAACGACGACGTCCGTTTCACCCTCAACCGCGTTGTCAAGGGTTGGCAGGAAGGCCTCCAGCTCATCGGTGAAGGCGGTCACGCCGAACTGGCGATCCCGTCCGACCTCGGCTACGGCGAGTACGGTTCCCGCGGCATCGAGCCCAACAGCGTCCTCCTCTTCGACGTGACCCTCAACAAGGTCGGCAAGTTCGTCGAGAAGGCGGAAGAGCCTGCCAAGAAGAAGTAAATCCCTTTCCGGCATGGCAGCACTTGAATTGGAGGGCAAGATCGCCCAGAAACAGCCCGTCCAGTCCGGCACGTCCGCCCGGGGCGGCTGGTCCAAGCAGGAATTCGTCGTCGAATACATGGACGGCAATTTCCCGTCCAGTGCCGCTTTTACCGCCTGGGGTGACGAGCGGGTCAAGGACCTCTCCCGTTTCCAGGTCGGCGATGCCGTGAAGGTCTCCTTCGCCATCAAGGGCCGCGAATACAACGGCCGCTGGTACAACGACCTCCGCATCTGGCGCATCGTCGCCGCCGGCCAGGATGCCGCCCAGGCTCCCGCCCAGGGGGCTCCGCACGG